>JAGWWS010000079.1 GCA_018970255.1 Verrucomicrobiota bacterium | reverse complement strand
GCCGTGCGGATCGCCATGGCGACCATCGGCACATTTTTCATTTCCGGACGGGTGCGGGTGGCCTGGAGGAATTTGATCGCCGCCTTGTTCGGGTAAGCGAGGCTCACGAGCACGACATCGGGGGTCGTTTTCGAGGCGGCGGCTTCGGCGATTTTTTTCGTGGCGGCCTCGAGCGTGTCGCAGCCAGCGGCCTTCCATCCGCGCGGTGCGACGGACGATTGGATCGTTTCGAGGATGGCCGGGTGTTCGTCCACGACAAGGATGTTGATGGCATCGGTGACCTTGAGGTTCTTTTTCGGCACGGGCGCGGAGGCGGCCGGCGCCGCCGGGGCCGCTGCAGGGGCGGGCGCGACGCCGGCGCGGGGCTTCAGGTCAACGATCCGCGTGACACGCTCGATCACGCCCGCCTCGGTGAAGGGTTTCACGATGTAGTCGCGCACGCCCATCTTCGCGATCTTGAGGACATTTTCCTTGCCGGCCTCGGCGGTGAGCATGATGACCGGGATGTCTTTGAGCAGCGGGTCGGCCTTGAGGCGGGACAGGCACTCGACGCCATCCATCACGGGCATGGTGACATCAAGGAGGATCACATCGGGGGTTTCCCGCGAGGCCACCTCGAGCGCCTCGGCGCCGTTCGAGGCGAGAACGACCTGCGCCTCGTAGGGCGCGAAAGCCTTGTTGACGAGCGTGTGGACCATCCGGCTGTCGTCCACGCTGAGAATCTTGGGTGTGGGCATGGTGGTGGGTTATTGGTTGAAAACGCCAAAAAAGTAAACGCAAAGCGGTTCGGGACACCCCTCGACGAGGAATTCCATTCCGACGCCCAAGGTGCAGTTCTTCGGGTTGACGGAGATTTTGTTGCCGGTGACGACGGATGGCGGCGTGAGGGTGCAATTGAAACCGCTGTCGCTGAACCGGGATTTCAGGTTGCCGGTGACCATATTGGTGAGTTCTGCCACAACATCAGAGAGGTCCTGCTCGGAGGAAACCGATCCGAGGATTTTTTCGGCGATGAAGGAGGCGAGCCCTTTTCCGAAGGAGGTGTAAACCATTCCGGAAACCTTCCCGGACAGCCCGATCGCCCCCGCAACGCCCTGGAGGACGAGCGGCTGGTGGACAGGGTGGAAAACGGTGCCTGGCTGTGCGGAGAGGCCGGCCATCGTCTGGAAGACCGGGGGCACGACGGCGTTGATCCAATCGAGGACGGTTTTGCCGTGTCCGGCCGGGGCTGCGGCTGGCATGTCAGGCGGCGGCCTCCGCGGGGACCCTCGCGATGTCGTCGGCGATGACTTTTTCGATATCGAGCAGGCTTTTGACGACCCCTTTCACCTTCGCCATTCCCAGGAGGTATTCCACGCTCACCGATCCGCCGAAATCCGGCGGGGGTTCGATGTCCTCGGCGGCGACATTCGCCACTTCCTCGACCGAATCGACGATGAGCCCGATGTTCCGCAATTCCCCGCCTCGAGCCGGGAGTTGGACCACGACGATGCAATTCATCTCGCCAATGGCGGAATCCGGCAGCCCGAGCTTGGTGCGGAGATCGATGACCGGAATCACCTTTCCGCGGAGGTTGATCACGCCCTTCACATGCGGAGGCATTTGGGGGACCGCCGTGATGTGCAACATGGTGATGATCTCGCGGACCTTCAGCACCGGCACGCCGTAGGCTTCGGAGGCGAGGGTGAAGGTCAGGTATTTCCCCGCAAGCGGGCTTTGGGCTGCGGGGGAGGTTTCCGAGGCGGTTGGCATTCCGAGAGCGTATTCGGCAGCCGGGCGATTTCGAGAGATTTTTGGGGGTTCCGCGGCTTGCCCGCCGTGCGGTGCCGGATAGAATCGCTGCCGGAAAGTGACGATGCAGACTTCCCCCATCCTGACCGATTCGGACTACGACCTGATTGCCCAGATCGTTTACAAGCACAGCCGCATCCACCTCGG
>JAGWWS010000022.1 GCA_018970255.1 Verrucomicrobiota bacterium | reverse complement strand
AAGGAAAAATTCCTAATCCACCTCAAGGAATCGGAGTGGCGTTTCAACCATCGGCTTGATAACATCTATTCAATTCTCCTTAAACAAACACGCCATTTTCCCCTCTAAACTGGGCAAGACCCTTTGAAAATCCGTGTGCCTGCGCGGGAAAGGCGAGAATACGCGGGACTGACCACTTTCTTGAAACTCAAGAATGAATTCCCGACCCCTCAACACAAGTCTGAGGAAACTACAGGCTCTTGAGATACTCTAGCAAAGCCTCTTTGTCCGAAGCGGATAGTGTGGTTCCGAATTCGTGACCAGCATTGCTGTTGCCCAGCCCACTGGTTTCGAGGTCAGTAGAACCGAGAGGTTGAGTCGTGGCCAAGCCGATATTCTTAATATCATAATTTCGCCCGACCTTAAAGCTTGTTACGCGCTCAGAGGCTGGCTTAAGCAGTTCCGCCAAAGTCGGAACTGAGCCATTATGGAGATAGGGGGCCGCCGCCCAGATTCCATGCAATACCCGTGACTCATACGAGCCAGAAGGGTGCGTTGGCGGACTGATGGAGAGGTTGATCCCTGGAAATCTTTGCGTCAATGCGGTAGAATTTAATACTTTTGTTAGAAAGATACTAGCCTCCCCCGTGGGCGCTACGGGTTGATTTCCAAAGACAAAACCAGTAAGCACGCCACTGGAAGAGGCTGTGCGGTTCAAAGTCTGCCAATAATAACTATCTGTGCCAACGTTCTGGACCTGAGTGCGCCAAGTATCATAAACCGGCGGTCTGGGATCGCCGGGTTCGATTCCATGGCATGACGCGCAATGAATTTGATAAAGCTGACCCCCGAGGCTGGCCTTACTTGTGTCAATGCGCCATGGATACTTGGGCGGCCCGATCTTGGGAGTCAAATCTCCTATAACAGCTAACCCAGTATAGTTTACCGAGTTTTCAGCAAGAAAGTCGGTGGGTGGCTGTCCTCCCACCGGGTGAATGAAGCCGAAGACTCCGCAGACTTCTCCAGTATTTCGTGACATGGCGTATTGCTTGTTGCCATTCACCGTTGTGCCGGCCCACTGCGTCAAATCCTGTTTATCTGAATTCCAAAGAAAAGGATAACGCACCGGTTTGTCGGCGACAGCGACATTAGCGGGAATCAAGTAATTGGCTGATGGTTCTCCAATGTTTCCACCGGTCCCTCTGTTAAGGATGAGGTTCAGAGCATCCAAACGCGCAATACCCCAAGACTGCGGGGGAAGTTGCTGGCCCACCACGAGATTGTTCAAATCATACCACTGCTGGAGTTGATTCCTGAGCTGGGCGCTAGGGGTTTTGACTGCTCTCTGGAAGTTTCTAAATGCACGTTCATTTGTCAATAAATGATTGACTGATAAAATCATATCATTCATAAAGGCATGCATATTTATGAATCCGGGTCCGCCATCGATCCGGAAATTCGTTTTATTGACAGTTATTTCACGCGTATGGCACGCGGCGCACGTCATGGAAAAATTTTTGGTGGGCGAATTATGGGAGGCTACCAAAAAGCCGACGGGAAGCGCTTGGGGATTTGACACGCTCTTGGCATTGGGAAGGAAACCGTAACGTTTCATCGAGTTTCGCAAAAAAAGACCACCGTTCGGCTCACGAAGGGCCTTCATCCATGAATATGGCATGATCTGTGAGCCCTGATCTGTCGTGTAAAAAGTGTTCCAGTCCCTCGATGTCCAATTGACGCCTTGGTCAAGACGACGAACATTCTGGCCAAGTGCGACACTCGGACTTGTCAGTGCCATGGTGATGACAACTGATGCAGCAAGCACTGCGGAGCGCTGAAAAATGACTGAAAAATTCCTGATAGAACTCCGAAAAAAACAAAATTCGCCGTGTATTTTTGGATGTCGGGCAATCATGGAGAAACATTTCGAGTGGGGACGCATAAATTATAGGGAACTCGCTTTACAGCCCTCCGAGAGGTTTGGCCGAAGTTTGAAGCTTGAAAGTGAGACTTGCTCAATTCCAGATTCGACACTTGGAATCAATTAAAAAGTAATGGCAAGAATTCGAATGAGGGCTTGCCAATCCCGCTGCGTCCGGCCCGGCGAAGAAGGTTTTGCAGAGCAGGGAGGATTTCATGTTCGGGTGATTGAGGTTCAGGGTTTCTGCTGTTTTTTCAAATACTCCCGCACGGCGATATCCCAAGAGCCCAGAGGCTCAGCACCGGGCTCAAGATCCAGATAAAACTCCAGAACTCCTCGGGCCTCGCCAGCCATCGGGTGGTTCGGATACATCATGGTTTTTGCCATGAGCGGAAGTTTCAACTCGTCCGGGCGATTGAGAGCATCGTTGAAAATGGTTTCGGATACGGATTGCGGCAGATTGGATCGAAAATAAACTTCCTCCACGCGGAAATAATCCGACTCCCCGCAGAGATTGAGCGCATGGGCAATAAACTGTTCCTGCGCCTCGGCGGGCAGGCCAGATATGGCTGACAGAAGCGCGCGCGTGGCCGAGGAGGTGTCGCCGGGAGCGGAGAGGATGGAATCAAGTTGCTGTTCCCAATCAGCCAACGGCTCCGGAGAGAGTCGCGGAAAAGGTGCGGGAGTGGATTCGGACAGGAATGGCTTGAAGGTGGATGCTTCCGGGGTGGATGTGGTGGGTGCCGGTTGTGAGGCCTTGAGCTTCGGCGGTTCGGGAACCGGCCACAGCAGCAAGAGAGTCACGCTGAACGCCGCCAAAATGAGCGAGGCAACCAACGTTATGAGAATCCTTTTTTGCACGAGTATGGTTAATTTTTTCTTAAAGGGAGCTGTCAAAAACAACCAGACCGAAAATTGCGATTACGAAACAGGTTTTCAGAGGCTCAGGTTCATTGTCGCCTGAGTTTGAGCATCCGGAACAGCCGCGCCCTTTGCATTCAACAACCAATTTTCCAAGGCAGGCGTCGATGCGCGCCGTTGTAAAAAAACCTCCATCCAATGAGCCAATTGGTCAACTTGGGGAACTGGCAATTTTCGATTGCAGCTTCGATTTCGGCAACGGAACTCATAGCACCACAAAAAATCCCTCCACCATCGCAGCGTCCAGGAAAACGCCCGGAATTCACTTAGAAACCGGCGCTCGATACAAATCCCTGTGCGGGAAAGGCGATAATACGCGGGACTGACCACTTTCTTGGCACAACGGCACGTCTAAAGACCGCTACCTGGCGGCTCTGGAATCTTGAAGCCCGGTGTGGCGGGGATTAGGATCTTTCTCTCAGATGAAACAGGTCACGATTTACGATACGACGCTGCGTGATGGGACGCAGGGGACGGGGATTTCTTTTTCCGTGGCCGACAAGATTCGTGTGGCCCAGCGGCTCGATGCGTTCGGGGTCGATTTCATTGAGGGCGGCTGGCCGGGCTCGAATCCGCGCGATGCGGCGTTTTTTGCGGAGGCGGCGAAGCTGGAGTGGAAAAACGCGAAGATCGCCGCCTTCGGCAGCACGCGCCGCGGGGGAATCGCGGCCGAGGCCGATGCGCAAGTGCGGATGCTTCTCGAGGCGAGGACGCCGGTGGTGACGATTGTCGGCAAGACCTGGCTGCTCCATGTCACGGAGGTCCTGAATGTGGCGGCTGATGAAAACCTCGCCATGATCGCCGATACGGTGGCCTTCCTGAAAAAAAACGGCCGCGAGGTTTTCTACGACGCCGAGCATTTTTTCGACAGTTACAAGGACGACCCCGACTACTCGCTGAAAACCCTGCGCGCAGCCCGGGATGCGGGTGCGGACCTGCTCGTGCTCTGCGACACGAATGGCGGCACGCTGCCCGAGGAGGTCGGCCGCATCACCGCGGAGGTGGTGGCCGAGTTGAAATGCCCGGTGGGAATTCACACCCACAATGATTGCGGGCTGGGCGTGGCGAACGCGTTGGCCGCCGTGCGCGCCGGTGCCTGCCAGGTGCAGGGCACGATGAACGGCTACGGCGAACGGGTCGGAAATTGCAACCTCACCACCACCATCCCGACGCTGCAGGTGAAGATGGGGATCCCTTGCGTGCCCGATTTGAAGCAGCTCCGCGAGGTTTCGCGGTTCGTCGATGAACTGGCGAATGTTCCGCAGGACATTCGCGCCCCGTATGTGGGCGGTGCCGCGTTCACCCACAAAGGCGGTCTCCATGTCCACGCCGTGCAAAAAATTTCCCGAAGCTACGAGCACATGGATCCCGCGCTCGTGGGCAACTCGCAGACGATTTTGGTCTCCGACATGTCCGGCCAGAGCAACATTCTCGCGAAGGCGGCGGAGTTGGGATTCAGCTTCCAAAAGGGCGCGCCGGAGGTGGCCGCGATTCTCAAGCGGGTGAAGGAAAGCGAGGTGCTGGGCTACGAGTTCGAGGCGGCGGACGCCTCGTTCGACCTGCTCATCCGCCGCACGCTCGGGCGGCACGCGGTGTTGTTCGATCTCAAGGAATACCACTGCTCGTTCCGCCAATCGCGCCAGCACGGGTTCACGACCTGCGAGGCGACTGTGAAGCTGAAGGTCGGCGATGCCGAGGGCTACACGGTGGAGGTGGGCGACGGGCCCGTGAATGCCTTGGACGCCGCGCTGAGAAAGGCTCTGCGGCCGTTCCATGCGTGGATCGATGGAGTCAGGCTCAGTGACTACAAGGTTCGCATCATCGACGGCGCGAGGGGCACCGCCGCCCGCACCCGCGTGCTCATTGAATCAACGGACGGGCATTCGAGCTGGGGAACCGTGGGCGTCTCCGACAATATCATCGAGGCGAGCTGGCTCGCTCTGGTGGACAGCTACGAATTCTTCAGCCTGCGCACCGGGAAGTAGGGCGGGCATCCCGCCCGCCATTGAAAAAATCACGAAAGCAGGCGGGACGCCTGCACTACATCTCCCTAACGGCTCTTTATTCGCCGAGGCGTTTGCCGGGGGCGAGGTAGTTGACCGCGTAGTCGCGGATGGCGTCTTCGAGTGAGGTGACGGGCTTTTGGTAACCCGTGGCGCGGAGCTTCGAGATGTCCGCACAGGTGTGGTATTGGTATTGGTGCCGGATGGATTCGGGCATGTCGAAAAACTCGATCGAGGGTTCGCGGCCGATGGCGGAGAACAGCGCGCGGGCGAGGTCCAGCCAGGTGCGGGCGGTGCCTGAGCCGATGTTGTAAAGGCCGCCGGCGGTTTCCGTCTCGGCGAGGTGGAGTGTCATGTCCACGGCGTCCTTCACATAGACGAAGTCGCGCATCTGGCAGCCATCGGCGTAGTCCGGGCGGTGGCTCTTGAAGAGGCGGATGCGGCCGGTGCGGAGGATTTCATCGTGCGCCTTGCAAACGAGGCTGCGCATGTCGCCCTTGTGATATTCATTCGGGCCGAAAACATTGAAATACTTGATGCCGACGATGTCGGGGAGGATGCCCTCGCGCCATGCGTGGAGGTCGAAGAGGTGCTTCGAGTAGCCGTAGAGGTTGAGCGGGCGCAGGCGGGAGAGGTCCTCGGTTTTGTCATCCATGCCGGCGGTGCCGTCGCCGTAGGTGGCGGCGGAGGAGGCGTAAACAAAGCGCGCGCCGGTGGAGAGCGCCCAGCGGCAGAGGGTTTTTGTGTAGGAGAAATTGTTGCGCAGCACGAAGTCGGCGTCGGTGACCGTGGTGGAGGAGCAGGCGCCGAGGTGGAAGACGGCGGCGAAGCGGCCGTGGCTCTCGGGGTCGCGCGAGATATCGGCAAGGAAATCGCCCGCCGGGATGTAATCCTCGAAGGCGAGGGGAGCGAGGTTCCGCCATTTTTCGTCGGTGCCGAGGAGGTCGGTGGTGACGATTTGGGTGAGGCCGCGGAGGTTCAGGGCGTGGACGAGCGCGCTGCCGATGAACCCGCCGGCACCGGTAACGAGGATGCGGGCTTTTTCATGGAGCAATCCGTTTCGCACGGGGGCTTTTTTTGCCGGAACGGCGGTGCGGGAGCGATGCGCTGGCTTGGCGTGGGTGTGGTCGGACATGGCAGCGGGCCGGGATCAGAATTTCAGGCCGATCGTTTCGAACGAATCGTCGAAGAGTTCGGTTTTCTCGCCAAAAATTTCGCGGGCGGTGCGGACGAGTCGGCGGGCCTGGGCGGTGTTGCCGAGTTTGTTCTCCAAGGCGGCGTTTGCGTAATACCACGCCGGTGAGTCGCCGGGGAACCGCATCCCGCGAAGGACGCGGCGGGCGCTGTTCTCGTCGCCGGCCTGAATGTCGCACATGACCACCTTGAACTGGAGGAGTTCGTTTTTCGGATCGGCGGCGCGCATGGCCTGGAAGTGCTCGCGCGCGGCGGGGTAGTTTTTTTCGAGGAATAGGATCTCGCCGAGGTTGAATCGCGCCGGGAAGAACGAGGGATCGGTGGCGAGGATTTTTTCGAAGGTGGCGCGCGCGGCGGCGTAGTCTTTTTTCTTCGTCTGGACGGACCCCAGGAGATTCAGGGCGGCGGGATTCTCCGGCGAGTTTTTGAGGAGTTCCTCGACATTCTGGGTCGCGGCATTGAGGTCGCCGGCTTTGATGTTGGCGAGGACCTCCTCGGTGGCGGCCTCTTGGAGTTGCTGAGCGTCGGGCTCCGAGAGTTTCCCCGGCGCGGGGGGCGCCGTGGCGAGAATGACTGCGAGGAGAAGGGGGATTCCCATCGGAGTGGCGGAGGGGTCCGCGGCGAGGCGGGGTTTTATTCCGCGACCTCGAGGCCCATCTGGCGGGCGGTGCCGCAGAGGGTGCGGAAGGCGGCCTCCTCGGAGCGGGCGTTCATGTCCTTCATCTTGATTTTGACGATGTCCATGACCTGCTTTTTGGAGATTTTTCCAACCTTCGTTTTGTTCGGCTCCTTCGAGCCCGCGGCGAGACCGGCGGCTTTTTTCAGAAGGATGGCGGCGGGGGGTGCCTTCGTGATGAAGGTGAAGCTTTTGTCCTTATAGACCGTGATGACGACGGGAAGGATGTCGCCGGACTGCTTTTGGGTGGCGGCGTTGAATTCCTTGCAGAACGCCATGATGTTCACGCCCTGCTGGCCGAGTGCGGGGCCGACGGGCGGGGCGGGGTTTGCGGCACCCGCCGGGATCTGCAGTTTGATTTGTCCTACGATTTCTTTAGCCATGGTGTGAGATGGGATCGCCGGTGTTGGGCGAAAGGGGCGTTAGGCAACCACGGCACACGGCGCGTGGCAACCGCAAAGTTCGGATTTTTTCACCCGTCGCGGGGCCGTGATGGCGGCGTTAGAGCGAGGCGAGGACCTCGGCGATTTTGTTGAAATCGGGAAGGTCTTTCGGCGTCGGTGTTTGCTCGCTGTGGCGGATGGTGCCGTCCTTGTCCACCACGAAGGCGGCACGGGCGGAGGTGGAACCGAAGCCGAGCAGGTCGGGGAGCAGGACTCCGTAGGCCTTTGCGGTTTCCTTGTTCAGGTCGCTGAGGAGCGGGATTTTGATGCCTTCTTTTTTCGCCCAGGCGTCCTGCGCGAACGGGCTGTCCACGCTGATGCCGACGACGGCGGCGTTGAGGGACTCGTATTTCGAGAGGCCGGCGGAAACATCGCAGAGTTCCTGTGTGCAGACGCCCGTAAAGGCGAGTGGGAAGAAGAGAATGACGGTGGGCTTTTTGCCGAAGTTCGAGGAGAGGGCGTAGTCGGCGGGGCCGTCCGCGGTGATGGTTTTGAGTTTGAAGTCGGGTGCTTTGGTGCCGGATGCGAGTGCCATAATTTGATGAAGTTTGAGCGACGAATTGTGTCCAGGGAGGATGCGGTGTCAATGGCCCGTTTGTGCGTTTGACGGCGGCGGGGCGGGCTGTTTAATTTCCAACCTCGATCCGGTGAGGTGGCTGAGTGGTCGAAAGCAGAGCTTTGCTAAAGCTCCGTAGCCCTTAAAAGCTACCGAGGGTTCGAATCCCTCCCTCACCGCCATTTTTTCGACTGAATTTTTTAACGGACTTCGGGCGGGGCGCTCCAGACTTCGATGACGGGGTTCGAGTGTTCGTAGCCGAGGAGACTCCAGGTGCCGGTTTCGATGCGGAAGAGGCGGGCGTCGTTGGGGTCGAGTCCAAGCCATCGGGCGGTGAGAACGCGGAGGCAATGGGCATGGCCGACGAGCAGGGTGTCGCAGGCGGCGTCGCGGACTTCCGCAATCACGCGGTCCACTCGGGTGGCGACTTGTTGTGCGGTCTCGCCGCCGGGGCAGGGCTGGTTGAAGACGGTCCAACCGGGAGCGGTTTCGCGGATTTGCGGAGTGGTGAGGCCTTCGTAGGACCCGTAGTTCCACTCGGAAAGGTCCTCGGTGAGCCGGGCCTCGGGAAGGCGGCCGACCAGTTCGCAAGTGCGGCGGGCGCGCAAACGGGGACTGCAGAGCACGAGGCCGAAGCGCCATTTTTCGATGAAGGGTTTCAAGACGGTGGCGCGGCGTTCACCTTCGGAAGTGAGAGGGAGATCGGTGAAGGAGGTGTGGCGGCCGTTGAGGCTCCACTCCGTCTCGCCATGGCGGATGAGCATGACGCGCGGGGTGGGGGTGTTTGACATGGATTTCGGGTCAGGCGCTGAGAGCGCGGAGTTCGCCGCCGAGGATTTCGGAGAGGGCGTCGGAGATGGCGGCGGGCGATTCGATGGGAGCGAGCGCGGAGGCTTCGGGGAGGATGCGCATGGTGGCCTGGCGGAGCGAGCGGCAGAGGGTGGCGGCTTCGCCGGAGTTGAACGAGCGGGCGGCACCCGGCCAGAGGACATGAACAGGAGCGATCACATCCGGAAGGCGCGGGGTGGAGTCGAACTTGCGGCGGTTTTTTAAAAATCCAAATATTGCTCGCTCGGCGCCGTATTGGCGGGCGCAGGTGGAGAGGACGGCGATGGTTTCCGCCGAGATGTTCGCGGGATTCGCGAATCCCGTGCGGGTGAGCCAGGAGCGGATGAAAGCCGGGCGGGCGATGTGGTGGCGGTAGGCGAAGCGGTTGATGGCGGGAATGGGGCCGCGGCCGAGCAGTCCGAGAGAGTGGCATTGGGCGGCGTCGCGGAGCGCGCTCGGCATGAAGAGGACGAGTCTGGCGGCGAGGTCCGGGTGCTTCGCGGCCAGGAGCAGGGCGATCTGGCAAGTGACGCCGCTGGCGATGATGGTGCCCGGGCGGCGCTGGCAGATTTCCTGAAGAAATTCCGCGAGACTTTGAACATGGTCGGAGGGATCCATGGTCGCGGAGGGGCGTTCGGATTCACCGAATCCGATGAGGTCCGGCGCAACGACTTCGTGGGAAATGGCGAAGCGGCCGTAGATTTTCGACCACTCGTAAGAGGAGGCGCCGAGGAAGATTCCGTGGAGGAAGACGAGAGGCTCGCCCGAGCCGCTGATGTGATAGACGATTTGGCCTTTCGAGGTGTGGGCGGCGCGGGTGGCGAAGATCGCCGGAGAAATTTCGTCGGGGATGGGCTCGCGTTCGCGTCTGCGAAATTGGCGGAGTGCGAGGGCTGTGGCGCCAATGAGGCCTACGCCGAGGCCGAGGCCCAGAAACGGGCGGTTTTTCCAGAGGGGGGCCATGGGAATTTCCCGCGCGCCGAGGGGGACGGCGCGGCCCGGATTACCAACTCGACTTGGTGACCCCGGGGATGAGGCCGGAGGATGCGAGTTCGCGGAAGGTGATACGGGAAATCTGGAAGCGGCGCAGATAGGCGCGGCGGCGACCGGAGACGCGGCAACGGTTCACGAGTCGGGTCGGACTGGCGTCGCGCGGGAGTTGCGAGAGCGAGGCGTAGTCTTTCTTGGCCTTCAGCTCGGCGCGGAGCGCGGCGTATTTCTCAACGGTCTTTTGCTTGCGCTTGTTGCGCTCGAGCCATGCGGTTTTTGCCATAGGGACGCGAAATACTGCATGGAAAAGCAGGCGGCGCAAGCTTTTTGGCGGGGTTTTTGACGGGGAAAAGCAGGGGGCGGAGTGCGAGGGGCGGATGATTTCGATGGAGGGGGTGGACGGCTTCGCGAAAAGGAATTAAAATTGCCCTGCTATGCCGATCTACGAATTCCACTCGCCTGATACGAACAAGATTTATTCGTTTTTCGCCCGCAGCGTCTCCTATGCCGGCAAGACGCCGCGCTGCCCGGACGACCCGAATGCCCGGATGGAGCGGCTCGTTTCGAAATTCGCCTTCACCGGCCGCGCCAAGGAGAAGCCCGATTCGCCGCCGGCGGGCGATGACCTCGACCCGCGCATGGAACGCGTGATGGCCGAGATGGAGCGCGACATGGCGGGAATGGACGAGGAAAACCCCGACCCCCGCGCACTGGGCCGGATGATGCGCAAGATGACCGAAGCGACCGGACAAAAAATGCCGGCCGAGATGGAGCAAATGATCCGCCGGCTCGAAGCGGGCGAGGACCCCGAGAAGCTCGAGGAGGAATTCGGCGATGCGTTTGAGAACATGGATTTCCCGGGCATGGAGGGCGGCGGGGAAGGGGAGGGCGAGGCCGGCGGGGCTGCCGTGAAGGCGAGGAAACCCAGGCCGCAGCGCGACCCGACCCTCTACGAGTTTTCCGACTACCTGCGGGAAAACTAAAACCGGGCGGCTGCGAATTCCGCCACGGCGCGGGCGCTGTCGGTCGTGAAGGGTTTTTCCGGGGGCGGGGCTTCGGCGATGTTTTGCTTGCGGATGCCGCCGCCTTGCCAAATCCAGGCGTTCTCGGAAAACGGCCCGACCAAGCGCGGGTCGCTCCAGGTGTGGATGGAGAGCAGTGGCGTGCCGAGTGCGGCGGCGATGTGCATGGGGCCGCTGTCCACGCTGACCACGAATCTCGCCGCGCGCAGCAGGGCGGTGAGTTCGCCGAGCGAGGTTTTTCCGCGGAGGTCGATGGCGCCCCCGATGGGCGGTCCGCCTTCCGCGCCGAGGAGGGCGATTTTTGCACGGCAGTTTTTTTGGAAGGTCTCGGCGAATGCGGCGAGCGATGCGGCGTCGAGGGATTTCCCGGCTCCGCGTGAAGTGGGGTGCAGGGCGAGGAAGGGCTCGCCGGCGGAAAAATTTTCCGGAAGCGGATGCGCGGGCAGCGGCCACTCCAATTTTTCCGGCACTGGAATTCCCATGGCGGGCAGGCAACGGAGGTAGCGCAACACGGCGTGTTCGTTTTTCGGAACGGGGATGCGGTCGGTGTGGAAAAACCCGGCGCCTTCGCGGGCGTCGGACAATCCATAGGTCCGCCGGGCGCCGCTGCTGCGGGCCATGAGGCCGCTGCGCAAGAGGCCCTGCAGGTCGAGCGCGGTATCGGCGCCGATTTCTCGCAGGCCCCGATACCAATGCCTCGCGCGCAGGAAGCCGCCCACGCCGCGGAAGTCCCGCCTCGGGAAGGTGTGGATTTTTGAAATGGCGGGGTTGCCCTCGAGCAGCGGCGCCCAGCGTTCATCGCAAACCCAGGTCAAGCGGGTTTGCGGCCAGGCGGCGCGGATGGCCGATGCGACCGGCAGGGCGTGGACCACATCGCCCATGGAGCCGGGTTTGATGAGGAGCAGCGATGTGGGCCGGGAGGCGGGCACGGCGGCGGTTCAGCGCCCCACGGAAAGGCGGCCGGCGAGTTTTTCCGGGAGGCCGGCTGCGAGGATGGCTTGCTGGGCGCCGCGGAGGTCGTAGGGCAGGCGGCGCAGCTCGACCTCGTTTTTGGCGGTATCGTAAATGCAGTAGGCGGCCCGCCAATCGCCGTCGCGCGGCTGGCCGACGCTGCCGACATTGACGAGGTATTTTTGGTTCCGCTGGATTTGCAGGGTGCCGAAGGAAAGCGTGCGGACCGAGCCTTCGCGCACGTAGGCGCGGGGCACATGCGTGTGGCCGATGAAGCAAATGCCCGTGTGCTGGTAGCTGAAGCTCGCGGCGGCATCGAGCTGCGTGGTCACATAGCCCCACTTGTGCGGGGTATCGAGGGTGGAATGGACGATGGTGAAATCCCGGACCTGGCGCTGCATGCGGAGTTCGCGCAGCCATTGCTGGTCGGCGGGGGCGAGCTGTTCGCGCGTCCAGTCGAGGGCTTCCTCGGCGAGCGGGTTGAGACCCTCCTGGGTGATGTCCATGGAGGCTTGTTCGTCGTGGTTGCCCTTCACGGTCGGGCAATCGAGTTCGCGGACGATGTCGAGGCACTCGCGGGGGAAGGCGTTGTATCCGACCACATCGCCCATGCAGACATAATGGGTGGCGTCCTGTCCCTTCGCATCGGCCAGCACGGCCTGGAGGGCGTGCAGGTTGGCGTGGATGTCACCGAAAATCGCGAAGCGCATTGGGATCAGGTTGGGTCGGGGGTGGCATCTTGTATCCGCGCGCCGGCGGGGATATCCAGCCTGTTTTCCAAATCGCGGAGGACATTGATGAGCGAGGGGAGGCGCTGCTTTTCGCCTTGCTCGTAAAGGCGGCGAAGGTGGTCGTAGGCTTCGCGTTCGCGGCCGGGGCACTTTGCCATTTCGTATCCGGCGAAACGGGCGGCGTAGGGCGGGGCGCCGGGGAACGATGCGGCCTTCAGGAATTCCCCGGCGGCGGCGCAATGGTCGGAGAGCTTGTCCCGGAGCAGCACGGCGAGTGCGAGGTGGAGTTGGTGGCGGTCCGGGTTGTTTTTGATCCCGCGCTCGAGGAAATCCTTCCCGAGTTGGATGTAGGCGCGCTGGGCGCGGAGGCGCAGCGCCTCGCTCGGTTGCTTTTCGTTTTGCATCGCGGCCACGCTGGCGTTCCAGGCCATGTGCCAGGCGGAGAGGTCCCAATACGGGATCGAACGCGGCTGCAGTGTCGTCACGGTATCGAACAATCCGGCCATGCGGCCCCACTCGGTTCGCTCCCATGCCGAGTGCGCTTCAATCCACAGGAGCGCGGCAATGGGCGAGCGGAAGCCGCTGAGGGCGGCGAGGAACCCGGACTGGCCGACTTTTTCGCGCAGGCCGATGTCGAGGGAGGTTTTTTGGAAATGCGCCGCCCGGGCCTCGCTCTGGATGAGGGTTTGCAAAGGAATGACCGCCGCTCCGAATGCGGCGAGGAGCGCCACGGCGGCGGCTTTCCGCAGGATCATAGTTCGCGGCCCTGGAACACCAGTGCGGCGAGTGCGGTGTAAACGGCGATGTAGAGCGCGCCGAGCCCGGCGGTGTTGAGGAAGAGCGCCAATGGGACCGCCGTGCCCGCGATGATGTCGTCGGTGAGGTTGAAGGCTTGCAGGTCCGGGAAGAGGACCGCCACTGCGGCTGCGAGGATGCGGGACCACCATTCCACATCGGCGCCGGAGAGCCAGTATTCCCGCGCTGTTGCTTGGAGGTGGCCGATGAAATACAGCGCCGCCGTCATCAGGATCGTGAAGATCGACGACGTGGCAAAGGAGGAGATGAAAAGCGTTAGCGCCGCGAGGAGGACGGCCTTGATGAAAATGACGGCGATGCCGGGGGCGAGATTGGCGTTGAAGGTGGTGGCTGTGACTTCGCGGATGGCTGCGGCGAGTTCCACGGGCGGCGCGCCGGCCATTTGCGCGCGGGTTTCCGCGAGGACTGTGGATTCGCGCAGCCAAAGGACTGCGAGGAAGAGGGCGGACATGAGCGCCACCGCCGCCGCCAGCAGCAGGGCGATGCCGCAAAGTTTCCCGAGGAGGTAGCGGTGGCGCGGGACCGGCTTGGCGAGGAGGGTGTAAATGGTGCGGTCCTCCATGTCCTTCGGCAGGAAATTCGCCGTGGCCAGGATGGCGATGAGGGAGCTGAAGACCGACATCGCGCCGAGGGAGATGTCCTTGAGCATCTGGAACTGCTCCTGGAAGGAAAATTTCGCCACGAAGGCGGAATTCCCGATGACGAGGAGCGCGAAAACCAAGAGGAAAAAAAACACCTTTTGCCGCACCAGTTCGGTGAAGGTGTTGGCGGCGATGGCGAGGGTGGGGGAGGAACGCCTCATCTGTGGCGGCCAGCCCCGCGCGCGGCAATAAAGGCGGTGCCGACATCCTTGCCGGCGAGCGCGGCCTTCATCCTGCCGGCGATTCGGCCGTCGAGGATGTGGGAGGGGATTCCGGCGGCGCCGGCTTTGCGAACGGCTTCGAGCTTCGTCATCATGCCGCCCGTGGACTCCTCGCCTTTCTCGGGGCGGACAAAGCGGAAGGCGGATGCGAGTTCGCGCACCTCGGGCACGCGGCGGCCCTCGAAATCGAGCAACCCGTCCACGCTCGTCAAAATCAGCAGGTGGTGGGCCTGGACGAGCACGGACACTTCGGCGGAGAGGCGGTCGTTGTCCCCGAAGCGGAGTTCCTCGACGGCCACGGAATCGTTTTCGTTGATGATCGGGATGAGCCCGCGCTCGATCAGGCGGTCGAGCGTGTTGCGGGCGTTCTCGCGGTGCATGAGGCTGTCGATGTCGCCGTGGGTGAGGAGGAGCTGGGCCACGGCCAGTTTGTGTTTTTTGAACGAGGTCGAGTAGAGCCGCATGAGTTCGGGTTGGCCCGCGGCGGCGCAGGCCTGCTTGCCGGGGAGGTCGTCCGGGCGCTTGCCCATTTTCATCACGCGCACGCCGGCGGCGATGGCGGCGCTGCTCACGAGGATGCACGACCAGCCGTCCTTTTGCAGCGCGGCAATCTCAGCGGCGAGGCGTGCGAATTGCGCCTTGTCGAGCGATTGGCCGGCGGGGGTCGCAAGCACGCCGGTGCCGAGTTTGATGACGATCCTTTTCTTCATGGGGCGGCTATGATTTGGAGAAAACCGCTCTCCAGCGCAAGGGTCTCTTGAACCCCGGCGCCCAGCAACCGCCTCAGCCGCGCAAGCGCGTCGAGCCGCCTGAGGAGGAGTTTCGCTCCGTTGGCTTCGGCGATGCGGCGGATTTCCGGGCAACAGCCGGCCGACGGGCGCACGGTCTCGCGGAGGGCGGATGCCAGAACGCCGCCCACCAGGCCGAGCAGGCGCTCCCGCTCGCGCAGGACGATCGACTCGACCTGAGCCTTGATTTGGTCCTCCCGCGATTCCTTCCAATCGGAGTTGATCGAATCGCGGTAGTGCTTCAATTGCTCCTTCAATGTATCCCCAAGTTCTGACGAGGTTTTTTCGCGGAGTTCGGCCACCTCGGCCTTGAAGAGCTGGGAAAAACGCAGCGCGGCGGTGGTTTCAGGCCCGCCCGGCTGCAGGAGCGCATCCTTGAAGGCCTTTTCCAGCGGATGCGCGGCCTGGGCGGTCTTTTCCCGGGAATCCGCCCTGAGCGGGATCGTGATGCAGCGGGAGAGGATGGTCGGCAGCACGGATTCGCGCAGCGTGGTGGTGAGGAGGATGTGGACGCCGGGCGGCGGTTCCTCGAGTGTCTTGAGGAACGCGTTGGCGGCTTGGGGCATCAAACGGTCGGCATCCCGCAAAACGGCGACCTTGGTTTTGCCGCGGAGCGGCTTCATTTGCAGGGAGCGTTCCAACTCGCGCACCTGTTCGATCAGGATGCGGCGGGATTTCGACTCGGGTTCGACGGAGTGGAAATCCGGGTGCAACGACACATCGCCGCCAGGCGAGCCGAGGATTTCCGCGGCGAGTGCGCCTGCGAGCCAATCCTTCCCCGAGCCTGCGGGGCCCGAAACCAGGTAGGCGTGTGCGAGCCGGTCGGCGGAACGGGCAGCACCGAGCCTTTCCAGTGCGCTTTCTTTCAGAAGGGCCATGGCGCGCAAGATTCCCGCAAACCCGCCGCGAGTCCATGAATTTTGCCCCGGGGATGCGTTGCCGCGCCTACGGGTTTTTTCCTCTCGCCATCGGAGTCCGTCCGTGACATTCAAAGCCTCCACTTAAAAATTCATGACTCCTTCCAAATCCACCCTTCTCGCCGTCGGCGCGGCATTTTCCATCCTGCTCCCTGCATGCAAGCCGCCTGCCGCTGCGGAAAAGCAACCCGAGCCGGCGCCAGCCGCCAGCCCCGAGGCTTCGCCTGCGCCTGAATCCGCGTCCGTCGCCACGGAGCCTGTCTCGATCGACATGGCGGGAACAGCTTCGCCCGAAGCCGCCGCAACGCCGCAAACATTCCAGCCCGTCGAACTCCCCGAAGTGGTCGCCAAGGTCAACGGCCAGGACATCCCCCGCTCCGAATTGCAGGAGTTCTTCAACGCCACGCTACAAGCCGCCGGCGCCAAGGTCGAGGACCTCTCCCCGCAGCAGCAGATCGACGGCTACAACCAGCTCTTGCAAAACCTCATCATCGACAAACTCGTCAGCGAGGCCAGCTCGGGCGAGAAGGTCAGTGACGCCGATGTCGATGCCGAGATCGCGAAAATCAAAAAGCAATTCCCCGACGAAAAAACCTTCGACGAGCAGCTCCAGCAAGCCGGCCAGACCCAGGAAAAACTCCGCAAAAACATCTCCAAAATGCTCGCCCAGCAGCGCTGGATGCAGTCCCAGGCGAAGGTCCCCGACATCACCGAGGCCGACGCGAAGAAGTTCTACGAGTCGAACCCGAAGGATTTCGAGCAACCCGAAACCGTCAAGGCCAGCCACATCCTCTTCATGGTCGATGAAGGCGCCCCGGAGGAAACCGTGAATTCCAAAAAAGCCGCCGCCGAAAAAGCCGCCGAGCGCGCCGCGAAGGGCGAGGATTTCACCGCCCTCGCGAAGGAACTCTCCGAAGAGCCCGGCGCCGCCGAGACCGGTGGCGACCTCGGGTTTTTCCCGAAGGACCGCATGGTGCCCGAGTTCGCGGATGCCGCCTTCGCGCAGGAAATCGGAACCGTCGGCAAGCCGGTCAAAACCCAGTTCGGCTGGCATGTCATCAAGGTCACCGACAAGCGCGCCGCGGGCGAAGTCCCGTTCCCGGAGGTGAAGGAACAAATCACCGCCTACCTGAAAAATTCCGGCCGCCGCGAGGCCGAACAGGGCGTGATTAAAAAGCTCCGCGAATCCGCGAAGGTCGAAACCTTCCTCCCCGCAGCGGGCTAAAAGCCCTCGATGCAGCAGTCCACGCAATCCACGGCGGGGGTCATCGGCCTCGGGATTATCGGCGGGCGGGTGGCAGCCCGCCTCCGCCGCGCCGGTTGGCAACTCTGGGTCTGGAACCGCACGGTCCGCCCCGAGCCGAATTTCCTGAGTTCCCCGGCCGAAGTCGCCGAATCGGCCCGCCACATCCAAGTCTTCGTCTCCGATGGCGCCGCGCTTCTCGAGGTCATGCGTTCCATGGCGCCGGCGCTCACGCCCGAGCATGTGGTGATGAACCACGCGACCGTCTCGCCCTCCGAAACCAAAGCCGCCGCGGAAATCGCCCGCGGGAAGCACGCCGCCTTCCTCGACATCCCCTTCACCGGCAGCCGCGACGCCGCCGAAAAGGGGCAAATCGTTTACTACGCCGGAGGCGACCCTGAAGCCCTCGCCCGCGTGCGTTTGCAACTCGAAGTCTCCGCCCGCCAAATCGTCCCAGTTGGCGAAGTCGGCCAGGCTTCTGTTTTGAAAATCGCCACGAACATCATCGCCGCAGCCGAAGTTGGCGCCCTCGCCGAGGCATTTGCACTCCTGGACCGCCACGGCGTGGAACTCCACAAACTCCCGCTTGCCCTCGAAGGCAACGCCGCCCGTTCCGGCGTCATCGATATGAAGGCCCCGCCCATGGTCAGTGGCGATTTCGAGCCCCGCTTTTCGCTCAAGCACATGTTCAAGGATATCCAGCTCGCGCTGAAAATGGGCGAGGAGACCGACCTCGAACTCCCCACCGCATCGGCGTTCGCAGGCGCCGCCATGGCGGGAATCCAACGCGGATGGGGCGAAAGCGATTTCTCCGTCGTTTCGCGACTCTTCGGCTACCCCGGCCGCGGGCACCTGCCCGCCCCGAAGCCTCTGGATGAGCCCAAACCCGAGGCCCCGCCCGCCCCCGCCGCGCCAAACACTCCCGCCACCCCGTCGCTCGCGATTCCCGTTCCGCCCGCCACCAATCTTGCCAAACCGCCCGAAGGCGAAATCCCCGCACCCGGCGCCACGCGCAAATTCTGGTCCTTCCTCGGCGGGAACAAATGACCTTGCCAGCCGAGCCCGGATTTTTCGGGGTTTCCCACCGCGCCCGCTTCCGCATCGGGGGCAACGACGCCGCGCGCTACCTCAACGGCCAACTCAGCATCGACATCCCCCGCCTCCCTCCGGCCCAAGCCCGCCCGGCCTGCCTCCTCACCGCAAAGGGAAAGCTCTGCGCGCTCGTCCAAGCCTGGCGCGAAGGTCCCGGCTTCATCGTCGAGTGCGATTCGCACCTCGCGGAATCCGTTGAAGCGCGCCTCGGCCGCTACATCATCGCCGACGATGTCACTGTCGCCCCCGCCGAAACGCCCGCCATCTTCCACCTCCTGAACCCGCCCGCGCCACCCGCCGGCGCCCTCGCCATCACCCGCATCGGCCTCCCCGGTTTCGACACAAACGAACCGCCCGAAGGCCTCCGCGAAATCCCCGCCGCCGATGTCGAACTCCTCCGAATCCTCCAAGGATTCCCCGCCTGGGGCGCCGAACTCGGTGAAGACACCCTGCCGCAGGAAGCCCGCCTCGAATCGCTCGCCGTCGATTTCGACAAAGGCTGCTATGTCGGGCAGGAAACCGTCTCCCGCCTGAAAAGCGTCGGCCGCGTGAACCAGCGCCTGCACGGCTTCCTCGGGGAATTGGCCGAAGGCGCGCCCGTGTTCCTGCATCCGCCCGGCGACCCCGCCACCCGCGCCGGCCGCATCACCAGCCACTCCCGGCATTTTGGCATGGCGCAAACCGCAGCCCTCGGCTATCTCCACCGCCAGTTCGAAACCCTGCCGCGCCTCGCCGCCGCCGATGAAAGCGGCCGCACGCTCGGCGAATTCGAACGCCGCGAATTCCCGATCCGATGAAACACGCCACCGCCCTCCTGCTCGCCGCGCTCGCCCTCTGCACCCCCCTCCGCGCCGCCCCGCTCGGCCCCGAAGTCGCCGTCATGCAAATCCAGTTCCCCGGCGAAAAACAGGCCCGCGAAGTCACCATCGGCCTCCACGACGAAGCCGCCCCCTACACCGTCGCGAATTTCAAAAACCTGATCCAAAAAAAATTCTACAACGGCCAGCGCTTCTTCCGCGTCTTCCCCGGCACCTTCGTCCAAACCGGCGACCCCTCCAGCCGCCGCGGCCAGACCGAACGCACCGGCACCGGCGGCCCCGGTTGGACCCTGCCCGCCGAGATCCGGCTCAAGCACGGCAAAGGCGCCGTCGCCATGGCCCGCCTCCCCGACAAAATCAACCCCGCCCGCAACTCCAACGGCTCGCAATTCTATGTCAGCCTCGTCCCCGCCCCGAAGCTCGACGGCAAATACACCGTCTTCGGCACCGTCCTCTCCGGGTTGGAAGTGCTGGACGAAGTCAGCAAGCTCCCCACGAACAGCAACGATTTTCCATTGCCAAAAGTGGTGGTGAAATCCATTGTCCTCGCCCCCCGAGCGGAAGCTGCCCAGCAGCCCGCCGCCGGGGCACCGTAAAGGGTAGATACCGAAGTGGCCAAACGGGGCGGACTGTAAATCCGCTGGCTTACGCCTTCGCTGGTTCGAATCCAGCTCTGCCCACCACCCTTTTAGTGAGAGGGTTCTGATGAAAGCCGGATTTAAGAACTCATTGACTTGCGGCTTTCGGCGATCGGTGCAAGCCGTTGGAAAAAGTTTTGCTGGCGAGCGAATTTGTCACCGGTTTGTCACTCTTGGTTGAAGGTTGGGGGTGGGACAGCTTTTGTCCTACCGGCTGTTTAGGATGGTTGCGGAATGAACGGGAAAAATTGCTTGAGCAGGCGCCGCCGATTTTCGGATCGAAGTCTTTTCGCGAAATCGATGTTCGGCGAAAAAGGGGTCACGCATGGGTAAGACCATTTTTTTGGGGAAGCCGGGGGCGTTGGCCTCGCAGGTGGCGGAGGTGTTGCTCAGGGAAAACCGCAAGGATCTCAGCCGCGTCGAGGTTTGGATTCCCACGGCCGGGGCGGGAAGGCGGGTTCGTCGCGCTTTGGCGGAGGAGGGCGTTTTGTCGCCGCGGTTCACGCAGCCGATGCGAGCCCTTTTGCCGGATGGCGTGGCGGTTGCCGAACCTTTCGAGCGGGAGGCGGCTTGGGCGCTGGCATTGAAGCGGGCCGATGGAAATTTTCTGGAGCCGCTTTTTTCCAGTGTGAGCCTCGAGACAGATTCCGCGCGGTTGAGGTGCGGCGGTGTGTTGTGCGGCCTGTGCGATCTGCTGGCGGAGGCGGGACTGAGCCCTGCGCACGCCGAGGTTGCGGAGGTTTGTGCCGGGGATTCGGCGCGGTGGGAGGTGCTCGGGCGGCTCTACGATTGTTATCTGGCGGCGCTGAAGGATTGCGGATTGGTGGATCCCAATGAGGCACGGTTTGCCGAGATCGCCCGGCCGTCGCGTGGGGGGGAGTTGCGGCGATTGGTGGTCGCTTGCGTTCCGGACCTGCCTTTGGCTGCTCAACGCTATGCCGAAGCGCTGGAATCGCTCGGGGTCGAAGTGCAGGTGCTTGTTTGGTTTCCGGATGGCTTGGAGGGAGGCTTCGATTCGTGGGGGCGCCCCCTGGCCGATGAGTGGGCAAAATGCCGCATCGCGGCCCAGCCGGATCAAATCACTGTCACCCGTTCGCCGGAAGATGAGGCGCGGCTGGCGCTGGATTTCGCGACCTCTTCAAAAAATCCCGGCGATTACGCGGTGGTTCTCGCAGACCCCAAACCCGGGAGCGCTTTTCGCAGCGAAGTGGAATTCCGGGGTGGGGTCGCCTTCCTCCCCGAGGGAAGTAGGCTGGATTTGACAGAGGCAGGCGTGATCGCGCTCGAGTGGCCGCGGTTCCAATCATCCGGCGACTTGAGGGTTTTGCGGCGGTTGCTCGAGTTGCCGCGCTTCAACCGCGTGGTTCGAGCGGGATCGGGCCTGCGCGATGGCGGGATTTTAGCCGCTTGTGATTTTTTGATCGGGGAAGCGGTGTTGTCCGACTTCCGGCAAGCAACGGCCTTTGCCGCCGTGGACTTCGATCCAAGCGCGGACAAGTTGGGCCGCCGCTCGCAATCCCGGCTTCTGGTCGAATTGCTCGGGGCGATCTTGAAGTGGGATGTTCCGGAGTTGTTGGGCAAGGCATGGAGATCGGGCGGTGAAGGATTGGAGGCGGCCCGCGAAGTGGCGGCGCTTTACGGGGCGATTTCCGCATCGCCCCTTTCCGGCGATGGAGGGGTTCTGGAACACGCTTTCGCCCGCGCGATCAAGGCTGGCCGTGTTTTCGAGTCCTCGGAATCCGGAAATGTCGAACTCCCGGGCTGGCTCGAAGCGCCATGGCTCGAGGCCTCGCGTTTGGCTGTTTGTGGATGCACGGAGGGGTCTTTGCCTTCCGTGGTGAACGGCCATCCATTCCTGCCCGATTCCAAAAGGCGGGCGCTGGGACTCGCCGACAATGCCGCCCGATTCGCCCGCGATGCTTACCTGCTTCAATGCTTGCTGATCGCGCGTCCTGCCCCGGATTTCCGCTGTTCCTTCAGCCGCTTCGATTCGGATGGGAGCCCTGCATTGCCGTCTAGTTTGTTCCTGCGTTGCGAACAGGACGCGCTTCCCGAGCGCGTCCTTCAGCTTTTCGCGGATCTGCCCGGTGCGGGAAACCGCCCGCGGCGCGGAAACACCTGGAAATGGCGGCTGCCTGAAAATCTCTGCCGCAAGGTTGAAAAAATCAGCCCGACGGATTTTGCGCAATACCTCGCCTGTCCGTTCCGTTTCTATTTGCGGAGGCCTCTTTGGCTGGACGCCCTCAACCCCGATGCGCGCGAGATGGATCCCAAGCGTTTCGGGACACTTGTGCACAACGCGCTTGAGAAATTTGGATTGGAGGCACCGCACGAGCCGGACCCGGAAAAAATCGAGCGGTTCGTCCTGGGGAATTTGGATGAGATGGCGGGTTCGCTGTTTGGACCTTCGCCGGCGCCGGCGGTTCGGGTTCAGATCGAAGCGGCGAAGGTCCGGCTGAAAGGTTTTGCAAGGATCCAAGCGGAGCAATTCGCGGTGGGGTGGCGGATTGTTTCGGTGGAGCGCAAGCTGGAGGTTGAAGAGGGACTCTCGATCGGTCCGCTTAAACTCTCGGGCAAAATTGATCGCATCGAGCGCAACGATCAAACCGGAGCTTGGCGAATCCTCGACTACAAAACCCGCTCCAAGGCGGATCCGCCGGCGAAGAAGCACTTTGGTCCCCGGCTTGCCCCCGAATGGCTCCCAGCCGCGGAATTGGAGGTCCCGATTGGCAAGCGCACCTATAAAAAACGCTGGGCAGACCTTCAGCTCCCGCTTTACCGGAAAATCCTGAGCCACTGGCATGGTTCGGAAATCGGCGGGGCGCCAATTGTCACCGCCTACTTTGCGCTGCCGGCGGATCCCGGCGATGCTGCGGTTCTGGAATTCACGGAACTGGATGAAGCCGCGATCGCCTCCGCCACCGAGTGTGCGGAAGCTGTCTCCGCACTCATCCACAAAGGTGTCTTCTGGCCGCCGCAGGCACAGAAATCCTCATGGGACGATCCCTTCGGCGGGTTGTTTCTCCACGGGAAGCCCGAGGATTGCATCGCGCCGGAAACCATCGCTTTTTTGGAGGGTAGGGGATGAGAAACGAGCGCCTCATCGCCAACGCCGGCAGCGGCAAGACCCACGCGCTCACCACGCGCATGATCCAGCTTTTGGCAACGGGCGTGGAGCCCCGCAAAATTGCGGCCCTTACCTTCACGCGCAAATCCGCCGGGGAATTCCTCTCGGCTGTTTTTGGCCGTCTGGCGGAGGCCGCGTTGGTCCCCGAAAAACTGGCGGCCCTGCGCGCCAATGCCGGTTTGGGGACGCTGGATGCAGACCAGTGCCGCGGATTGCTCGCAAAACTCGCCGCCCAGATCGGGTTCCTTGGCATGGGAACCATCGACAGCCTTTTTTCGCGGATTGTCCGCGCATTCCCCCTGGAATCGGGATTGGCGGAGGACTTCGCGATGGCCGGAGAAGCCGAGATTCTCTCCGCACGCGAGAAGGCGCTTTCCGCGCTTTTTTCCAGCGAATCAAATGCCTCTCTCGCGGATTTCCTGGACCTCATCCGTCGCATCGGGCGCGCACACGGCGAGCGGGATATTTTTCAAGGGCTTCTTCGCCAAACCGAAAATCTTCACGGCAAATTCCTCGCTACTCCGGAAGGCTGTGTTTGGGGGGATCCGAGTGCGATCTGGGGCGTTTCGGGTTGCGCGGTTTTGGCTGGCGGACCCGTCGCTCCAGCAGCCGAACGGCTTTGGCGCGAAATTCAAAATACGAGCCCCGGTTTACGATCCGAGGCACTGAACGACTGGCAAAAAGGTTTGAACCTCGCCGCACGGCACCAAGCTCCGAAGGCTTTTTCCAGCGACCTCCGAAAATTCTTTGTAAAATTGTCCAACGAGCGCTCCGACGCGAATGGCCAAACATACATTCCCAGCGGCAATGCCCTCGCCGGCCGCCTTTTTCTCGGTCCCCGGATCCGCCCCCTGCGCGACGAGCTGCGGAATTCGCTCGCGAGGTTTGAATTCGACGCCGCTTTGGAACGCAGCCGCTCGCTCCATGCCTTCCTCCAAAAGTTCGAGTCCGCCTATGGATCGTTGGTGCGTTCCACGGGCTTGGTGACATTCGGCGATATCACCGACGCCCTCGCGCGGAATGCCGGAGACGAGGCTTGGCGCACTTCCGCAGCCTATCGCATCGACCAAACTTTCGAGCATTGGCTTCTCGACGAGTTTCAGGACACAAGCCGCCCACAGTGGAAAATCCTCAAAACCTTCATCGACGAAATCCTGATGGACCCGTCAGGGGTGCGCAGTTTCTTCTACGTCGGCGATACCAAGCAGGCGATCTACTCGTGGCGCGGCGGAGACCCCGACTTGTTCTTCGAGGTTTTCGAGGGGTTTCAAAACAGCGCCAATCCTATCCAAGATGCGCCGCCGCTCAGCGAATCCTACCGCTCGTGCCGGGCGATCCTGGATTTCGTCAATCTGGTCTTCGGCGATCTCGGGGATGTCCAGGAGACACTCGAAATTCCATCCACCGCGGTCGCCAAATGGCAGGGCGCCTGGTCCGAACACCGCACCTCCCCGAAAACCCGGGACATGGATGGTTTTGCCGAGTGGATTTCGGTGCCGAAGGGCGATGGCTCCGATGAAGAACCCGGCGAAGCCCCTGACCGGAAGATCCTTGAAATTCTCGAGTCCACCCAACCTTGGAAGCGCGGGCTTTCGTGCGCGGTGCTCAAGCGCGACAACAACGGTGTCGCGGCACTCGCCGCTTTGTTGCAATCAAACGGAATTCCCGTGGCGGTGGAGGGAAAAACCAATCCCTGCACGGACAATCCTTTGGGAACCGCGATCATTGCCGCCTTGCGTGCGTGCGCGTCACCGGACGACACCCTCTCCGCAACCATCGCGCAGGGTTTTCCCGTTGCCGAAGCCTGGGGATTGGGCGATTTCCCGAAATTCCGCAGCCAAACCCTCGCCGGCCTTTCGCAATCCGGCTTTGCCGCCACGATCGGTCGCTGGATCAGGCAGTCTGGAGCCGACGCGGAACCCTTCCTGAAGGAGCGCGGGGCAGCCTTTCTGATCGCCGCCGGGGAGTTCGACGAGTGCCGGAAATCCTCGGATGGAATTCCTGAGTTTCTCCGGTTTGTGGAGAACCGCCGGACACAGGAGAACGAGGCCTCGGATGTCGTCCGGATCATGAACATCCACCAATCCAAGGGACTCGGTTTCGATATGGTGATTGTCAGTGGCCTGGATTCGAAGGGCGGCGGCAACGACGGCTCGAATCTCCTGCTTGGCCCCTCGGCCAAGGATGTAAAATGGGGTCTTCTTCCGCCCGCGAAGGATTTTTGCATTCTCGACGATGTTCTCCGCAGCCAATTCGAAGCCCAAGAGGCGGACAGCAAATATGGAGAGCTTTGCACGGCCTATGTCGCACTCACGCGCGCCAAAAAAGCCCTCTATGTCGTGACCACGGAGTTAAGCGAAGGAACGGCAGCCAAAAACTTCGCCCGCCACCTGATGCTTCAATTCCACGCAGCATCCGCCCGGTTCGGGAATTCCAACTGGCATCTGGCCCATGAACTGCGTGATTCGATTGAGCCCAGCGAAGCCTCATCCGCAAAATTCGTCCCGCCAATCCAAGGAACGCCGAAACCTGTTTCCCCGTCCTCCTTCAAATCGGCGTCCGCAATGGCACCGGGAGCCGCTCAAGTTTCACTCGGCGCAGCAGAGCTTGGAACCGAGGTCCACGAAGCACTCGCCCTGATCGAGTGGATGGGTGAAAGTTCGATCGAAACTGCAGGCCTTTCCGCTGAAGCCGCCCGTTTGATTCATGCTTTCTTCGAAAAACCTGTTGCAACCGAGGTTTTCCAAAAACCAAAAACTCCGCATGAACTCTGGCGCGAGCGGGCCTTCGATGTGGTGCTCGGCGGCCAATGGGTCAGCGGAGTCTTCGATCGTGTGGTCATCGAACTCTCAGCCGATGGCTCGCCGGCATCCGCCACCATCTACGACTTCAAAACAGACCACGGCACCGATTCCGAAATCGAGGAGCGCTACTGCGGGCAAATGGAAGCTTATTGCGCCGCCGCTTCGAAACTGCTCCGGCTTCCCGTCGAAAGCATAAAGGCCAGCATTGTGCGGATTCGGTAATCTTTTCAGCGTTGCCTTCAGGCCGGCGGGTCGGGGGTGAAGGCGAGGCTCGGGTTTTTTTCGGCGAGGTAACTTGTGGACCAGGAGTTCGGAAGGAGGGCGAGCCAGAGGCCGCGTTCGTCGCGGGCGAGCGTGGCGCCGGTGGGTAGGAGGATTTCCGGCCGGGCGGTGCAGGGGTTGCCTTCCTGCAAAATCCAGCGGGCGAATTGCCACGGGGCGGATTCGATGCGGCACTCGGCGCTGTATTCGGTCTCGAGCCGGTATTGCATGACCTCGAACTGGAGTGGGCCGACGGCGCCGAGCAGCGGGACGCGCTGGAGGGCGTCGGGGAGTTCGAACTGGCGGGCGACGCCTTCCTTGAGGAGCTGGTCGAGGCCGTCGCGGAAGCGCTTGAACTTCGCGGTGCTGGAATTGTGCAGGAATGCGAAGCACTCGGGGGCGAAGCGGGGGATCTCGTCGTAGGAAATGGCGGGGTCGCCGGTGACGGTGTCGCCGATGAGGAAGTCGTAGTTCCCGACGATACCGACGACATCGCCGGCCCACGCCTCGTCGATGGTCTCGCGGTCCTGGGCGAAGAGGCGCTGGGAATTCCCGAGGCGGATGGATTTCCCCGTGCGGGTGTGGGTGGCCGACATGTCGCGGCGGAAGCAGCCCGAGACGACACGGATGAAGGAAACGCGGTCGCGGTGTTTCGGGTTCATGTTCGCCTGGATTTTGAAGACGAAGCCCGAAAAGGCTTCGGAATCGGGTGCGACGGTGCGTTCGCCGCTGCGGCGGGGGGCCGGTG
Source organism: Verrucomicrobiota bacterium (assembly GCA_018970255.1). Taxonomy (GTDB): domain Bacteria; phylum Verrucomicrobiota; class Verrucomicrobiia; order Chthoniobacterales; family Terrimicrobiaceae; genus UBA967. The sequence goes on along the minus strand of JAGWWS010000022.1, from coordinate 26,935 downwards.
GCGGGGCGAGGCGGAGGAAGTTGTCGAGGAGGAGCTGGACGCCGAAGTTGTTTGCGGCGCTGCCGAAGAAGACCGGCGTGGCCGAACCGGAGCGCACGGAGGGCAGGTCGAAATCCGCGCCTGCGCCGTCGAGGAGGTCGAGTTCCCCGCGGACCTTGTCGTGGACGGATGGCGAGAGGGCGGCACGAACGGCTTCATCCTCGATGCCCGCCACGGAGACCGGTGCGCGGTAGGCGCCGGCTGGGGTTTTTTCAAACAGGTGGACGGTTTTTTCCATGCGGTCGAACACGCCGCGGAAATCGGGGCCGTCGCCAAGCGGCCAGTTCATGGGGACGGCGTGGATGCCGAGCACGGCTTCAAGTTCGTCGAGGAGTTCGAGCGGCGGCCGGGCCGGGCGGTCCAGCTTGTTCATGAAAGTGAAGATGGGGACGCCGCGCTTGCGGCAAACCTCGAAGAGTTTGCGGGTCTGGGATTCGATGCCCTTGCCCGCATCGACGACCATCACGGCGGCGTCCACGGCGGTGAGCACGCGGTAGGTGTCCTCGGAAAAATCCTTGTGGCCCGGGGTGTCGAGGAGGTTGACGACGCAGCCACCGTAATCGAATTGGAGGACGGTCGAGGTGACGGAGATGCCGCGCTGGCGCTCGAGTTCCATCCAGTCGCTGGTGGCGGCTCGGGCGTTTTTGCGGGAGGTGACGCTGCCCGCGAGTTGGACGGCGCCGCCGTAGAGGAGGAATTTTTCGGTGAGCGTGGTTTTGCCCGCGTCCGGGTGCGAGATGATGGCGAAGGTCCGCCGGCGCGCGATTTCGCGCTGGGCGGGCGTCATATTTCGAACGGCTTCGGGAGCTGCGTGAGGAGGCGGACGCCGGATTTCGTGACGAGCACGACATCCTCGTGGCGCACGCCGCCGGTGCCCGGGATGTAGATGCCTGGCTCCACGGTGAGGATCTGGCCCGGCTGGAAGACGGTCTCGGAGAAGCGCGGGGATTCGTGGACCTCGAGGCCGAGGCCGTGGCCGGTGCCGTGGAAAAAGCCCTGCCAGCGGCCGTCCTTGATTTCCGTGGGATAGCCGCGGTCGGCGAAAAGTTTTTTGACCATGTTGTGGATGATGCGGCCCTCGGTGCCGGGCTTCATCGCGTCGATGGCGAGCTTTTGGCCCTCGAGGCAGGTTTCCCAGAGTTTGCGTTGTTCGGGCGAGGCCTGGCCGCGCACGACGGTGCGGGTGATGTCGCCGTGCCAGCCGGTGCGGGTGTCGCGCGGGAAGATGTCGAGGATGATGAGGGAATTTGCGAGGAGCGGTCCCGAGCCGCGCTGGTGGGGGTCGCAGGCTTGGTCGCCGCAGGCCACGATGGTCTCGCCACGGGCATCGCCACCGGCGCGCACGCAGGCGATTTCCATTTCGCAGCGGAGGAGTTCGGAAGTGAGAGTCTCGCCGTTCCACGAAAGCGTGTTGTCTTTTCTGATGCGGGAGGCGCGAAGAATTTCAATGCCGCGGGTCATGCCGGTTTCGGCAATGCGGATGGCATTTTCGAGGGCGTGGACTTCGGGCCGGGTCTTGGTCTCGCGTTCGGGATAGAACGGGCCGTCGGCGGGCTTGAGGTCGATGCCGGCTTTCTTGAGCGAACGCGCGAGGCCGAGGGGGAAATCCTCCGGCACGCGGAGGGAAGTGGCCCCTTTTGAGGTGAGCCAGGCGGCAATGACCTTGGCGTGGGTGGGGCGCTTGTCGTCGGATTTCTGGATGGATTTTTCGGCCTCCGAGTAGGAATCAACGAAGTCCACGGGTGCTTCGGCGCGGGCGCGGTCGATCTCGAGGTCGTTGAGAAGGATGTGTTTTTTTCCGGCGTGTTCGAGGTAGGCGAAGGCGTCGGGCGCGCGGAAGCGGGCGGCGTGGAGGAGGTCGGCACAAGTATCGGGAGCGGCGAAGAGGAATTTGGAGCGCGGCATCAGGAAGTTTTAAGAATTCAGTCTTAAGTTTTAAGTTTGGAGGAGTGGGTCACTTTTTGGTGAGGAGTTTTTTGAGGGTGGCGGCGGGGTTTTCGATGAGGTCGGCGGTGGCAGTGAGGGTTCGGATTTTTGTCGAGGGGAGGCGGAACTTGAGGTCGCGGAAGCTGCGTTCGAGGACGGTCATGAGGCCGCGGGCGCCGGTTTGTTCCTCGCGAGCGAGGGTGGCGAGTTTTCGCAGGGCGGCGGGTTGGAAGCGAAGTGAGATGCCGTAGGCCGCAAAGGCGCGCTGGTATTGGCGGACCAGGCTGCTCTCGCTTTTCGAGAGGACATCGAACAAATCGTTTTCGTCGAGAGCGTGGCAGGCGACCCGGACCGGCAGGCGGCCGATGAACTCAGGCTCGAGGCCGAATTTGATGAAGTCTGCCGTGTTCGCGCGGGCGAGGGATTTTTCCGAAGAGATGGATGGAGAGGCGAGGCGCTCGCGGACGATTTTATCGAGTCCCACAAAGGCTCCGCTGGCGATGAAAAGGATGTGGCGGGTGGAAATGCTGTCCGGCATTCCCGGGGTGTTTCCACGGGCGGCAGACATGGCGGATTGAATCTGGCCGGTGACGTCATTCGGGGAGAGGACGGGGACATCGCCGTCTTCCATGAGTTTGAGGAGATTGGTTTGGACGCCGCGGCCGGAGACATCGCGTCCGCCGGGAGTGGAGGACGCGAGTTTGTCGATTTCATCGAGGTAGATGATTCCATGCGAGGCGCGCTTTGCATCGCCGCCGGCACGGCGGATCAGGTCGCGGACGAGATCGTCCACATCGCCGCCGACATAGCCGGTCTCGCTGAATTTCGTGGCATCGGCTTTCACGAATGGAACGCCGATGAGGTCGGCGGCGGAGCGGATGAGGTGGGTTTTGCCAACACCGGTGGGGCCGAGGAGGAGGACGTTTTGCTTTTGGTAGAAGGGTGCGTCGTGGCCTTCGAGCGAGAGGCGCACATGCTGGAAGTGGTCGCAGAGGGCGACGGAGAGGACTTTCTTGGCCTCGGTCTGGCCGATGACGAAGCGGTCGAGGTGGCGGGCGATGTCGGCGGGTTTGAGCTGGAAGGAGAACTCAGCGGAGGGGGCGGGTTTGCGGCGGACGGCGGCTTTCGAAAGGGCGGACTCGCGCACGGGGCGGAGTTTTTTCGGAATGCCCGCGGTGACGGGACCGAGGGTGGTCGGTTTCATGGGGGGAGCATGAATGCGAAATGCGAAATGGGGAATGCGAAATGGGGTGCGCCCGCAAAGTCGCGGCGGCGGGAAAGTGGGGAAGGACTATCGGCCGACTTTATTGCGGCATGCTTGCGAGGGCGCTGGCGTCGCCCCATTGGACGAGACGGTTGTCGCGGAAGTAGGCGAGGACCTCGCTTTTCTTCGCATCCTCGAAACGGAGGACTTCGATTTTGCGTCCGTCCAATTCCTCACGGGCGGCGACGGTGGTGAAGTTCGAGCCGAGGATTTTGATGGTCCGCTCTTTTGGCATGCCGAGTTCGAGTTTTTGGGAGCGTGAGGCGAGCGTTCCGGCGCAACCGGTGAGAAGGACGCCGAGTGCGAGGAGGGCGATCGGTGTTCTTTTCATGACTCCGGAAGATAGAAAAACGAAAAGCCTTTTCAAGTTCACCGAACGGAGCCGATAGCGAGGGCCAGGGCGGCGAGGGTGGTGGAGTAGTCGGCCACGGCATCGGCGCGGGCGGAGCGGGCGAGGGCGAGTTGGGCGGCGGAGTCGGATAGCTCGGTGACGGGCGCGAGGCCGGAAGTGTAGGCGGTGCGGACGGCTTCGAAGTTTTCGTTCGCAGAGGCGACATAGCCTTCGGCGAATTCCACGCGGCGGGAGGCGCTGAGGCTGTCGTGGTAGGCGGTCCAGACATCGCGGGATGCGGCGAGGCGGAGGGACTGCAGTTCTTCGCGGGCGGCGAGTTCCTCGGCGCGGCGCTTGCGGAGGTTTTCCACGCGTTCGAATCCGTCGAAGATGTCCCACTCGACATTCAGGAAACCTGCGAATCCATTCACGCCGCCGACATTGTCGCGCTGTTGGGGACCGGTTCGGGAATCGTATTGGAATGCGGAGTAGGCGTAGTTGCCTTCAAGGGTGACTTTCGGGAGGAAGTCGGCGGCGGCCCGGTCGATGGAGGCTTCGGCGGCGCGGACATCGGCGGCGCGTGCGGCGAGGTCCGGGCGCGATGCGAACGCGGCTTGGATGAGCGTGGCTGCGCTGGAGCGGAGGGAATCGGTGTTTGCGGGGAGTTCGTTTTTTGCGACGCGCAGTGGCGTGTCGGCCGGGAGGCCGGTGGCGACGAGGAGTTCGCCAAGGGTGTTTCGGGCGAGGGCCCGGGCGTTTTCGAGTTCGTATTGGGAGTCGAGGAGTTCCTTGCGGGCGCGGAGGACATCGGGGGCTGCGGCGAGGCCATTGCGCGATTCGAGGTCGATGGTTTCCATCGCGGTGCGGGCGAATTCGACCATGGCTGCGGCCGCCTGTTCCTTCCAGAGGGCGGATTCGTGGGCGAAGTAGCGGCTTTGGATTTCGAAGACGACTTCCTGGACTTTCCGCTCGAAAAGGAGGCCTGCGGCGTCGAAGAGCGCGATGGCGCGGGCGACATCGCTGGCGCGGCGGCCGAAATCGAGGAGGAGGTATTCGAGCGCGAGGACGGCTGTGTTTTGGCGTCGGGTGAAGTAGTCGGGGGCTGCGGTGGCTGGGGTATACCATTGGTCCCAGCCGGTGCGGAAACCGGCGGTGATTTGCGGGTAGTAGGGCGAGCGCTCCTGGCCGATGGTGGCTTGGGCGGCTTCCGCGCGGGCGTAGGCGGCGCGGGTGGAGGGATTGAGGGCGAGGCCGAGTTCCAGGAGAGAGCCGAGGTCGTAGGATTTTTGGGGGTCGAAGCGCGGGTTTGTGTGTGTGGCCGGGGGTGGTGATTTTTCCAACGCCCCTGCGGTGTGGAGGGCGAGTGCGGCCCCGAGGGCGAGGATTCGCGTTGTCAGCCGATGGAGGCGGGGGATAAACGGAAGCGTGCCCTTCACCCTTTCAGCAATGCCTGTGTTGCTCGCTGTGTTCAAGTCCGCGGGCGATCCGCTGGTGAATGTGGCGGGTGCGTATTTCCCGGCCTGGCTGGCTTGCATGATTGCGGGTGCGGTTGGGACTTGGGTGGCGGCGCTGGTTTGCGGGAGGCTTGGTTGGGCGGTTTTGTTGCGGCCGTCGGCGCTGATGGTTCCCGCGGTTTTCATCGGGCTGACCTGCGGGATTTGGTTGGCATTTTTCTCGGCGCGATGAATGGGGAATCCGGAAAGTCGGGTTTGGGGTCCAAGGTGGTGCGGGGTTTGGTGGTCGCGGCGGCGGCGCTGTGTGCATGGGGCGTGGCGGGGAACCTGAAGGTTTTTCCGAGGACGGAGGATGCGGAGGTGCGGGCGAATGTGGCCGGCGTGGCGCCACAGGTCGGGGGCTCAATCGTGAAAATCCATGTGGTGGACAACCAGCGCGTGTCGCGGGGGGATTTGTTGTTCGAGTTGGATGCGCGGCCCTACGAAGCCGAGGCGGAGCGGGCGCGGGCGCAGTTGGAATTGGTGAAGCTCGAGGTGCAGGCGCTGCGCGACGCCATCGGCGAGGCCGAGGCGGCGCTGGCGGACCGGAAGGCGCGGGCGGATTATTCCACGGCGCACTATGGGAGGTTGAAGCCCCTGCTGAGCGGGAATTTCGCTTCGGCCGACCGGGTTCAGCGGGCGCAGGTCGATTCGGAGGCGGCGCAGGCGGGTGTGCGGGAGGCGGAGGCGGCTTTGGCGGCTGCAAGGAACCGGCTCGGTGAGTTCGGGGGGCGCAACACGCGCATCGAGGCTGCGGAGGCGGCGCTGCGGGATGCGGAGCTGAGGGTGTCGTATTGCAAAGTGTATGCGCCGTGCGACGGGGAGGTGGTGAATTTGCAAACTTCGCCCGGGAGCTATGCGGCGGCGGGAGAACAGGTGTTTTCGATTTTGGATTCCTCGGTGTGGTTCGTGCTGGCGAATTTCCGCGAGACCGATTTGCGCAGGATCAAGCCCGGGCAGGCGGCGCGCGTCTTTGTGATGTCACAGGAAAACCGGGCGGTGGATGGGATCGTGCAGGGGATTCCGAAGGCGGTTTATCCCTCCTCCACGGCGCCCGAGGGGACTCCCGGGGGCGAGGGGATTTTCGCGCGGGTGCGGCCGACTTTTGATTTCGTGCAACTGGCCCAGCGTTTTCCGGTGAGGATCGTGCTGGAGGGCAAAGGCGACTTCCGGATGGGCGGGCGGGCGGCGGTGGTGGTCGATACGCGCAACGAGGATGGATTGGCGAGGCTCGGGGAGTTGCAGCGGCCCGAAGGCGAGGGCTTCGTTCCGCCGGTTGCAAAATGAGCCCTGCGGCGCGAGGCGGCCTGCGCCAAGGCGTGGCGGTGGCGCTCGCGGGGCTTGCCATCGGCGCGTTCCATGTCCCGCAGCCGTTCCTTTGTGTGCTTGCGGAGCAATTGACGGCGGGGTTCGCGCCCACTCGGCCGGCGGAATTCGGGTGGAGGCTGGTGGCCGCGGCGGCGGGTTCGCTCGGGGCGATGGCGGTGCTTGTGTTGGCGCCGAATGAACAGTGGATTTCGCTGCCGTTGTTCTTCGCCCATGCGGGTTTCGGGACGGTTTGGTTTTTCCGCAAGCACGGCGCGGCCTGTGGGACCCTGTTCGTGATGGGTTCGGCTTCGATGTTTGCCGAAGCGTTTATTTTCCCGCAGCGGGATTTGGGTTTCGGGCTGGCGCACTTGGTTTCGTTGGTCGTTGCAACCACAGTGGTTTTTCCGGTCGGCCGGTTTTTCCTCGGATGGTCAGACGGCGGCGCGAAACACCATGGCGGGGCTGCGGATGCCATCCAAGTCGGGGCGACCGGGGTTTCGGCATTGGTGCTCGCGTGTGTTTTTTTGCCGGAGCAACCGACAGTCACGACCGTGGCTTCGGTGGCGACCGCGCTGGCGTTGCTTGGAAATACGGGCGGCATCGGGGAGCGGTTCGCGGGCGGCGTTCTGGGAATCGGTGTTTCGCTTGCCTTTTTGATCGTGTTTACGGGCTCGGGAAACGATGTCGGGCTTTACTTGCTCGGGCTTGGGGTTCTGGCGGGGTGTTTCGAGTGGGCTGCGGAGCGTCGGCCAAGCTGGGCTGCAGGATTCCGGCAGGGGGCGGCGATGTTTGTGGTGGGCTCGACTATTTTTCCACGACCGGATTTGCATTTAACCCTGACGTTCGAGCGCGCGGCTGCGATTTTCATAGGGCTCGCGGTGGGTTGTGCTATCGCAGTGGCGCGGCAGGAGATGGCGCGGTTGGATGTTGGGTTAGGGCGCCGGAGGACTTCCGTTTAGGGTGAGTTCACTCATCGCTCGCATCCAATGCACAGCGAAAGCCGGCGTGGCTGGAACCGGTGTCCGGAGGTGTGCCACGACGCGCGGATGGGCGGTAGCTTTCGCAATAATCAGGGTGGCACAGGAACGAGCCGCCTTTCATGACCCGCCTCTGCTGCCCTGCGACCATTGGCGGTGAGGGATCGCCGGGGATTGGCTTTTCGCCGATGGCGGTGGTGGGTCCTTTCGGGTCGCAGCACACACCATTTTCCCCTGAGCGGAGAGCGAAGGTGTCGGCGCGATACAGGTCGGCACACCAGTTCCAAACATTTCCGCCCATATCGAAAAGCCCGTAGCCGTTAGCCGGAAAAGATCCCACGGGAGAGGTTCCGGTGAATCCATCTGCGGAATCGTTCTCGTGTGGAAACTTTCCGGTCCACCGGTTGACTTGAAAAATGCCATCTGGTTTTTCCCCGTCCCCCCAGGCGTAGCGTTTCCCCTCGAGGCCGCCGCGTGCCGCGAATTCCCACTCGGCCTCGGTCGGTAGGCGTTTGCCTGCCCACTTTGCGTAGGCTTGCGCGTCGTCCCAAGCCACATGGACGACCGGGTGGGTTTCCCGGCCTTCGATCGAACTCCCGGGCCCCTCGGGCTGGTGCCAAGACGCACCGGGAGTCCAAACCCACCACTGCGACAAGTCGCGAAGTTCGACAGGCCCCGGCGTTTTTCGGAAAACAAGCGAACCGGGTTGCATCATTTCATCGGGCGGCTTGGCAGTTTCCGGCGGGAGCTGTTTCTTCAATTGCTCCCAATCCACCGGGTGCTCTGCGACCGTTTTGTAGCCAGTCGCCTCCACGAATTTGGCAAAGGCGGCGTTCGTGACCGGGTGGGTATCGAGGAAAAATGGCCGCAGGCGCACCCGGTGGGCGGGTTTTTCGTTCGGGTAGGCGTATGCGGCGTCGCTGCCCATTGTGAATTCGCCGCCCGTAATGAAGGCCATGCCTTGCGGTGGTTGGGCGGAAAGGGCGCTGGATGAGGCAAGCAGGAGCAGCGCCATCCCCAGACGATGGCGCATTTTTGAATGCCCAAAACTTCTTGGGACCCGGCGCGGGAATGTTTCGGTAATGGTTGTGTCTTGGGGCACGGGATCGATTGGCGGGAAGCTATGGGCCAAAGATCGTGGCCCAATCGTTTTTCATATCGATGACGATCCATCCGCGCTTGGAGGCATCGGCGAGAGTTTGAACGAGTTTGCCTGTGCTTTTCGGGTTGGAGTCGTAGGCATATTCGCGCCCGGAGTCGGTGTGGTGAACGATCATTCCCAGCGACGGGCGGGGGTTGGAGATGGTGGTGTATTCCAGCATTTGGAGGTCGCCATCGCTGTTGCCAAAGGCCGCGATGGGCCGGCGGCCGATGAACTGTTGGATGCCTGCGGGCTTTCCGCTGCGGTCATCGATGAAAAGGCCGTCCATCGTTTTGACAAGCACCGGACCTTCGTCGCGCAGTTCGTAAACGACCCTGGTCGTCGATCCCACCACCTGCTCGGGCGGGATGCCGTAGGTTTTTTCCGTGAAGGTGCGCATGAACTCGCTGCCGCCGCCGGAGACGATGAAGGTTTTGAATCCGTTCGCACGCAGATGGGTGAGAACTTCGAGCATGGGCTGGTAGGCCAGTTGGTCGTAGGGCCGCTCGAAGCGCGGGTGCCGTGCGGTGGAAAACCAGGCGCGCACGCGTTCGGCGAAGTCCTCGGTCGTTAGGCCGGAGGCGACGAGTTCGATAATGTGGAAGAGCCCTTTGTAATTGTCGGCCATGAGCGTGGGCAGGTCGCCTGAAAGTGCGGCCGTGACCGTCGGGTCGTCGTTCCAATTTGTTTCGTCTGGCAAGCGGCGCTTGAGTTCGTCAATCGTGAACGCCAGCTGGAACGGCATCGGGTTTTCCGGCCACAGCGTGCCGTCATTGTCGAAAACAGCGATTCGCTCTGGCTCGGGGACAAAGTCCGGCGAGCCTTGCCGGGTGGTCTTTTCCACAAATTCCACGATGGCTTCCTTCGCGGCGCCGGCATTCCAGGATGGAAGAGGGTCGGCTTGCGCGGTGTGCAGTGCGATGAAGAGGAAAAACAGGATTTTGCTCAGCCAGTGTTTCATTTTTTGGTCGGGTTGTGGAAAAGCGCAGGGCGCTTCTACTTCCTTAAAAACTCAATTCAAAGCCAGCCACAGGGCCGTAGGTGGTGAGGTCGTAGGTGAAGCCGGCCTGGTCATAATCGTAGCCGATCGCCCGGTAGCCGAGGACGAATGCCGCCCAGCTGCTGATTTGCGCGCCGGCCCCCGCGAATGCCTGCCAGGTGAGTTCGGAGTTTGCGCCAAATCCGCCGATGTCCCCCCGCAGCACTATAAAAAGCCAGTCGAGCACCTGTGTGCGGCTACGGAATCCGATCACGGGATCCATCCATGTGCGCGAGAAATAACGGGAGCGGCCTTGGAGCAAACCGGGTGTGAGTTCCAGGTCGATGCCGAGGGAGATCATCCGGAATCCCGCTTGCAGGTCGAAAGTGAAGCGATCGGTTTCGAGGGCGCGGTATCCCAGGAGGCTGGTCCATTGGAATTGGTTGAGGGTCGAATTCAATTCGCCAAAAAGCGGCCCGGGAGTGTCCTTGCCGCTCCGGAACCGCGCGAAGATCGCATCGTTTTCGAGCGACCAGCGTTCGTAGCCGACTTCGGTGAGGAGCATGAACCCGAAGGTGAGTTGCGAAAGGGCATCCGAGGCGCGGAGATTGGCGTCCGCGCTCAGGGGTCCCGCTCCCACGCTGCCGCTGACGGAGGTTAGCCAAAGATATGGTGCGGCACGGAAACGCCAACCGGCGCCCGTGCCTCCAGCGGGAGTAAGGGCATCGACTTCCGATTTCGGCGTGCCTGCGAAGACCGCAGCCGGCAGGAGCAGGAGAAGGGCAATCCTCAGCATGGCCGCGGCGCGCCGCCCCTCAGCCCTGAATCAAGCGCATGGCCGGAAGGGGACCGGTGACACCGGCCTCATCGAGGGCTTTTTTCGCCGCCTCGTTGAGGGTGAATTGCGCGGACCAGAAGTTTTCGGGTTTGCACCAGACGCGGAGTTCCATGGTGTATTTGTTCTCGCCGAGCGCCGCGAGGACGGCGACGGGTGAGGGTTCTGCGAGGACGTGGGGATTGCCCGCCGTGGCGCCGAGGAGGGTGGCGCGGACTTTCTCCGTGGGATTCGTTCCGCCGACCGTGCAAGGGACGATGACGGCCCGCGTGGGGTGGGCGCTGAAATTCGTGATGTTCGCCCCGGTGATCGCGGAGTTCGGAACCACAATTTTTTTGTTGTCCAACGAGGCGAGTGTGGAAGTGAAAATGCCCACATCCTCCACGGTGCCTTCCGTTCCGCCCGCGGCGATGTAGTCACCGCGTTTGAACGGGCGGAAGAACACCAACAGGAAACCCGACGCGAAGTTCGAGAGGTTGCCTTGCAGTGCGAGGCCGATGGCGAGGCCTGCGGCAGCAATCAGCGCGGCGAATTGCGCCGTTGGAATCCCGATTTGGCCGAGTGCGGTTACGATGACCATCACCAGGATGAGCCCATGGAGGATATTCGCGATGTAGGTGGTGGCAGTTTGATCCGTGCCGCGGCGACTCATCGTTTTGACAAGTGCGGAACGGATTAGGCCGGCCACCCAGGTGCCGACGACATAAATGACGATGGCTCCGAACAGGGAGGCGGCGAACTTGATTCCATTTTCCGCCACCCAGTTCGAGGCGAAGGTCAGGAGGTCTTTTGCGGCAGTGACGGCCTCCGTGGCGGAGGCGGCTTGGGCGATCGAGGGCATCATGGTTTTTACGGGGTTGATTTTTTACTGCTGGACGCTGGTGACCGACTCCATCACGCGGTCGAGATTGAAGCTGCCGGGCTTCTGACGGGGTGGGAATTCCTTGAAGCTCTGTAGCCAGTTGCCGACATAGGCGGCGGCAGGGGCGATGACGAACATGTGTTCGAGATACCAGCGGTCGTAACCCATTCCGATGTCCTGGGCCAACTCGAAAGGATCCATGCGGAGGTTCGAGACCATCGGCGCGCGGAGCGCCTCGAAGGGTTGCTGCCAGACATGCATACCGTGGGCGTTTTGTTTGAGGAAGGTGATTTTCCAGTTCTCGTAGCGGAGCGCGGCGACACTGCCGTCATCAGTCCAGTAGATGAATTCGCGGCGGGGCCACGCGGCTTCGCCTTTGAGGGCGGGTAGGAGATTGTAGCCGTCGATGTGGACCTTGTAGGAGCGGTCGCCGAGTTTCGTGCCTTTGAGGAGTTGCTCCTTCGCGTCGGGATTTCCTGCGGCGGCGACGAGCGTGGGCAGCATGTCCTCGTGCGAGCCGATGTCGTTGAAGACGGTGCCGGGCTGGATCACGCCGGGCCAGCGGATGAAGGTTGGCACGCGGTAGCCGCCTTCCCATTGGGTGTTTTTCTCACCACGGAACATCGTGGTGCCACCGTCGGGCCATGTGAAGGCCTCGGCGCCGTTGTCGGTGGAATACATCACGATGGTGTTCTCCTCGAGTCCGAGTTCCTTGAGTTTCGCGAGCACCAGACCGACATGGGCGTCGTGCTCCACCATGCCATCGGCATAAATCCCGAGGCCGGTCTTTCCATCGGACTCCTCCTTGAGGTGGGTGAAAATGTGCATGCGGGTGGAGTTCCACCAAAGGAAGAAGGGTTTGTCCTCCTTCGCGGCGCGCTCCATGAAGTCGAGCGCCTTGGTGTTGACTTCTTCGTCGATCGTTTCCATGCGCTTTTTCGTGAGCGGGCCGGTGTCCTGGATGCGGCCGTCGGCGAAGCTGTGGATCACGCCGCGAGGGCCGAATTTCTTTTTGAACTCGGGGTTCTTCGGGTAGTCGGGATTCTCAGGCTCCTCCTCGGCGTTGAGGTGGTAAAGGTTGCCAAAAAACTCGTCGAAGCCGTGGGCGGTCGGGAGCATGTCGTCGCGGTCACCGAGGTGGTTTTTGCCGAACTGGCCGGTGACATACCCTTGCGCCTTGAGCAGCGTCGCAATGGTCGGATCCTCTTTTTTCATGCCCTCCGGCGTGCCGGGGAGTCCGACTTTCGTGAGACCTGTGCGGATGGGCGACTGGCCGGTGATGAAGGCCGCGCGGCCCGCGGTGCAGGATTGCTGGCCATACCAATCGGTGAAATACGCGCCCTCGCTGGCGATGCGGTCGATGTTCGGAGTGCGGTAGCCCATCATGCCACGGTTGATCGCGCTAATGTTGAATTGCCCGATGTCGTCTCCCCAGATCACAAGGATGCTTGGCTTTTTGTCCGTGGCGAGCGCCGGCGTAGGGCAAAGCGGAAGCAAACTTGCGGCGGCGAGGAAGGACAGGGGGAATAGTATATTTCTCATGAGCGGCAACGCCTAATCGCCTGCGCAAAACGCGGGTATGCAGATTTCAGAAAAAACCACAGCCGGGTTGGAATTCTTATTGATGGAAGCCCTTCATTGCCGCAGTAGGGATTTAGGAATTTCGACTGGTGAGCACATCGACAGCATCCCCGCCAACGCCGCATCCTGAGCCGTGTGTGATGTCCGGCCGCATGGTCCGGGAGTCCATCGAGGATGTTTCGCTCGCGGTGCGCAGTCTTTTCGACATCGAGGCTTCGCAATTGGAGCCCGGCGCGTATCGCTCGCGGTTGGATTTCATCAAGACCCCGAAAGCCACCGTTTATCGCGAGGAGTATCCGCTCGGCACCCACATCCGCGGCAGCTTGCGCGATGGGCTGTTCGGTGTCGCCTTCCCGTTGGAGGGACCGGGTGCGCGTTTCCTGGGCGAATCGATGGGAAAGAACCGGCTCATCAGTGCCATTTCCGGCGAGGAGATCACTTTCCACGCCGGAGGCGGATTTTCGCAGCTCGTCGTTTTGATGGACCAGAGCGAATTCCTCCGGCGTGCCGACGATACGAGATTAGAGCGCAAGGTGCTGGAAAACGTGGCTCCCGGCCGCAAGGAAATGCCGCTGCCTGCGCGGCCCGAGGAGGCGCAACGAACGGCGCAAATGTTTTCCGGTTTGCTTGGCCCCGTGGGAGGAATCGGGTTCCGCCAAACGGCGGAGGATTTCGAAGACCTGGTCTTTGATTCGATTTTTTCAATACTCGATGTCGAGCGCCGCCCACGTGGCAAGGCATCCTCCGCCGCGTTGTTCCGTCGGGCGACGGCATTGGTGGACCCCTCGGCGGGGCGCCCGTGCATTTCGCGGCTTTGCGCCGAATTGCGCATCAGCCATGCCTCTCTTGAAAACGCTTTCAAGGCAACCACAGGCCTTGCTCCGCTCCCCTTTTTCCAGCGGCAGCGACTCAACCGCGCCCGCCAAGTGCTGCTGAATGCCGACCCGCGCGTGGGCAGCGTCACCGAAATCGCCCTCGGGCTCGGATTCACCGAACTCGGGCGGTTTTCAGTTACCTACCGCAGCCTCTTCGGGGAAAAGCCCTCGGAGACGCTCTGGCGGCGGCGTCCGCGGAGTTTCGCACTCGGCGCGACGGGCAACTTCTGAGAGTTTCCCCGTTTCCATGAAAAGCACCGCCGCCGCATGCATCCTTGTCGTTTCGTTCTTTCTCTCCGGCTGCGCCGCGGTTGGGGTGAAGCTCCAGAAGAAGAGCGATGGCCGGCTTCACCGAGAAGCCCTGGCGATTGCGGAATCCAATAAGGACTCCGAGTCCGCGCGGCTTCTGGCCGAATACCATCGGAAAAAATCTCCGAAGGCGGAGAGTGCGCTGGCGTTGGCATATCTCGGAGCGGTGGAGTCCGCGGCGGAAGCGGAGCCCGGGACTCTGGGCCACCAAACGCACCAAGCGGCGATGCGAGGGTTGATCGCACTCATGGCCTCACGCGATTTTACCGAACTTCCATTGCCGGATGGACGCTCGCTCCGCGTTTCCGGCGACACCCGCACCACACTCGATCCGAGAACGGCGACCACGATTCTTCCCGCGCAGGATGTGGTGATTTCAAAACTCCGCGTGAGGACCTTGCAGGAGGGGGCGGGCTTGCCTTGTGTGGCCCACTTCGCGCCGGAGTCGGCAGCTTTGGAGGGTCAGCCCGGCGTTCCAAAGCTCGCGGGGCTTTGCGAGCCGGTGACGGCGTTGGTCCGCACCGATGGCAAGAACCCCGAGTTGGTTTTCCACCGAACGCGGATTGACGACGATGCCTTGGTCGATGGCCGCCGCGTCAAGCTGGCTGCGGATTTTTCGGCCCCGCTCGCCTACATGCTTTCCCGGGGGCGCAACCGCAATATCGACATCGGCGCCCTGATCTGGAGCGACAAAAACTTCCGGCACACCGGACTCTTTCAGTTCCACCGATACGATCCGGGGAAGATTCCCGTGGTGTTTGTTCACGGACTTCTTTCGCGCCCCGAGACGTGGGTGCCTGCCGTGAACGAGTTGATGGCGGATGAGAAAATCCGCGAGCGCTACCAATTCTGGTTCTTCCTTTATCCCACCGGGCTGCCCGTGTGGGGGTCGGCCGCGGAGTTGCGATCGGAACTCGACCGCTACCGGCAGGCGCTGGACCCGCAGCGCCGAAATCGCAACCTCGACCGCATGGTCCTCGTCGGGCACAGCATGGGCGGGTTGGTTTCCAGTCTTCAGGTCCGGAGCGGCGGGGAGGCGCTGTGGGGGCAATTCATGCAGACGCCTCCGGAAAAACTTTCGCTCTCGCCGAGGTTGAAGGAGCGCATCGTCGAAGTGGTGGAATTCCAACCGAGGCCCGACGTCTCGCGTGTCGTGTTTTTTGCAACGCCGCACCGTGGGAGCAACATGGCGGTGCATCCCGCAGCCGAGTTTTTTTCAAGGCTGGTGCGCGTGCCGATTAATTTCATCCAAGCCGATGTGCGCATTTTGCAATCCGTGGTTCGCAACGAATTCCGCGGGCTGTTCACAGCGCCGGCGAACAGCCTGGTTTTCCTACGCGCGAACTCGCCGTTGCTGGAATCGATTCTCGCGCTGCCCATGCGCCCGGGCGTGCCCTACCACTCGATTGTGGGCGATCAGGGCAAGGGGAATGCGCCGGAAAGTTCGGACGGCGTGGTGCCGTATTGGAGTTCGAGAATGGACGGGGCTCAGTCGGAAAAAATCGTGCCCTCGGGTCACGGCGCGCACGAGCATCCGGAGGGAATCGAGGAGTTGCGGAGGATTTTGCGCCTGCACTTATCGCCGCGTTGAGAAACAGATCCCGCCCCTACCTTGTGGTCGAGGCGATGGATCGAGCTACGTGCCAGGCGGTGGTCCAGGCGGCTTGGAAATTGTAGCCGCCGGTGATGCCGTCGATGTCGAGCGCTTCGCCGGCGAAATAGAGGCCGGGCGCGATGCGGCTTTGCATGGTTTTCAAATCGACTTCGGGAAGAGGGATGCCGCCGCTGGTGACGAATTCCTCTTTGTTCATGCTTTTGCCGGAGACTTCGAATTCCGTGCCGGAGAGGGTGCGCGCGAGGGATTGGGATTGTTCGCGGGAAAGCGTGGACCAGCGGGCATCGGCGGGAATGCCGGCTTGGGCGAGGAGGCTTTCCCAAAGGCGGGCGGGGAGGGGATTCCATGCGGTCCGCAGGAGGGTGCGGGCGCCGTGGGTTTCGCGGAGCGCTTGGAGGGATTGTTGGATTTGGTGAGGGGTTTGGCCGGGGAACCAATCGATGCGCAGCGGGAACCGGTAGGATTTTTCGTGGAGCGTGCGGGCGCCCCAGGCGGAGAGGCGGAGGATGCAGGGGCCGCTGAGGCCGGTGTGCGTAATGAGGATGGGACCGCGTTCCTTGAGTGGGGTGCCGGGGATGGAGGCTGCGGCATCGGGGACGGAGAGGCCGGAGAGCGCGCGCAGCCACGGGGATTCGATGTGGAATGTGAACAGCGAGGGGACGGGTGGGACAACCGTGTGCCCGAGTGCGGCGGCGGGGTGTGGGCCGGCCTTGCAACCGCCGGCGGCCCAGACGAGGTGGTCGCACTCGAGGGTCGTGGAGTTCGAGAGCTTGAGGGTGAAGCCACCCCCTGCGCGGCGCTTGGCGGAATCGAGGCCGGTGAATTCAAGGATGCGGACGCCGGCTTTTTCGGCGGAGCGGAGCAGGCAATCGATGATGGTTTGGGAAGAGTCGGTGGTGGGGAACATGCGGCCGTCGGATTCGGTTTTGAGGCGGACGCCGCGGGCTTCGAACCAAGCGATGGTTTCGCGGGGACCGAAGCGGGTGAGGGGGCCGATGAGGGCTTTGCCGCCGCGCGGGTAGCGGGTGGAAAGTTCGCGGGGGTCGAAGCAGGCGTGAGTGGTGTTGCAGCGCCCTCCGCCGGAGATGCGGACTTTCGCGAGGGGGTTGCGCGTTTTTTCCAGCAGGATGACGGATTCGCCGGGCGCCGCTTCGGCGAGGTTGATGGCGGCGAAGAATCCGGCTGCGCCCCCGCCGACGATGACGGTCATTTGGGGGAGCCGGTCAAAGGGCGAACGGCTCGGGGTTCATTTTGGCAATCCTTCGTTTGTGGAACCATTCGGGCTCGAGGGAAGGCAGAAACTCGCCGTGTGCTTTGGCGTAAATTTTTGGTTGCGGGGCCGGCGGGGTGGCGTTAGCGGTCCTGATATGGACAGCTCATTGCTCGAGGATTTGATTGAGTCCAACCGCCCTTTCCGGGTGGAGACAGCGTCGGGCCGAATCTTCGACATTCCCCACAGGGATTTTGTGAGTTTTTCCCGCAAGAAGACCGCGCTCATTGTTTCGTATGATGAGAATGGCGAGGACCATATTGCGATTGTTCCTTTGCTGACCATTACCTCGACGATTGCGAAGGCTTGAAAGGTGTCACTTCCGGGCGTGGACGCCGGAGGCGACTTTGAGGCGGAGGCCGTTGAGGCGGATGAAGCCGGTGGCGTCGTCCTGGTTGTAGGCTTGCGTGGGGTCGGCCTCCATCGTGGCGATGTGGGGGTTGTAGAGGCTGAGCGGGCTTTTCACTCCGGCGGCGTGGATGCCGCCTTTGTAGAGCTTCACGCGGACGGTGCCGGTGACATGCTTTTGGGACTCGGCGACGAGCGCCTGGATGGCTTCGCGCTCGGGGGCGAACCAGAAGCCGTTGTAAACGAGCGCGGAGTATTTCGGGATGAGCGAGTCGCGGAGGTGCATGACTTCGCGGTCCATGGTGAGGGATTCCATCTGGCGGTGCGCGAAGTGGAGGATGGCGCCGCCGGGGGTTTCGTAAACGCCGCGGCTTTTCATCCCGACGAACCGGTTCTCGACCATGTCCACGCGGCCGGCGCCGTGTTTGCCCCCGAGTTTGTTGAGGGTGCGCATGACGCCGAGCGGGTCGAGTTTTTCGCCGTTCACGCAGGTGCAAATGCCGCGCTCGAACTCGAGGGTGGCATGCTCGGGGAGGTCGGGGGCGTCCTCGGGGAGCACGGAGAGCGTGGTGAAGTAGTCGCGGTTTTTCAGGTCGCCCGCGTCATACCAAGGGTCTTCCAGGATTCCCGCCTCGTAGGAGATGTGGAGGAGGTTGCGGTCCATCGAATAGGGCTTCTTCGCGCTGGCGGCGACGGGGACGCCGTGGGCCTCGGCGTAGGCGATCATTTCGGCGCGGCCGGGGAATTTTTCTCGGAAGCGGGCGTCGCGCCAGGGGGCGATGACTTCGAGTTCGGGTGCGAGGGCGGCGGCGGTGAGTTCGAAGCGGACCTGGTCGTTGCCCTTGCCGGTGGCGCCGTGGGCGATGGCGGTGGCGCCCTCCTGGCGGGCGATTTCCACCATGCGCTTAGCGATCAGCGGGCGGGCGATGCTGGTGCCGAGGAAGTATTGGCCCTCGTAAATCGCGCCGGCCTGCATCATCGGGAAAATGAAATCGCGGGCGAATTCCTGCTGGAGGTCGTCGATGTAGCACTTGGCGGCGCCGGTTTTGAGGGCTTTTTCCTCGAGGCCGTCGAGTTCCTCGGCTTGGCCGATGTCCGCACAGAAAGCGACGATTTCGGCGCCGTAGGTTTCCTTGAGCCAATTGAGGATGACGGAGGTGTCCAGACCGCCCGAGTAGGCAACGACGATTTTTTTCATGCGGGCGGGAGTGTGGGGAAAACGGCTGGGCGGCGCAATCCCCGACGCGCTCTTGCAATGGGGGCGCCGGGGGTTATTCTCCGCCTCCCGCAAATCCGGCCTATGAGCAAAAGCATCTTGGATCCGTCGCGCACCGCGGCGGTGGAATTCAGCAACGACGAAATCGCGCGCTACTCTCGGCACCTTATCATGCCCGAGGTCACGCTCGAGGGGCAAAAACGGCTCAAGGCCGCGAAGGTGCTCTGCATCGGCACGGGCGGGCTGGGCTCGCCGATCGCGCTCTACCTCGCCGCCGCCGGCGTGGGCACGCTCGGGCTCATCGATTTCGATGTGGTGGACTACTCGAACCTCCAGCGCCAAATCCTCCACGGCACAAAGGATGTCGGCCGCAAAAAGCTCAACAGCGCCCGCGACCGCATCAAGGAGGTGAACCCGAATGTGCAGGTGGAACTCCACGATGCGATGTTCCGCTCCGACAACGCCGTCGGCATCGTGGAACCCTACGACATCGTGATCGACGGGACGGACAATTTTCCCACGCGCTACCTTTCCAACGATGTCTGCGTGTTTTTGAAAAAGCCGAACATCTACGGCTCGATTTTCCGATTCGACGGGCAATGCACGGTGTTCGCGCCGCATCTGGGCGGTCCCTGCTACCGCTGCCTGTATCCCGAACCGCCGCCGCCCGGCATGGTGCCGAGCTGTGCGGAAGGCGGCGTGCTCGGCGTGCTGCCCGGGGTCATCGGCGTGATGCAGGCGATCGAGGCGATCAAGCTCATCGTCGGCATCGGCGAGCCGCTCATCGGGCGGTTGGTGCACTTCGATGCGCTGAAGATGAAGTTCCGCGAATTCAAGGTGCGCAAGGACCCGAAATGCCCGGTTTGCTCGGAGAACCCGACGATCACCGAATTGATCGACTACGAGGAATTCTGCGGCATCCCGCAGGCGAAGGCCGAGGAGGAGGCGGAGCCGCCCGTGCCCGAAATTTCCGTGGAGGACCTCAAGGCGCGCATCGACCGGAAGGACCGCTTCGTGCTGCTGGATGTGCGCGAGCAGTTCGAGTGGGATGTGGCGCGCATCCCGGGTGCGAAATTGATTCCGCTCGGCGAACTGCCCTCGCGGATGAGCGAACTCGATTCCGCCGATGAAATCGTGATCCATTGCAAGAGCGGCTACCGGAGCGCGAATGCGGTGCGCCACCTGCAAAAAGCGGGCTTTTCGAAATTGTTCAATGTCGAGGGCGGCATCCTCGCGTGGGCGGACCGGGTGGACCCCTCCGTGCCGAAGTATTGAGCCGCATGGGAACCGCAGACTTGGGCGATATGCTCGTTTGCCCTTCAACGATGATGCCCCTGCACCCGGCGAACCCGATGGAACTCGGTGTGGTCCGTGATCTCTCCGGGCGGCCGGACCTCGAAGCCGCGCTGGTGCGGGGGGACGGGCTCGTGGCTTATCCGGTCGAAGGCGGGATTCCCGTGATGCTGAAGGAAGCCGCGCTGGACCTGCGCCGAAAGGGGAACACTCCATGACCGAACTCGAACGCATCCGCCACTCCGCCGCGCATGTGCTGGCGACGGCGATCCTGAAAATCTGGCCCGATGCGCAGTTCGCGGCGGGGCCGCCGGTGGAGAACGGGTTTTATTACGATGTGGAATTGGGCCACCGGATTTCCCCCGAGGACTTCCCGAGGATCGAGGAGGAGATGAAGCGCGAGGTGAAGGCGAACCATGTTTTCGAACGCGTTGAAATTTCCCGCCCCGATGCCCTTGCCATGGCGGAACGGGGCGAGTTGGCCGCGCTCTCGGCCCGAGGCGTTGCCTCCAAGTTCAAACTCGACATCCTCCAAAACATTCCCGAAGGCGAGGCCATCACGCTTTTCCGGAACGGGGAGTTCACGGACCTCTGCGCCGGGCCGCATGTGATGCGCACCGGCAACATCGGGGCGTTCAAGCTCACGCATGTGGCCAGTGCGTATTACAAGGGCGACGAGCGGAACCCCCAGCTCCAGCGCATCTACGGCACGGCGTTCAAGAACAAGACGGCGATGGACGAATACTTCGCCATGCTCGAGGAGGCGAAGAAGCGCGACCACCGCAAGATCGGCGCCGAGATGGGCCTCTACGCGATCGACTCCGAGTTCGTCGGTCCCGGCATGCCGCTCTGGCTGCCTAAGGGCGCGGTTTTGGTGGAGGAACTCGAACGCCTCGCCAAGGAAACCGAATTCGCCGCCGGGTATGTGCGCGTGCGCACGCCGCACCTCGCCAAGGAGAAGATGTATAAAACCTCGGGGCACCTGCCGTATTACGCCGAGAGCATGTTTCCGCCGATGGAATTGAAGGAGCACGGGGAAGGGGAGGGGACCGAGCGCTATTACCTGAAGGCGATGAATTGCCCACACCACCACCGGATTTTCGCGGCGGAGCCGAAAAGCTACCGCGACCTGCCGTTGCGGCTCGCGGAATACGGCTGCTGCTACCGCTACGAGCAAAGCGGCGAGTTGTTCGGCCTCATGCGCGTGCGTTCGCTGAACATGAACGACGCGCACATCTACTGCACCGAGGCGCAGTTCGCCGAAGAGTTCCGCGCCGTGAACGAAATGTATCTGCGGTATTTCGGGATCTTCGGATTGGAAAAATACCAGATGCGCTTTTCGACCCACGATCCCGCGAAGCTCGGGCAGAAGTTCGTGGACGAGCCGGAGCTTTGGCGCAAGACCGAGGACATGGTGCGCCAGGTGCTCGTCGGGAGCGGCATCAATTTCGTGGAGGTCCCGAACGAGGCCGCGTTCTACGGGCCGAAAATCGATGTGCAGGTCTGGAGCGCGATCGGGAGGGAATTCACGATTGCCACCAACCAGGTCGATTTCGCTGTGCCGGCAAAGTTCGGCCTGCGCTACCGCGACCGGGACAACTCGGAAAAAGTGCCGCTCTGCATCCACCGCGCGCCGCTGGGCACGCACGAGAGGTTCATCGGGTTTTTGATCGAGCACTACGCGGGCAATTTCCCGCTCTGGCTCGCGCCCGAGCAGGTGCGCATCGTGACGCTCAACGACGACCCCGCGCTGGTGGAATACGCCACGGGGATTTTGAAAAAACTCCGCGGGGAAATGGTGCGCGCCGAGGCGGATTTCGGAACCGACCCCGTGAAGGCAAAGATTGCCGAAGCCGAAAAGGCAAGGGTGCACACGATGCTGGTTGTTGGGCCGCGTGACATGGAAGCCGGCAATGTGAGCGTGAGGCTCCACGGCAAAGGCAATCTCGGCGCGAAGCCGAAGGATGAAGTTGTCGCGGGAATCCTCGAATCCATTAGGGAGAGGAAAGGGTAGAATTGTGTAGGGCAGGCGTCTCGCCTGCCATCGGAAGTTTTTCGCCTGCAGGCGGGACGCCTGCGCTACGCTGTTTATTACCTTATCGGGCCCCAGCGTTCGCTGAAGGGCCAGTAAACCCAGAAACCGCGGCCGGCGACATTTTGTTCGGGGACGATTCCCCAGTCGCGGCTGTCGCGGGAATGGTAGCTGTTGTCGCCAAGTGCGAAGTAGCTGCGGGGCGGGACGGTGAATTCGGCATCGGGCGTTCCCAGGTAGCGGAAGGGCGGTCCGCCCGCGCCGGAGTTCGAGTAGCCGCCGTAGCCGTTCTCCTTCGACATCACGCGCCGGAGCACGGCGAGTTCGGGGATTTTCCCATCGATGTAGAGGTCGGGCGGGGCGATGCGGAGCGTTTGCCCGGGCATACCGGCGAGGCGCTTGATGTAGTGCTGCGAGCCCATGGCGGGGTCGAGGCCGGATTCGATTTCGCGGATGCCGGTGGTTTTGAAAACGAAGACTTCGCCGAGCTGCGGCTTGGTAAAGTTGTAGCTGGCTTTGTCCACGAAGACCTGGTCGCCGGTGTCCATGTGGCCGCGGGCGATGACCTCGCCGGCGGCGTATTCGCGCCCGGGAAGGACGCGGAAATAGCGCATGAGCGGGTCGCGCGGCACGAAGAGCGAGTAGCGCTGGTGGCGGCAAATGATGTCCGTGAAGGTAAAAAAATTCAGGATGGTCCGCTCCTGCAGGGCGACGACAACATCGCCTTCCTTCGCCCGAAGCTCGAAGTGGTGCCGCCCGCGGAAGACGAGGTCGAAGGCGCGCACGGCGATGTTTGGCGGCGGGGTGTCGGTGGGGACGCCGACGATTCCGAAAAGGGTCGGCTGCATGGACCCGGTGGGGATGCGGAAGGGTTGGAGGAAAAACGCCTTCACGCCCGCCGCAATCACGATGGCAACGAGGAGGACCTCGATGTTCTCGCTGAGGCCGGGGTGTTTCAGCGGCGGCACGGCGTTGCCGATGAGTTGGTCGGTGGCGGTGATTTGTTTGGAGACTTCGGCCCGGTCGCGCTTTTTCACCGCGGCGCGGATTTGCTCGGCTTGCGATTCGATTTGCGAGAGCTGCTGGGGGGTGAGGATGTCGCGCTTGTAGGCGAGGAATTTTTTTACCCCGTGGAGGTAGTGCTTCGCTTCCTTGATGTATCGCGGGGTTAGGAAAAACACGGGTCAGCTGGTGCGGAGCACCTGGATGAAGGCTTCCTGCGGGATGTTCACGCTGCCGACGGCCTTCATGCGTTTCTTGCCCTCTTTTTGTTTCTCGAGGAGCTTGCGCTTGCGGGTGATGTCGCCGCCGTAGCACTTCGCGGTCACATTTTTCCGGAGCGCGCTCACGCTTTCGCGGGCGATGATTTTTCCGCCGATGGCCGCCTGGATGGCAACCTGGTAGAGTTGCTGCGGGATGACTTCCTTGAGTTTTGCGGCAAGGGCGCGGCCGCGGGACTCGGCCTTCTCGCGGTGGACGATGCAGGAAAAGGCGTCCACGGGCTCGCTGTTGACGAGCATTTCGAGCTTCACGAGTTTCGCGGGTTTGTAGCCGGCCTGCTCGTAGTCCATGGAGCCGTAGCCGCGCGTGATGGATTTCATTTTGTCCACGAAGTCGACGAGGATTTCGTTGAGCGGGATTTCGGTGGTGAGCATGACGCGCTTGGTGTCGATGGACTCGGTGTGCGAGACCTCGCCGCGCTTTTCCATGATGAGCTGCATGATCGGCGAGATGTATTCGTTCGGGATCATGACGAAGCAGCGGACCATCGGCTCGCGGATTTCCTCGATCACGCTGGGGTCGGGGAGCTGGTCGGGGTTGTCGATGCGGAGGACCTCGCCGTTGGTGCGCTCGACCTCGTAGATGACCGATGGGTAGGTGGCGATGATGTCCATGTCGAACTCGCGGCGGAGGCGCTCCAGGATGATCTCCATGTGCAGCAGCCCGAGGAACCCGCAGCGGAAGCCGAAGCCGAGGGCGACGCTCGACTCGGCCATGTATTGGAACGCGGCGTCGTTCAACTGGAGCTTGGCGATGGCGGCCTTGAGGCGCTCGAAGTCGGCGGTGTTGATCGGGTAGATGCCGCTGAAGACCATCGGCTGCACGACTTGGAACCCGGGCAGGGGCTCATCGGCGGGCTGGCGGGAGCTGGTGAGAGTGTCGCCGACCTTCACTTCCGCGGAGGTCTTGATGTTCGCGATCACATAGCCGATGTCGCCGGCGACGAGTTTTTCCCGGGCGAAGAATTTCGGTTGTTGCGGCTTGAAGACGCCGACCTCCTTGACCTCGTAGTTGGCATTGGTCGCCATGAGTTTCACGGGGTCGCCGGCCTTGATCGTGCCCTCGACGACGCGGATGTAGATCACGACGCCGCGGTAGGTGTCGAAGTGGGAATCGAAGGTGAGTGCGCGCAGGCGGTCCCCGGGTTTCCCCGATGGCGGCGGGATGCGCTCGATGACGGCTTCGATGATTTCCTGGATGCCGACGCCCGCCTTGGCGCTTGCAAGTATGGCTTCCTCGGAGGGGATGGCGAGGATGTCCTCGAGCTGGCGCTTTGCGGTTTCAACATCCGCATTCGGGAGGTCGATTTTGTTGATGACCGGGATGAGTTTGAGCCCTTGCTTCTCGGCGAGGTGGACATTCGCGACGGTCTGGGCCTCGACGCCCTGGGCGGCATCGATGATCAGCAGTGCGCCTTCGCAGGCCGCGAGGGAGCGGGAGACCTCGTAGGAGAAATCGACATGGCCGGGGGTGTCCGAGAGGTTGAGTTTGTAGGTGGTGCCGTCCTTGGCCGTGTAGTCCATGGCGATCGGGTGCGCCTTGATGGTGATGCCGCGCTCGCGCTCGAGGTCCATGGCGTCGAGGAGTTGTTCCTGGGCTTCGCGCTTTTGAATGGTGCCGGTGGCTTCGAGGAGGCGGTCGGAGAGGGTGGTCTTGCCATGGTCGATATGCGCGATGATGCAAAAGTTGCGGGTATTCTCGATGGCCATGAAGGGGCGGAAATATCGGGGTCGTGCGAGGGATGGTCAATGCCGGTGTTCGCGCGATTTTGAACTGGAAGTTGGACGGGAAATGGATAGCAGATGCTGCAGTAGTCTTATGGATGCCAGCCCTTCAGAATCTTCAGCGGAGCCTGCTCTTCCGAAATTCCGGATGAATGCCGCCGCCGCAAAGATGCTCATGATTTGCGGGGTCGCGCTTTTGCTGCCGATCACGCTGGCTGTGATCGGGTTTTCAAACATCCGAAAGGAATCCGCATCCAATGCCGACGCGGCTGGTCTCGAGGCGGAGCCCGACGGACTTCGCCAGACGCTTGAGGCGATCGCGGACGAAAAGCTGCCGGCGCCAAAAATCGAAGGCGGGGCGAGGAGGTTTGTTTTCGAAAAATCCGCCGCGTTCGAGCAAACAGTGGAGGAGATTCATGGCTTGATCACGCGCTCCCATGGCACGGCTATGCAGACAGATGACAGCCGCTGGATCGTCCAGGTTCCTGCCGCCGAGGCCCAAAAATTCGATGAGTCACTCGGCTCCTTGAAGCCGGTTCAATTGCCAAGCTATCCGATCCAAGACAAATCCGAGGAAGTTGTCTTCTACGAAATCAACCTGACGCGCGTTCCGTGATTTGGGTGGTCTTCGCGCTCCCGTTCGAGGGGAGCGGCTTTCCAGAGCGCGGCGTGGGGTTTGAAAAAAAGGTTTTGAATGTTTGCGGAGTGGCCGCGGCGCGGAGGTTTGAGGAGTTGCTCTACCTTTCCTCCACAAAGCCGGAGCGCGTGATTTTGGCGGGGCTGGCTGGTGGGTTGAATCCGGACCTGCGAGTCGGTGATGTTTGGGCGCAGGGAGAGGTTTTTGCCGGGGTTCGCAGGGGAGTGGTTTTCACAGCGGATGAAATTGCCGACACTTCCGAAAAGAAGTGCGAACTGCGGGAGAAGACCGGTGCGGATGGTGTGGATTTGGAAACCGGGCCGATTGCCGAGGTGTGCCAGCTTAAGGACATCCCTTTTGTTTCCGTGCGTGCGATCAGCGACACCTCAGCGGAGAATCTTCCTGTGCCGGGAAATGTGCTCGTGCATCCAGTGACGATGGCGCCATCCACTTTCGGCATTTGTTGCTGCTTGATTTCCCGTCCCTGGAAGATTCCGGCGTTTTTCCGGATGGTGAGGAATGCGATCTCAGCGAGAGATCAGCTGGTGGATTTTTTATGGAAGTTTTTGGCTCCCGCGAAGGCGCCAAGGCGCGAAGGGTTTTAAGTGGAGAAAATTTCCGGAATAAGGATTTATCTGGACATGGATCGCTTTGAATTCTCTCACGGTGGCACGGAGTTCATGGGGACTGGAGAATGGCGGCGCACACTTCGTGCGCTGAGATACCCGCACTGGAGGGGCGACCTCTGTGTCATCCGATTTTCGCGGGACTAAGCCCCTCCCGCTGAAAATTGTTTTCGCGGAATAGCGGAACCAACTCGTTGGCTCTTGGTGGGTGCGAAGGGGGTAAAAAGCGATAAAACGCGGGACTGACCCCAGACGTGGGCGCGGGGGCGTGGAGTTCACGGGGGTGGGGGAATGGCGTCTCACATTTCCGTGCGTTGCGATTCTCTCTTTGCATGGGTTGGGATTTTCGTTAGGTTTTTTTCTGTATGAATTCTTCCCAGTCCCCAGCTGCTTCTGCCGTGACTTTTAGCCTCCCTGCATTTCAACGCCGCGCGGCGGCCTTTACCCTGATCGAGCTTTTGGTGGTGATTACGATCATTGCGATTCTGGCGGGTTTGGCATTTCCGGCGGTGAATGGGGCGATTAATTCGGCTCGCAAGGCTCAAGCTCGGAACGATGTGATTCAAATTGCTGCGGCTGTGAAAGCTTACCAAGCAGAGTATGGCCGGATGCCTCATACTCAAACTTCCAGTGATACATGGATCTCTGATAATCGTCAGATTATGGAAATACTTACTGTTCCTAATCCCAATAGCCCGCATGCGCTTAATCCTAAAGGAATAAAATTTCTTGAGCCTAAATCCTCTACTCGGGCTAAAGGAGGGTTCTTTGATGGAGTTTTCTATGACCCTTGGGGTGTCCCGTATGCTTTAGAATTGGACACAGATTATAACGGAAGAATTAACAATGCCTACTTCGGACGGAATAATTTTGGGACGGTTTCAGTTATTTGCATTGGAGCTGATGGCAGTGAGAAAAATCGCGGGCAGGATGCAACAGACATCACAAATTTTTAAAATTGAGTATTTCAATG
>JAGWWS010000078.1 GCA_018970255.1 Verrucomicrobiota bacterium | reverse complement strand
TAGCCGATGTCGGTCAGAAAACCGGCGCGGCGCGGACACATGCAGCACCATTGGATGTCTTCGAGGTCTTTCATCGGAACTTCGGGGCGATGCGGTGGACGGTGGCCTCCCATTCGCCGGTGTCGTTGAGCTTCACGGCGAAGCGCTCGCCGGCGCGGTAGAAGGAGGAGTTGCGCACGCGGACGTTGCAGAGCCCGGCCTTGCCCTCGACAAAGCAGCCGAGCAGCTTGGGGTTGAAGTAATGGCGGCTCGCCGTGGCGAAGACTTGGACTTCCGGATCGAGCTCCTCGACGGCAACCTCCGGCGCGGGGCCAGGACGCCACTCAGGCGCGTCTTCCGGCGGCGGCGGGACGTCGGGCGGTTCTTCCACCACAATCGCCTGCTGCGTGGCCTGACGGCGTAGACGCAGGGCCTCCGCCATTTTTTTGACGCCGGCCGAGGTCAAGACGCGGAGCCCCCCTTCTTTTTTTTGATAGTCGGAGCCTTCGTCGAGGCTGGTTTCGCGGATGACTGTTTCGGTCCCCCGCCCTGTTTCTTTTTCGTCGTGCGCTTGCATAAATCCGATGCGGCGGGCGGACCCCCATCCGCGCCGCCGCGTTCCGCCGCGGGCGCTTGATTTCCGGGTTCCCCTACAGATCCCCGGTGCGCATCATCGCTTCCACTGACGGAACAAATGGCCCTTTGCCCAAAATTCTGTTTTTCGCTATCAATCACCCCCGGGACACAGTCATCGAAAGCGGCACCCCCTCCCCCCCTGGGTGGGGGGGTGTTTTCGATCGGGGTGGCCCTCGGAGTGGTCCCAATCGAAGCTCCGTCTCTGTCAAAATGGGCCACATCCTCTGATCCTATATCAGAGGTCGCATCAGGCGCAGGCAGCGCCGGTGCCTCGGCGGCCGCCCTTTGTCCGGGCGTTTCCGGCGCAATACCGGTTGAAATAACCTCGAGCTCCTCGACCTCGACTACTGGCAACGCATCGAGGAACGCCTTCACCTGGTCAGGCTTCACTTCGACGCGCTCCACTCGGCTCGTGGCCTCACCGGACAGCAGCTGCTGCTTGTCCACCATGACCGCCGTGACGATCGCGGCATCCTTGGCCGACTTCGTATCCGGCAGCAGCTCCAAGACCTTCTCGACTCCGAGCTGCGACGCCCGGCGAAGATCACGCAGAAGTTGCTTTTTCTCCTGCTCTACAGAAAACCCTTCCCGATCTCGCACCGCGCAGACCGTATTCCTCGAGATCCCAAGCGCTCGGGCTGTGGAGGAAATGCTCTGACCCTCTGCGACCATTCGGACCACAGCCGCATAAACACCGGGCCGCTCCCGAAACAACCGCTCGCCGGTGAACTCACCGGATTGCGCCAGCCTTTTCTCCGCTTCCTCTATCTCCGAAAAAAAAGAAAAAGGCGGGGCGGCGCGCTCCGCTTCCGCAGCCGCTTGAATAAGGGAGGAACCAGACTCGGTCATGCTACTGCGCGGAGACGGGGACGCTTGCTGATACGGTGCGATTCCAACCAAGCAACCACTGCTGGCTCTGGAATGACCACTCGCGCACCGATGCGATAGTGCTCGAGATCGCCTCGGCTAAGCGCTTGGCTCACCGTGGTTCGCCCAAGGCCAGTCCGGCGGCACAGCTCGGCCACCGAGAAGCACGTAGGCACTTGTTTGTTTGCGTCCTGATTTGACATACAAAAAAGAAAAACGGGGGGGGCGAAGCGCTCAGTCCGGGCGGGCCAGGCAGTTGTCGGGCGCCATGTCGTGCTCGGCGCAGTATTTGACGATCGCGCCGCCGGGCGTCTCGGCGTAGACCACCTCGCGCCATGGGCCGGTCATGGGACAAAACCCCTCGACCATCCACCGGCGCACGTTCGGCTCCATTCGGGCCCTGGGCGCCGTGCGGATCTCATGCTGAAACCGCCCGCGCTCCACGCGCTGCATCGTTGCGGCGAGGCTCACTTGCCCCTCC
>JAGWWS010000021.1 GCA_018970255.1 Verrucomicrobiota bacterium | reverse complement strand
CTGCGGTGAGTTCGACTTTGTTCATTTGTTGGGTTGTTGCTTGGGTTGGATTGAATCGTGTTACGACTGACGGGGGCGAATGCACCAAATCGCCGCAGTAGTGTCAAGGGGTCGCTTGGGCATTTTTCAAAAAATCAGTTCGACTCGTCGAACGCGGGTTCCACCGGCACAGCAGGCGCCACGGGAATTCCATCCAGAGTGTCGCCCTGCGCCTCGGGAACCGCATCCACAAAGGGTTCGGGGGTCGGTTCCGGGGAAGGCGCGGCTTCCGATGCGGGCTTCGCCGCGGCGGCGGCAACCGGTGCAGCACCGCCTTCCTTTTTGTCGGGATTGTAAACCTGCTTGAACATTTGCCCGATCATCGGCGCGGCGTGCGATCCGCCACCGATCGATTTCACATTCGGCTCGCCCTCATAAACTGCGGCGAACGCATACTTGGGGGCATCGGCGGGAAGGAAGCCCGCGAACCATGCGGCGATGCGCTGGCGGTCCTCGGGACCCCACTGTGCCGTTCCGGTTTTGCCCGCGACATCGATGCCCTTGACCTTGGCGCGGTGCGCAGTGCCCTGCCCGTCGCTTGTCACGGCAACCAAGGAGCGCCGCAATTCATCGCGCACCGCAGGCGAAACGGGGATCTCGTCGCGCACCCGGTCGGGATAGGCGGCGATGACTTCGTTGCCGATATTCTGGACCTGGAGCACAAGCCGCGGCTGGTGCACCTTCCCGCCGTTTGCGAGCACCGCCATCGCCTGCGCCATTTGCAGCGGGCTGATGAGAATATCGCCCTGCCCGATCGCCATGTTCGCGATGTCGCCGCCTTTGATCGTCCGCTTGTGGACGCGCATCATGTAGTCGTCGTCGGGAATGTTCCCCGCCGCCTCCGCGCGCAACGGGATTCCGGTGCGGCGCCCGAGCCCGAGACGCTTGGAGAAGTCGATGATCGGCTCGGCGCCGATTTTCAAACCCGCCTGGTAGAACCAAGTGTTGCAGGATTGCGTCAGCGCCTCTTTGAAATTCAACCGTCCGGCATCGACCTTTTTCCAGTTGCGGAAAACATGGTTGCCCACCGCGAAGGAAGTCGGGCAACTGAACTCCTCGGCAGCCGTGATCTTCCCGCTCTCGAGCCCGGCGAAACCGACAAATGTCTTGAAGGTCGAACCCGGCGGATAGGCAGACCGGAACGAACGCGGCAAAAGCGGGTTCGAGGGGTCCTTGGAATATGCCTGGAAAACGGAGGGCCTCACTGCGGGGACGAAATCGTTCGGGTTGAACGAAGGCTTCGACGCGAGTGCCACGATTTCGCCGTTGTTCGGGTCGATCGAGGCGATGGCGCCGCGCTTGCAACCCTTGTCGAGCGCGTCCTCGGCGGCCTGCTGCACGGCGAGGTCGAGCGTGGTGACGACATTGTATCCGGGGACGGGTTGGCGCGCGATGCGCTCGGAGGATTTGTTGCCCTCGGCGTCGAAGGTGATCTGCAAAAGCCCGGGTGTTCCGCGCAGCTCCTTGTCGAAAATTTGCTCGAGCCCCTCGCGCCCCTCGGTCTCGGGGAAGATGAGGTCGTTGTTCTCGATCGGCCGCTGCGAGAGCGGCGCTTTCGGCCCGGTGTAGCCGATGACATGTGCGGCGAGCGGCCCGTTCGGATAAAAACGCACATAGGTCTGGCGCAGGACCTGGTTGGGCGGGGCCGCCTTGGTGAAGGCATTCATCTCCTGGGGCAACAAATCCTCCGCGATGTCGAGCGGGAGCACGCCGCGGTTTTTATAGTGGTTCAGGATGGCTGCATCCGAAACGCGGATGTCGCGGTTGATGGTGGACGAGGCGAGTGCGATCTGGCGCCGCGCAAACGAGAGGATGCGCTCGTCTGGCCAATCCAGCGGCGTGGGGAAAGTGATCGCAAGGTTGTAGCTCAGCCTTGTCTGCGCAAGCGGCAAGCCGTTGCGGTCCGTGATCTGCCCGCGCGGCGCAGGGATGAGCAGCGAAAAGGTCCGCGCCTGCCGCTGGGTTTCCCAGGTCGGCTTCGGGTTCTCGACCGAGCCCGTGTTGTCCACCACGGCACCGCCCGCGGAAAAAGCGGATGCGGCCAGGAGCAGCGCAGCGAGGCGGAGAGGCATGGCGCTGAACATACCAAACCGCCGCCCGCAGACCATTTCGAAATCCTGTTTGGTGTTGCGAACCGCCTTCGCGGCACCGAGGCTCCGCCCATGTCGCTCCGCTTCCTCCAGGCTTTTGTCTCCTCGCCAGCCACGGTCGGGGCGGTTTGGCCGTCCTCGCCAGCGCTGGCGCGCGCCATTGTTGGCGAGGCAAACCTCGGCAGCGCGGAGAGCGTGGTGGAACTCGGTCCGGGCACCGGCTCCTTCACCCGCCATATCGTCGGCGGGTTGCGCCCGGGGGCGAAGTTTGCCGCATTGGAAAAAAACGAGGGCTTTGCGGAAGCCATCTCGCGGGATTTCCCTGGCATCCGCGTCATCCCAGGCTGCGCGACCCGGCTCGGCGAGCACCTCCAGTCCGAAAAAATGCCCGCACCGAACGCCATCATCTCTGGTCTCCCCTGGGCAATTTTCGACGCGGAGTTGCAAACCGCCATCCTTTCCCAAATCCAAAACTCCCTTGCGGATGGCGGCGTGTTCCTAACCTTCGCCTACTACGGTCCGCACCGCTCCGCTGCGGGGCGCCGCTTCCGCGCGAACCTCGACTCCCTGTTCGGCGAGGTC
This sequence comes from Verrucomicrobiota bacterium, assembly GCA_018970255.1. GTDB lineage: Bacteria > Verrucomicrobiota > Verrucomicrobiia > Chthoniobacterales > Terrimicrobiaceae > UBA967. The sequence continues at coordinate 52,200 of JAGWWS010000021.1, read as the reverse complement.
CGCCGCTCGCGCGTGGTTCTCTGGAATTTCCCGCCGGCGTTTGTCTATTCCTGCCGCAGGTAGGCAGCGAGCGCCTCCATCGGCAGACCGACCACATTCGACATCGACCCCTCGAACGAGGCGATGATCCTTTCCCCGCCATCCTGCGCCGCGTAGCCCCCCGCCTTGTCCAGCGGGTCGATGGAACCCAGATATTCCCGGATTTCCACCACCCCCAGCTCCCGGAAAGTCACCAGCGTCCCATCGAAAAAACTCCGCGGCTCGCCGCCGCCAATGCCGAGCGCGACACCCGTCACCACGCGGTGCGTGCGCCCCGCCAATTCCCCGAGCATCCGCTCCGCATCCGCCATATCGGCCGGCTTCGCATAAAATTTCCCATCGAGCCAAACCACCGTGTCCGCCGCGAGGACCAGCTTGCCCCCATGCGCGCCCGCCACCGCCGCCCACTTCAGCCGCGCATTTTCCATCGCCAGCGCTTCGGGCGCGAGGCCCGCATCCTCGATCTCCGGGGCATTCGAAACGCAACGCTCCACGGAAAAACCCGCTTCCTGCAAAAGCCGCATCCGCCTCGGCGAACCGGATGCCAATACAATCTGCCGCACGCGAAAATGCCGCGGGCGCTACTGCTCGCTGTCGTATTCCCCGCGGATTCCCTCCAGGCGCTTCTGCATCGAGCGCGAGGAATCCGGCCGGGAGTGGATTTTGTTGGCGATTCCCCAGACGACCGGCACCAGCGCAGCCGTGCCCAGCGCGACCAACAGGGTTCCCACGCTGCGGCGGGCATTGTGCCCGATGCTGTCGGCGACGAGGAACCCCGCGCCGAGCCCGATGGCGACTTGCGAGAAACCCACGACACCGGAGACCGGAAGGTTTTCGCCGAATTTGTCCAAGGAGAGCTGCGACATAATGTTGTTTCTACCGCGCCACCGTGGGAATTTCAATCCCAATGAACAAAGCGCTCGGAATCGACCTCGGCGACGCCCGCGTGGGAATTGCCGCCAGCGACGACCTCGGCATGCTCGCGCACCCGCTGCAAACCATCCCCGCCACGGGCGGCGACCTCGCAAAACGCATTGCCGCCCTCGCCACCGAGCACCGCGCCGCCACCATCGTCGTCGGCGTGCCAAGAAACATGGACGGCTCCCGCGGACCCGCCGCCGAGAAGGCGCTTGCGTTCATCGAGGATTTGAAAAAATGCACGCCCAGCCGCGTGCTCGGATGGGACGAGCGCCTGACCACGGTCTCCGCGCAACGCGCCCTCCGCGAAGCCGGGCGCGATGCCCGCAGCCAAAAATCCATCATCGACCAGGTCGCCGCCCAAATCATCCTTCAAGGCTGGCTCGACGCGAATCCATGAGGCTCCGGCTGGATGTCGCCTACCACGGCGCCGCATTCAACGGCTGGCAAAGCCAACGCTGCGGCAACACCGTGCAGGACCACTTGGAAAAAGCCTTCGCCGCCTTGTGCCCCGAACCCGTCGCCGTCCACGGGGCCGGGCGCACCGATGCCGGCGTCCACGCCACCGCGCAAACCGCCCACGCCGATGTCCCCGAAAAACGCTTCGCCCCCGCCGCATGGGAACGCGCGCTGAACGCCCACCTGCCCCCGCAAATCCGGATCCTCGCCGCCCGCCCGGTCCCGCAGGATTTCCACGCGCGCTTCTCCGCCACCGGAAAAATCTACCGTTACCGCATCTGGAACGCCCCCTCCCTGCACCCGCTCCAAGCCGACCGCGCCTGGCACATCCCCCAGCCCCTCGATCCAGGAAAAATCGCCGCCGCCTGCTCTCTGCTCACCGGAACCCACGACTTCGCCGCTTACTCCGCGCGCCGCTCGAAAAAGGGGGAAGACACCATCCGAACCATCCATTCGATCCGAGCCGAAACCACCGGACCGCAAATCGACCTCGCCTTCCACGGCACCGGCTTCCTCTACAAAATGGTCCGGATGTCCACCGCCGCCATCGCGCGCCACGCCATCGGAAAGGAAAGCCTGGAAAGCCTGCGGGAACGCCTGGAAAAAGGCGCACCTCGCTTCCACCACACCGCACCCGCCTGCGGACTCACCCTCGATCGGGTCCTCTACGCCGAATCGTGCGAAGCCATGGCGTCGCGGTAGAGTTCCGCATACGCGCCGCCCCGCGCGAGCAATTCCGCCCCGGTGCCGTCCTCGGCGATCCGCCCGTTCTTCAGGACCAAAATCCTCGCCAATCCATGCACCGTCGTAAGCCGGTGCGTGATGATGAGCGTCGTCCGCCCGCGCATCAACTCGCCGATCGTCTCCATGATCGCGTGCTCGGTCGAAGGATCGAGCGCACTGGTCGGCTCGTCCAAAAGCAAAATCGGGGCGTTCTTCAAAAACGCCCTCGCGATCCCGATCCGCTGCCTTTGCCCCACGCTCAAATGCCCGCCGCGCTCGCCCACCGGGCTGTCGAACCCCTGCGGCATCGCGTTGATGAAATCCAGCGCCTGCGCCTTCCGCGCCGCCTCTTCGATTTCCGCGAAGGTCGCACCCGGCTTCCCGTAGGCGATATTCTCCCGCACCGTTGTCGAAAAAAGCAGCGTGTCCTGCAAAACCATCCCGATCTGCGCGCGCAGGCTCTTCTTGGTCAACGACCGCAAATCCTGCCCGTCGACCAGGACGCGCCCGCACACCGGATCGTAAAAACGCGGCACCAAACTCAGCAGCGTGCTCTTCCCGGCCCCCGTCCCGCCCACGAACGCCACCGCCTGTCCCGGCTCGATCGCGAAATCGATGTCCTCGAGCACCAGCCGGTCCGCCGAATACCCGAAGCCCACATGCTCGAAAACGATCCGCCCCACCGCCTGCGGCAAAACCTTCGCATCCGTCGCCTCGGGCACATCGTCGTTGCGGTCCAGCACCTCGAAGCAGCGCTGCGCGCCCGCCGCCGCGCCTTCCAGCGCCCACGCCGTGTAGGTGAGCTGTTCGAGCGGCTGGTAGAGCATCAGCAGGTAGGACGAAAAAACCAGCAAGTCCCCGAGGGTGAAAGCCGCCGCCGGGTTCAGCACCTGCAGCGAGCCCGTGTAATACATCACCGCCGTCCCCGCCGCCATCAGCGTGCCCACCACGAGCGAACTCGCCACCGAGGTCATGTTCAGCCGCATGTTCGCCTCGAGGCTCCGCGACGCCCGCTGGCGGAATTGGTCCACCTCGAACGACTCGCGCCCGAACGCATGCACCATCCGGATTTGGCTCAAACCCTCCTGGGCAATGGTGAGCAGGTCGCTCTCCCGCTCGCGGATGGCCGTCGATTGCTTCCGCACCCTCACCGCGTAAAACCGGATCGCCCACACCACCGGCGGCAACACCGCCAACGACGCCAGCGCCAACGGCCAATTCATCCGGAACATCACCACGAAAGTCGCCACCAGCATCACCAAAGAGGAAAAAATGGTCGCGAAACCCTTGTTGTAGATCGTCTGGATGCTCTGCGAATCGTAGGCCACGCGGAAACTCGAGTCCGCACTCCGCCGCGAATCGTGGAACCTCAGCGGCAACGCCTGCAGCGCCGCATAGAGTTCGGTCCGCAATTTCAAAAGCGCCTCCAGACCCACGCGCACGAACAGGAAATTCGAAACCAAATTCACCGCCCCCGCCAGCAGGCTCAACACCACCATCGCCGCGCAGAGCCAAAAAACGACAACCGGCGCGGACGCATCGCCGAACCATTTTTCCAGCAGCGCCCGCACATCCGCCGTCCCCTGCGAGGTGTCGAGCACGCCGTCCACGATGAATTTGAACGGCCAAGGCTTCAGCAGGTTCAACCCGATCGAAACCAGCGTGAGCGCAATCCCGCCCGCCGTCGCAGCCACGAACGGCCGGAAGTAACGGAGCGTCCTCGCATATATATTCACCGCGCCCGTGCTAAGCCCCCGCGCCCCGCCACGCAAGTCCACAGCCCTCGACAAAATGGGACCCAGAAGCCTCGCCCAATCAAAAAGCTCACATCATTTCGCATTCCCCATTTCGCATTCCTCACTCTAAACAAAGGGATGCTCACCGTCTCCGCGGCCACGAAATCCTTTGCCGGCCGCACGCTATTCGAAAACGCCTCGCTGCAGATCAACCCTTCCGACCGCCTCGGCCTCATCGGCCCAAACGGCGCAGGCAAATCCACGCTCTTCTCGCTCATCCTCGGCCGCGAGGAACCCGATAGCGGCACCATCAGCCTCGCCCGCGGCACCCGCCTCGGCTTCCTCCCGCAGGAAACCGCCGCCGCCACCGGCGGAACCGTCCTCGAACTCGCCTCCGGCCACGAGCCCGACGGGCGCGCCGAAGCCGATGCGAAGCGCATCCTCGCCGGCCTCGCCTTCCGCGAATCCGATTTCCACCGCCCGCTCGCGGAACTCAGCGGCGGCTGGACCATGCGCGCCCACCTCGCGCGCCTCCTCGTCGAGCGCCCCGACCTCCTGCTCCTCGACGAACCCACGAACCACCTGGACCTCGAAACCCTCGGCTGGTTCCAAAACCACCTCGCCTCCTACCCCGGCGCCATCCTTGCGATTTCCCACGACCGCGAATTCCTGAACGCCATCTGCCGCGGCATCCTCGAAATCCGCCAACGCAAGCTCGTCCGCTACCACGGGAACTACGAAACCTACCTCGAGCAAAAAAAAGCCCGCGAGGAACAGCACCTCGCCGCCTACCGCAACCAGCAACGCGAGATCGCCCACCTCCAGGACTTCATCAACCGCTTCCGCGCCAAGGCCAGCAAGGCCGCGCAAGCCCAGGACCGCATCAAAAAGCTCGCCCGAATGGAGCGCATCGAGCCGCCCGAATGCGACGAGCCCGTTGTGAACTTCCGCTTCCCCCAGCCCCTGCGCGGCGGCCAGCGCGCCATCGCCCTCGGGGGCGTCCGCCAGTCCTACGGCGCCCACACCGTTTACGAAAACCTCGACCTCGAAATCGAACGCGGCAGCCGCATCGTCCTTGTCGGCCCGAACGGCGCCGGGAAATCCACGCTGCTGAAAATCCTCGCCGGCCTTCTCCCGCTGGACGCCGGCACCCGCGAGCCCGGCCACAACGCCACCATCGGCTACTTCGCCCAACACCGCACCGAGGGCCTCGACCCCCGCCGCTCGATCCTCGAGGAGGTCCAATCCATCCCCCGCCCCGTCCCCGAGCAGGCCGCCCGGACCGTCCTCGGCGCCTTCCTCTTCCGCGGCGACGATGTGTTCAAGCCGGTCTCCGTGCTCAGCGGCGGCGAAAAAAGCCGACTCGCCCTCGTCAAACTCCTCCTCGACCCGCCGAACCTCCTGCTCCTCGACGAACCCACCACCCACCTCGACATGCCGAGCATCGACGCCCTCATCCGCGCCCTCGGCCCCTATGAAGGCACCGTCGTTTTCGTCAGCCACGATGTCCATTTCATCCGGGCCATCGCCACCACCGTCATCCATGTCCAGGCCGGCCGCCTCACGCCCTACGCCGGCAACTACGACTACTTCCGCGAAAAAACCCGCACCGCCGGTCCCGCCCGTGCCGCCACCGTCGCCGCCCTCTCGAACCTACAGCCCGAAACCCAAGCCCCCGCGCCCTCGCCCCTCGCGAAGGCCGGCCTCAAGGAAATCCGGGAACAGCGCCGCGCCGAGGCCGAAGCCCGCAAGGCCGAAGCCGCCGCCCGCCGCGCCCGCGAAAAACACATCGCGAACCTCGAAGCTGAAATCAAAACCCTCGAAGCCCGCCAAACCGAACTCACCGCCATCCTCGAAGCCCCCGGCACCTACGAAAACCCCGCCCTCGCGATGGAAACCAACCGCGAACTCGCGGGCGTCGCCGATTCCCTGGAAAAAGCCACTGCCGCCTGGCTCGCCGCCCTCGAGGAAGTCGAAAACTCCGACCCCGCCGAAACCGTCCCTGCCTGAGCCGGCGCCGCGAACCCGCCCATCGCGTTTGCACTTGCCCGCGCCGAGTCTTTCGTGAGTTCATCGCGCCCCCATGAAACTCCACCTCCGCCCCTTCATCGCCCTCCTCGCCGCCGCCACACTCGTCACGACACCCGGTGCCCTCCTCGCCGCTGACAAATCGAAAACCCCGGTCATCAATTCCTCCGATAGAAAAGCCCTCGCCGCGAAGATCGGAAAAACGGTTTCTGTCGAGGGCCTCGTCCAAAGCACCGCCAAAGGCCCGAAGGATGGTATTCGCCTTTTGAATTTCTCCAGCAAGCCGGGCACCGGCTTCGTCGCCGCCGTTTTTCCGGTCGCTTACAAAAAAGTCGGCCCCATCCAAAATTACGAAGCCAAAAACGTCCGCGTCACCGGCACGCTCGAGAAATACAAGAAGCAAACCCAGATCAAGGTGCTGAAAGCCTCCCAAATCCAACTTCTCGCCACCCCCAAAGCCACCCCCGCGAAAAAGAAAAACTGAAAACCAGCACCTCCAGCGGAGCGATCTCCATGCCGGACGGCCGGACTCTCGCCTATCTCGCGACGGGTGATCCGGGCGGAGCGCTCCTCATCCACAACCACGGCGGCCCGAGCAGCCGCCTCGAGGCGAAACTTTTTGCCGATTCCGCAGCAAAGCACGGAATTCATTTCGTGTGTGTGGACCGCCCGGGTATCGGCCTCTCCAGCCCGCAGGAGCAGCGGACTTTTTCAGGCTGGGCCGATGACCTCATTGCGATTGCCGATTCCCTCGGACACGAAAAATTCGGAGTCACCGGTTGGTCGGAAGGCGGTCCATGGGCTCTGGCTGCGGCCGCCTACATCGACCCCGCCCGGCTGCGCCATGTCTCCGCGCTCGCACCCGGCAGCTATGGCGCCTTCGGCGACAACTCCGCCGCCAAGCACCTCTCGAAAATCGATGCCCTCGGCGGATTCCTCGCGCTCCACATGGCACCGGGCTTCCGCTTGCTCTACGCCACGCTCGGCATCACCGCCGCGCACTTCCAATCCTCCTACATCAAGCAACTCCGTGCCGCCGTGAACGATTCGGACCGGAAAATCCTCGATGGACCGGTCGCCGAGGCCTTCGCGGAAATGAGCGCCGAGTGCTTCGCGCAGGGCAGCGAGGGACTCGTGCGCGATGCGATGCCGCTCTACCGCCGCTGGGACTTCGATGTCTCTGCAATCAAACGCCCGGTCCATTTCTGGCAAGGCACCGGCGACACGCTCGTTCCGCTCCCCATCAACCGCGAAGTGGCAGACCACATGCCCGGCGCCGTTTGGCACGAGGTCGATGGCGCCGGCCATCTCATCGCGCTCGGCTGCGCTGACGAAATCCTCGCCATCGCCGGAAGGGAACTCCGCGCGTCAAAGTGACCACCCCCACCGTTACTCGATTTTGAAAGCCCGCATCACCGGCATGTGCTGCATTCCCTCTGCGGCACTATCGCCGCGTTGCACCGGAGCCACATCAGATATTGGCTCGTAAACTCGACTGTCGAAAACCAACCCATCCGGAAAAACGTTCCCTCCAATCTCGAGGGGCACCGACAATTCCTCGAGGTCTCCGTCTGCCAGGAGCCAGTCGAGACGCGCGGTTCGCTTCGCATTGGTTGCCGCCACTCCATGTTGATCGACTGGACGAGCCCCGTCCAACTTCACGACCTTACCGATCTTTCCAAGCGCGGATTCGTTTTCACTGTGCGTGTTCAGATCGCCACCCACCACCAGCAGATCATCCGCAGGAACACGGTCGGCGATGAACTTGGCGAGAGCCTCTGCCTGTCTTTTGCGTCGCCCCGCGCCATCCGGAGATGCCTTCCAGTGCACGCTCACAGCCCACAAATCGCGCTTCCCCGGCACATCAATTCTCGCCCATGCGAAATCCCGATTCTCCATTTCCACATCATCCCACTCGCCGGCCTCCAAAATCGGAAACCGGCTCACGATGCCATTCGGCAACCCCTCGCCCTCCTCCACGTGAAAGAAAAAATTCCGGCCGAAATTCTGATTCACCCACTTCCGATAATCTGCAGCACGGTTTGCGCCGACGTTCATCTCCTGCACAAGCGCGATGTCTGGACGCAACCCCCGGAACATTCGATTCCCTTCGCCGCCATCATAGTTCTGCCGTTTCCCGCTGCTCGTGTTCGCCGCCATCACCCTCAGCGTCTCCGCCGCCGAAAATCCAACAGGAACCCACAACGCAAAAAGCAGGATCAAAACGCGGACCATTTCAAAAAATCCTAACCTCCCGCCATGACCTGCCAAAAGAAAACTCCCGCGGTGCTGACTCCGTGTCTATGACTGTCCACATGAAGCTCAAAACATTCTCCGCATGCTTGATGTTCGCTTTCGCGACAACCCTGATTGCGTTCGCAAACACAGATGATTGGGAGGGGAAGCTGACAGGAATTTGGTCCTGTGACGATGGCGGAACCTATTACATCCGGGTCGTCGGCCGGGATGTCTATTGGCTCGGCGAAAGCGCGAATGGAGGCAGGGCGTGGACGAATGTCTTCTTCGGCAAATTGGTAGGAAGAAAAATCAAAGGTGTTTGGTCCGACCTGCCGAAAGGAGGTGCCGCTGGATATGGTCAGATGGAGTTCAAACTGAGTCCGGACGGCCTCACATTCGAAACCGTGGCCGGCGGTGAAAACTTCGGAGGCAAGTCCTGGTGGAAAAGGGACATTCCCGATCCCAGCTGTCCCTCAGAGTCTTGAGAACTCACGCGGTTTGATCAAACCGCGGAGTCGGCAGATCACCCGTGGTGTTCCTGCAGGCTTTTCACGCCGTAGCCGTGTTTGGCCATTGAGGCGATGGCGCGGGTGCTGGCGCGCGCGCCGCGAAGGGTGGTCATCACCGGGATGCGGGCGGCGGTGGCGGCGCTGCGGATCGCCACTTCGTCCTCGCGGGGGGCTTGGCCGCTGGGGGTGTTCAGGATGAATTTCACTTCGCCGTTCTTGATGGAGTCGACGACATTCGGGCGGCCTTCGCGGATTTTCAGCATCACGGGAACGGAGAGGCCGTTTTCGGCGAAGAATTTTGCGGTTCCGGTCGAGGCGTGGACTTCGAAGCCGAGGGCGTGGAGTTCGCGGGCGACTTCGAGCGCGGCGGGTTTGTCGGAATCCTTCACGCTGATGAAGACCTTGCCGGAGAGAGGCAGCGCGGGCTGGGCGCTCATTTGGCTTTTTGCGTAGGCGATGCCGAGGTCGGCGTCGATGCCCATGACTTCGCCGGTGGAGCGCATTTCGGGGCCGAGGATGATGTCGATGCCGGGGAATTTGATGAACGGGAAGACGGCTTCCTTGACCGAGTGGTAGGCGGGGACGACTTCCTCCGTGAACCCGAGTTCGCGCAGCGTTTTTCCGGCCATGACCTTCGCGGCGAGCTTGGCGAGCGGAACACCGGTGGCCTTGCTGACGAACGGCGCAGTGCGCGAGGCGCGGGGGTTGACCTCGAGGATGTAGACGACCTCGTCCTTCACGGCGAACTGCACGTTCATGAGGCCGCGGACCTCGAGTTCGATCGCCATCGCTTTCGTGGCTTTTTTGATCGTTTCGAGGACTTGGGGTGAAAGCGAGAAACTCGGGATCACGCAGGCGCTGTCGCCGGAGTGGATGCCGGCCTGCTCGATGTGCTCCATCACGCCGCCGATGACGCAGAGTTCGCCATCCGAGATGCAATCGACATCGACCTCGGTGGCGTCTTCGAGGAACCGGTCCACGAGGACGGGGCGCTCGGGGCTGGCCTCGACGGCGGTGCGGATGTAGCGGCGGAGGTCGGCTTCATCGTGGACGATTTCCATGGCGCGGCCGCCAAGGACGAACGACGGGCGCACGAGCACGGGGTATCCGATGCGCGAGGCGACATCGACGGCCTCCTGCTCGTTCGTGGCGGTGCCGCCCTGGGTTTGGCGCAGGCCGAGCTTGTCGAGCATCGCGGCGAAGTGTTTGCGGTCCTCGGCCATCTCGATGCTGCGGGGCTGGGTGCCGATGATTTTGCAGCCGTTCGCGGCGAGCCCGGCGGCGAGGTTCAGCGGGGTCTGGCCGCCGAATTGCACGATGACGGCATCGGCTTTCTCGCGCTCGTAGATGTTCAGCACATCCTCGAGCGTGAGCGGTTCGAAGTAGAGCTTGTCGCTGGTGTCGTAGTCGGTCGAAACGGTCTCGGGGTTGGAATTGACCATGATGGTCTCCCAGCCGAGTTCCTTGAGCGCGAAGGCGGCGTGGACGCAGCAGTAGTCGAATTCGATCCCTTGGCCGATGCGGTTCGGCCCGCCGCCGAGGATAAGGACTTTCTTTTTGTCACCGCCGCGCGTTTCGTCCTCGTCGCCGTAGGTCGAGTAGTAATAGGGCGTGAACGCCTCGAACTCGGCGGCGCAGGTGTCCACGAGCCGGTAGGTCGGGACGATGCCGGCGGCCTTGCGGGACTTGCGGATTTCGGGCTCGGGGGTTTTGAGCAAATGGGAGAGCTGGCGGTCCGAAAACCCGAAGCGCTTGGCGCGGCGGAAATCGGCGGCGGAAAGCGGGTGCGCGAGTGTGGCGAGGCGTTTTTCCTCTTCGACGATGAGGCGGATGTGCTCGAGGAACCAACGGTCGATCGAGGAGAGTTCGTGGATGTCCTCCACGCCCAGCCCGGCGAGGAATCCGTAGCGGATAAAGAAAATCCTTTCGGCGCAGGGGACGCGGAGTTTTTGGCGGATGGTGTCGATGCCGGGTGCGGTGTCCTTGCCGTCGGCGCCAAGGCCGAAGCGCCCGATCTCCAGCGAGCGGAGCGCCTTTTGGAGCGATTCCTTGAAGGTGCGGCCGATGGCCATCGCCTCGCCCACGCTCTTCATTTGCGTGGTCAGCGTGGGGTCGGCCTTCGGGAATTTTTCGAAAGTGAAGCGCGGGATTTTCGTAACGACATAGTCGATCGACGGTTCGAAGCAGGCCGGCGTCTCGCGGGTGATGTCGTTTTTGAGTTCGTCGAGCGTGTAGCCGACGGCGAGTTTCGCGGCGATTTTCGCGATGGGGAACCCGGTGGCCTTGGACGCCAGGGCCGAACTGCGCGAGACGCGCGGGTTCATTTCGATGACGACCATGCGGCCGTTGGCGGGGTTGACGGCGAATTGGATGTTCGAGCCGCCGGTCTCGACGCCGATGGCGCGGATGACGGCGAAGCTCGCGTCGCGCATCGCCTGGTATTCCTTGTCGGTGAGCGTTTGGATGGGGGCGACGGTGATCGAATCGCCCGTGTGCACGCCCATGGGGTCGAGGTTTTCGATCGAGCAGATGACGACGCAGTTATCCGCGCGGTCGCGCATGACCTCCATCTCGAATTCCTTCCAGCCGAGCAGGGATTCCTCGACGAGGACCTCGCTGACGGGCGAGAGGTCGAGGCCGCGGCGGCAGATTTCATCGAGTTCCTCGCGGTTGTAGGCGATGCCGCCGCCTGCGCCGCCCAGGGTGAACGCGGGGCGGATGATGAGCGGGAAGGTCCCGATTTCGGCGGCGACCTGGCGCGCTTCCTCGAGCGTGTGGGCGACGCCGGACCGGGCGCAATCGAGCCCGATCTCGAGCATGATATTTTTGAAGATCAGCCGGTCCTCGCCGCGCTTGATGGCCTCGGCGTTGGCCCCGATGAGCCGGGCGCCGTGGCGTTCCAGCGCTCCGTTTTCCACAAGCGCCATGGCGGCGTTGAGCGCAGTCTGGCCGCCGAGCGTCGGGAGGACGGCATCGGGCTTTTCGCGTTCGAGGATTTTTTCGATCGCCTCGGGCGTGATCGGCTCGACATAGGTCCGCTTGGCGAACTCCGGGTCGGTCATGATCGTGGCGGGGTTGGAGTTGACCAGCACGACCTCGTAGCCCTCCTCGCGCAGCGCCTTGCAGGCCTGGACCCCCGAGTAGTCGAATTCGCAGCCCTGCCCGATGACGATGGGGCCGGAGCCAATCAGCAGGATTTTTTTGATCGAGGTGTCCTTCGGCATGGCGCGGGACATTATCAAATGGCCTTCGGGCGGCAACGAAATGGTTGGACGCGAAATCCCCCCCGGCGCGAGGATGGCGGCATGGAAGGGCGCAAATACAGCACCGGAACCAAAGGCCGGCTCAAGCGGCACGCCGACCTCTGCCGCGGGGCCATCCATGCGAACGCACCCAACTTCGGGCTCGCGCGGGAGTTCATCGAGTCCATCGACCCGGACGGCGAGGATGCCGTTTGGCAAAGGTTCCAGGAGCCCCAGCATGTCCTCGGGGAACTCTCGGCTTGGCTCGGCGACGAAGCGGCACCGGAAAATGTGCCGCCGCCCGTGGCGTTCAAGGCCGCGGAGTTGGAAAAGCCCGCCGAGCTGCCGGAGGAATGGAAGGCTGTGGTGGAGCGGGTCCGGCGCTGGCTGGCAAGCCCCGAGGGCGAAAAGGCGCTCGAATTCCAATCCCCCACGGGCGCCGCGGAGGTCGTGCTGAAGCGGATCGAAGCGCTACTCGACACGCGGCGGCACTGAGCGCGGTCGGGGATTGTTTGCTTATCACCGTGCCCGCCGGTAGGCTTTCCGCATGACCGCCCCCTCGCGAGCCCCGCGCGACGCCGACCTCATCCGACGGATCGGCATGGGGGATGTCGTCGCGTTCCGCGAGTTTTACAAGGCCCACTGCGGCATCGTTTATTCCACCGCGTTCCGGGTCCTGAACAACCCGCAGGACGCCGAGGACGTGCTGCAGGAGACGATGTTCATGGTTTGGGAAAAATCCCCGATGTATGAGGAATCCCGCGGCAAGCCGGCGACCTGGGCCGTGGCGATGGCGCGCAACAAGGCGATCGACAAGCTCCGCTCGATCCAGCGCCGCACGAGGCTCAACGAGGACGCCGAGGCCGAAATCCCGGAGCAAATCCACCGCGACGAAATGCCCGACGACCTGCTCTCCATCGCGGAGGACGGCAACCGCGTGAGGACCGCGGTGATGAAACTGAACCGCGAACAGCGCGAGGTCATCGAGATGGCCTATTTCAAGGGGCTGACCCAGCAACAGATTTCCGAAAAACTCCATGCACCGGTCAGCACGGTGAAGGCGCGGATCCGCCGGGGGATTATCCGCCTGCGGAAGCTGGTGTGCTCGAGCCTTCCGGCCTGAGTTCGGGCGTGGGCGCCGCAGTGGGCGATGGCTCTGGTGTGGGCGACGGGGTCGGGGTCGGCCAGGGGGCGACAAGGTTCGGCCATTCGTGGAGTTCGACCGCGAGGCCGCCGAGTTCGCCGATGAGCGCCTGGCACTTTTCCCTCCACTTCGCGAGGTCGGGCGGACCGGGTTTTTCCTCCGCCGAGCCCGGGAAAACCACATAGGCCACGGAGAGGTCGCTGATCGGGCGGACAAGGTTCGAGGCGCGCGAGCAGAGTTCGCGGCAAATGAGGGTCGAAGCTTCGCCCGCTTTGTGGGAGGGGCCGGAGTCGCCGAGGATGGCGGGGTAGGCGCGCCCGCCGTGGATCACGACCGCGTAATCGCCGATTTTCGGGACGAACGGGCCGGTGTGGTCGCGCATGATGAAGCCGGGAAGCACGATGAACGGGTCCACGGTCGCCACGAGGAAACTCCATTTCTTGAGGTCGTGGATGCGGCGTTTGGCAAGGTCGATCCCAGCGTTGATTTCGGTGGTGCGCGCGGGCTTGAGGCCGGGCTTGGCGAGTTCGGCCTGGAAGTCGGCGAGTTTTTTCTCCTCGGCGGCGAGTTGCGGGTTCGGGCGGTCGGTTTGCTTCGGCCAGCGGTAGCTCGTTTGCGGGAGGTAGAACATCGACGAGGAATCCACCTGCACATTCCGGTCGCCGTCCGAGCCGTCGGTGTTCACATCCATGTCGGCCACGACCATGAGCGCGCGCCGACCGGTGGTGGGGTTCGAGAGTTCGAGCATGGTCTCGCAATCGTAGAAATTGTGGCGCGAGAGGACGGCGTCGAGGTTGGCGAGCTTGCGGCGCGCGTCGTTGGTTTTCAGTTCGTAGAATTTTTCAAAAAACGGGGAAACGGTGGCGTTCGCCAACAGCGAGGGCAGGTCCTTGAAGGCGGCCGCGAGGCCGGGGTCGTTCGAAGCGATGTCTTCGACCGTGGTGGCCGGGCGCGGGAGCCTGGCGCGGAGGGTGACCTCCACGCGGTAGGCATCGGCTTCGCGGCGGTCGGCGGAAGCGAGTTCCTGCGCGGGGGTGGCAATGACGGAGGATTCGAGCGAGAGGCCGTTGAAAAGCGTGGCCGTGGGCAGCGGCTTGCGGACGAGCGCGGGGATCGGCTTCGGGGTGGGCGAAGGCGTTGGCGTGGGAACGGGGGTGGGCGGCGGAGGCGGGGGCGGAGGCTTGGGGCAACCGGTCAGTAAAACCGCCGCAGCCAGTGGCAAACAGATCGCCGCACGGACCATGCCTCAGGTGTGCGCGATGAACGCGGAATAAACATCGGGGGGGATGTCGAGCATCTTGTAGTCGGTCGAGGAGACGAAGAGGAGGCTCTGTTTCCCCTTGCCGAGCAGCTGGCCGAGCGAATCGTAGATCTCGTGCTCGAGCGTGGCGAATTTGCGGTTGTAGCCGGCGATGCGGATTTTCACCCTCACGGTCTCGAACTCGCGGGTCTCGCGCACGAACTTGTGCTCGAACGACCGGGTGAGGATGTAGAACGGCGTGTTCTGGAGGTTGAATTTTGGCATCACGCGGTTGAAGAACAGCTCGCGCGCCTTGCCAACCCACATGGCATACATGCCGAAGTAAACATTCCCGACGGAATTGGTGTCCGCATAGGTCGCGACGAGCGTGTGGACGAACCATTTGTCCTCGAAATGCCCGGTGAGGCTGTGCTGGACGGCGCCGGGGTCGAGGACGGTGACCGGGCTCGCAACGCTCACGGCGCTCTCGGTCCCCGTCGCCAGCGCGCCCGGTGCGGTGGAATCGAGTTCCGCCGTGCCGCTCAGGAATTCCTCCGAGGCCGCGGGCTTCAACAGCAGCCAGAGCACATACGCGAGGGGCAGGAGCGGGCCGACGATCTGCAGCGCGGGCGACCTCAGGAAATATCCGAACGAAAAAATCAGCACCGCGATCGAACCGATGCAGAACATTTTCACCTGCGGGATGGCATTGGCCGGCGCCACGATGAAGCAACGCGCGATCGCCAGCATCGAGTAGCCGACGAAGAAGGTCGCGTAGAAGATCATGAAAAATTCCAACTCGAAACGCAGCAGCGTGCCGATGAGGGCAACGATGCCCGCGAGGAGGAATGCGGGGATCGGGGATGTCAGGAGCCGCGAGGGCACGAGGGAGAAAATCGGGTGGTTGCTCGCGCTGGCATTCGAGGTGAGGAACCACTTCAACGCGATGTATCCGCTGTCCAGCGTGGTGAGGACGCAAATGCAAACGAAGACGGCGTAGGCGGCGAAGGTCCATGGCGACGCGGCGGAGAGGACCTTGGTCAGGATTTCCTGCCCGTAGCTGTGGCCGGTGATCCCGTCGCGGATGAATTCGGCGGCGCCCCAGTTCAGCGCCCAAAGCGCCATCAGCCCGTGGAAGAGGATCAGCCCGAGGAAAAGCAGGGACCCGATGATATAGCCGGCGGCGATCGAGACGCGCTCGCGGTGCATTTGGATCGCGCGCTGCCATTGCTGCAGGTCGAGCCAGGGGCCGACGAGGAAGCCGATGATGATGGGCACCGCGTAGCCCCAATAGTTCCAGTCGTTCGTCGGAAGCTTCGGGAACGCCAGCGGCCCGGTGCCCTTGCCCGCGGCATGGGCAATCAGGACCACCACCGCCGCGGAAAGGATGAGGAACAGCACGCCGTGGCTGAACTTGATGCGCTTGATGTCGAATTCCTCGCCGAAAAGGATTCCCGCCGAGAGCACCACAAACATGACCAGGGGAAGGTAGAGCAACTCCGGCGCGAAGCCGAGGGGCTGCCACGCATAGCGGATGAACGCAAAGACGGTGAGCGTGATGGCCAGGAGTTGGTAGAGGAAAAACACCAGCCGGAACGGCCTCGACCATGTGGCGAAAAATTGCGCCAGCGATTCCGAGCCCGATTGGCGCCGGGCGAGGTGGTGGGTGACGAGCCCGAAGCCGAGGAGGCCGAGGAAATTCGGGATCGCAAAGGTCAGCAGGCCGAACAGGCCGAACTGCGTCGTGAATTGGACCGAGAAGAAAAGCCCGAGCCCCCACATCCACGAAAGCGCCACGGATGTCCCCCACAGCACGGCACCGAGCGCGCGGGGAAGTTGCAGGGACGATGGAGCGGACATTGGGCACCACCCTTACATCGTGTTCGGGTGGCGCGCAACTTCGCTCGCCGCGGTTCTACCTTGAGGCGATGACTTCCTCGCTGATGACCTTGCCGGGCGCTTCGGGCTCCTTCGCGGGCTCGGGCACCGGCTTGGCCGCCGGCACATTCGGGCTGACCTTCCAGAACGACGGCTGGAATTTGTCCCAGGCCCCGAGGATTTCGGTGGCGCGCGGGCTGCCGGTGGCTTCGGCATGCCGCGAGACGAGCCCGCGCAGGCGGTCGATGTCGGCGGCGTCCGAGAGGCGCGAGATGGAGACGAGCTGGTTGTTGTAGAGCGACTCGAAGCGGTTCTCCAGGTCGAGGATGTAGGCGCAGCCGCCGGTCATTCCGGCGCCGAAGTTTTTGCCGGTGCGGCCGAGGACCACCACCGTTCCGTTCGTCATGTATTCGCAGCCGTGGTCCCCCACCCCTTCGACAACGGCGGTGCCGCCGGAGTTGCGGACGCAGAAGCGCTCGCCGGCGCGGCCGTTGGCGAACAAGCGGCCCCCGGTGGCGCCATACATCACGGTGTTGCCGATGATCATGGCGTCGTGCGGGGCGAATTTCGAACCGGGCTCGGGGCGGATGATGATTTCGCCGCCGCTCATGGTCTTGCCGACATAGTCGTTGGCCTCGCCGGTGAGGACGAGGCGCACGCCCGGGGCGAGGAACGCGCCGAGGCTTTGCCCCGCGCTGCCGGAGAGCTTGAGTTCCACGGTGCCTTCCGCGATCCCCTCTTCGCCGTGCTGGTATCCGATTTCGCCGGAGACCTGCGTCCCGACGGAACGGCTGGTGTTTTCCACTTCGTAGGAAAGCGAGATCGGGCGGCCGTCGTTGATGGCGTCCTTCGCGTCCTGGAGGACGGTTTCGTCGAGCGTGGAATCCTCGGGACCGTCGTTGCGCATGCGGGTGGCGTGGCGCACGGCGGAGGGGTCGTCCGCGGCGACATTCACGAGCAGGCGGGAGAGGTCGAGGGTGTTCGCCTTCGGGTGGCCGGGGACCTCGCGCTGGCGCAGGCACTCCACGCGGCCGACCATTTCATCGACTGTGCGGAAACCGAGGCGCGCCATGATTGCGCGGACCTCCTCGGCGACGCCGTTGAAAAACGCGACGACATTTTCGGGGCGGCCCTTGAATTTGGCGCGGAGCCGGTCGTCGAGCGTGGCCACGCCGACCGGGCAGGTGTTCAAGTGGCATTGGCGGACATAGACACAGCCCATCGCGATGAGGGCGGATGTGCCGAAGTTGAACTCCTCGGCGCCGAGGAGCGCGGCGTAAACGATGTCCTCCCCGGTGCGCATGCCGCCATCGGTGCGGAGCGTCACGCGGTTGCGGAGCCCGTTCAGCATGAGGACCTGGTGGGCTTCGGCGACGCCGAGTTCCCACGGGCCGCCTGCGTTTTTGATCGAACTGAGCGGCGAGGCGCCGGTGCCACCCTCATGGCCGCTGACGAGGATGATGTCGGCATGGGCTTTCGCGACGCCTGCGGCGATGGTGCCGACGCCGGCCGTGGAGACGAGCTTTACGCAAACGCGGGCGCGCGGGTTGACCTGCTTGAGGTCGTAGATCAACTGAGCCAGGTCCTCGATCGAGTAGATATCGTGGTGCGGCGGCGGGGAGATGAGCGTGACGCCGGGAACCGAGTGGCGGAGCTTCGCGATGTAGGGGCTGACCTTGTGGCCGGGCAACTGGCCGCCCTCGCCGGGCTTCGCACCCTGCGCCATCTTGATTTCGATTTCCTTGGCGCTGGCGAGGTAGGCGGCCGAGACGCCGAAGCGGCCGGAGGCGATCTGCTTGATAGCGCTGTTCGCCCAGTCGCCGTTTTCGCGCCGCTTGAAGCGCACGGGGTCCTCTCCGCCCTCGCCGCTGTTCGACTTGCCGCCGATGCGGTTCATGGCGATGGCGAGGCATTCGTGGGCCTCGGGGCTGAGCGCGCCGAGCGACATTCCCGCCGTGGTAAAGCGCTTGCGGATGTCCTCGATCGGCTCGACCTCGTCGAGATCCACGGGGCCGCCGGGCATGGGCAGCATCTCGAGGAGGTTGCGGAGCGCCACGGGCGAGTTCGCGAGCACCGCATCGACATATTTTTTGTAGTCCTCGGCCTTGCCGGCCTTGTCGGCGCCCTTGATTCCGACAAAGGCATGGAAACTTTGCAGCACGGGCGGGGTGACGGAGTGGACCTCCCCGCCGCGGCGGAAGCGGTAGTAGCCGGGGTCGCCGAGTTTGCCCGCCTCGACCGGCACAGCGCCGGCGTAGGCCATGGCGTGGCGCTCGAGGCTCTCGGCCGCGATCTCGCGGTAGCCGATGCCTTCGATCTGCGACGGCGTGCCGCGGAAGCACTCGGAGATGAGTTTCGAGGAGATGCCGATCGCCTCGAAGATTTGCGCCCCGCGGTAGCTGTTCACCACCGAGATGCCCATCTTCGACATGATCTTGAGGATGCCGGCTTCGAGCGCCTTGCGGTAATTGATGGCGGACTTCGCGAAGTCGGCGGACCCGTTCTCGCGCTCGAGGATTTCGCGGATGCTCTCGATGGCGAGGTAGGGGTTGATGGCTGCGGCGCCGTAGCCGATGAGGCAGGCGATTTGGTGGACATCCCGCGCCTCGCCGGTTTCGCAAACAATCCCGGCGCGCATGCGCTTGCCGACCGCGATGAGGTGGTGGTGCACGGCGCCAACGGCGAGCAACATCGGGACCGGGACATTGGCATGGTCCACGCCGAGGTCGGAGAGGATGAGGATTCGGGCACCGCCATCGATGGCGGCCTCGGCCTCCGAACGGATGCGGGCCACGGCTTTTTCCAATCCGGCATCGCCTTCCGAAACCGGCCAGAGGGTCGAAACCGTGGCGGATTTGTGTTCGCCGCCGACGGCCTTGAGCGCGGCAAGCTCGCCATCGAGGAGCACGGGCGATTCGATGGTGACCAGGCGCGCGTGGCCGGGCGTTTCGGCCAGCAGGTTTTTCCTCCACCCGATCACCGTGTGCAGGCTCATGACGAGCTTCTCGCGGATGGGGTCGATCGGAGGGTTCGTGACCTGCGCGAAGAGTTGCTTGAAGTAGGTGTAGAGCAGGCGGGGCTTTTGCGAGAGCACCGCGAGCGGGGTGTCGTCGCCCATCGAGCCGACGGCTTCGGCGCCGTCCTTGAGCATGGGCTTGATGACCATGTCCACTTCCTCGGACGAGTATCCGAACGCGACCTGGCGCTGGGTGAGCGTGAGGATGTCGAGGTCGCCGGCGGGGGCGGCGGTGTCTTTTTCGCCGGACTGGGGCAGGGCGGTGAGGTTCTCCTTGATCCACTTTCCGTAGGGCTGGCGCGCGGCGAGGGCGGACTTGATGTCGGCATCGCGCAGCAATTTCCCGGCGGCGGTGTCCACGGCGATCATCTCGCCGGGGGCGAGGCGGCCCTTTTCCACGATTTCCAGCTGGTCGAGTGCGGACCCTCCGACCTCCGAAGCCATGACGAAAAGCCCGTCCGCCGTGATGTTGTAGCGGGCGGGGCGCAGGCCGTTGCGGTCGAGGCAGGCCCCGGCAATCACGCCATCGGTGAACGCCAGCGCTGCCGGACCGTCCCACGGCTCGCTGAAGCAGCGGTGGTAGAAATAAAAATCCTTCAACTCCTGCGGGAGGTGCGGGTCCGAGCGGTAGGCCGGGGGCACGAGCATCGTCATCGCGTGCAGGATGCCGCGCCCGCTCATGGCGAGGACCTCGACAGCGTTGTCCAGGCTCGCGGAATCGGACCCGCCGGGCTGGATGATGGGCTTCAGCAGGTCGATGTCCTTGCCCCAGAAATCCGCCTGCAGCTCGGCCTCGCGGGCGTGCATCCAATTCCGGTTGCCGCGCACGGTGTTGATTTCGCCGTTGTGCGCGAGCATGCGGAACGGCTGCGCCAGCGGCCAGGTGGGGAAGGTGTTTGTGCTGTAGCGCTGGTGGAAAAGCGCGATCGCCGTCTCGTAATCTTCGCTCGTCAGGTCGGGGTAGAATTTTTCGAGCGAAGCGGAAACAAGGAGCCCCTTGTAGACAATCGTGCGGTGCGAAAAGGACGGAATGTAGAAATCCGAAATCTTGTCCGCGGCGGCGCGGTCCTCGATTTCGTTGCGCGCGAGGAAAAGACGGCGCTCGTAGTCGTCGTCCCACATTCCCGCGGGGCGGCCGACCAGCACATGCTCAATGAGCGGCATGGTGGACTGCGCCTTCTCGCCGAGGACATGGTCGTTGATCGGAACTGGGCGCCAACCGAACACGAAGAGTTCGCGTTTTTTTAAAACCTCCTCGGTGATCGCCCGCGCCCGCGCGGCGGCATATTTGTTGTCGGTAGGCAGGAACATCACACCCACCCCGAGGTCGGACGGGTTGTAGAGCGTGTGCCCGAGGCGCGAGACCTCGGGGGCGAAAATCTTGTAGGGGATCTGGGTGCAAACGCCCGCGCCGTCGCCCGTCTTGGCATCGGCGTCGAGGGCCCCGCGGTGCATCAGGCTGCAAATCGAGGTCAACGCCGTGAGCAGGACTTCGTTGGAGCGCTTGCCGCTGATCTGCGCGACAAATCCGACGCCGCAGGCGTCGTGCTCAAAATCGGGATGGTAGAGGCCGTTGGGCCCCGTGTGTGGCATGGCGTTGTTCATGGTGATCAAGCGAGCCAGCAACTTTCGCTCCAATTTTCCGAAAAAGGAGAATTTTTTTGGGGAAAATTCACGGGAGCCGCTGGCCGGCGGCTGCACCGAAGCCCACCCGGAACATCCCGCGGAAAAACCCGCGGAGCCGCGCTCAGACTGCGTGCCGGCGGATCGCGTCCTCCTTGAGGACCCCTATGAAGGGCAGGTTCCGGTAGCGCTCGTTGTAGTCGAGCCCGTAGCCCACGACGAACTCGTTGGGGATGTCAAAACCGACATAATCCGCCTCCACCTCCACGCCGCGCTGCACATTTTTGCGCAGCAGCACGCACGATTTGATGCTCGCCGCCCCAGATTCCGCCACCAACTTTTCCTTGATCGCCTGCAGCGTGAGCCCGCTGTCGAGGATGTCGTCGAGCAGCAACACATGCCGCCCGCGCACATCGGCGATCTGGCTTTGCCGGAAATGGATTTGCCCCCGCGACTTCGTGCCGTGGTAGCTGGAGACGCTCCAGGAATCGAGTTGGAGCGGGAGCGGAATCCGGCGCAGCAGGTCCGCCATGAAAATGATGCTGCCGTTCAGGATCGAAACGACCGTCACCTCCTTGCTGGCGTAATCCTCCGTGATTCGGTGCGCCATCTCGTCGAGGCGGCTCAGGATCGTGGATTCATGGTAGAGGACGCGGGCGATGTCGCTGACCATGGCGCCTTCCTACCAGCCGCCCGCACCGCGGCAAGCGCTAACGCAGCACCCCGAGCGACCGCAGCCTCCCGCCCTCGAGCGCGAAAACCTCCCGGCTCACACGGTAGTCGGATTCCAAATACGCCCCGACCACCGCCTCCGCCATCCGCAGGTGCGCGTCGTCCTGCCGGGAAAAAACCAGCACCGTGTTGCGGTTGGGCATCGCCACGAGCAAATCCGGGCCCAGCGTGCTGCGGAATTTTTCCGCAAACCCCGGCGCCAGCACGCTCGATGCCACCAACGGGTCGCCCGATTCCAGCACCGCATGCGTGATGACTTTGTTTTTGTCGCGGACAAATTTCGGCTCGAGCCGCGCCAGCACCGCCTCCGCGGTCCCCAGCGCTTTCTCCCGCACCTGCGCGAATGTCATGTGCACCGATTTCTTCTGCTCGCGCGTCAGCGGCTCGATCTCGCCGTCCACCAACCTCGCCACCGCCACCACCGTGCGCTGCGAACCCTCGATCGGGCGGCGGATTTTCGACTCCGTGAACGACGGCTCGACCGAGAGCACCCACACATCCGCATGCGCGGCCGCAGCCGCCAGCAGCAGCGCAAACAACGCGCTTGGGGCTTTCGCCGACGCTCTGCTAAAGCTTCCCGCCATGATCGCATTCCTCGAAGGCACGCTCGCCGAAGCCCTGCCCACACAGGTCACCGTCAATGTCCATGGCGTCGGCTACCAAGTGCTCATCCCCATTTCAAGTTTCGAGCGCCTCCCCGCACCCGGCTCGCCCGTGAAAATCCTCACGCACCTCGCCGTCCGCGAGGACGCCCACATCCTCTACGGCTTCAGCACCGCCGCCGAACGCGACCTCTTCCGCCTGCTCCTGAACCATGTCAGCGGCGTGGGCCCAAAGACCGCGCTCGCCGTGCTCAGCGGTCTCTCCGTGGAAATGTTCAAGTCCGCCGTCGTGGCGGGCGACACCGGCACCATCTCGAAAATCAGCGGCGTCGGAAAAAAAACCGCCGAACGGATCGTGCTCGAACTGAAAGACAAGGTCGGCGTCGCCGCGGAGTGGGAAGCCTCGAGCGCGAAAAACGCCCCCTCGCCCGCCGACATCCGGCTCCACGATGCCGTCCTCGCCCTCATTTCGCTCGGCTACAAACAGGTCGAGGCCCACAAGGCCGTCAACGCCGCCCTCAAGGCCGGCACCGACGCCCAGACCGCCGAGGACCTCGTCCGCCACGCCCTGAAAATCCTGTCATGACCCCGCTCGAAACGGCGCGCGCCGTCCGCGCCGCCCTGCCCGATGGCGGGCTCTTCCACGAAAAGGAATGGCGCATCGCCACGCGCCCCTTCCCCCTCCCGCCCGGCCTCGCCGCCGAACTCGGGAAACTCGGCTACCGCCTCACCCTCTTCCTCAAGGCCTGCGACCAAATCTACCGCCTCAGCGCGAAAAACCGCGCCCCGTCCTGGATTGCCGAACTCCTCGATGCCGGCAAACCGCCCGAGCTCGCCGCCTTCCAGCGCGAGCACGGCCTCGCCGGCGACATCCCGAAAATCATCCGCCCCGACCTCGTCCTCACGGAAAACGGCTTCACCATTGCCGAGATCGACAGCGTCCCCGGCGGCATCGGCCTCACCGCATGGCTCGGCAAAACCTACTCCTCCCTTGGACACACCGTCCTCGGCGGCGCCAGTGGGATGCTTGAAGGATTCTCCTCCATCCTCCCCGGCGGCGACATCGTCGTCTCCGAGGAAGCCGCCACCTACCGCCCCGAGATGGAATGGCTCGCCGCCGAGTTGAACGCCACCCGCCCCGCCGGAAAACACTGGCGCACCCTCGACGCCAACCCCCGCACCGATTGGCAAAAAAACCTCTACCGGTTTTTCGAACTCTTCGACCTCGCGAATGTCCCCGCTGCCCCGCAAATCCTCGACGGCATCCGCTCGAAGGTCCTCTCCGCCACCCCGCCCATCAAGCCCGCGCTCGAGGAAAAACTCTGGTTCGCCCTCTTCTGGCTCAAACCCCTCGAAGCCCTCTGGCGGCGGGAACTCGGCGAACGCGCCTTCCTCGCCCTCCAAAAAAACATCCCCTACACCTGGCTCGCCGACCCCGCCCCCCTGCCCCGCCACGCCGTCCTGCCGCGGCTCGATGCCCACTCCTGGGCCGAAGTCGCGCAGTTCAGCCAGAAGCGCCGCAACCTCATCCTGAAAATCAGCGGCTTCTCCGAACGCGCCTGGGGCTCCCGCGGCGTCTCGGTCGCCTCCGACCTTCCGCAAAAGGAATGGCAAACCGCGCTCGAAAGCGCCCTCGCCGCCTTCCCCCGCCAGCCACACATCCTCCAGGAATTCCACACCGGCGCCCTCTTCGACTCCGAATTCTGGAACCCCGAAACGGACGCCATCGAACCACTGCGCGGCCGCGTCCGCCTCTGCCCGTATTTTTTCGCCGGCGAAAAATCCACCACCTGCGGCGGCGCACTCGCCACCATCTGCCCCGCCGACAAAAAACTCCTCCACGGAATGCGGGACGCCATCCTCGCCCCGGCGGCACCCTAACGCCGCCAATCAGTCCCGCCCGCCGCCCGAATCCCCGAACAACGCGCTGCGCATGAGTTCGTAGATTTTGGTGTTGTCGAAGCTGCCGCGCACTTTTTCCGAGTGGCGGCCGGCGGCGCGCACCAGGATTCCGCCAGAGGTGTCGTTGACCGTGCCCCAGGTGACGACGAATGGTAGTTCGTTGCCATTGCGGTCGGGCTTCGAAAAAAACGGTCCGCCGTCCGGGGCGAGGCTGAAGGGCGCGCCGTTCAGGTCCTTGCCCGCCGCCACGGCCAGGACCGCCTTGGCATCCCCGCGCGGGAATCCCCACACATCCATCGCCCCGGCCGAACTGTCTGCCGCCGTCACGAGCAGGGTGTCGGGATGTTTTTCCACGAAATCCAACGCGGTCCCGTAGGCGTCGTCCGCCCGCTTGAGCGCTTCCAGCGCGCCCCCGGCGTTGTTGAGGTTGCCGAAGTTGTCGTTCCCCTCCTCCTCCGCCACGAGCAGGAACGGCCCGGGCGAGAGGAACCTGAGAGCCGCCGCCACCATTTCCGAAATGGTCGGTGCGCCGGGCGCGTAAGCGGGCGTTTTCGTTTCGCGCATTTCACGCTCGGGAATGTCGTTGAAAGTGTCCTCGGCAGCGAAAATCCCGAGCACCTTCTTGGTATCGTCGGGCAACGCCCAAAGCTCTTCGCGCGTGTAAACGATTTTGTATCCCAGCCCCGCGGCTTTCTCCACGAGGTTGAGCCCGTCGCCACGCTTGCCTTTGCCGAATCGCCCCTCCACGCCCTCCGGCAACAGCCATTCCTCGCCGCCGCCCAGAATCACATCCACGCCGGACTCCACCACCTGCTTCGCAATTTCCGCGCTGTCCTGCCGCTTTTCCACGCTTGCGACGAAGCATGCCGTGCCCGGTTCCACGATGCTCCCCGAATTGACCAACCCCGTCCTGACTCCGCTCCGCATGGCCTCGTGCATGATGCTGCCCTCCCAACCGCCGGCCGACATCGGGCGCGCGTCGGTTTTCCCATCCGTCCCAAAAGCCGCGATCGGCACTTTGATTCCATAGGCATGCGTGGTCCCGCCACCGTTCGAACTTGCCGAGAGCGAGTCCGACATGTGCCCGCGGTAAACCGCCACCTCGGGAATGCGGTCCCAGTTCAGATCCGCATCCGGCCCCGCCCAGTAAAACCTCGCCGCCTGCCAGTGCGAAATCCCAGCCCCGTCCGGGTGGATGAAAATGACATTCGAGGCCGCAGCCGCCAGCGGCGCCGCCAGCCAGGCAAAAATCCAGTTCCGCATCGGCGCAAGACTACCCGTGCGGCCTGCCCCCGCAATCCGCGATTCAAAACTTGCCTCGGTCCGCCGCCTCACCGACCCTCACCGCCATGCCCACACTTGCGATTGTTTTCGGAATCCTCCTCGATGCGATGGCGTTCGGCGCCTATGCCGCCAGCGAAGCCAAAAGCCCGACCAGCTTCATACCCGCCGTGTTCGGCACCATCATCTTCCTCTGCGGCCTCGCCTCCGCCTTCGCCCCGAACCTCCGCAAACACTTTATGCATGTGGCCGCCGGCACCGCGCTGGTGGGCACGCTCGGCGGCCTCGGCATGGGGTTGCCAAAACTCGGCGCGCTTCTCGAAGGCACCGCCGCCCGACCCCTCGCCACCGGCATGCAAATCGCCATGGGCGCCATCTGCCTTGTTTTCCTCGCGCTCTGCGTGAAGTCGTTCATCGACGCCCGCCGCGCCAAAAAAGAATCCTGACCTACCACGACAGCCCCCGGTTCGGTTCCGCGTCCGCTTAGGAACGCCTGCGACCAAAAATGGCAATCATCACTCCGCCGGTCGCGAACATAAACAGAGAGTAAACCACCGCCGGCATTGCGATGCCCGAACTGTCCAGCAGGCCGAGAGCGATGGCCAGTGCGAGTGTTCCATTTTGGATGCCCGCTTCGATGGAAATCGTGATGCGCTGGGGCTTGGGCAAACCAAAAGCCCAACCGGCCGAAAACCCCAGAACCATGGTCAAAATGTTCAGCGTGACCGCCGCCGGACCGGCCACGGCGAATTGGTGGGCGAGGTCTTTTTCCCGAGCCACCGCCGCGATGATGATCAATGCGAGAAAGACGATGGCAAAAATGCCGGCCGGTTTTTCCAGCCGTTTTGCCAAAGCCGGCCGCGCCGCCCGCACTGCCATGCCGCAAGCGATCGGCAGGATCGTCACGGTCGCCAACTGCAGGAGCGTTTTCCAGAATGGCAACTGCACCGCCGCGCTTCCTCCCATGAACCAGTCCATCGACCATCCGACGATCCACGGAATCGTAAAAACGCAAACCATGCTCGAGACCGCGGTGAGCGTGACCGACAGCGCCGTATCGCCCCGTGACAAATGGGTGATCACATTCGAAGTCGCGCCGCCGGGGCACGCCGCCAGCACCATCAACCCCACCGCCACCTCGCCGGGAAGGCGAAACAGCACCGCCAGTGCGAAAGCAATCGCGGGCAGCATGAGAAGTTGGCACCCGAGCCCCACAAGCTTCGCCTTCGGATGCCGGAACACGCGGCGAAAATCCTCCGGCACCAGACTGAGCCCCATGCCGAAAAGCACGGCGAAAAGCGCCAAAGGCAGGGCGACCTGTTTGAGAACCTCGCCGGACATGAATTCAGAAATGAACGATCCTCCGCAGCGAGTCGAGCAAGGGATGCCGGTAGGGGTTCATTCCGATGTCACCGAGGGGGTCAGTCCCGCGTTTTATCGCTTTTTTTGCTGCTCGCCCACAAGGCCCGCCACAGCGTTTGCGGCAATCCTGTCACCGAGGGGGTCAGTCCCGCGTTTTATCGCTTTTTTTGCTGCTCGCCCACAAGGCCCGCCACAGCGTTTGCGGCAATCCGGCATTCAACTCCTCCGCGATCCACGCCATCGTCATCGTCATCCGGCGCCTCAACTCTTTGGCCAGCTGAAGCCCCCGGCTCATCACATGGTAAATCGCTCCCGCGTATTCGAGGGGATCCTTCAGACTTTCGAAAATACGTCAATACGCGGGACTGACCCCGACTCTCGCGCGATTCCTCGGAGACCGTCGAGCACTCGTTCGAACTCAAAAACACCGGCACCTCCTACCTCGCCATCACCGCCATCCGCCCCGCGTGCGGTTGCACCGCCACGGAACTCACCCGCCCCACCATCCCCCCAGGGGAAACCGCAGAAATTTCCACCAAACTCACCCTCGCCGGCCGCTCGGGCGAAGCCCGCAAGACGATCGCCGTGGAATCCAATGATCCAGTCAATCCCACCATCGTCCTTGCGATGGAGGGCAAAATCGCCACCGAGTTCGAAGTGGCCCCGCCCGTTTTCACCCTGCGCCAGCCAGCGGCCCGTCAACCCGCCACGGGCTCCGTTCAAATCACCCCAAACGGCCAACCCTTTCGCATCACCGGAAGCCAATCCTCCGACCCCTCGGTCCGCATCTCCACCGAGGCAACCCCGGACGGTCGCTCCCACCAAATCACTACCACGCTCGAAAAACTCCCCGAATCCGACCCCCAACCCTTCCTGGTCACCCTCCAAACCGACAACCCCCGCGCCCCAACCATCGACATCCCGGCAGTGGTCGTTTTGGAGAAAAAAATGCTGGTCGCTCCGGAGAGGATTCTGCTCCGTGAGGGGGATGCGGAAACCAAAAAAATGTTCTTCTGAAATCTGCCGATGGAGCGCCACTGGAAATCAAAGAAATTTCAACTCCCGACCCTGCCGTGAAGGTGGATTATTCTGCGACCCCTCGCTCCATTCGCCTTGCTGTGCGGGGATTGGGTGATCTGGGTGAATATGATGGAAAAGCCATTGGCGTCATTTTCACCAACGGCGAATCCATCCAAATTCCTTTGGTTTTTGAATCCCGGTAGGTATGCCCGCCCGGCGCTCGCTCACTTCGAGGCGGCGTCGCACATGCGCCACCGCCTCGCGTTTGCGGGCCGGGCCTACCATTTTCCCTCCGCGATTTTCTTCAGGATCGCCTTGTCGAGCGTCTGGTCGGCCACCGCACGCTTCAGGCGCGCATTCTCTTTTTCCAGTTCCCTCAACCGCTTGATGGCGTCCTGTTTCATGCCTCCATATCGACTCTTCCATCGCTGGTAGTTCGCCGCGCTTACGCCAATGCCTCGCACGACCGCGTCGATTCCTTTGCCTGCCGCGATCAGCGCCTCCGCCTCACGCAGCTTTTTGATGATTTCTTCCGGTGTGTGTCTTTTCTGTTTCGTGAGAGTTCCTGCGGCGCTCCGCGCCGCCCACTCTCATAACTCTTGGATCAGTTTTCGGGGAGCACTCCAGGCGCGTTGCGGGCTATTCGGAAGCCGCCGTCATTGACGCGATCGTTCGGGTAGAAGAAGCTAAATCGATAGTCTGTAGTGCAAAAATCCGCATCAGATTTCCAACTGCCGCCACGGATAACGCGACCAATGGAGCCTGGCGCCGTGGAGGTTATTTCGAAAACCCACTCCACGACATTCCCACTCATATCGTAAACCGCCAACTCGTTTGCTGCCTTAAGTCCCACCGCATTTGTGCCTCCACCCGCATTATCCAAATACCAAGCTACTGAAGTAATCTCATTGCTCCCACTATAAGCATAATTTCCGCTGTTGACTCCACCCCTAGCTGCCCATTCCCATTCCGCTTCCATAGGCAATCGGTATCCGTTCGCGCTGCTGTTAACTGTGGGCACGCTCTGACCCGTGCGATAAACTGTGCCGTTTACACTATAAACCGGGGTAAACCCCTCCCTCTCGCTCCTCGCATTACTCCATTTCAGCACATCATACCAACTCACTTGCTGCACCGGGTGGTTGCCTGCCGTTCCGTCACCCACGCCCGAAAGGTCGGTGTATCCATTCGCCACTGCCCAAGCCCTAAGCTCCTGCCACTCTTCCCAAGTCACCTCGTATTTTCCGATCAAGAAGTTTCCCACAACCGTCCCATCCAATTCCGAAATCGGCGGAAGCGTTCCCCCTTCGACAAAAACCATTTCTGGCGTCGGTGCCGGACCGGCTTCGACGATATAGTCCACATCGATCTCGTTGACCAAGCCCGCGGATCCGACGCGTATCCGGAAACTGAAGGTTCCCACAGCGGTGGGCGTGCCGCTCAGGAACACCGTCTTTCCGGAATTGGAGGACAAGAAAATCCCCGGCGGCAAGGAACCGCTGCCAACGGACCAAGTGTAATTCCCATTCCCACCAGAGGCCGTGAAGGTCTCCTGCCCTGAAGGTTGACCGACAGGGACCGTAGGAGTGTCCTCGCTCCAATCCACAGCAAGCGGGGGCCAAGTGACCGAAAGGGCAAAGCCTTTTTGGTCGGAGGCTTTGTTGGTGTCCTCAACCTTGACGGAAAAGTTGGCCGTCTGCACCGAAGTGGGAACGCCTTCGATGATTCCGGTGGTGGAATTGAAAGTGAGGCCGTTCGGCAAAACGCCGCCAATCTGGCTCCACGCATACGGCAATACACCGCCGACCGCGGAGAGAATTCCTTGGTAGGGAATGCCCACCATCGGACCCTCGAGCGGATTTTGGGAGACAATCTTGGGCGTTAGGCTCACAGGCGGATCCTGCGCTTTATCGCAAAGCCTCAATGTAAATCCCATGGAGTTCAGGACCTCGATGATTTGGTTGCCATAATACATGGGACTTCCGGGAAGGGGAGCGGCTGTTCCTACCCCACCGCCTGGGCGGGCTACATTTCGCACAACTCGTATGTCGTTTTGGTCGGCAAGGCCAAAGTTGCCATTGTAGCCTCCCACACCACCTTTCACTGCATCAACAAACGACAAAAAACCATCGTATCCCATGACCCTCAGAACCGCACCACGTATGTAGTTGGGCTTACCAATCAATGAACTCCTTAAACTTGAAATATCTGTTTCGTAGTAGCTCGTTCGACTTCCATCAAAAGATGAAAGTTCGGGGTGATAGAATGATTGGGCTTCGTCTTGAAAAACCAAGTTGATGACCTGCGTAACGGCAGGCGTGGAGCCATTGGTATTCAAAACAGAAAATGTGCGCTCGTCGTAAAATTGTCGAACTTTGACGCGTTGGTCGAAAAGGGTTCCATTTCCATTGAAAAACTGAACAAGGCAGGGCTTTAGAACTTCGCTCTGCATCTTCACCAGCACAGGCAAAACTGCACCCATGGAACCGGAGGCATCGAACCAGATATTGATTTCCGTTTGCGGCGTGATCGCGTAGGTGAGGTCCTCAACAGGGATTTCAATTTCCTGCCGAAGCATTTGCCCGCAAGAATCCTCAAGGATCACTGTCACTTTATAGAACCCTTTTTGTGTCGGCGTCCCATTGATCACTCCCGTGGAAGGATTTATGGAAATACCGGGAAAACCTGTGGCTGGAAGCGTGGCAGGATCCAGGCGCCAAGAGTAGCTTCCGTTGCCCCCCGAGGCGGTTAAGGCAACACTGTAGGCTTGGTTCACCTTGCCGGATGGCATCGGGGAGGGAACGGAAACATTCAGTTTGGGGTGAACAACAATAGTGTGGTTCCGCGTGCAGGTATTTCCCAAAGAGTCTGTAACGGTGGCATTGAACCTAAAGGTTCCGTTTTCGGTAATTGTGCCGTAGAAGATTGATCCATTGCCCGGGCCGGCAGGCGGTTTTTTCTGTAGCAAACCATTCGGCAGAATTTTTCCGGAACCAATCGGGGTCAATGTCCAGTCAACATAAGGGGCTTTGCCGCCGGTGGCACGAAGGGCAACCGTTTCGGTGAGATTCATGCCATTGTAGAGACAGGGCAAAGTTATTAACTGGTTGCAACTCAATGCCGGGTAAACAGTGACCGTGCAATTTTTGGTATCGGTATTGCCACAACCGTCGGCGACCCTTATGGAGATGGTGTGGTCGATTCCGCTGGAGTCACCGCTGCCCGTGAATCCCCCGGGCGGGACAGACGGCGTCCAAGTGAAGCGCGGGTTGGTATCGGTCCGCTGTGCAATCCAGTCCCGGCGGTGCACAATCGTTCCGTTGACGCTCACGGTTGCGTTCCAGGTGTAATTTCCCGACGGGGTGCCTCCAATGGCCTGGAAGTTTTGCGGAATGTAGGCACGGCCAACCGTGGCCTCCGCCGGAGGGCAGTCGGATGTGATTTTCAAGTCCGGGTGGACCGTGTAGTTCACGGTGAAAGTTTCGGTGATGCCGAGGGAGGTGACATTCACGGTGAAGAAGACCGGGCCGACTTGGGAGGGCGTTCCATCGACGCGCGCGGTCCGGGAGTTGTTGGGGTCCGGAACCGAGAGGCTGTAGTTCTGCGAACTCGCCGTGAAGTTCGACCAAACATAGGGCGGGGCGCCGCCGGAGGCTGTGAGGTTGAGGCTGAAGGTTCGGTTCACCGTCAAACAGGGCGAGGGTTGGGGGAAGACGGTGATCGGATCGTAGATGGGAATCTCGAATTCCTCGTCCACCCACCCGGTGGGTGGTTCGCAGGAATCCTTGACGCGGATGGTGAATTTGAAGGTGCCGGTCTTGGTGGGCGTGCCGCTGATCACTCCGGTATTCGGGTTGATCGAAAGCCCGTCGGGAAGAAGGCCGGCAATGCGTTGGAAATTGTAGGGGGGCCAGCCGCCGGTGGCATTGATGGAGACGGTGGGGGCACCGGTTTTGCCGGGGTAGGGAAAACCGCGGATGCCGAAGGGAAGCGGGCTGGCCGTGGTGATGGCCAAGCGGTCCCTCACCACGATCGGGCAGGTTTTGTTGGCTGTCCGGTTGGCATTGTCCCGCACGGTGAATGTGGCGTTGTAGGTAAGGTTCCCTCCGCCGGTGAAGTTGCCGGAGATGATCCCGGTTGTGGCATTGATGGACAACCCGGGCGGCAGGGTTGATGGCGCCCCGGAAACGAACGGCGGGTTGGTGGCGCTGAAGCGGTAGGGCAAATCGCCGCCGCGCGCGGCGAGGCGCACCGGCAGGAGGGTGTCGCCGACCCTTGCGCAGGGGATGTTGGGGCAATCGAGTTCCGGCGCCGGGCGAATGACGATGAGGCAGGTTTTATTGGCGGTGAGCCCGTTGGCATCAACCACGCGGAGGTCAATCGTGTAATTTCCCCGCATGGTGGGCGTGCCGCTAATGTATCCCTTCTCGTTCCAAACCAAACCGGGAGGCAGGTTGGCCGGCCTGGGCCAACGGTAGGACAATTTGCCCTTGCGCGCCCTGAGTTCCACCACGGGATACCGCTCCATTTCCAAGCCCGAGGGCAGCGGGCATTCCGTGATAATCTCGGGCCCCTCCGGGGGCTCGACGACCAGAGTGAAGTTGGCGGAAGAGAACTTGCCAAGGAAATCGGTGGCCCGAGCCTCAATGGTGTAGGTTTGAGGAGTGAGGGGAACGGGGGGCTTCGGCCAAACGGGAGTCCCGGAAATCACCCCGTTGCTGTTCAGCGTCATTCCCTGCGGCAACCGCTGAAATGCACCTCTTTTCGGAAGATGCTGCCAATAATACCCTGTTGGATATCTCGAGTTTTGCAAAAATGGATACCCGCCCTTTGCCTTCAGGGAGTGGCCATTGTTTGCAACGAAAACATACGGCCGATCAAACTTGGCTCCAGGAAGAACACGACTGGAAGTGATTGTTGGTGGTGGGGTGCTATTCACCGTCAACGTGTAGTTTCCAGAGTCCCGCAAATCCAAAACCGAGGTTCCATTTCTGGTTAAAGGACGCACAAAAACCGAAATCGTAAAAGTATAGTTGCCGACTCTGGTAGGCTTGCCGCTCAGGATTCCGAGGGGACTTAAGGTCAACCCGGCAGGAATGCCCCTGCCTCTCCAAACAGAGTTTTCACTCGCGGTGACGTTGGTCGAAAGAAATTGAATACCCGAATTAGGGCGAACGATCGCATCGTTGGGAGCAGGGGGTAGCTGAAGCGGGTAGGAAACATTTTGAAAACCGTCCGGAAGCCTCGAGCCAGAGGAATAAGGCAATATCCCTGCGAAAGCAGGAAGCAAGAAGGCTAAAAAAGATAGAAAGAGGCTGATTTTAATACGCATTAAAGCAGTAAAGTTCCTGATTTCGCAGCAATTGACATGCCATACGGTATGAGAATTTTTTTGAAGTTTTAGTTACTGACTTTCATTGAAAAATTGGCACAGCCATTGCTGTGACACTACGTGCAATGAATCCTCTCTTTGCCATCTCCGCAGCGAAAATCGGCAGCCAGCTCCTTAACAACCTCGCCGGAAACAATAAACCTGCTGAGGCCCAAGCCGCGCCGAGCCCTGCCGATGCCAAGAAACTTGCCTTCGCCCAGATGATGGCCAAGGTCACCTCGACCCCGAAGTTCCAGCACACGCAACTCCTCTCCGCCGAAGGTATTTCAAATCGCTCGGACGCCGAAAGCCATCTCGATAAAGTCGCCACGGGCATCCTCAACAATCCCGAAATCTCGCGCTTCCTAGGCGGAAAGTCCGAGGGCTTCGACCTGCGCTTCAACTCAGACGGCTCCGTCACGGTGAAAAAAGCCGATGGCACGGAAAAAACTTTCAGCCTCGAAGGAAACGACCGCGAGAACGCCCGAAAGGCAGTCGCCATCATCGAAAGCACCAAAATCGCTTTCTCAGACAAAGCCGCCCCGTCCAGCGAGCCCGGCGGCACTCTGCGCATCTCCCCAGGCGCCCGAGCCAGTCTGGTTTCCTGATTTCTCCGCTTCCGGTCCATAGACCGCTTCGCACCACGCCGAAATTCCGAAAGGGAAAACCCGGCAACTTTTTCCCCGATATGCACACTTTCGCCCACCTTCTTACTGCGCATTTCCCCTGCCCGACCCGCCTGAGCGGCTGGCACAGCTTCTGCTGAACAATTGGCATGGAACTGGTCGCCTCACTCTTCTCGGGGTCAAATTACGTGGGCGTGAAAAAAATGATGGATGTCACGGCACTCCGCCACGCCGCCATCGCAAGCAACATCGCCAACGTCTCCACTCCCGGTTACAAGCGGATGCAAATCAGCAAGGATTTCGAAGAGGAACTCCGCACTCGCATCGAAGCCCGCGCCTCCTCCGAGATCGCCACCATCGACCCTCGCACCGAGGTGGACGAACTCACCCCGTCCACCCGTGCCGACGGCAACAATGTCCAAATCGACCAGGAGATGCTCGAACTTTCGAAGAACAACCTGAATTTCTCAACCCTCACGGACTTCGCGAGCGGTTCCCTCAAGCAACTCCGCGTGGCCATCACCGGCCGCTCGATGTGATTCCCCGCTAAAGAACCATGAACGTCATCTCCGCCTCCACCATCTCGGCCAGTGCGCTCCACGCCGAAAAAATGCGCGTGGACATTGTCTCCCAAAATATCGCCAACGCCCACACCACCAAGGGCCTCGATGGAAAAGCCTACCAGCGCCAAGTCGTGGCCTTCGAGTCCGTGCTGGATGCAACAGCAGGCCCGAACATGCAGGGCGTCCGCATTTCCGCGATCCAAGGCGACGAATCCAAAGGCGAAATCATCCACAACCCCGAACACCCCCACGCGGACGATGATGGCAATGTCCAAATGCCGAATGTCAATGTGCCATTCGAAATGGTGGACATGATCACAGCCACCCGCGCCTACGAGGCGAATCTCGCCGTCCTCCGGAATGCCCGTCAAATGGCCAATTCCGCTCTCGCCATCGGCCGCTAACCCCCACTGATTTCAAACTATGACTCCTATCGATTCGATCCAAACCGGCATGGCCCCCATCACCATGCGGAACCTCCAACCCAATTTCGAAACCGAGAGCCCGCTCCGCGCGGCCGGTCTCGCCGCCGGTGGCACCCAAGCCCCTGGCCCAGACCCCTTCGGCTCCGTTCTCAAAAAATTCGTCAATGATGTGGACGGCAAAATGAAAGTCTCTGCAAACGAACGGACCAAGGTCCTCACCGGCGAGGCCACCAACCTCCACCAGGCAGTCGTCGCCGGCCAAGAGTCGAGCGTCGCATTCAGCCTCATGGTCGAACTCCGCAACAAACTTGTCGAAAGCTATCAGGAACTCATGCGCGCCCAAGTCTGACGCCCGGTCCTGACCACCCACCCACTGCCTCAACCGGATGAAACAAGTCCTCGATCAAATCAAAAAAATCTGGTCGGAGCTCACCCCCACACACCGCATCATCGTTTCCACCGCCACCGTGGCGGTGATCGCGGGCATCGGTGCGCTCCTCTACTGGGCCCAGCGCCCGGACATGAAACTCCTCTTCGGGAAACTCGGCGAAAAGGAGGCCTCCGAAGTCGTCACAGCCCTCGAAGAACAAGGCATCCCGTTTGAACTCGGCGCCGGAGGTTCTGCAATCTATGTCCCGTCCAAGGATGTTTACCGCGTCCGCATGGACCTTGCGGCCAAGGGACTTCCGAACACCGAGGGTGTTGGTTTTGAAATTTTCGACCGAAGCAATTTCGGAATCTCCGACTTCGTCCAGCGCACGAACTACACCCGCGCGCTTCAAGGCGAACTCAGCCGCACCGTGGCACAAATGCAGGGCGTGAAAGCCGCACGCGTGATGATCGTCATGCCCGAAAGCCGACTCCTCGTTCGCACCACCGACTCTCGCCCCACGGCCTCGGTCTTCGTGGACACCGGCACAAACACTCTCGACAAATCCGCCGTCAATTCCATCCGCTCGCTCGTTGCGAATTCCGTCGAGGGGCTCAAGCTCGATGATGTCGCCGTCGTGGATTCCGCCGGGAATGTCCTCTCCGACGAACTCAAATCCGACCCCCAGCTCTCCTCCGCCTCCAGCATCGTCAAATACCGCCAGCAGACCGAGGAATACCTTGCCGCCAAGGTTGAGACCATGCTCGCGAAGGTCCTCAAACCCGGCAACGCCGTCGTGCGCGTCGCCGCCGAGATCAATACTCAGGCCCTCACCCGCACCGAGGAAAAATTCGACCCCGAGGGTCAGGTGCCGCGCCAGGAGACACTCATCGAGGACACCCAATCCACACGCGAGGAAGCCCCCGAAGGCGCCGCAGGCGTTGGCACGGCCGCGAATGTTCCGACCGACCGGCCGCCCCAGCAGGTGCCCACCAAGTCCAGCGACTCCGCCCGTTCCTCACGCACCCAGAGCTACGAGATCAACAAAACGCTCACCAACATTGTGCAAAACCCCGGCGAGATCACCCGCATCACCGCGGCCGTCTTCCTCGCCGAGCGCTCGGCGGAAACCGGCGAACCCCTCCCGCGCTCGCCACAGGAAATCGACAGCATCCGCTCGATGGTCATCAACACCCTCGGCATCGTTGTCCCGAGAGGCGAATCGCCGAACGATTTTGTCTCCATCACCGAGATGCCTTTCCCTCCGTCTTCCATCGCGCCAGACCCCGCCGCCGACCGCTTCGGCCAATACATGGAATTCATCCGCCCCATCGCGGCTCTCGTCATTGCCGCCATCGTCTTCGGAATTTTCTTCTTCATGCTTCGCCGTGCGAAGCCCGAGGAAATATCCTTCGAACTCGTGGACGACTCTATGCAAAACAAGTCAGCCGGCGCCCTCCCGGACGCCCAAACATCCGAGGATGCGGAGCAACAGGGTGAGGAAAAGCCGGACCCCATGTCCTTCCTGCCCGCGGCGAGGAACCTCAAGGTCTCGCCCGAACTCCTCAACCAGCTCATCCGCCAAAAACCGGAAAATGTCGGCGCCACCCTCCGCGAGTGGCTCCTTAACAAAACCAGCACCTGACCACCACCCATGGCCGCTCTTGAATATGAAACGATGACGAAGGCGCAGAAACTTGCCGCCTTTTTCATCATTGTAGGACCAGACCTCGCGCCGGAGCTCATGAAACAGCTCCGCGATGCCGAAATCGAAATGGTCGCCCGCGAAATGGCGAACATGGATGTCGTGGATTTCAAGCTTCAGGAAAAAATCCTCGACGAATTTTGCGAACTCATCGGCGACGGCCTCTCCGCCGCTCTCGGCGGCATGTCTTTTGTCCAGCGAGCCCTCGAGGCCGCCAAGGGCCCCCACGCCGCATCCGGCATCCTGCTCCGCGCCCTCCCTGCCAGCAGCTCTATGGACGCCGTCCGCGAGCTGAGCCAGATGGACACGCGGCAGATTTTCAACATCATCAAAAACGAGCAGCCGCAGACCGTCGCGTTCATCATGTCCTACCTCGACGCGAAGCAGGTTTCCCAAATCATTCCCCTCTTCTCTCCGCAATCCCGCGAGGAAATCGTGGAGCGCCTCGGCTCGATGGATTCGATCTCGAGCGAACTCATCAACAAGGTCCTCAAAAGCCTCGGCCGCCATCTCTCAGCCGGCCCCCAGCAATACAGCGTGCACCGCCGAGGCGGTGCCCAAGCCGCTGCCCAGCTCCTGAACTCCCTCGACAAGGATCTCAGTAAGGATCTCCTTTCACGCATCGAGGAGCGCAATGCCGAACTCGGCGAAGCCATCCGCAAACGCCTCTTCACCTTCTCCGACATCTCCCGCCTCAGCCAGCGGGACATTCAGCGCCTGCTCCGCGACATCGAGACCCAAGATCTCGCCGTCGCTATGCGGAACGCTTCGGAACCCACCAAGCGCGCACTGTTCGGGGCCATGTCCCGTCGCGCGTCGGAGTCGCTCAAGGAGGAAATCGACCTGCAAGGCCCGGTCCGCAACAAGGACATCGAGGCGGCCCAAGAGCGCATCATCACCCAGATTATGACGCTCTCGGAGGCCGGCGAAATCGACATTTCCCCGGAGGACTCCAGTGAACTCGTCGGCTAGGGCCATCGATTTCTCCACCGTCCCGGTCGCAATTGCGATCGTCTCGGAAATTGTCGAGCCGGTTATTGAGGAAACGCCACCGGAGCCAACACTCACACTCTCCGAGCACCAAGCCGCTCTCGACGCCGCCTATCGCAAAGGTTTCCAGGAAGCCAACGACCTCCTCGTCCAACAAATCCTCGACCAACGCTCGGAGATTGCCCAACTCCAGGACAACATTTTCAAAAACCTCGCCGCCCAAACCGAGGGGCTTGCGCATCAGGTTTCGGAAATCCTCCCCGATCTCGTTCTGGAAATTTCCCGCCGCGTCCTCGCAGGCACCGAGCCCCCACGCGAAACCGTCAAAGCGGTGGTTGCGGAAACGCTCGCCGAAATCGCCCCCGGCTCGACCGATGTGGAAGTCTGGCTGCACCCGAAGGATCTCGCCCTTGTCGAAAACATCGCCGCCGAGTTCGACCAAAAATATCCAGGCATCAAGCTCTCTGCGGATTCCGAGCTGATGCCCGGTGATTGCCGCGCCAAAAGCCGCTTCGGCACGATCGACGCCCGCGTTTTCACCAAGCTTCAAAACGTCGCGAAATCGCTGAAATGAACCACCCCTCGCCCATCCTGCCGGCCTTGATGCAAAACCTCCGGGAGCGCATCACCACGACCACGCCGGTCGCACGCATGGGCGAAGTGGTCCAAGTCACAGGACTCGTGATCGAGTCAGTCGGCCCCAGCGTTTCGCTTGGCGACATCTGCGAAATCCGTTCGAGCCGCCTCAATGGCCTCCAAGCCGAAGTCGTCGGTTTCCGCGACCACCGCGTCCTGCTCATGCCCCTCGGTGAAATGCAGGAAATCCACGCAGGCTGCGAAGTCGTCGCCACCGGACGCGCCGCAGGGATCAATGTCAGCGACGCCCTCGTCGGCCGCATCATCGATGGCATCGGGCGCCCCATCGATGGCAAGGGTCCGCTGCCCGCCGGCATCCTCCGCCCCTTGCATTGCGCGCCGCCGAACCCTCTCACCCGCCAGCGCATTTCCCAGCCGTTCCAAACCGGCGTCAAATCCCTCGATCTCTTCACACCCGTCGGCCGCGGCCAGCGTCTGGGAATTTTCGCAGGCTCGGGCGTGGGCAAATCCACCCTCCTCGGCATGATCGCCCGCGGCGCCGAATCCGACATCAATGTCATCGCCCTCATCGGCGAGCGCGGCCGCGAACTCCGTGAGTTCATTGAAAAAGACCTCGGCACCGAGGGCATGGCCCGCTCGATCATCGTGGTTTCCACTTCCGACCAGCCCGCCCTCATCCGCCGCCGCGGCGCCCACCTCGCCACAGCCATCGCCGAGCACTTCCGCGACGAAGGCAAAAAAGTCCTCTTCATGATGGACTCGGTGACCCGCTACGCAATGGCCCAGCGCGAAATCGGCCTTGCCGTTGGCGAACCCCCCACCAGTCGTGGCTACACGCCTTCCGTTTTTTCTGTGCTGCCCCGCCTCCTCGAGCGCACAGGCAATGGCGAGCGCGGCTCCATCACCGCCCTCTACACAGTCCTCGTCGATGGCGATGACATGAACGAGCCGATCGCCGACGCCGTCCGCGGCATTCTGGATGGCCACGTCGTCCTCAGCCGCGCCCTCGCCACCGCCAACCACTTCCCCGCCGTCGATGTCTTGGAAAGCGTCAGCCGCGTGACCCTCGAAATCTGCTCACCGGAGGAGCTCGATTCCATCGGCAAAGCTCGCGACACCCTCGCCATCTTCCGTCGCAACGAGGATGTCATCACCATCGGCGCCTACACCAAAGGCAGCAACGCCCAGGTAGATCACGCCATCGAGAAACAACCACTCCTCCGCGGGCTGCTCCGCCAGCCGATCGAGGACAAGTGGACCCGCGATAAAAGCTTCGCCGAACTCAAGAAAATCATCGGATGAAACGCCCGCGCTTCAGCCTCCAGACCGTCCTCGACCTCCGCGAAAAGGCGAAGGAAAAAGCCGAAGAGGCTTTTGCGGCCGCCGTCCGCGAGCGCGACATTGCCGCGGGCCGTGTGGCCGAAGCCTCCGCCCGCCTTGAGGAACTCACCCGAATGATCAGTGGAGACCGATTTCCAGCCTACGTGCGCGAGCAAGGCTGGAACGCCCTCCGCGCCCAGCGCGACCTATTGCGAACGCTCCAGGTCCGCCTTGCCCAAGAGGAGAAAAAAGTCGAAGCCAAGCGCGAACTCCTCGTCATTGCCGACCGCGACCGCCAGCTCGTCGTCAAGCTCCGCGAAAAATGGTCCGCCCGAGTGCGGGCTGAACAAACTCTCGCCGAGGAAAAACAACTCGAGGATTTCGTCACCGCAGTCCGTTTCCTTCAACCAGCCACCCAATAAATGAACGCTACCACACCCAAACTGAATCCATTCGCCGAAAACGAAGCCCGCCAAGGCTCGCCCATCGGCCTCATCATCCTCGCCGTGATCCTCGGCGTTGCCACAGCTGCCGGGGTCGCCATCTGGCGCAGTCCGAAGCAAGTCGAGCAACTCATCCAAACGGAAAAAGGCAAAGCCGAAGGTTTCTTTTCCACCAATTCGCAGGATTGGGACCTCTACACGGCCGACCTTCAAAGCCTCATCAACGAACTCCGCGCGGAGATCGAAACCTACCAAAACCGCGAGCGTGATTTCAAAGCCATCGAAATGCGCATCGCTTCCGAGAAGCGCGAACTCGAGCGCCTCCGCGGCGAGATCGAACGCATGCGCGATGAACTCACGAAACGCACCACAGAACTCCAATCTTCCGAAAAAACAAACGTCCGCTCCCTCGCACGCACCTACTCGAGTATGAAGCCGGCCCAAGCCGTCGCCATTTTTGCTGAGATGGATGATAAAAATGCCGTCAAAATCCTCGCCCTCATGAAACCCGATGTCGTCGCCAAAATCCTCGGCGAAATGGCGCGCACGCCCGATCCCAACGCCGAGGATGGCGCGAGAAATGCTACCCTCGCCCCCAAGGCTGCCGAACTGAGCAACCAACTCCGCCTCCTTCAGCAACAACAGCAACCAACCCAATGACCCAACCCCTTCCAAACCCGTCCACGAAAACCGCCCCGGCGGCTTCGTCGCGTTTGGACATCGGCAATTTTTTCCAACCATCCGCCGCCCGCGGTGAGACTCCGGATTTCGAGTCCCTGTTCGCCGGTCAAACTTCAAAAGACCGCGAAGAGGTCGCCGAGGAATCGGACTCGAAGCGCTTGAAAAAGAAATCCCCCCTCGAGGAAACACCTTCAGTCGCTCCAGTGGCATCGGGACCCGAGCGGCCCAACCTCGATACCCGATCACGTTTGGATGAACCGGAACTGCTCTCCCAACAGCAGGACACATCCAACCTCGATCAGACACCCGCTAATGCAGAAATCGCACAAGAGGGCTCAACATCTAAGTCTTCAGAAACCGATAGCGAAAAGAAGCAAGTTGAGGATGCGCAGGATTCCACTTCAGATGAATTAGATGCAAAAACAGATCTAGATGCTGAAGAGTCAAATCCTGTCGTTGATGGCATGGAAACTGCTCCGAATGACTCTGAAATGATTTCCCTAGCCACCATGGACGAAGTCGAATCCGGCTCCACGGTTGCAGCGCGGGAACCGCTTGTGACATCTTCGCATCGGTTTTCCGTGGCGGCCGCGATTGGCGAACGCGTCGGCTTAGCAGCCATCTCTGCCTCCGGCAATTCGTCGGAATCCCAGCTCGGCCAAGCTGGAACGGGCTCCCCTCAGGGTCAAGTGAACATCACGCAGTCCAATTTCAACCAGTCCAGCCAGGCCGCACAATCGGTTTTGAAAAATCTGGGGGCGGAATTGGAAAAATTCCGGCAATCCGGTGAATCCCAAGTTCAGTTGGAAATTCATGTCAGTGACAGCGAATCGGTCAAGGTCCGCCTCAACCTCCGTGCCGGTGAACTCCGCAGCACGTTCATCACAGACTCCGCCGAACTCCGCGAAGCCCTCCAAAAAGCTTGGCCGGAATTTTCGCAAACCAGCCGCGACCGGGGATTCCGTTTCGGAGACCCCTCCTTCCAAAACGCTTTTTCGCAGAACGACTCCCCATCTCAAGGCCGTCAGCGCCAGACGGATCGCGAAAACACTTTTGAACTCCCGTCCCTTTCAAAAACCCCCGCCCGCCACCCTGCGTCTACCGCACCATCCAATGGGCGCGCCGCTCTCTGGGCATGAACCAACAAAACACCATGGAAGCTACTTCATCACTCGCCGGAGCACGCTACACACCAGCCAAGGACCCCATCACCGGCCTTGCGATGAATCGCAACGCCGGCAAGCAAACGCTCGGCGCCGACGATTTCATGAAAATCCTGACCACCCAACTCGCGGCGCAGGACCCCATGAATCCGATGAAGGACACCGAGTTCATTTCCCAGATGGCGAACTTCACCTCTCTGGAGCAGATGCGCTCTCTCTCAAAATCTTTCGATTCCTTCTCCGCCGATCAAAAGATGGCTGCGGCGCCCTCCTACCTCGGCCGCCAAGTTTCCATCACCGATACCACCGGTGAAATCACCGGAATTGTCGAAGCGATCAAACTCAAAGACGGCAAACCCGCTGTGGTCGTGAATGGAAAAACCTACGAAACCAAACTCATTACTGGCATCTCGGCACCCCCGCCTCCTGTGGCACCCGCACCGGTAACCGAAACTGTCGCCGCACCTGTCTCAACCGCTACAACGTCCACCACGGAATCCTAAACCAACACAACCACTCCTATGGCACTCCTCAACTCCTTCAACAGCGGCGTCGCAGGCATCAAAACCTTCAGCAAGAGCCTGGAAGTCATCGGCGACAACATCGCCAACGTGAATTCAACGGGTTTCAAAGGATCCCGCGTCACAAATCAGGACAATTTCAGTCTCACCATGCGGCAATCAACTTCGAGTGCTGCAGGTGGAGGAGGCGGTGGTGGCGGTGGAGGCATCGGCAACAACGCCATGCAGGTTGGAACCGGTTCCAGCGTAGCCGCAATCAATCAACAGTTTACTCAAGGCGCCCTAAGCACCACGGGTTCTCCGAGCGATCTCGGCATTACAGGAAGCGGTTTTTTTGTGGTTATTGACCCGTCCAACACCGATGCAACCGCAGGAACGTATGTCACTCGCGCAGGAAATTTTTATGTAGATGACCAAGGTTTTCTTGTTACTAACCAAGGTTATCGTGTCCAAGGTGATGGCGGCGATATTCAACTTAGCCTTAAAGGAAGCAATC
The DNA here is from genome assembly GCA_018970255.1 of Verrucomicrobiota bacterium. Lineage (GTDB taxonomy): Bacteria > Verrucomicrobiota > Verrucomicrobiia > Chthoniobacterales > Terrimicrobiaceae > UBA967. The sequence continues at coordinate 9,237 of JAGWWS010000021.1, read as the reverse complement.
CACAGATGCTTTCTTACGCGATAAGCAAGACTGGTGAGGTCAAAGAATACTATTCCGACGGAACCAGCCAAGTTGTTAACAAAATAGTCCTTCAGGATTTTCAAAATCCTAACGGATTGATGCGAGCGGGAGACAACTTGTTCACAAACCTTGAAGCCGCCGGACCAATCGCACCCGCACAAGCTGGCACAAACGGCCTGGGCCAAGTTATCCAAGGCACACTGGAACTCTCCAACGTCGACTTGACCCAACAATTCTCCGATCTGATCGTCGCCCAGCGCGCATTCCAAGCGAATTCCCGCGTCATCACGGTTTCTGATTCCGTCATGGACGAAATCGTGAATCTCAAACGCTAAGTCACCGAAACCCAATCCCAACCCACCCGAAAAATGCCAGCAAAAGACGAAACAACCACTTCCAGCCCGAATGTCCTCGTGCCGAAAAAATCAGGGAACCCCATGCTGCCGGTCATCGCGGTGGTGGTCCTTGTGCCAGCCCTCGTTTGGGCAGTCATGGAGTTCGCGGTTCTTCCGAGAATCGGCGGCGCCTCAGCCGAAAAATCGGAACTCGCCCCGAAAAAGACGGGCGACTCCAAAGACAAGATCATTCCATTTGGTTCGGGAGCGGATGCGGCCATTGTGGTCAACATCTCCGGCACCAATAGCACACGCTACCTGCGTGCGCGCATGTCTCTGGAGTTGGTCGACGGCGGATACAAAGAACGCGTTGAAGAACACATGCCGGCCCTGCGGGACGCGGCGATCCGAATTCTATCTTCGCAACCCCTCACGGCTCTCGATAGCCCGGGTGGGCGCGAGACCGCCCGTAATGCCCTTCTATCGGCGTTCAACTCACAGCTTGAAGGTGCGCTCGTTGAGCAGGTCTATTTCACCGAGTTTGTCGTTCAGTAAAATCAAAGACTACCAGAGGAACTAATCCAAAATGGCCGGAGCGCTCAACCAAACCGACATCGATCGCCTCGTCGCCGAAGCCTCGGGCGGAGAGTCTGTGATTTATCGCCCGGATGGCTCGCGCTTCCAGCAAGGGGCCGGCATCCAGGCTAAGCCATTTGACTTCCGGACCCCGATCCACCTTGCTGAAGCCGAGCTCCGCCGCCTTCGCACGCTTCACGCCGGCTTCATCTCGACCATATCCGCAAGGTTCTCTTCCCTGCTGCGAGCGGACATGAGCCTCAAGCTCGTCCGACTCCTTACCATGCCCTACGGCAAATTTGCTGAGAGCATGAAGAGCCCAACGCACATTTCTCTCTTCAAAATCGACCAACTTCCGGGAATCGGCATTCTTGAAATCAATCCGCGCCTGGCCATCAGCATGACCAACCGAATGCTGGGAGGCCGCGGCGTAACTGCCGAAGAGGAACGCTACCTCACCGAAATCGAGATCGCCCTCCTTGAGGAGATTGTGGACATCATCGTGCAGGAATGGTGCCGCCTTTGGAAGGAAGACCGCGCCCTCTCCGGACGTCAGGTCGGCCACGAGAGCAATCCTCGTTTCCTCCAAGCCTGCTCGCAGGACACCGTGATTCTCGCTTTAACGATTGAGGCTCTCGCCGGCGACAGCGTGGAACAAATCCAAATTGGTGTCCCCTACAACATGCTCGAGCCGATCGTGAAAAAACTTCACGCCCAGCGCTCGCGCGAAATGACAAACGCCGCGGATGCGAAGCCCCAGCAGTGGCGGACCTCTTACAATCAGATTTCTGTTCCTGTTATCGCCGATTGGACCGTTCCAGGCGTAAACGTGAGCGACATCCTCGCCCTCCGGATTGGTGACTTGATCGAAATGCCCAAGGCGACACTCAACAGCACCCGCGTTCGCATCGCCAACGCACCGCGCTTCACTGCACAGGCCGGCACAGAAAACGGGCACGTCGCCATTCAGATCACTTCGGAAATCCAACCCGCCCAAAAACCATGACCACCACACTCAGCGAATCGAAAAACCTCTCCGTCATCCTTGATGTCAAAGTCGACCTGACCGTCCGCATCGGCTCCTGCATGCTGCCCATGCGTGACGTTGTCGAGCTGGGCGAAGGCACGGTCCTTCAACTCGATCAACTCGCCAGCGAACCGGTCGGTCTCTACGTGAACGACAAGCTGATCGCCCGCGGCGAGGTGGTCGTTGTGGACGAGAACTTCGGCATCAAGATCACCCAGATCGTCGGAGAACCGGCATGACCCTCCGCGCATGGGGGGGCGCCATTGCGGCGGTCCTCGCGTGCCTGCCGTTTAGCCAGCTTCCAGCACAGGAGCAATTACCCGAAGCAGCTCCTCTCGCCTCTCCGGCCCAGCAGGCCCCAGAATCACAGCTTCAAAAGGCCCCCTCCCCTCAGCCCAGGCTTCCCAATGCTCCCACATCTGTCGGCTTGGAACAATTCGGTCGCATCCTCGGTTATTTGACCCTTTTTGCGGCGATTGCCGCTGTCGTCGTTTACTTCACAAAATACGGCCTTCCCTTCTCAAGAAAATCACTCCGCGAGGAACGCAAACTTCAAATTCTCGAAATGCGACCACTCGGAAATCGCCAGTTTCTTTTGGTGGTTGCTTACGAAGAAACCCGAATCCTACTCGGCGTGACTCCGGGAAAAATCGATTACCTGTGTCCTTTGGATTCTTCGGAAACCCCCGCACGTGACTTTTCGGCACTCATGAAAAACGAAAAATCACCCGGCTCAGCCACATGAGCATACCACGCGCGCTCGCCATTTTCCTAATCCTGACGCTGGGTGCACCATTCCTCAACGCCCAGGCCCCCACTCCGATTCCCGTGGCAACTCCGCTGGTCCAGCCGCCCACCACAGTCGTTGCTCCCATCGCACCGGGTGCCCCTGCCGCTCAACCCACTCCGCCCACGCCCGCAGCGCCGCGCCCGCTTCCCGTTCTCCCGCCGAGCGCCCCGCTGGTGAATTTCCAAATCGGCGCGGGCAACGAACGCGAAAACCTGAGCACCGCGATCCAGATCGTCATCGTAATGACGCTTCTGACTCTGTCGCCGACCCTGATCATGCTGATGACGAGTTTCACGCGCATCGTCATCGTATTGGGCTTCGTCCGCACCGCGCTCGGTGTCCCGAGCGCCCCCGCCAACCAACTCCTCATCGGCCTCTCGCTTTTCCTGACCTTTTTCATCATGGCCCCGGTTTACGAACAGATCCAAAAAGAGGCCCTCACGCCCTACTTCAACGAACAAATCGGATCGAGCGAGGCCATGGAACGCGCCGTCGAGCCCATTCGTCAGTTCATGCTCCGCCAAACGCGTCCGGGCGAAATCGACTTTTTCCTCGAGATCGCCGGCATGGGCCCCACCGAGGTGAAAGACCTTCCCCTGCGCGTCGTTCTTCCCGCGTTCGTGGTCAGTGAACTCCGAACCGCATTCCAAATGGGCTTCCTGATTTTCATTCCATTTCTCGTGATCGACTTCCTTGTGGCATCGACCCTGATGTCGATGGGAATGATGATGATGCCGCCGACGATCGTCGCACTACCTCTCAAACTCCTCCTCTTCGTGCTCGTGGATGGCTGGCAACTCGTCGTCCGCTCTCTGGTCACCAGTTTCTCAGGATGAACCAGGAGTCCGCCATCGAAATGCTGAGGTCGCTCATCACGATCTCGCTTCTGGTCAACACCCCGATCATCGGCGCAGCCGTCATCGTCGGGGTGGTCATAAGTCTACTGCAAGCGGTTACCAGCATTCAGGAGCCAACGCTCAGCTTCGCCCCGAAGTTGATTGCCATTGGAGCGGTTATCATCGTCGGCGCGCCATGGATGCTCCGCCAACTCATGGATTTTACGATCTTCTTCATCAATAAAATCCCCGAGATGACCCGATGATCACCATCCGCATCGAGGATTTCTACCCCGGCGCCCTGATCTTTCTTAGGGCCACGGGTTTGTTTCTAGTGATGCCGGTTTTCTCCGGGCAGATGATCCCCGGCCCGGTCCGAATCGGCATCGCGGCAACGATTGCCTACCTGCTACACCCGATTTTTGGAGATTTTGGGGGTGTTCCCACACACTGGCTCATCTTGGTTTTGGAGGTCATTCATGAAGTGCTCACCGGCTTGCTGATGGGGTTTGCGGTGCGATTCCTGCTCTACGCCTTGGAAATGGCCGGCGAAATCATAGCGATCCAAATCGGACTCTCACTCAGTTCAAACATCGATCCGATCACACGCAACGCCGCCACTCCGCCGAACACAATGCTGTTGTCCTTCGGCACAGTGCTCTTCCTCGTCACCGGCGCCTACCAATTTTGCCTCGTCGCCTTCACGCGCAGCTTTGAACTTTTCCCACCGGGCGCCATCTTCAATCCCCAATCGATCGATGCCGTCATCGCCGCAAGCGGAAAGGTCTTTCTACTTGCAGTTCAAATTTCCGCACCCCTCCTGGCCATCAGTTTTTTGGTGAACATATGTTTCGCGGTTTTGGGCCGCGCCGCTCCCACCCTCAACGTCTTTCTCCTCAGCTTCCCGGTTCAAATCCTCGCCGGCCTGACCGTGTTCGGAATGACCCTCGGCCTCACTGTCCAATATATCATGCGGGACATGCAGGCGTTGCCGGAAACGATGCTGCAATTCCTGCGCTAACCAAAAATGGCCGAGCATAACGACACAGCGACAGAGCAACCGACAGCCAAGAAACTGGCTGACTCGCACAAGAAGGGCCAGTTCGCCCGTGCCGAGGAAATTCAAGTCGTCTTCGGTCTGATCGCCGCCTATTTCGTTCTTCTTTTCACCATCGGACAGCAAGCAGGCCAGATCACCGATTTCGTCGCACACATTCTCGGCAATCTCGAAAAATACCTCTTCGTCAGCACCTCGATTCCATACTACCTGACGCTCGGTTTTCTCATGCTCTTCGGCATGATGCTCCCCATGTTCTTGGCCACCACACTCGCCAGCCTGATCGCCGGCGGCATGCAAAGCCACTTCAAGTCCACCCCGGAAGTCATTGAACCCAAATTTGACAAACTGAACCCCGTCTCCGGCTTCCAACGCGTCTTCAGCAAGGCCGGCGTGGTGAAAATGTTCGTGGATCTCGGCAAGGTCGGAATCGTGGCCGCCCTGATCTACGGCGGTGTCCGTGAAATCCTCGCCGATCCCATTTTCTTCACCCCGGTCCCTCTCTACCGCCTCGGCTCGTTCATTTACGATTCCACACTCAGCCTATTCTTCCGCCTCGGCCTCGCCATGGGCGGGCTCGCGCTTCTCCACTACCTCTACCAACTCAAAAAAACCGAGAAAGACCTCATGATGACCAAGCAGGAGGTTAAAGACGAAAACCGCCAGGCCATGGGCGACCCGAACATCAAGATGGCCCAGCGCGCCATGGCCCGCCGGCTCCTCATGCGCCAAATGATGGCCGATGTTCCGAAAGCCGATGTGATTGTCACAAACCCCACCCACTACGCCGTCGCCCTGAAATACGAGCGTGGCAAGGACTCCGCACCCATCGTGCTCGCAAAAGGCCAAAACCTATTCGCCCAGCGCATCAAATCGATCGGCGCGCAATTCGAAGTCCCCACTGTCGAAAACAAACCCGTCGCGCGCGCTCTCTACAAATTTGGCCAAGTCGGCAAGCCCATCCCCGTCCAACTCTACCAAGCCATCGCCGAAATTCTTGGTTACGTTTACCGCACGCACCGCTACTATTTCTACCAACTCAAAACTCGCCGCCTCCAATCCTGACCCACCCGTAAATGGCCGCAGCCACAGACGACACAAATCCCAGACTCTCTTGGACGAAGGTCCTCCGCCAGCCGGACATCGCCTTCACCTTGGGCATGTTTGGGATCATTTTGCTTCTGGTCGTTCCCATCCCGACTTGGCTTCTCGATCTCGCGCTCTCGGCCAGCATCGGCATCTCAATCCTGGTCCTTCTCGTCATCCTTTATGTCAAGGATCCCCCGGAGTTTTCCGCATTCCCCACGATCCTCCTTGCAGTCACGCTGCTCCGACTAGCGCTGAACATCGCCTCGACCCGCCTCATCCTTTTGGATGGCTACGCAGGCCAAGTCATTGAAGCATTTGGAAATGTCCTCATCCAAGGCAATTACCTCGTCGGCGCTGTCGTCTTCATCATTCTCGTCATCATCAATTTCATCGTCATCACCAAAGGCGCCGGCCGTATCGCAGAAGTCGCCGCGCGCTTCACCCTCGACGCCATGCCGGGCAAACAAATGGCCATCGATGCCGAACTCAACGCAGGCATCATCGACGAACTCACCGCCACCACCCGCCGCCTCAAGGTCCAAAAGGAAGCCGACTTCTACGGAGCGATGGACGGCGCGAGCAAATTCGTCCGCGGCGATGCCGTCGCCGGCATCCTCATCACCCTCATCAATGTCATCGGCGGCTTCGGAATCGGAATGCTCCAAAAAGGCATGCCCCTCGACCAAGCGCTCGAAAAATACACACTCCTCTCCATCGGTGACGGACTCGTGGCGCAAGTCCCGGCCCTCATCATTTCCGTTGCCGCCGGTCTCCTCGTCACCCGCGCGCAAGGCGAACAAAGCATGGGAGCTCAAATCGGATCCCAACTTGGCGCCTACCCGAAAGCCGTGGGGATCGGCGCCGCACTCATCGCGATCATGGGCTTCGCTCCTGGAATGCCCGCCACGCCATTCCTTCTCCTGGGCGGCATCACTGGCTTAGTTGCCTACCTGCTTAGCAAACAACAAGCAGGAGCAGCCGCTGCATCAGGCCTCAAAGGCTCCCTCGCATTGCCCGCACCAGGCGGTTCGAAAGGTGGCGGCGCATCCCCGCCGGGCCTCGCAGCCGGAGGTGGCGGCGGAAAGCCCGGCGAAACCAAACCCGAGGATTTCCACAAACTCACCGAAACAGAGGTTCTCTCGATAGAAGTCGGCTACGGCCTCCTGCGCCTCGCCGATAAAACCCAAGGCGGCGACCTCCTCGACCGCATCACCGGCGTGAGAAAAGGCTTCGCACGCGACAACGGCATGGTCATCCCGCCCATCGCCATCCGCGACAGCCTGGAACTCGAACCGAACGAATACCGATTCCTCCTGCGCGGAAAAGCCATCGCCCGCGCTTCTGTGATCCCGAATCGCTGGCTCGCAATGAACGTCTCCGGCAGTCACATCACGCTCAAAGGCGTCCCCACGCGCGAACCCGTCTTTAACATCGAAGCCGTCTGGATCGCCGAGGAAGAGAAACGCACTGCCGAGATCAACGGATATAGCGTCGTCGACGCCGTATCCGTCCTCATCACCCACCTTGCCGAATCCCTCAAACAGGTCGCCCACCTCATCCTGAGCCGGCAGGAGGTTCAAAGCCTCGTCGACCGCGTGAAGGAAACCAACCCCTCGCTTGTTTCCGAGCTCCTGCCCGATCTGGTTAATCTCGGCGTGATCCAGCGCGTCCTGCAAAATCTCCTCCGGGAAGGCGTCCCGATCAAAAATCTCCCGCTCATTCTTGAAACCATCGCCGACTACGCCACCGTCACGAAAAACCCCGACGAACTCTCCGAGCAAGTCCGCAAGCGCCTCGGCACCTATTTCATCGCACAATACGAAGCCGAGCCCGGCCTCGTCAAAGCCATCACCCTCGACCCCGGCCTCGAGCAAAACCTCATCACCCGCATCCAGCGCTCCCACTTCGAGACCACCCTCGCACTCGACCCACACACCGCCCAATACCTCCTCCGCGAACTCACCATCCGCTCGAACTCCATGGCCGAGCAAGGCCTCTCGCCCACCGTCATCGTCAGCGCGGAACTCCGCCTCGCCTTCAAACGCTTCTTCGAACCCTCGCTCCCCAAACTTTCCGTCCTCTCCTATCAGGAACTCCCGGCCCAAACCGAGATTCAAAACATTGGTATCATCACTCCACCGGCCACCGACCGCGTCCCCGCAGCCGCATAAAACCACCCGCACAAACGGCACTTTTTTCCTCAAACTCCCACCCAAATGCCCACCGGAACTCACCCAGCCGAGACGCAAGTAATTTTCCTGGAAAGGAAAATGTCAAAAGACTTCGCGCCAAGCGTCGAGGCTCCTGTTGGCGCAAAAATTGCTGTGAAATTCTTGGTTTCGACCAATTGACACACCCACAATGCAATTTTTCACGCTCATAGGCGGGTTCATCGGGTTCCTACTCACCCTCGCCGTATCCCTTCTCGCGGGAAAGAGCCTCGAAATTTGCATCCTGAACGCCACCATCGGTTGCGTCATTGTAGGATTCCTTTTCCGAGGACTCCATTACGCCGTTGAACATTGCGCCAAGCAGATCGTTGCCGAAAAAACACGCATCCGCGACGAGCAACTCGCAGCGGAACAAGCTGCGGCAGCGACAACCGAAGGCAGTCAGCCCTCCGAGCCCGGCTCGGAACCCGCACCGGCCACCGTCCAGCCCGCCACCTGACCATGCCGCTCCTTGCCGAACGCCAAGTGAAAAATCCCCCCCCATCCGCAAAAAACTATTCTGCGGTTTGGCGCACCTACGGCGAGGCATCTGCTCCATCGGAGGAGGAATCCTTGAAGCAACACATGCCGCTGGTCCGCTCCGTCGTGGATCGCATGCGCGCCAGCCTTCCCTCTCATATCGACGTCGAGGACCTCTACTCCGTTGGCCTGCTCGGCCTCATCCAAGCCCAGCGCCGCTTTGATCCCACACACGGCATCACATTTGCCAGCTACGCCACCATGCGCATCCGCGGAGCCGTCCTCGACGAACTCCGCCGCGTGGATTGGATGTCCCGCACCCTCCGCGACAAGGCCAAGCATGTTTCCGAAGTCATCTCCGGAATTGAGCAAAAAATCGGCCGGCCCGCCACGGAAGCCGAGGTGGCCGAGGAACTCGGGATGTCTTCGCAACAATACTCCGAACTTCTCGACGAGATTCGCCCCGTCAGCTATGTCGAACTCGATGCGCTTGCAGGCGAGGATGAGGATGCCAGCCTCCACGAAGTCGTGGCGGACGAGCGCTCTCCCGACCCGGCCCAACTCGCCCTCAAGCAAGAACTCATTCAACTCGTCGTCGACCGCCTCCAAAAACTCCCCGAGATGCAGAGAAAAATTCTCGCAATGTATTATTTCGAAAACCTCCGCCTCGCCGAAATCGCCCGCGTTTTCGGTGTCACGGAATCCCGCATCTGCCAAATCCACACCCAAGCCGTTCTCAGCCTCAAAACATTCATCCGCTCCGCCGCTGCGCGTTAGCGACCAAACACAAAAAACCAACCCACCACCACCCACCCA
>JAGWWS010000077.1 GCA_018970255.1 Verrucomicrobiota bacterium | reverse complement strand
GCGGATGCGCTGGCGGGCCTGGTTCATTTCATCGAGTTCCGCGCGCATTTCCCCGGTGATGCGGTCGGCTTCGGCGCGGTTGGCCTCGCGAAGGGCGTCGGCGGCGGCGAGGCGCTTGCGGAGCGCGCTGGCGCGGGGCTCGGGAAGGTCGAGACGCTCGACGAGGGCGACGATCGCCACGATGAGATCGCCTTGGAGCGGGAGGAGTTCGAGGAGGTTTTCGGTCTCGCGGTTCCGAATGAAAAAAATCTCCCGGCGGAGATTGTCCTCGAAGGCGGAAAGGAGAATGCCCAACCGCTCCTCGTCGGAGAGAGGAGCGGGCTTTGCCTGGGGGGCGGGCTTGCGGATCAGCATTGGGCGCCGAGTCCCTGGGATACTCCCGTGGACGCCGGTGCTTCGGCCTGCGATTGTTGAAGGAGCATCTGCGCCCAGGCGTCGCGGATGTCCTGCATGAACCCGGCGACGACCTTGATTTTCTCAAGGCTCTTCTCGCGGTTCGCCTGTGTGAGGTGATCCTGCATGAAGTCGTAAAGGCGATAGAGGTTTTGGGAAAACTCCCCGCCCTTCTCCATGTTGAGCGTGGCCTGGAGCTCCGTGATGATCGCCTGGGTGCGCAGGATGTTGTTGTGGATTTGCTCGTTTTGACGGGCGAAATGTTCCTCTTGGAAACCGAGTTCGGCGGCGGCCATGAAGCGGAGGGCGCCATCGTAAAGCATCAACACCAGTTCGCCGGGTGACGCGGTTGTGGTTGCGGTTTTGCGGTAGATGTTGAGCTTGTTGGTCGGTTTCAAAATAGGAGGTTTTAGGAAATGGTGCCGTCGTTGAGAGCGGAGGTGACAAACAGGGTGGCGATGCCGTTGAGGGTGTTGAGGGACGGATAGTTTGGGTCCGTGTTCCATTCCAACCCTTTTTTGACAATGCCGGGGCGCACTTCGAGTTGGGCGCCGACCCACTCGCGAACCATTTCGCGGTGCGGGGCTTCGACGCTGTCGGAGAGCGTTTTTTGTTGTGGCAGGTCCGTTTTCCCGGTGGCGATCACCGAGTCGCGGATCGGGATATCAGCCGCTCCGACCTGAGGCGCGGTCATGTTGCTTTTGACAGTGACCGCATTAACCTCCGGCCAGACCGGTGCGGTTGTTGGCGCGATAGGTTGTATGTTGTTCATTGGATTTCGATGGGTTTTTGGCGGCGGGTTCCGCCAAGTGGTTTGCAGGGTGTCTTGATAATGGATCGAATGATTTTGGGAAAAGTTTAGGGGTTATTTTTGACCTCCGGAATTGAAGGTTTTGGCCAGGTAGGAGGATTGTTGCTGGAAGATCGACTGGGCGTTCTCCATGGCGATGAAAGAGGACTCGAGCAGGGCGCGCTGGGATTCGAGTTGCCGCTCGAAGTTCGCGATCGAGGTGTCGAGGCTCTTGTTCTGCTTGGTGATCGTGTCGAGTTGGGTCTTGAGACTGCCCTGCGCGGTGCCACCGTCGGTGACGAGCCGGTCGAGGTAGGTGTCGAGGCGCGCGGAGAGGCCGTTGGTGGCCGTGCCGAAGTAATCGAAAATGTCATCGGCGTTCGAACCCAGGCGGGAATCAAGAAGCGCGGAGTTCGTGATCGAGATGGAGCTTTCGATGCCGGCGAAGTTGATGCCGATGTCCGAGAGACGCTTGACGGTGCCTTCGAGGGGATCGCCATTGGCGTCGTTGCCGGTGACAAAAAGCATGCGGCGGAGGTCGCTGGACAACTGGGCGACCTCGCGGTTGCCGGCGAGGACGGCGGCGGTGACTTTTTCCCCATCGACGGTGACCTTCGTGTATTTCTCGATGGCGGACTGGACGGCATTGTATTTCGAGATGAAATCGTTGAGGGCCTCCTTGGCGGCGGCGGTGTCTCCGGCGACGGTGACGGTTTGTGTGCCGGTGCTGTTGGCGGTGACGCTGAGGCCGGTGATGCCGTGGACGGTTTCGTCGAGGGTGTTGCTGCGGGAGGTGATGTTGCCGCCGCCATTGATCGAGAAGACGGCATCGGCTCCGGCGGTGAGCGCGCCACCCACCAAACCCATGGCGGTCGCCAAGCCGCCGG
>JAGWWS010000076.1 GCA_018970255.1 Verrucomicrobiota bacterium | reverse complement strand
CTGCTGGGTGGGGGATGGAGGGGAATCGGTTTGCGCGGAGGCCGGGAGTTGCGCCGAGGGAACGGGTTTGTCGATGAGCGGGAAAATGTCCTTCTCGGTTTTCTCGAGCCAATCGAGATGCTCGAGGCGCCACTCGGCGAGGTCGCGGATGGTGGCGAGGTTTTCTCCCACGACGGCGTCGCCCTGGGAGGGGTTGGTGACGGGGATTTTGTCGATGATGTATTTGTAGGCTTCGCGGGCGCGGTCGAGGTGGCGGAGCCTTTCGTAGCAGAGGCCGATCTGATAGATGGTGGGTCCGCGCCAGTCGGGGGCGTCGTTGAGGGCGGCGAGTTTCTGGTAAACGGTGAGAGCGCCGAAGGCGTCGCCGCTTTCGTAGAGTTCGTTGGCGATTTCGTTGCCGGTCTTGCGTTGCCAGTAGGCCCAGACGGCGGGTTTTTTCTTGCCGAATTCGCGGCCGGCCTGGAGGAGTTCGATCGTCTCCTTCATGGCCTCGGTGTTGCGTCCGAGTTTTTTGAGCGATTGGATTTTCAGATACTGGGCCTCGGGAGCGAGGGGGCTGGCGGGGTAGGTGTCGAGGAACGCCTCGGATTTGCTGAGCGCCTCGGCGTGTTGGCCGGCAAGGAAGGAAATGTAGGCGAGGCGGAAGGCGACTTCGCTGGCCTCCTCGGGGGACATTTTGACGAGTTTCACGCGGGAGTAGAGTTCGGCGGCCTCCTTGTATTCGCCGGCGGCGAAGTGGGTGTGGGCGATTTCCATTTTCGCGCGGAGCGAGGCGTCGGTGGCCTCCTCGCCGGTCTTCACCTGGAGCGAGGAGTAAAGAACGCTGTAGAATTTGTTGAGGGCGGAGGCGTAGGCGCCCGTGGCGCGGTAGGTGCGGCCAAGGCGGAGAAGGATATCGGGGGCCTCGGGGTCGTTCGGGAATTGTTGGATGAACTGCTCGTAAACGACGATCGCCTTGGCGGGTTGTTTTTGCTGTTCCTCGAGTTGGCGGCCCATGCGAAGGATGGCGTCGCGTTTGCGGGAGGTCGGGGCTCCGAGGCGCATGAGCCGGTCGAAGAGTTTTTCGGCGAGGGCGGTGTCGCCGAGTTCGAGGGCCTGCTGGATTTCGATTTCCATGCTCTTGACGCTTGCGGCCTCACCGGCGCGGTTGGGAATGAGGCCGAGATCCTCTTCGATGTCGGTTTCGATCTCGTCGAACTCGATGGGACTTGGGATCGAGGAGACGTCCGTCTTGTCGGAAAGCGTGGTCGATTTCGTGGGCGGGGCGGCAAACTCCTGCATGGCCGGCGTGGCTTGCGCGGCGGGATCCGGGTTTTGTCCGAGCGGGGGCGGGCCTGCGATTTCGGCGCGGGCGGTGGCAGGGACGGCGAACGCGGCGAGAGCCGCCAGACCGGCGAGACGGGTGGTCATGGTTTTATTCAACGGTGTAGGAGGTGCTGCTCACGGGCTGGTTCGGGGGATTGGCCGGCCGGAAGACGGAGTCGAAGAACGAGCCGAGCACGGTTTCGCCGACGGGCACGTCGCCCGCGCCTTGGAAGAAGTCCTGCGGTTGTTCGTTGTCGATGAATTTTGGAGTGTTGGACTGGACGGTTTTCGTCTCGGGGGGCGGGACGAGGTCGGACGAGGCGGTGGCTGTATCCGTGTCGGGCGTGGTGTCCACGATCTTGGGCAGAAGCGGAGCCTTGCGCCGGCCCGAGGTGTCGGCCGCCACGCGCATGGGGGCGGGTTTCGGCAATTTCATGGCCACGGGATTGGGCGGAGGCGGCGCGGGCTTTTTGGAAGCGCTGGCGCATCCGGAGAGAAACGGAACGAGAAGTGAAGCGCAAAGCACGGATCTCCAAAGAATTGGCAATGAATTGGCGGAGGTGCTTGTGGGAGGCATTGGCCGGCCAGAGAAGTCAAATTCGGTCGATTTCATGCTAAATATATCGATCGGAACGGGGAAAACTTAAAGGGAATTCCCGGTGGGACAAGAGGAATCTTGGAGGGTTGGCGATTTTTGGCGGGCGAGGGGAGGGTTGGGGAACACGGGAGGGAAGGCGCGGGCGGGGTTTCGCCGGAGTTGATTTTCGGTGGCGGGCCGCTTTACTGGCGGGCC
>JAGWWS010000075.1 GCA_018970255.1 Verrucomicrobiota bacterium | reverse complement strand
CTACCCGCTCCAAATCCTCGCGAAGCCGCATGGATAAAGGCTCTAGGGGTTTTTAGGGGTCTCCAACTGCTAAAAATTAGGGCAAAAATCCTAAAATCTGCCACCAGAGTCATGCTTGTTTCAGCGTGTTTATCGGTGTCCAAATCGGCCCAAAATCCCGCTTCCAGTCTCAATAATCGCCCCCGCCGGACGCGTGTTTTCGAGCGGCTCAGCGGCTCCCGCCGCCACGGGCGGCGTTTTCTGCTGCTGCAGATTTTAGCGGGGGGCTGAGCGGCGGTGCCGGAGCGAAGCGAACGGCATTGCCGGGCAGACGGGTGGGGGCAATGCGGCGGAGCCGCGAGCCACCAACCTACCCCCGCCAGTAACGCATGGAACCGGCTCCCGAACCACAACGGTGGCGCGCAAGGCTCCACCGACACGAGGCGCAATCATCGCCGCCGAAACCGCAGCCCCGCGGGGCCATTCGTGACATTGCGGCAAAGCCGGAAGCAAGATGGAACGCGGGTGGAGCAACTTCGCGGACACACGGCAAATACTCGTTGCCACCTACTCGATCCGGACGAGAGTAATTTCGAGATTTTCCCGGAGGGGCGTCGGCGGAGATGACCATCCGGTCGGCGTCCGCTGGCACCTCAATGGCCCAAGGATTTTCGCAAGGCGCATCGTCGTGACAATTCCACCGGCGCAGCCGGGACGAGTTTCGGCGGAGGCGGGCGCTTGTGGAGCGAAGCGGAACCAGCCTGCCTCGGAGTCGCTGCAACGCACCTCAACGACCCCCGGGTTGGATTTGGGCATGGGAGAAGGGGAAGCAATCCGGCACAGACGGGCATTTGTAGTTCGAAGGGGGGAACGGTGGATTAGTCTTTGAGGTCGGAAGACGGAAGGGGGAATTGGAGCCGCCCTAAGCGATACAGCCTTTTTTGTGTTCTCGATTCCGCCGACCGCATCCTCGGGAAGGGGCGCATCGACCATGGCACCCCGCAACTCTTCATCGACCTTGTCAAGCAACACCCCGGCTGCCGCGTGGTTTTCGAAACCACCATGAACTGGGCGTGGCTCTACGAACTCCTGGAACCCCACATGCCGCACGGGCACATCGTGCTCGCCGATGCCTTCAAGACCCGGATCATCGCCGAGTCCCAAGTCAAAAACGATAAAGTCGACGCCCACATCCTCGCCCGGCTCCTGCGCGCGGGAATGGTCTGCGAAGTCCACATCCCCTCCAAAGCCGCCCGGCAGCGCAAGGAGGTCCTGCGCCAGCGCTCCTTCTTCGTGCGCCAACGCACCATGGTGCGCAACCGCATCCACCGCCTCCTCGGCGCCCAGCACAACCTGCAACTCCCCCAATGCAGCGACCTTTTCGGCAAGCGCGGCCTCGGCTTCCTCGAAAAGCTTGACCTTCCCGCGCCCGCCGGGCTCCTCCTCAAGCAGCAACTCGACATGTTGCGCAACCTCCAAACCCGCATCGCCGAAGACGAAGGCGCCCTCAAAACCATGCACGAAGACTCGCCTGAACTCACCTTCGTGCAAAGCATCCCCGGAATGGGCCCCATCCTTGCCGCCGTGGTGGTGAGCGAAATCGACTCCATCACGCGTTTTGCCAACGCGCAAAAACTCTGCGGCTACGCCGGCCTTTGCCCCTCGACTTCCAGCAGCGGAGGCAAAACCCACCAAGGCCGCCTGATGAGTCGCTGCAACAAGTGGCTGCGCTGGGCCTTTGTCGAAGCCGCTTGGGTATCCGTCGGATGCTCGGCCTACTTCGGCGACCACTACAAACGCAAACGCGCGCTGGGCAAAAAAGCCAACACCGCCATCCTTTCCACCGCCCGGCGCATGGCCCGCATCACCTGGCAACTCTTGACCGAGAAACGCGCATTTGAAAGCCTTCCGCCGTCCCAAAAAACCAAAGACCAAACCGGCGGAGCCCGCAAGGGTTCACCGGTTTCGGTCAAAGGCTTGGAGACTGCGGCAATCAGCACACCACTTTCCCCGGCCGCTCCCATCATGGACTGGATGGTCGCCGGGGCCTGAACGGGCCCCGGACGGCGCACCTTGGGTCAGACTGGAGGGCCGGGGATCTGATTGTCGATTTGGAAGGGGGATGAAA
>JAGWWS010000020.1 GCA_018970255.1 Verrucomicrobiota bacterium | reverse complement strand
AGACACGGAGAGAAAGAAAAGCCCGAGTCCCGGGAAGCGTGGCTGATCCCGGCCTGCCGGCATTCGCCGGGAAAAATCGAGACCCTCGCAAGCCCGCTTGCAGAGGTTCCGTTTTTCCCCCGGCTGATCCGCAAAGCGAATCGCAGCCGCGATCCAAAACCCCCTGCCACCCGTTTACTCGCCACCCGCCACAGCCGCTCCACGGCACCCGTTCCCCATTACGAATTTGCCTCGCTCGCTGCCTCTCGTCTCGCCCTTGGGCTGCCTTCGGCAGGCTACCCGGCTGGCCCCCACCAAGCCGCGAAGGTTCGCATTTCCATAAAATACCTCCGTGCCGCCGTGCCTCCGTGAGAAAAATTCTTCCCGAAAACCCTACACCGCTTCGGCCAGCGTCTTGGCGAGGTAGGCGAGTGCCTCGGGGCTTTGACGCAGACTCGCGATGAGCGCGCGCGAGGCGGCGGGAGTGTGACTGCCGGTGGCCAGTCGATCGATCTCCCCTCTCACCTGCGGATCGAGTTCATGGAATCCCTGCTGACACCGGCGGGGATCGTGCCTGGCGACCGCCAGAATGATTTGATTCGCAAGATCCCGATCCACCAAAAATCCATTGACCCTTGTGCTGCCCTTCATGCCCCGCAGTCTGCGTGATTCCGTCACGGCTTGTAGAGGGCTTTTTTGAAAAATTTTCGTCACAAAGCGGATAAAATCCCGGCCCCGGAGAGCTTGTTTTTATATCGTAAAAACCCATCGCATTTTTTTGATGGCGTATTTTTTCGAGAATTCCGTGATTGTTCCCATGGCAGCGATCGATTCCGAGCCGTCCGCAGAATCTCAACCGCTGATCCCCCCGAGGAAAGATTCTCCCGCGAAGCCGCGAAAGCGCGAAGTCCGACTTGATTCTCTCACAGAGGCGCCAAGACACGGAGAGAAAGAAAAGCCCGAGTCCCGGGAAGCGTGGCTGATCCCGGCCTGCCGGCATTCGCCGGGAAAAATCGAGACCCTCGCAAGCCCGCTTGCAGAGGTTCCGTTTTTCCCCGGCCGATCCGCAAAGCGAATCGCAGCCCCGATCCAAAACCCCTGCCACCCGTTTACTCGCCACCCGCCACAGCCGCTCCACGGCACCCGTTCCCCATTTCGCATTTACCTCGTTCGCTCCCTCTCGTCTCGCCCTCGAGCTGCCTGCGGCAGGCTACCCGGCCGGCCCCCACCAGCACGGGTTCGCATTTCCCCAAAACACCTCCGTGCCGCCGTGAGAGCCCTTCTCCCCCCAAAAACTCGCCGCCCCTCTCCAGCTCACAGTTTGACAAACTGATAGCACATATGCTATCAAACCAGGATGATCCCCCGGGTGGTGGTCGATACGAATGTGCTGGCCGGAGCCTTCCTGAGCAAGGGCGGCGGGAGCAATCGCGAGGTGATCCGCCGCTGTTTGAAACGGGAGGCACAACCTGTTCTGGGAGTGAAACTGTTCAACGAATACGAGGCTGTGCTCGGCCGGGCCGACTTGATGAGAAAATGTCCGCTGACGACCAAGGACAGGCTTGCGCTGCTTGAGGCCTTCCTCTCCACCTGCGAATGGGTGAGGGTTTATTACCTTTGGCGGCCGAACCTGCCGGACGAGGCTGACAACCACCTGATCGAACTCGCGGTGGCGGGAGCGGCCGATGCCATCATCACCAACAACACGCGCGACATGGCGGGCGGTGACTTGCACTTTCCCGAAACCCGGATTCTGACACCGAAACAATTCAGCCAAACCGCATTCAAATTATGAGCACCCTGACAATCCGTCTTCCAGAGGACAAACACTCCCGCATCCGCCAGCTCGCCAAGCACCGCGAGATCAGCGTCAACAAGCTCTTCGAGGAGCTTGCGACCATAAGCATCGCGGAGTTCGACGCGGAATCCCGCTTCCGTGCCATGGCGGCGCGTGGCTCGACGAAAAAGGGCCTGGCGCTGCTCTCCAAGCTCGACGCGGCTTTTTCCACCTGCAAGTGAGACGCCCCCGCCCGGGTGTTTTTCAATGAGGCCGTGGCGGGTGGCTGGAAAGAGCTGAAATCTCTCACAAAGGCGCCAAGACACGGAGAGAGGAAGAAAAGCCCGAGTCCCAGGAAGCGTGGCTGATCCCGGTGTGCCGGGATTTGCCGGGAAAAATCGAAACCCTCGCAAGCGTGCTTGCAGGGGTTCCGTTTTTCCCCCGGCTGATCCGCAAAGCGAATCGCAGCCGCGCTCCACCCCCCCCGCCACCCGTTTACTCGCCACCCGCCACAGCCGCTCCGCGGCACCCGTTCCCCATTTCGCATTTGCCTCGCTCACTCCCTCTCGTCTCGCCCTTCGGGCTGCCTGCGGCAGGCTTCCCGGCCGGCCCCCACCAGCACGGGTTCGCATTTCCAAAAAAAACCTCCGTGCCGCCGTGCCTCCGTGAGAGGAAATCCTCTTCAGGAGTCGGGCGGAGGTCCTCACCGACCCCCGCCCTTCTCACAACAACCGCACTCTTCGGGCGGTTTGCTACCAAGGGGAAATGTTTCGCAAGGCACTCAATCCTCCGCGGGAGGAGTCCACTCGCTGAAGTTCGAGCCGCTCGCTTTGCGAATGTAGAAGGCGCCGCCGGAGGGCACCGAGATGGTCGAGGGATCGACTATCGTGCGATTGTTCCTCCAGTTCGTTCCATCGAAGTGATACGGGATAAACCGGCCGGAGTTGTTTTGAATGATAATGACATCCGCATCGCGCGCCAAGGTGGCCCGTTTGATGCCTGTGGCCGTGTTGTTGCCTCCGTCGGTGAATCCCAGCGTGGTCAATGTTGTCGCCTTGGTGCGGGCGGGCGTCACGAGTGAGTGCTTGCCGGAAGGTGCGCTGATGGACACTGCGGAGCGAGGGCCCTCCGCCGCACTGGCGACCAGCAGGATGTGATCCACTTCGCTGGAATTGTTTTTCAACATGAACGCCTTGCCCGCGGGGATGATTTCCGTGTTCACGACCGTGTCTCCCCTTGTCCAATTTCCAGTGCGGAAAATGATGCCTGCGAGCGTGTCGCCATCGGCATTCAAGCGGATGATGTTTGTCGAGTTCGAGGGGGTGCCATTGGCCGCGAGGCCGGCTTCATTGCTGCTGCCGAAGATTTCCGCGATGGTCGCGTTGCCGCCGTTCACCACGCCGGGCACGCTGAGGAAGGCGGTGGCTCCGGCCGCGATCGAGCGGAGTTGATTGACTTGCATCGTGGAGTTTGCGCTGGCGCCGGCGGCGTTGTTGGCGCGGACCTGCACATAGCGGATGCCGGACGGGACGGTGAGCGCGAGGCTCGTCGAGTCGGTATCCGCCGATGTCGCATCGCTCATGTTTTTGCTGGCGGAGTGGATGACGGTGTAGTTGCCGGCTCCGGTGACGGCTCCCCAATTCACCGTGAAGCCTGTGCCGGTGGGAGCGCTGCCGCGTGTGAGGACCGGGGCGGTGCAAAGCACGCCGACATTCACACTCGTGGTTTGCGTGGTGTAATTCCCGGTATCCGTGGGCGTGAAGGTGACGCCTTGGCTGGCGATGCCGGGCGAGGGAACGGTCGCTGGCGTGGTGAAGGCAAACGAGCCCGCGATGGAGGCGGTGCCGCCGCTGAGGGTGGAGTTGCTCAAGGCCTGGCCGCTGGTGATGGTGGAGGCGGTGGGCGCGGTTGTGATCGAGGGCGTGGCTTGGGTGATGGTGAGGTTCGCGCCCACGAACGAGATGGTGTAGTTGCTGCCGGCGCTGAGGGTGCCTTGCGAGATCGCGTAGGTGCCGACCCCCTCGCCTGCGGCGCGGCTGAGCGCGCCCGTGAAGCTGTTGCCGGCGATCAAGGACGACGGGCTGGAGGTGTAGGTGAGCGCGGGATCGTTGGCTCCGAAGGCTTTGGTTTGGTTGCCGGCGGTGACGGTGACGCTGGCGGCGGTGATGTTGCCGGTGAGGCCGGTGGGCTGGGTGATCGAGTAGTTGCCGTTTGGCGCGGTGTAGCCGGTTACCGTGACTGGTTTGTTGCTGCCCACCGTGGCGTTGCCGAAGGTGGCGGAGCCAGTGCCGGTGACGCTCAAACTTTGGCCCAGGACCAAGCCGCTGTAGGCGGCGGTGCCGGTGATGGTCGCCGTGGTGTTGCCATCATAGGTTTTGTTGGCGATCGAGATGCCGGTGATCGTCAATGCGGCTTGGTTCACCGTCACATTGGCGCTGGTGCTGGCGGTGGTGTAGTTGCCGCTATCGGTGGGCGTGAAGGTGATGCTCTGGCTCGCGGTGCCCACGGCGGGCGTGGTGGCGGGCGAGGCGAAGGCGTAGGTGCCTGCGACGCTCGAGGTGCCCGGGGTGATGGTGGAGGCGCTCAACGCCTGGCCGTAGGTGATCGCCGAGGCGGTGGGGGCCACGGAAACGGTGGGCGTGGCTTGGGTGATGTTCGCGGTCGTGGTGCTTACCGAGGAGAGCGAGTAGTTGGCGGCGTCAGCTCCGGTGAGGGTGGCGCCGGCGAGGGTGACGGTTTTTCCGTTGCCCACGGCGGCATTGGCAAATGTGGCGGTGCCGCCAGTGTGGTTGACAACATCCGCGCCGACCGTGCCTGTCACAGCGCGCGTGGCGACCGTGGCCGAGGTCGTGCCGTCGTAGGTTTTGTTGTTGGCGGTGAAGGAGCCGGTGAGGCTCTTGGTGTTCACCGTGAGGGTTTGGTTCACATTGGCGGCGGCGCTGTAGTTGGCATTGCCGGCTTGGCTGGCGGTGATGGTGGTGCTGCCGGCGGCGAGGATGGTGACGGTGGATCCGCTGATGGTCGCCACGGAGGTGTTTGAGCTGGTGTAGCTCACGGAGAGGCCGGAGCTGGCTGTGGCGCTGAGGCCGAAGGCGGCGTCGCCGTAGGTCACGGCCGAGAGCGCGCTGAAGGAGATGGTTTGGGTGGCCTGGGTGACGGTGAGGGTGCCGGCGACATAGGAGATGCTGTAGTTGCTGGCGCTGCCGCTGCCGAAGACGGCGGCGGAGGGGGTGATGCTGCCGGGGTAGGCGCCTGCGGCGTCGCCGGAGGCGGCTCCGGAGCCATAGGCGATGGTGACGCTGGCGAGGGAGTCGGTGCCTTGGAGTCCGCTGGAGGTGAAGGCGGTGGAGCCGGCGCCGCCGGTGAGGGTGTTGCCGAAGACTTTCGAGGTGCCGTTTGCCGTGATGGTGAGGGCGCGGGCGGTGATGTTGGCCGTGAGGGTGGGCTGGGTGAGGGAGTAGTTGGCGCTCGGGGCGTTGTAGCTGCCCGTGCGGGTGAGGGATTTGTTGTTGCCCACATTGGCATCGGGGAAGGCCCAGGAGACCGAGCCGGTGACGGCGGTGGTTTCGCCGTTTTCGAGTCCGCTGTAGGTGGGTGTGCCGGTGACCGAGACGGTGGTGTTGGCATCGAAGGTTTTGTTCGAGGCGGAGAGGCCGGTGATGGTGACGGCTTTCTGGTTCACCGTGCTGGCGGTGGTGGCGACATTGACATTGGTGGCTCCTGAACTGGAGAGGACGATGTTGCCGGATTTGGCGCCTGCGGAGGCGGTGGCGGCGAGGCGGAGGTAAACGGTGGTGTTTGCGATGCTGCCGGAGGAGCCGACGGTGACAGTGGAGGAGTAGCTGGTGCCGTCGGTGGAGACTTCAAAGCCGGAGGGCGGGGTGACGAGGATGCCTGCGGTCATGAAGGTGCCGTTGACGGTGAATGTGGTGTTCGAGGAGGCCGTGCCGTAGGTGGTGGTCAAGGCGGCGGGGGTGCCGGAGGTCTGGATTGTTGGTCTGGGAACACCTTTGATTTGAATGTTGTCGAGGCGGTTGTTTTGATTCGACCCAGTGGATCCACTAAATGTGACACGCAAGTAGGCATCCTGCGCGCCATTGAGAGCGGAAATGGAAGCCAAGGTTTTGGCTCCAAAACTCGATGGAATGGATCCTATGGTCTCCGCCGTAGTCCAGCTAGATCCATCCGAACTATATTCCCAAAGATGCGAGTCAAATCCTGTTGATGTTTTTTGAGTTGAGTAGCTTACACTTAGAGACTCATAAGTCCGCATGCTGAAACGAAAAACTATGCTTTTCCCGTTTGCCGAGTTCGTTGTTCCAGATCCTCCCAAAAGCGCTAGGGCGGCGGGCGAGGTCGTTGTTGTCGAGAAACTTGTTCCATCCGTGTTGTTATTTGTTCCGGAAAATCCACTCAGTTCTGATGCTTGGGACCATGAGGAAGAACCATTGGTTCCATTTAAAAAAAGCGTTCCGGAACCAAAATTTGCGACAAATAAGGTGGGAGTGCTTGTTGCGGCCACTACAGCCGTTCCCCCGGTCGCAGTTGTCTGGAAATCCCAGCCTGCGATGAGCGAGGCGGCGGCGGTGGTGGAAATGCCGGCGCTGGTGGCGGACCATGTCGAGTCGCCTTGGGCGTTTACCGACTTGATGCGGTAGTAGTAGGTCGTGCTGGGAGAGAGGCCGTTGATGGCTTGGCTGGTGCTGGAGGAAGAAATGCTGGAGACGGTGGCGTTGATGCTGCCGAAGTTGATATCGTCATCCACTTCCACGGTGTAGGTGTAGGCGGCGCTGCCCATGGTGGGATGCGACCAGTTCGCAGTGAAGCCGTTTTCGCCAGCGGCGGAGCCGGTGCCGACCGTGGGCGGGAGCGGGAGGGTGGTGAAGGTGCCATCGGCACTGTAGGCGGTGCCTTGGGAATTCGTCGCATAGCCGCGGTAGAAGTAGGCGGTATTGGCGGTCAAACCGGTGCGGCTGTGGGTGAAGGTGGCCACCGAGGTGCCGCCCTCGGCCAGAGAGTTTCCAGTGGGGCTCGCCGTGGTGCCCCAGACAGTGCCGCGCGCAGAGAGGGAGGCGCCGCCATCGCTGGCGACTGTGGCTCCGAGTGTGGCGGTGGTGGTGGTGATGCTGGTGACTGTGGGGGAAGATAAGGTGGGAGCAGACAGCCCGGCAGAGGTGGTGATACTGCCGGTGAGTTCGGTCATGTTGTGCGTCGTGCCCGTGGAATTGTATTCGTAGATGGCGAAGTGATAGGCGGTGCTTGGCGAAAGGCCGGTGACATTTACGGAAGTTCCTGTGCCTTTGTAGACGACCCAGTTGCCGGTGCCAATCTGTGTGCCGCTCCCGAAGGTGGCGCTGGCCGTGTAGTTTGTGTTGTCCGTGGGATCGGCGTTCACCGCACCGCCGGAGCGTGCGACGACGAGCACGCCGGCATCACCGTTTCCTCGCACCCAGCTGATGGTGGCATTGCTGGATGTGATGCCCGAGGAACCGAAGCTGGTGGCTTGGGAGGAGGGAGCAGCGGAGGTGGAGGTGACGGCGACATTGTCGATTGCCCATTTAGGTCTGTTGCCGGAGCCGCCGGTTTGACCATTATTCCAGAAGAAAAATCTGATTACGACTTGGGACTGGCCGTTCAATGCCGAGGGCAAAGCAACATCTCGGCTGCCAGACTCTGCTGTGCTGTTATTTGAGATCCGCGGAATTGTGTATGGAGACAAATCAGTAAATGAAGTGCCGTTGTTGGTGCTGTATTGGATTTTGAGGTCCGAGGTGCGGGGGCTTGCATTGGCAGTGTTTACGACCTTATCAAAGCTGAAGGAAAGATTGCCGGCGATGCGACCGGAGAAGTTCATCAGGAGATCGGTGGCACCAGAGTTTGTTCCTGTAGCGAGGAAATTCAAGGTTTGGGTGCCTTTTTGAACACCTCCTGAGGTTGAGCTTGTAAACACAGCAGTGTCCGAGAGGCCAGTGGAACCGGTGGCGTTGCCTGCGACCCGCCAGTTGGAGGCTCCCGAGCCGGCGGCGTAGTTGTTGGTCCAATTCGCCATATCTGCAAAACCCTCAGAATAATTTCCCGAGGAAAGGGAGTAGAATGTTTGCCCAAAGCTCGTGGCGGCAAAGACAAGGAAGAGGGCTAAGGCCGCAAGGCGGCCGATAGCGGATTGCGGATGGCCAATAGCGGAGGGGCGCGCTGCGCGCGCAGGAGTTAGGAGATCGAAGATAGAAGATAGGAAGGCCGCGAAGCGGTTGGTGGATGCGTGAGGGTTATTCATGGCAGATAAGCGTGGAGCTGGGAGCGGCGCGCTGCGCGCGCAGGAGTGAGGAGGGGCTGCAAAGCAGCCAGAAGATAGAAGTTAGGAGAAACAAGCTTGGAGCTTGGAGCTTGGAGCTGGGAGGGGGCGGCGAAGCCGCCAGAAGATAGAAGATGGGAGATAGGAGAAACAAGCTTGGAGCTTGGAGCTTGGAGCTTGGAGGAGGCGGCGAAGCCGCCAGAAGATAGAAGATGGGAGATAGGAGAAACAAGCTTGGAGCTTGGAGCTTGGAGCTTGGAGGGGGCCGCGGGGCGGCCAGAAGATAGGAGATTGAAGCGAGGAGATAGGGGGGCGGCGGAGCGGTCGAGGCGGGTGGAGGGGGGCATGGGCGTCCCGCCCGTGGTGGCGCAAGGCGCTGTTTCCCACCGAGGACCTTTCCCGACAATCGCCCCACACGCCCGGGACGGGCGTGCCCCCTTCTGGAGAGGGCCGAAGGGGCCGACGGGGTTCCCGGGGAGCGTTAGCGCAGGAACTTGATGAGGGCGGCGGTGGTGGCCATCTGGCCGATCCAGAAGAGGAACATCCACTTGATGACCTCGGTCTTGGATTCGGCGATCTTGGTGCTCAGTTCGGTCCGAAGGTCGGCAATGGAGGTTTTGATCTCGGCGCGAAGCTCGGCGGCCATGGATTTCATCTCGGCGCGAAGCTGGGTGGCGAGGTTTATCTCGTCCGACTTGGTCATCCAATCTTTCGAGAGCGTTTCCTCCTGCTCCTTGAACGCGGTCTCGAAGCTCTGGGCTATGGCGCGGGCTGTGGGAGGCTCGATGCTGGCGGCTTCGAGGATCGAGAGGATTTTCACCGTGCTCATGAGATGGTAGGTTGGTGCAGAGGGGGGGGGATGTCAAGGCCGCGGAGCGGACGAGGCGGGTGGAGGGGGGCATGGGCGACCCGCCCGTGGTGGCGCAAGGCGCTGTTTCCCACCAATGACCTTTCCCAACAATCGCCTCACACGCCCGGGACGGGCGTGCCCCCTTCTCCTTGATGGCGGCGGGGCCGCGATGCGGGTCGATCACAGGCGAGACGCCTGTGCTACATGGACTTGGGCCGTCGGGGACGACGGCGTTCCCGGCGGCGGGGCCGCGACGATATGTAGGGCGGGCGTCTCGCCTGCCGGAGGGGGCAAGGACGGTGCTTTCAGCTCCTGAGGCTTGGGCGCCGACAGCGCGTCGCCCTCCAGTGGGAACGATCACAGGCGGGCCTGGTGGAGTATTCAGAAGACTCCACAGGCGAACGACGCCTGTGCCACATTTTTCTGCGATCCGTGGTTTCCGTGTCATCCGTGGTTAATTGTCTCCCGTGTAGACCGCGCGGAGACGGAGGAATTTTTTCGTGCCGTCCATGGGTGTGGAGAACTCGCGGCGCTGGAGGCCGGGGCCGACTCCGGTTTGATTGCCGGAGACCGTGCCGTTGCCGAGGGAGGTCCAAATTCCGTCGAGACTGGCGACGGACTCACCCGTGACGGTGAGGGCGGGGTCGTCGGTGCGGACGATGGCGGTGAGGGAGAGGTTGCCGCCGGTGGTGGAGAGCACGGGGGCCTCGGGGGCCACGGTGCCGTTGTAGGAGCCTCCGCCGATGGCGTAGAGCGAGAGGACGGCCGGGGTCATGGTGACATTGCCGCCGGCCCAGGTGTCGAAGGGCGAGCCGCCGCCGGAGTTGACAGTGACGGTGACCGAGGTGTTGGCGGTGGTGTAGTTCGCGGAATCGTCCGGGGTGAAGAGGACGAGCTGCGATCCTGTGGCGCCGGGGACGAAGGAAGGCGTGGCGAATGTGAAATTCCCCGGCACGCTGGCCAAGCCACCGGTGAGTGTGGAGGCGCTCAAAGCCTGGCCGGCGGTGATGGCGGAGGCGGTGGGCGGCGTGGTGATGACGGGTGTGCCCTGGGCGATGGTGAAGGAGAGCGTGGCATTGCCGGTGCCGCCGAGGTTCGTGGCCGAGATGGTGGCGTTGGAATTTCCCGCGGTGGTGGGCGTGCCGGAGATGAGGCCGGTAGTCGTATTCACTGTGAGCCCTGCAGGCAGGCCGGTGGCACCGAAGGAGGCGGGCGAATTGCTGGCTGTGATGGTGTAGGAGAATGCGGTGCCGACGGTGGCATTCGCGCTGGTGGCGCTGGTGATGGAGGGGGCTGCAGGTGCACCGCCGGAGTTTCTGGGATTCGGAGCGCCGGTTTCGAAATCGGCGGCGTTGTCGTTTGTATCCTGCTCGCCGCCGAGCTTGCGCAGAATAGCAGTCGTGTTGCTTGGAGCGGGGGCGGGGCCGGCACCTTCAAAGGCATTCGTTGTGGAACCTGCTCCAACAAAGTCGATGATGGAGGGGTTACCGAGCGGGTTGGTGCCGGAAAGGGCGGTGGTGGAATTGACGAGGGCGATTTTGAAGCTGGTAGCTCCAAGATTGATGTTTCCGGTAGCATCGGGTGTGGGGAGAGCAGCGGCACTGGCATTCGCGCCGGCCGCGAGTTGGATGAGATAATAGCCTTTCGATGCAATGGAACCCGACAAGGTGGCGGTGGAGTTGGTGCCGCCAAAGGTGCCAGTAGCGCTGGCCCATTGGATAGTCCAACCATCCAAGGAGATGGATGAATTTCCAGGATTGAAGAGTTCGACGAAGTCGTTGCGATAGGGAGCACCACTATTTCCGCCGCCACCGTAGGCTTGGCTGATAACGACGATGCCGGGCGTGAGGTTGGCGGTCACATTTCCGCTGAGGGGAATGGCAACGCTGGTGGCACCGGTGGAGGCGAGGGTGAGGTTGCCTGTGAGCGCGCCGACCGAGGCGGAGGAGGCGATGCGAACGCTGAGGGTGGCGCTGGCGTTGCCGGAGGATTGGGTGATGGTGGCGTTCGGGCCGTAAGTGGTGCCGTCGGTGGAAACTTCGAAGCCGGTGGGGACAGTGGCGGCGATATCGGCTGTGAGGTTGGTTCCCGTAACTCCGACGGTTTGGGCGGCGGAGGCGTTGCCAAAGGTGGTGGAGAAGGCGGTGAGGGTGCCGTTGGTGGAGATGGCGGGGGCGTTGGGGTTGACGACGGTGAAGCTGGTGGAGGAAACCCCGGATTCCGCGCCGACTGTCACCGTGATGGGCCCGCTGGTGGCGCCTGCGGGAACGGTGGCGTTGAGGCTGGTATTGTTGGTGAAGGTGACGCTCGTAGAGGAGGTGCCGTTGAAGGAAACGGTGGCGTTTGAGGCGAAGTTCGTGCCGGTGATGGTGACGGAGTCGCCGACTTGGCCGGAGGCCGGGGTGAAGGAGGTGATGGTGGGGGCGGTGGCTGAGGCGGCGGTGGCTGTCAGTGAGACATTGTCGAGCCCTAAGCCCTGGCTGTTGCTGCCAGTGGTGTTGAAAACCCAGCGAAGATAAATCGCACTGCCGTTCGCGATAGAAAGGCTATTTAAGGAAACAGTCTTATTAATCACAGTGCCACCTGAAAAAGTGTAGTTGGAGCTTCCCGTGGCAAAAGCGCCGGTGTCTCCGGAAGGTTGTGCCGTCCATGTTAAGCCATCCGTTGAAGTGAAAAAAGTCACACTCGCAGCCGCGGTGTTAATTCGATATCGCTCAATCTCGAAAGTGATCGACAGTGCCGATATGGCAGCGCCTGTATTGTTTTGGTAAAATGCTAAAATTGAATTAGGGCTGGCGTAGCTTCCCGATGTCATGAAGCCAATCGCTCGATCAGTGGCATTTGAACCCCAGTTGTATCGTCCGCCAGTGGATGGAGTGCCCGAGGATGCTTGTTGGTTGACAGCAGTCTGGTTAGCAGTGGCCCAAGTTGAGGAATTACCGCCACCCGCGGCGGACATTAGCCAACCCGTCGGAAGAGTAGCATTTCCGCTAGTTCCCAGAGAGTCGAAGTTTTGGATTACAGCATTGGTGTTAGGTATAGAGATTTGTCCAAAACTGGCTGAGGCAGCGGCAAGGAACAGGGCGAAGAAAAATGCGGCAAAGCGGAAAGAAGGGCGCATGGCGCCTGAGGTTTGGGTCCGCTGCGGAGAGCCGACCCTACCTTGGGGGCTTCGCGGCTTGGCGGCTTCGCGGGAGATCAATTCGCAGGTGGTGATGGGGGAGGTGGCGGTGTGGGCAGTTTTCATGGGATTTTGTTTTGGGGGATTTTTAGTTGGCCGGTTCGACTTGGATGCGGAAGAAGGCTTTGGATTGGTCCGAGCCGATGGGGAGGTAGGCGGCGACGGATTCGGTGGTTTCGGTCTCGGGGGTGACGGTTTTTTCGAGAGTGAGGGTCCAGTCGGAGAGGTCGGTGGAGGCCTCGGGCTCGGCGGAGTAGCCGGAGACTTCGGATTTGGTGCGGGTGAAGCGGATGCCGATGCGGCCATCGGCGGGATGGGTGGTGGTTTCGTAAGCGGGGGCGGCGGGGGCGACGGGGTTCGTGGCGAGGGCGAAGGCGACGAAGTTTTTCAAGCCGGAGGAGCCGCTGACGGCGTCGGGATCGATGCTCGAGGGGTCGGTGTTTTCTCCAAAGACGGAGCGGACCCAGTCGTCCCAGGCGGTGGGCTGGGTGGAGGTGCCGGTTTTCCAGGCGAGTGTGGGCGAGCCGGCGTCGAGCGCGCCGAAGAGGGAGGAGTCGATCTGCGAGGTGTTCAGCTGGCGGAGGTCGGCGGGGGGCTGGACCTCGGGGCCCACAGCCGGGAATGTCCAGGTGGAGGAGGAGTCGGCGGGCGTGGCGAGCGAGGTGAAGATGCCGTAGTCGGTGACGTTCGAGGCGTCGGGCGCGGGGGAGGCGAGGTTGTTCGTGCGGGTGAGGAGGAGGTAGATGCGCTTGCCGGCGAAGGAGGGGTCGTTATTGACGCGTTCGAAGTAGAAGCTGCCGGGGGTGCCGAAGATTTCCCGGGTGGTGGTGATGCCGTAGGGACGCCAGGCGGCGAGGAGCGCGGGCAGGTCTGCGGCATTCAGGGCGGGGTCGAAGCCGTCTTCGAAAGTTCCGATCGCGACCTCGTAGCCGGCATCGACGGGGTTGCCGGAGGCGTCAAGGGCGGCGGGATAGCCGAAGCCGCCTTGGATGCTGATGGTGGATGCGAAAGCGGGAAGTGTGAGGAGAGCGGCGAGGAGGATGCCCGCGAAGGCGCGGAGGCGCGAAGGGGAGAAGGCGGAGCAGAAGCTGCCAATGGCGGATGGCGAATGGCTGATTGCGGATGCGGAGGTAAGGTGGGAGGACTGGGAGCGGAGGGAATTTCGAATTCCCCATTTCGAATTTCGAATTTGCCCTGGGGAATATCCTTCGGATGGCTGCGGATCGGGTGAGGTCGCTGCGGCAGTGGAGGCGAAGGTCATAGGCGTGGAGTTGGGACTGTTTAAGAAAATCAGATCATCGGCAGGGGAAATTGGGGGTTCGGGGGTTGGGAGGTATGCGCGTGAGCGTTTAGGGAAATGGGGCTGGAGTTCCGGCGCGCTGTGAGTGCGGCCCGGGGCTTGGCTTCCACTCCACCGGCGTTGTTCCGGCGGAGGGAAGCGATACCCCATGAAAAAGGTGCGTGCGGAAGGTTCCCCAACCTCCCGCACGCGATTTTCAACCCCCCATTGGTTGAAAACCTTGAAAGGGAAAACAACGCCACCCTGCGCTCTTCAGAGGCGAAGCCACGAATGCTGAAATCACGCCGGGAAAGGCTTGACACATGCTTTTGGGCGGCGGGCATGAAATAACTATCTGGCGCGCTCGTATGAGGGCAAAGAAAAGTTTTGTGACAATTTTGACAAATTCTCGGGATGCGTAAAAAGAACCAGAATTGTTGCTTTTTTTCGTGGGATGGAGATCGGCGACCATCAGACAAAAAACCCCGGGGAGCCGCTCCAGCAGCGCTTCCAGAAGTCTTTGGGCTGATCCTTGCATCCACATTGGCAAGGAGTGAGCATCAGCCGTGCCAGCTTGGGGGATTGCGGGAAATTGTTTCAAAAAATCAGCCAATCACGGCTGGGAATCCGACCATTATGGGTCACTCACAAAAAGCTCTGCAACGGCCTTGAGAATAGAGCTCAGCTTGTTGCCATGCAATTGACCGACACACTCGAGCATGAGCGCTTCGTTGGCGGTGAAAAGCTTCCCTGGACGCACATAGCTCGTCAGTTGCAAACCGCCCGCCGCGAAGCTCGTCCCGTCCAATAGGACAGCACGCGAATCCCCATAAGGTTTGCTCGTGATCTGGCAGAGGATCCAATCACCGCGTCCCGCATCAGCCAGAATGAGTGCGGGACGAATCTTTGTTTGCGAGAGATCCGAAAACGGAAAAGGGATGAGGGTTACCGAACCGGTTGCAAGTGTTGCCATGCGAGATCCTCCCCGGGGTTGTTCCAATCCTCCGCCAAGGCCGTCTCACTGAGCAGGGCACATTCGCCCGCTGCAGTATTTGCTTCATCGGGCATAATCATAACCAAAGCTCGATGGCAGCGATCCAAGTGCACCGGCTTAACCAATTTCACTGAGCCGTGCTCATCAATTTCCGCCTCGAGTGCCTGCATCATTCAAGAATCTATAAGCTCGCCCCCCGACTGATGCCAACGGGTTTTTCAAAGCAGGAAGCATATTGAGAGGGAGGGTTGGCGGAATGCGAAAAATGGCGAATGGAGAATCCATCACATTGGGCACGGCTATTTCGGCTGTCGGGGACGACGGCGCTCCCTCGGGCAGATTGGAATTCCGCATTTCACATTCCATATTGCGCATTTGCCTCGTTCGCTTCCGCTCATCTCGCCCTTCGGGCTGCCTGCGGTAGGCTTCCCGGCCGGGTCCCCACCAGCACGGGTTCGAATTTCCCTTCGCGGCTTGGCTGCTTCGCGGGAAATTTGTGATTTTCCCGATTGACCCCATTCCGTCCCAGGCCGAGGATTCTTTCAGCAGGGGAGCCCGCGAGGGCTGAGAGTTCCGCAAATACGGAAGACCCTTTGAACCTGATCCGGCTTGAACCGGCGGAGGGAGCAGTCAGAGCGCGCCCGCGCACAGAATCCCCTCCCCTTTTCGGCCGAAGAAAACGAACACAACACATGATCGCACCCGCCGAATCCTTCGAACCGAGCAGCACCGACCCTCTTCCCAATTCCACCCGCGTTTATATCGAGGGCCGCCTCCATAAAGATGTCCGCGTGCCCATGCGGGAGATCGCCCTCTCGCCCACCAAGCGCCTCGACGGCTCGCTGGAAAAAAACGACCCCGTCCGCGTCTATGATGCCTCCGGGCCGTGGGGTGATGAAAATTTCGACGGTGATGTGACCAACGGTCTCCCCGCCCTCCGCGCCGAATGGATCAAATCCCGCGGCGATGTGCGCGAATACGACGGCCGCGAGGTCAAGCCTCAGGACAACGGCTACCTCTCCCGGAACCACGCCGAATACGCCAGCAAGGCCGAGCGCAACCGCCTGGTGGAATTCCCCGGCCTGCGCCGAAAGCCCCTCCGCGCCTCGGTCGGCCACCCGGTGTCCCAACTGTGGTATGCCCGCCAGGGGATGGTCACGCCCGAGATGGAATTCATCGCCATCCGGGAAAACATGGGCCGCGCCAGGATTGCCGAACTCGGCGGCGACATCCTCCGCAACGACCTCCACAAACAGCACGCCGGCTCCTCTCAAATCTCAAATTTGAAATCTCAAATTTCAGATTACACCCCCAGTGTCTTCCGCCGTTTCCCCCAACGCATCCCCGCCGAGATCACGCCGGAGTTCGTCCGCGACGAGGTCGCCGCCGGCCGGGCCATCATCCCCGCGAACATCAACCACCCCGAACTCGAGCCGATGGCCATCGGCCGCAACTTCCTCGTGAAAATCAATGCCAACATCGGCAACTCCGCCGTGGCGTCCTCGATCGAGGAGGAGGTCGAGAAAATGCGGTGGGCCACGAAATGGGGCGCCGACACGGTGATGGACCTCTCCACCGGAAAAAACATCCATGCCACGCGCGAGTGGATCCTCCGCAACTCCCCCGTCCCCATCGGCACCGTCCCGATTTACCAAGCCCTCGAAAAAGTCGGCGGCAAGGCCGAGGAACTCACCTGGGACATTTTTTCCGACACCCTCGTCGAGCAGGCCGAGCAGGGCGTGGATTACTTCACCATCCACGCCGGCGTCCTCCTGCGCTTCATCCCGCTGACCGCCTCGCGCATGACCGGCATCGTCTCCCGCGGCGGCAGCATCATGGCGAAATGGTGCCTCGCCCACCACAAGGAGAATTTCCTCTACACGCATTGGGACGACATTTGCGACATCATGGCGGCCTACGATGTGAGCTTCTCGATCGGCGACGGCCTCCGCCCTGGCTCCATCGCCGATGCGAACGACAAAGCCCAGTTCGGCGAACTCGAAGTCCAAGGCGACCTCACCAAGCGCGCCTGGGCCAAAGGCGTGCAAGTGATGAACGAAGGCCCCGGCCATGTCCCGATGCACATGATCGAGGAAAACATGGCCAAGCAGCTCGAGTGGTGCCACGAGGCGCCGTTCTACACGCTCGGGCCGCTCACCACCGACATCGCCCCCGGCTACGACCACATCACGAGCGGCATCGGAGCCGCCATGATCGGTTGGTATGGCTGCGCGATGCTCTGCTATGTAACGCCCAAGGAACACCTCGGCCTGCCGAACAAGAAGGATGTGAAAGACGGCGTGATCGCCTACAAAATTGCCGCCCATGCCGCCGACCTCGCCAAAGGCCACCCCGGCGCGCAATACCGCGATAACGCCCTCTCAAAAGCCCGTTTCGAGTTCCGTTGGGAGGACCAATTCAACCTCGGCCTCGCCCCCGAAACCGCGCGCGAATTCCACGACGAAACGCTCCCGCAGGAAGGCGCCAAAACCGCCCACTTTTGCTCCATGTGCGGCCCTCACTTTTGCTCGATGAAAATCACCGAGGATGTCCGCAAATACGCCGCCGAGCAGGGCGTCAGCGAAACCGAAGCCCTCGAAAAAGGCATGGAGGAAAAATCCCGGGAGTTCGTGGAGAAGGGTGCCGAGGTTTACGCGAAGGCGTAGTGCGTCTAAATTAAATTTGTGAATTTGAGCTCCCTGATCACGATCGACCCCGAAATTCTCGGGGGGACGCCGGTTTTTGCAGGAACGAGGGTGCCGGTGGAGTCGCTTTTCAAATATTTGGAAGGGAATTACACGCTGGACGAATTTCTCGAGTGTTTTCCCACGGTCACGCGTCAAATGGCGGTGGAGGTTTTGGAGCGCTCGGAGTCCGCACTGTTCTCCGCCGCATGAGGATCCTGCTCGACGAGTGCGTCCCCTGGCCGATGCACAAAGTCCTCGCCGGCCATGATTGCACCACCGCCCAGAAACGCGGTTGGCATGCCGTCAAAAATGGGGAACTGATTCAAAAAGCCGACGGTGAATTCGACCTTTTCATCACTTGCGACCAGAATATCCGCTACCAGCAAAATCTCCAAGGGAGACGGACCGCAATCCTCGAACTTTCCACCAACGATCTCCGGCGCATCCTGGCGAGCAGTGAATTGGTTTGCCTTGCCGTGGCGTCCATCCAACCCGGCGAATACCGAGCCTTGTCCATTCCTTGAAAAAGAAAACTTCCCTCAACCCACTCGAGGAGTTGCTGCGTTTGCTCCAGCTGCGCTTTGAAAAAAACATGCACCGCCATCCGGGCACCGAATGGAGCGGGGTTTTGGCGGCGTTGGAGGCGGCGCCGGAAAAACTGCGCGCACTTTCCGAAATGGAGCGAACGGGCGGGGAACCGGATTTGGTCGACCTTGGCGGGCCAGCGGGAGGGTTTGTTTTTGTGGATTGCTCGCCGGAAACGCCGAAGGGGCGGACCGGTGTTTGCTACGACCGCGCGGGGATGGACTCGCGCAAGGAACACAAACCCCAAAACAACGCCGTCGACATGGCGGCGGCGATGGGCGCCGATCTTTTGACCGAAGGGGAATACCTCGCGCTCCAGAAACTCGGGGAATTCGACACGAAGACTTCCAGTTGGCTGAAAACCCCGGCGGGGGTGAGGGAAAAGGGGGGCGCCATTTTCGGCGACCGGCGCTTCGGGCGCGTGTTCATTTACCACAATGGCGCGCAGTCCTATTTCTCCAGCCGCGGCTTCCGCGCCATCTTGCGCGTTTGACGGCGGCGCGCCTCAGTGCGTGCAGGGGCGCTTGAGATACCGGCCGTGCCCTTTTTTCCCGACATAGGCGCCATCCCTCACGGCGAATTCCCCGCGCACGGTGACATGTCGGATTTTGCCCTGGACCTCCCAGCCTTCGAAACCGCTGTAGTCCGTCGCCATGCTGTGGGTCTTGGCGGAAATCGTGTCCTTCGCCTTCGGGTCGAACAAAACGATGTCGGCGTCCGAGCCCGCGGCGATTTCGCCCTTGCGCGGATACAGGCCGAAAATCTTCGCCGCCTGCGTGCTCGCCACATCGACGAATTTTTCGGGCGTGAGTTTCCCGGTGGCGACGCCGTGGGTGTAGAGGAGCTTGTTGCGCTCCTCCAGGCTCGGGATGCCGTTCGGGATGAGTGAAAAATTGCCCGGCGCGTTGCGTGGCTGGAATGCGGCATCGACGCACCTGGCGGGATCGGGGTGGCCCATGTGTTTCTGCGTGGCGAAGTCGAATGGCGCGTGGTCGGTCCCGACCGTGTGGATCGTGCCGTCCGCCAGCCCCCGCCACAGGGCTTCCTGCTGTTCCTTTCCGCGGATGGGCGGCGACATGACATACTTCGCGCCCTCGAAGCCCGGGCGCTCGGCGTAGGTTTTGTCCAAGACCAAATACGGGATGACCGTTTCGATCCAGGCATGCACGCCGCCGCGCCGCGCTTCCGTGACCGCCTTCACCGCCTCTTCGCAGCTCGTGTGGACGACATAAACATGCGCGCCGGTGAGCTTGGCGAAGGTCATCAGGTGGTGGCAGCCCTCCGCCTCCACTTCGGCCGGGCGCGAAGGCTCGTGCCACTCGGGGCCGACCTTGCCCGCGGCGATGAGTTCCCGTTGGCGCGCCAGGACCAATTCCGCATTTTCGCAATGCGCCGTGACGATGACGCCGAGTTCCTTTGCGAGCTTGAGGGTCTCGTAAAGCTCCGCATCATCGATCCCGAACGCGCCCTTGTAGGCAAGGAAGATTTTGAACGAAGCCACGCCCTCCTCGCGGACGAGCCGGCGCAGCGTATCGGCATCGCCCGGTCCCAGGCGCGTCACGCCGAGGTGGAAAGTGAAATCGCAGGCCGAGAGCCCCTCCGCCTTGCCTTTCCAGAGTTGGAACGCCTCGGCTGCATCCTCCGTGCGCGACGGGCAGCACATTTCAATGAGCGTGGTCGTTCCTCCCATGAGCGCGGCCTTGCTGCCGCTCGCGTAGTCGTCCTTCGCGAAGGTGCCCATGAACGGCAGGTAAATGTGCACATGGGGATCGATGAACCCCGGGAAAGCCATCAAGCCCGAGGCGTCCAGCACCTCCGCACCGGCGGGGGCGGAAATGCCTGCGCCGACCGCGGCGATCTTTTCGCCCTCCACCAAAATATCCCCGGGGAACCGGGCGCTCGAAGTGACGATATCCGCGTTTTTGATCAGGAGGGGCATAGTTGTAAACCAGGTTGAGGTTGAGTGACATCGGTCCTGCTACAAAAAACTCCCCTCACCTGCAAAGGCAAAGCCTCGACATTTCGAAACGAAAGCGCTTTTTCGATGGAAGTTCCATGAGTTCACCCCGCACCTACTTTCATCAACTCGATGCTTTGCGCGGCATCGCCTGCATCATGGTGCTTTTTCATCACTTGGTGCCCGGGGCCAGCAAATATGCGGCTCTCGGACCGCTCGGCGTGCGGCTCTTTTTCGTCATGACGGGATTTCTGCTTGTCGGAAACCTTCTCCAACAACTCGAACGCGGAAAAAAACGTGCGTCCATTCTCCGGAATTTTTACGCGAAACGATCCATCCGAATCCTGCCCGTTTATGTCCTCGGTTTCGCGATCGTTCTTCTCAGCGGAGCGGAAGCCGCGAAAGTGGTCTGGCCCGCGATCGCTACATTCACGATCAACCTCCACATGGGCGTCACCGGCGAATGGCCGGGCAACCTCTCCCATTACTGGTTCCTTGCCACCAATGAGCAGATGGTTCTCGCACTCGCTCTGATCGTCCTGTGGCTACCCGGCCGATATCTTGTGCCTGCGCTCGTTTTGCTTTTCGTCGGAGCCTGGCTCCATCGGTGGATCGGCACGGAGTGGGGACTTCAACCGATGATGGTGTGGTATTCGCCGCTATCATCGCTCGACTCGATTGCCATAGGCGGATTGCTGGCGATTTTTCAAAAGTCCAAACCCGAGGCGTTGGACCGATTCGTGCGCAAACCTTTGGTCGCAGCACTCGTTTGGGTGTGCCTTCTGCTTGCCGCCTTGATCCGTCTTCGCCTGTCACAAACTCCGCTCATCCACCTTGCAGAAACTCTCGAGGCCCTCTTTTTCGGATGGCTCATCATCCGAGCCGCGATCGGCTTCGAAGGGCCTTGGGGAAAATTTCTCACATCGCCCGTTCTCGTTTTCACCGGCATGATCAGCTATGCGCTCTACATCTTCCACCCGCTCGTCCACAGCCTGATGTTTTGGGCCTTCGCCAAGTTGCAGCTCCCGTCCCAGCGCGAAAAACCTTCGTTGATCATCGCGACATTCATCGGGTCGTTTTTGGCTGCGACACTGAGTTGGTATTTGATGGAGAAACCCCTCGCCTCCTTGAAATCGAAAACCAGCGCTTCAAAAACCTAGTTCCGTGCAATCATGTTCTTTTTGCAAAAGTCAAAGGTGCTGGAATATCAACTCACAATGACTTCGGTCTTTTTCCGACTCTTCCTGACAGCGATTTCAATCAGCGCATCTCTCCAGACAGCGTCAGCCCAACTTGTCACATCAGATCCGTCCGAAGAAAAAAACGTTCTTCAAGTTTCCACGGAAACGAAGCAAATCCCCTCGATCTCAGTCATCAACAACCAGAACGCTACCTTCTACCCCGAGAGTCTCGCCGCTATCGAAAGAGCGCTGACAAAAACGGAGCCGGAGGAGGTGATCGTCGAGGAGAAAAAGGAGCTTTCTTTCGGCACGTCGAACCAAACCGTTGAAAACATCAAAGAAGCCTTCGAAACCGAGACCCACGGCGACATCCAGATCAAGCCCGAGGAGGAGTTGAATATCGAAAAGAAGGCAAAAGAGGAATCGAGGTAACCTCCTCGGCAAAGGTTTTGAAAAGTCTGGTCCTTCTCCCCAGTTTCGACAGCGGCCGACAACTCGTTTCGTCACTCACCGCCGCCAAAAAAGAATGGCCGGATGTTTGGACAGTCATCGACGGAAGCACAGATGGCAGCGACTGCGCTGCCGAATCCGTGCCGGGGATTCGCATGTTCCGCCTGACAAAAAACTCCGGCAAAGGCGCTGCCGTTCTGCACGGGTTCGCCGCAGCCCGCAGCGAGGGATTCACACACGCCCTGGTGATGGACTCCGACGGCCAGCATCCGCCGGAATTGATTAAAAAAATCATGCACCAGTGCGAAAAAAATCCCTCTGCGCTCCTCTGCGGCCAGCCGGTCTTCGGGTCCGACGCCCCAACCTTGCGGGTGCTCGGCCGGCGATTGGCAAATTTCTTCTCCCGCCTCGAAACGCTCGGCCGCGGCCCCGCCGATTCCCTTTGTGGGTTCCGCCTTTACCCCATCGCCCACACCCTCGCCGCACTGGAAAACACTCGCACCGGCCGCGGTTTCGATTTCGAAACCGTCGCCGGAACCCGGCTCGCTTGGGCTGGCACGCCCTGCCTCAACTTCCCCGTGCCCATCCGCTACCCCAGCCGCTCAGAGGGAGGCGTCAGCCACTTCCGATACCTCCGGGACAACCTCCTGCTCACGCGCGTCCACGCGGCGCTCCTTTCGGAAGCCCCGCACCATTTGAAAAAACTGAACTCGAAGGTTGCCACCTTTGAGCCACGGTTGGGACACGCAACCTGAGACAAATCGCGCATTTTTGCGCCAAATCGGCGCGTTCTTGAGCTGTCGATTTAATCTATTTTAGCCCATCCAAAACAACGGCAACAAATAATGGCGTATCCCAAAACCCGGGAACAAGACTTGCTCACGGCGAAGTCCACTCAACAATTCTATGGGAAAAATTTTAGGAATCGATCTGGGAACCACGAACTCCTGCATGTCCGTGATGGAAGCCGGCGAGCCGGTCGTGTTGGAGAACTCCGAGGGCGCCCGCACCACCCCATCCGTCGTCGCCTTCACGAAATCCGGCGAACGCCTCGTCGGCCAGGCCGCCAAGCGCCAGGCCATCACGAACCCGTCCAACACCATCTTCTCGGTGAAGCGCTTCATGGGTCGCAAATACGACGAGGTCCGCAGCGAAGAGCACCGCGTCCCCTACAAACTCGTCAAGGCCGCCAACGGCGACGCCCACATCCAAGTCGAAATCGACGGCAAGCCGAAGTCCTTCTCCCCGCCGGAAATCTCCGCGATGATCCTCGCGAAGCTCAAGGCCGATGCGGAAGCCAAGCTTGGCGAAAAGATCACCGAAGCCGTCATCACCGTCCCCGCCTACTTCAACGACTCCCAGCGCAACGCCACGAAGGACGCCGGAAAAATCGCCGGCCTTGATGTGAAGCGCATCATCAACGAGCCCACCGCCGCCTCGCTCGCCTACGGACTCGACAAGATGAAGGACGAAAAAATCGCCGTTTACGACCTTGGCGGCGGCACCTTCGACATCTCCGCCCTCGAAATCGGCGACGGCGTCTTCGAGGTCCGCGCCACGAACGGCGACACCCACCTCGGCGGCGACGATTGGGACAACCGCATCATGGATTGGATCATCGCCGAGTTCAAAAACGACACCGGCATCGACCTCTCCAAGCAGCCCGACGCCGTCCAGCGCATCAAAGAGGAAGGCGAGAAAGCCAAGATCGCCCTCTCGTCCACACAGGAATACGAGATCAACCTCCCGTTCATCACCGCGGACGCCACGGGACCCAAGCACATCCAGAAAAAGCTCGCCCGCGCCAAGCTCGAGCAGCTCACCGACGACCTCTTCGAGCGCACCATGAAGCCGGTCCGCGACTGCCTCTCGGATGCGAAGTGGGGCAAGTCCGATGTCAACGAACTCGTCCTTGTCGGAGGCATGACCCGCATGCCCAAGGTCGTCGAGACCGCCCGCGAACTCATCGGCAAGGAGCCCCACAAGGGCGTCAACCCCGACGAAGTCGTCGCCATCGGCGCGGCCATCCAGGGCGGCGTCCTCAAGGGCGATGTGAAGGATGTCCTCCTCCTCGATGTCACCCCGCTCACGCTCGCGATCGAAACCGCCGGCGGCATCGCCACGCCGATGATCCCGCGCAACACCACGATCCCGACGAAAAAATCCAACGTCTTTTCGACCTACGCCGACAACCAGCCCGGCGTGGAGATCAAGGTCCTCCAGGGCGAGCGCCCGCTCAGCCGCGACAACAAAAACCTCGGCACCTTCCACCTCGACGGCATCCCGCCCGCCCCGCGCGGCGTCCCGCAGATCGAAGTCACCTTCGACATCGACGCCAATGGCATCCTCAACGTCTCCGCAAAGGACCTCGGCACCGGCAAGGAGCAAAAAATCTCCATCACCGGCTCCAGCGGGCTCTCGAAGGAAGAGGTCGAGAAAATGCAAAAGGAGGCCGAAGCCCACGCCGAAGAGGACCGCAAGGCGAAGGAATCGATCGAAATCCGCAACAACGCCGACAACCTCGCCTACCAGTGCGAGAAGCAACTCAAGGAACTCGGCGACAAAGTGGACGGCGCCTCGAGGAAAAATGTCGAGGATGCCGTCGAGAAAGTCCGCGAAGCCCTCAAGGGCAGCGACGCCGACGCCATCAAAGCCGCCTACGACGACCTCCAAACCAAATTCCAGGAAGTCACCACCGCCGCCTACAAGGCCGCGGCCGCTTCCGCCGGACCCGCCCCCGAAGCCGCTTCGGGAGCCTCTTCCGCCGAACCGCAACCGAAGAAGGACGACGTCGTCGACGCCGAATTCGAGGTCGTGGACGACGACAAGAAGAAGTAGCCCGCCCACCGCTTTAACAAACCGCCCTGCGCCCCCGCGGCGCCGGGCATGTTAAAAACCGAAACAAACAAAAACACACACCAACATGGCAAAACCCAACATCAAGCCCCTCGCCGACCGCGTGCTCGTGAAGCCGCTCGACGAGAAGGAAGTCACCAAAGGGGGCATCATCATCCCCGACACCGCAAAGGAGAAACCGCAGGAAGCCGAAGTCGTCGCACTCGGCACCGGCAAGCGCGACGATGACGGCAAACTCATCGAGTTCACCGTCAAGGCCGGCGACAAGGTCCTCATCTCCAAATACGGAGGCACCGAGGTCAAGGTCGAAGGCGAAAGCTACCTCATCATGCGCGAGGACGACATCCTCGGCATCATCGGCTAACCGAAACTCAAAACTTAATTCCCAAAACCTAAAACTACTCATATGGCAGCAAAACAACTCCTGTTTGACGAAGCGGCGCGCCACGCGCTCCTCCGCGGCGTCGAGAAACTCAGCGCAGCCGTCAAGGCGACCCTCGGGCCGTCGGGACGCAACGTGATCCTCGACAAAAA
This sequence comes from Verrucomicrobiota bacterium, assembly GCA_018970255.1. Lineage (GTDB taxonomy): Bacteria > Verrucomicrobiota > Verrucomicrobiia > Chthoniobacterales > Terrimicrobiaceae > UBA967. The sequence goes on along the minus strand of JAGWWS010000020.1, from coordinate 31,510 downwards.
ATTCGGCAGCCCCACGATCACCAAGGACGGCGTCACCGTCGCCAAGGAGATCGAACTCGAGGACCCCTTCGAGAACATGGGCGCCCAGCTCATCCGCGAGGTCTCCAGCAAAACCAGCGACACCGCCGGCGACGGCACCACCACGGCCACCGTGCTCGCCGAGGCCATCTACCGCGAAGGCCTCAAGAATGTGACCGCCGGCGCGAACCCCACCCGCCTGCAGCGCGGCATCAACCAAGCAGTCGAAGCCATCACCGCCGAGATCGCCAAGATCTCCAAGAAGGTCAAAGACAGCTCCGAGATCGCCCAAGTCGCCACCGTTTCCGCGAACTGGGACACCACCATCGGCCAAATCATCGCCGACGCGATGGACAAGGTCGGCAAGGACGGCACCATCACCGTCGAAGAGGCGAAGTCCATCGAGACCACCCTCGACGTCGTTGAAGGCATGCAGTTCGACAAAGGCTACCTCTCGCCCTACTTCGTCACGAACGCCGAGAGCCTCGAGGCCGTCCTCGAGAACGCCTACATCCTCATCCACGAGAAAAAAATCAGCAACCTCAAGGACCTGCTCCCGATCCTCGAAAAGATCGCCAAGGGCGGCCGCCCGTTCCTGATCATCGCCGAGGATGTCGAAGGCGAAGCCCTCGCGACCCTCGTCGTCAACAAACTCCGCGGCACGCTCCAAGTCTGCGCCGTCAAGGCCCCCGGCTTCGGCGACCGCCGCAAAGCCATGCTCGAGGACATCGCAGTCCTCACCGGCGGCAAGTGCATCACCGAGGACCTCGGCATCAAGCTCGAGAACCTCAGCCTTGACGACCTCGGCAAAGCCAAGCGCATCGTCATCGACAAGGAAAACACCACCATCATCGAAGGCGAAGGCAAGGGCTCGGACATCCAGGGCCGCGTGACCCAAATCAAGCGCCAGATCGAAGAGACCACCAGCGACTACGACCGCGAGAAGCTCCAGGAGCGCCTCGCCAAGCTCGCCGGCGGCGTCGCCGTCATCAATGTCGGCGCAGCCACCGAAACCGAGATGAAGGAAAAGAAAGCCCGCGTCGAAGACGCCCTCCACGCCACCCGCGCAGCGGTGGAAGAGGGAATCGTCCCCGGCGGCGGAGTCGCCCTCATCCGCGCCCAGAAGGCGCTCGACAGCCTCAATCTCTCGGGCGACGAAGCGATCGGCGCCGGCATCGTGCACCGCGCCATCGAGCAACCGCTCCGCACCCTCGCCGACAACGCCGGCCAGGAAGGCGCGCTCATCGTCCAGGAAGTCAAGAAGCGCGGCGGCAACGAAGGCTACAATGTGGCCACCGGCGAATATGTCGACCTCATCAAGGCCGGCGTCGTCGATCCCGCCAAAGTGACCCGCAGCGCCCTGCAGAACGCCGCATCCATCAGCGGCCTGCTCCTCACCACGGAGGCCCTCATCACCGAGATCCCCGAGAAGGAAAAGGCGCCCGCCATGCCCCCGGGCGGCGGAATGGGCGGCATGGACTACTAAGTCCCGCAGGTCCCAAAAGCCAAACTCAACAACTCAGCCGGGTTCGCAAGGACCCGGCTGTTTTGTTTCCAACCAAAAACGTCTTGCCTCGAAAGCTCCCCTTCCCCGACTCTCGGGCATGAGACGCCCATCGGCAAAAGCCAGCTCCACAGCGACACTCGACCGCTCATTTTACCTCCCGGCTGACCCGTTTTTCTCGGTGCATGGAGGCACGGCATTGACTTATGATGACGTTTCCCTCGCGACGCTTTATAGCGAGGTTCTCCCGCGCGATGCCAATTTCGAAACTTCCATCGCGCCGGAACTGAATCTTCATCTCCCGGTCGTTTCGGCGGACATGGACACTGTGACCGAGTCGAAGATGGCGATCGCCCTCGCTCTGAATGGCGGGCTCGGCCTCATTCACTACAACATGTCGCCGAAGCAGCAACTCTCCGAGGTCACCCGCGTAAAAAACCATGTCCACGGGCTGATTCGCGAGCCGATCAAGGTGAATCCGAACCAACTCATCGGAGATGTGCTCGCGCTCATCGAGGAAAAGAAATTCACTTTCAGCACATTTCCCGTCGTCGATTCCTCGGACCGCCTCCTCGGCCTTCTGCCCGGCCATTGCGTGCGTCCGCGCTTTGCACAGCGTGTCGTTTCGGAAGCCATGTTGCAGCGCTCGGCAGTGCTGACGATCAGGGAGGACCAACTCGGCAGCAATCCCATCGCCCGTGCCGATCGCTTCTTCACCGACAATATCGGAATCCATAAACTCCTTGTGGTGGACAAAAACGACCGCCTTCGAGGGCTCTTCACGCTCAGCGACATCGAGCGCATCACCCAGGAACGCACCCTTCAAACCAAACCCGCCCGCGATTCAAAATTCCGCCTTGTCTGCGGAGCCGCTGTCAGCGCCCCCCGCAAGCCGGACGGTTCGCTCGACCGCACCGCACTCCTCTCCCATGTCTCCGCATTGGTGGAACGCGGACTCGATATCGTGGCCGTCTCCACAGCCCATGGTCACACGCGAGGCGTGGGTGATGCCGTTCGTGCCATTCGAGCCGAGTTCAAAAAACTCCCGATCATCGCGGGAAATGTCACCAGCGGCGAAGGAGTCGATTTTCTGGCCAAATCCGGGGCGAATTGCGTGAAGGTCGGCCAGGGCCCCGGTTCGATTTGCACCACACGCATCGTTGCCGGCGTGGGCATCCCCCAACTCACCGCCCTCTATGTTTGCTCGCGCGCCGCCGCGAATGCCCGTGTCTCGATTTTGGCCGATGGGGGAATCGCGAAGTCAGGCGATGTCGTCAAAGCGCTCACTCTTGCGGATGCCGTGGTCTGCGGAAGCCTGCTTGCGGGATGTCCCGAGGCCCCGGGCCAGATCATGGAAATTTCGGGAAAGTTCTACAAACAATACCGCGGCATGGGCAGTCACGCCGCGATGAAAGCGGGAAGCGCTGCCAGATACGGACACGAAAAGGCGAACTCCCAAAAAACCGCTGCCGAAGGCGTCGAGGCCCTCAAGGAAGTCTCCGCCTCAGCGGATACCGTTCTCGCCCAAATCGCAGGCGGACTGCAGAGCGGCATGGGCTACCTCGGCGCATCAAGCCTTCGCGAGTTGCGGAACAAAGCCCGTTTCACACGGATCACACCAGCCGGCCTTCGCGAGAGCGCCCCGCATGACATCATCGAAGTCAAAACCGGCGGCTGAACTTCTTCCCTCACCCCGGCACCGGCAAAGCCACAACTATCCGCTGCTCGTCCGCCGCTGGCGCACCGCTGTTAAGGCCGCCGGCCTAAAAATCCGTGAATTCGCCCGCGCCTCCGGCTTTCCAGTCCTGACAATCGAATCTCGTAAGCCACCGGACAAAGCCCGCCGCATCTACCTCTCCGCCGGAATTCATGGTGATGAACCCGCCGGATGCCTCGCACTCCTCGACTGGATCGAAAGGAATCCAAAACTCGCCCGCGAACTCGACCTCCGGATTTTTCCATGCCTGAACCCCTGGGGACTCGCCCACAACAAGCGCTCCGATGAACTCGGCCGTGACTTGAACCGCTGCTACCGGGACAGTGCCGGTTCGCACACAGCAGCCCACATCTCGCTCCTCAAAAACCAACACTTCGACCTCGCGCTCATTCTCCACGAGGACTACGACGCGCAAGGTTGCTACATTTACGAAACCTCAAATCGCCGCCCACACTTCGCGGAAAAAATTCTCTCGGCGATGTCCAGGCACATACCCCCCGACCCTCGTAGAACCATCGATGGCAGTCGCGCCCGCATGGGAGTAATCCGCCGCCGCGTCTCACCGGAAACGATGCCCGACTGGCCGGAAGCTTTCGCTCTCCACTTCTTTCACGCCAAGCGCACACTCACGATTGAAACCCCCTCGGAATTCTCAATCCACCACCGCACAGCAGCGCACCGCGCAGCCATCGAAGCAGCGCTCCACCTAATTCAATAAGTCTCCGTAGTTCTCCCTCGCCATGCTGGTGGACATTTCGAGGATGGCGGCGGAGTCGTCCATCTCGAGCGCGCGCCTGGCCAAATCCTCGCAAGCGAAGGCCTCGAGGGATTGCACCGCCTTTTTCACCTGCGGCACAAGCGCGCTGGTGGCGCTCAATTCCTCGACGCCGAGCCCGATCAACAGCGGCGTGAGCAGGATGTCGGCCGCCATCTCGCCGCACACGCCGGTCCAAATCCCGCGCGCGCGGCCGGCATCGACCGTCATTTTGATCATCCGCAGGATCGAGGGGTGCGTGGGGTTGTAAAGGTGGGCGATGCGGTCGTTCAGGCGATCGACGGCGATCGAGTATTGGATGAGGTCGTTCGTGCCGAGGCTGAAGAACCTCACATCCTTCGCAAGGTGGTCTGCGACGAACACCGCACTCGGCGTTTCGATCATCACGCCGACTTCGATCCAGGGGTTGAAGGGGATGCCCGCGGCGGCGAGTTCCTGCTTGCTCTCCTCAAGGAGCACATTCGCGTGGCGGAATTCCTCCACGCCGGAGATCATCGGATACATGATCCGGATGTTGTTGGTCGTGGCGGCCCGCAGGATGGCGCGGAGCTGTGTTTTGAAAATCCCGGGGTTCTCGAGGCAATAACGGATGGCGCGGCAGCCGAGGAAGGGGTTTTCCTCGCGGTCGGTGCCCGCGCCGGGCATCTCCTTGTCGCCGCCAATGTCGAGCGTGCGGATGATGACGCTGTGGGGCATGCAGCGCTCGGCGGCCACCCGGTAGTGCCCGAACTGCTCTTCCTCGCCGGGCGGCTCGGTGCGGTTGAGGAAAAGGAATTCCGTGCGGTAGAGCCCGATGCCCTCGGCGCCGCTCACGCCCACCTCCAGGAGGTCCTCGGGCAGGTCGAGGTTTGCGGAAAGCACAATGTGCCGGCCGTCCCGCGTGGTGGACGCCGTTTCGCGGATGAGGCGCAGGCGCTCGGCGACCTGTTCCTTCTGCCTTTCGAGCCGCTCGTATTCCGCGAGAGTCGCCGCGCAGGGGTTCAGGATGAGGATGCCGTTGTATCCGTCGATGAGGATGTCGTCCCCGAGCTGGATTTCCTGGCAAATGCCCTGCATGCCGACGATGGCAGGAATTTCCAGCGACCGCGCCAAAATGGCGGTGTGCGAGGTCTTGCTTCCGATCTCCGTGGCAAAGCCGCGCACCAGTTCGCGGTTGAGAAGCGCCGTGTCCGATGGCGTCAGGTTGTGGGCGAAAACGATGTGGGGCGACTGGTTGGCGGCGGGGTTCTGCGGCGCCTTGCCGAGCAGGTTGCGGATTACGCGGCGCGACACATCCTGGATATCCACCACCCGCTCGCGCAAATATGGGTCGTCGATCGCCTCGAGCGTCGCGCAATACTTCTGCACGACCTGCTGGAAAACATATTCGACATTCGCATGGTCGCGCTCGAGCCCGCGCAGCACCTCGTCGATGAGCGTGCGGTCCTCGACCACCAGCAGGTGCGCATCGAAAATACTGGCGTCCTGCATGCCGGTCGCCTGCGCAATCCGCTGCTGGATTTCCAACAGCTCGACACGCGTGGCAATCAATGCGGACTCGAACCTTGCGACCTCGCCGGCCACGCCGGTTTCGCCCACATCGCGGCGGCCGATTTCCTCGTCTTGCGTATATTGGATAAACGCCGGGAAGCGGGCAATGCCTTGGGCCACGGCAATTCCGTGGAAGCGCTTTTCAGGCTTGGCGTCGGCGTCGTGTTCCATCCCCGGGCGCGAGACTACGCGAAAAATGGATTGACACGCAACAGGAAGACCCGCCGCGGGGGGAAATACAGGGAAAACCCGGGATGCCGGTCAATCCTGCGGGCGGTCCAACCCGAACGCCGTGTGCGCGAGCTTGGCGGCGGTTTCGACCTGCGCCTCGTCGAGGATCACGGCGATTTTGATCTCCGAGGTGGAAATCATCTGGATATTGACCCCGCCGTTGCCGAGGCATTCGAACAAGGTCGCCGCCACGCCGGAGTGCGAGCGCATCCCGATGCCGACCACGCTGAGCTTGGCGATGCCCCCCTTTTTGATGACTTCGCCCGCGCCGATCTCGGCGGCCACGCGGTCGATGACCGGCCCGAGTTTTTCCAATTCCTCGGCGTTCATCGTGAACGAGACATCCGTGGTCCCCTTGACCGAGACATTCTGGACGATGACATCGATGATGACATTCGCCTCGGCGAGCGCGGTGAAGATGCGCGAGGCGGTGCCGGGTTTGTCCGGCACCTGGGTGATGGTGACCTTGGCCTGCTTCCGCTCGAGGCTGATGCCGCGGACGACCACATTTTCGAGTCCGATGGATTCTTCTTTCACGATGGTTCCCCTGTTGTTGTTGAAACTGCTGCGCACCTCGAAGGGCACTTTGAATTTTTTTGCGAATTCGACCGACCGGCTTTGCATGACCTTCGAGCCGCTGCTGGCCATCTCGAGGAGTTCGTCGTAGGCGATCGCATCGATCTTGCGCGCCTGCGGCACCACCCGGGGATCGCAGGTGTAAACGCCGTCCACATCGGTGTAGATCTCGCAAATGTCGGCCTTCAACGCCGCCGCGATGGCGATCGCCGTCAGGTCGGACCCGCCGCGGCCGAGCGTGGTGATTTGCCCCTCGTTCGTCTGCCCCTGGAACCCGGCGACGATGCAGACATTCCCTTCCTGGAGGAATTTTTTCACCTGCCGCGGGGCGATGTTGGCGATCTTGGCTTTCGTGTGGACGCCGCTCGTGATGATGCCCGCCTGCGCGCCGGTGAGCGAAACCGCCTTGCCGCCGAGCGAATTGATCGCCATCGCGGTGAGGGCGATCGTCGTCTGCTCCCCGGTGGCGAGGAGCACATCCATCTCGCGCTCGGCCGGGCGGCTGGAAACCTCGCGGGCGAGCTTGATCAAGCCATCCGTCACGCCGGACATCGCGGAAACCACCACCACCACCGAGTTCCCCTCCTGCTGGGTGGCAAGGACGCGCCGCGCCACATTCATGATCCGCTCGGGGTTTCCGACGGAGGTGCCGCCGAATTTTTGGACGATCAATGCCATGGAAAAATCATGCGATCGCCGCGCGCACCGCTTCGAGCGTGGCGTCGGCTTCGAGGGGTTGGAAGTTGCCGTGGCGCACGGCGGTCTCGGTGTCCTTCAACCCATGCCCGGTGACCGTCAGCACCACCTTCGCGCCCGGGCGCACGGCGGTGGAAAACGGGCAGGAGGCGCAGCGCGCCGCCGAGTGGCATTTCAAAAGCCCCGCCACACTCGCCGCACTGGCGGGTTCAACGAAAACCCCCTCGTTCGAAGCCAACCAAGCCTGCGCCGCCAGGATTTCTTCATCGGACACGATATCGATGCAGCCCCCCGACTCCGCAGCCGCATCGGTGGCGCCTTTCCAGCTTGCGGGATTGCCGATCCGAATGGCCGTCGCCACCGTGTCGGGCTTTTCCACCGGCTTGCCGAAAAAAATAGGGGCCGAGCCCGCCGCCTGGAAGCCAGCCATCTTCGGGAGGCGCGTGGAGCGCCCATTCGCATGGAATTCTCGGTAGCCCTTCCAATACGCCGTGATGTTCCCAGCGTTGCCCACCGGCAGGATGTGGATGTCCGGCGCGTCGCCAAGGTCCTCGATGACTTCGAATGCCGCCGTCTTTTGCCCCTCGATGCGGTCGGGGTTGATGGAATTCACGATCGCCACGCCGTCCACGCCTCCGAATTCCCGCACGATCCTGAGCGCGTCGTCGAAATTTCCGCGGATTGCCACGACCTTCGCGCCGTAAACATAGGCCTGCGCGAGCTTGCCGATCGCGATTTTCCCCGCGGGCAAAATCACCACGCACTGGATTCCGGCCCTGGCGGCATAGGCTGCCGCCGCCGCACTGGTGTTGCCGGTCGAGGCGCAGATCACGGTCTTCGCACCGCGCTCGACCGCCTTGGAAATGGCAACCGTCATGCCGCGGTCCTTGAACGACCCCGTGGGATTCAACCCCTCGAATTTCAAAAAAACCTCTGCGCCCGCCTTGGCGCTGAGCCGCGGCGAATGGATGAGCGGCGTCGAGCCCTCGTTGAGCGAAACCACCGGCGTCCCCGCGCCCACCGGCAAAAATTCCCGGTAGCGGCTGATCACGCCCTTGTCGTTCAAAGGAGCCTTCACGCGAACGACTCCATGTGCAGCAGCATCGGTTCGGTTTTTACGCAAGGGAGCGCCGCAAGTTTGCCAAGCGTGGCCTGCATCGCCCCCAGCGGCGCATCGTGCAGCGTCAAGACCAGCGGCACCGCATCGCCGATCTGCCCCTCGGGCTGGATCACCGAAAGGATGCCGATCCCCGCATTCCCGAGCGCGCCGGCGATCTGGGCCAAAACCCCCGGCCGGTCCTCGACCCCCAGCCGCAGGTAGTATTTCGAAACCGTCCCGGCCACCGGCTTGCAGCGCCCGTAGAGCCCGTGCGAGGTGAAACCCACCGAACCGCGCGGGGATTGCAAAAACGAAGCCGCCTCGGCCAGGTCGCCGAGCACCGAACTCGAGGTCGGGTTGCGCCCCGCACCGCGACCGTAGAACAACGCATCCCCCACCACATCGCCGCGCACCGCCACCGCGTTGAACACGCCGTTGACCGACGCCAACACATGCGATTTCGGGATCAGGGTCGGCACCACGCGCACTTCGATCTCGCCGCCCTCGTCCGCCTTGATCGATGCGAGCAGCTTGATCCGGTAGCCGAGTTCCGAAGCGAAACCGATATCGGCCGCCGTGATTTTTTCGATGCCCTCGACCAGCACATCCTTCGGATCCACCCAAAACCCATACGCGAGCGAGGCCAGAATGATCGCCTTGTGCGCCGCATCCCAGCCGTTCACATCCAGCGCCGGGTCGGCCTCCGCGTAGCCGAGTTTCTGCGCCTCCGCGAGCACCGGCGCGAAATCCAACCCCTCGTCGCTCATGCGCGAGAGGATGTAGTTGCTCGTCCCGTTCAAAATCCCGTGGATCGCCTCGAAGCGGTTTCCGACGAACGCCTCGCGCACCGATTTGATGATCGGAATCCCGCCCGCCACCGCCGCCTCGTAAAGCACCGGCACCCGCTTGGCCGCCGCCAGTTCGAAAATTTCCGCCCCGTGCTCGGCCAGCAACGCCTTGTTGCCCGTCACCACCACCTTCCCCGCCCCGATCGCCTTTTTCACAAACCGCAGCGGCAACTCCACCCCGCCCATCAATTCCACCACCACATCGATCCCCGGGTCTCCGAGCAGGTCATCGGGGTTCGAAGTGAAAAGCGCCACCGGGGCCTCGACATCGCGGGCCTTGGAAAGGTCGCGCACGGCGATCTTGCGCACCTCGAAACGCACGCCCGTCCGCTGTTCCAGCAGCGCGCCGTTCTTCAAAAGGTTCGCATAAACGCCGGCCCCCACGGTTCCGAATCCCGCCAGGCCGACCCCGATCGTGTTTTTCATCAAGAGAGCAGGAGATAAGACCCGCGATGGATTTCTCTGTAAAGCCAGAAGCTGGCAGGACTAGGCCCGCAGGCGGTCGCGCTCCTGCAAAAGCTGCGCCGTGATGCTCACCGCAATCTCCTGCGGCGAATTCCCGCCGATGTCCAAACCCAGCGGACACCGCAGCCTGCCCAAATCCGCTTCCGAAATTCCCGCCCGCACCAAATCACTCCGCAGCCTCGCCGCCTTCGACTCGCTGCCAATGCAGCCGATGAAAGGAAAACACCCGCGCCGGAATGCCCGCTCGAGCACCGGCAGGTCGCTCGCGTGCCCCTGCGTGATGCTGCAAACAAAAGCATCCGCAGGCAAACGGTCCACCGCCTCCGCCGCATTGCCGCAAACTTCCGCCCTAAGCCGGGCCGACTTCGGCAATTTCGAAATCCACTCAGCCCGCGGGTCGAAACAAAGCACCCGCACATCCAGGGTCAGCAACACCGGCACCAGCGCCTGCGCCACATGCCCGGCCCCAAACACCGCCACCGTCCACCCGGAAAAACACCTCGGCTCGAAAAGCAACTCGACCTCCCCACCGCATGTCATCCCGATGTCACACTGCAAATTCCACACCACCCGCTCGATTCCCCCTCCCCCATTCAAAATCTCCCGCGCGCGCTGGACCGCCGCCGCCTCGACCTTGCCGCCACCGACCGTCCCGTGCGGCAACCCCTCGCCCGCCACCACCATTTTCGCCCCCACCGGAGCCGGCGCACTGCCCCGCACACCGATCAGCGTTACCAGCACATGCGGCACCCGCGAGTCCTCGAACTCGGCGAGCACGCGCCACGGATTGGTCGGAACGGTATCCATCGCCCCGAAAATTCTCATTTCGCACGCCGCCTCTTCCAGTTTTAGTTTTCGCATGTCCCGCCCGAGGCAAACGCTATTGCCTGAAATCAACTCGCTCGACCGCGCCGCATTCACCGCGCTCCTCGGCGGAATCTTCGAGAAATCCCCTTGGATTGCCGATGCCGCCTGGGAAAAACGCCCGTTCGCATCCACCACCGCCATCCTCGCCGCAATGGTCGAAGCCGTCGAAGACGCAGGCGGCTCCAGGCTCCTCGACCTGATCCGCGCCCACCCCGACCTCGGCGCACGACTCCCCGAACGCGCATCGCTCACGCCCGAATCCCTCGGCGAGCAAAGCTCCACCGGGCTCTTCGACACCTCCCCCGCCGAACTCGACCGCCTCCGCGCCCTCAATACCGAATACACCTCCCGCTTCGGCTTTCCGTTCATCATTTGCGCACGCCTGAACTCCGTCGCCACGATTTTCGATTCCATCCAAACCCGCCTCCACAACACCCACGAAACCGAAATCGCCGAAGCCTGGCGCCAAATCCAAAAAATCGCCGCGCTCCGCCTCGCCGACCTCGTCACAGACTAACCCGCCCATGCGCAAACTCTCCACCCATGTCCTCGACACCGCCCGCGGTTGCCCAGCCGCTGGAATGGAACTCGAACTCTCCCGCATCACCCCCTCGGGTTCGGAGCCCATTCTAAAAACCCGCACAAACTCCGACGGGCGCACCGACTCGCCCCTCCTCTCCGGCGAAGCCCTCCAGGCCGGCACCTACGAACTCGCCTTCCACACCGCAGCCTACTTCCGCGCCGCCGGCGTGCCGCTCGCCGAGCCTCCCTTCCTCGACAAAATCCCCATCCGTTTTTCCATCGCACCCGGCGACGCGGGCTACCATGTCCCGCTCATCTGCTCGCCGTGGTCCTACAGCACCTACCGCGGAAGTTGAACCCGATGCTCACATGGGACCGCCTGCAAACGCTCGGCGGCATCAGCGACGAACCCGCCCGCCTCAAGCGCGTCTTCGCAAGTCCCGGCATGCGCACCGCCGCCGCCCAACTCTTCGAATGGATGCGCGCCGCCCGCCTCACGGTCACGACCGACGATTGGGGAAACCTCTTCGCCCGCACGCCGCACCCGGATTCGATGCCGCTCCTCGTCATCGGCTCGCATTTCGACACCGTCCCCGGCGCGGGAAAATACGACGGCGCCCTCGGCATCCTCGCCGCCATCGGCGCATTGGAAACGCTCAGCCAGGACGAAATCAAACACCTCCCGTTCGCCGTCGAAATCGCCGCATTCTCCGATGAGGAAGGCACGCGCTTCCACACCACCTACCTCGGCAGCCGCGCCGCAGCCGGCGGCATCGAACCCGCCGACCTCGCCCGCCGCGATTCCTCGGGAACCACCCTCGCCTCGCTCATCCCGGAAAAATCCCGCCAACCCTCACCGCGCTACACAAAAGGAAAACTCCTCGCCTACTGGGAAGCCCACATCGAGCAAGGTCCAGTCCTCGAAAAACTCAACCTCCCTCTCGGCATCGTCACCGCCATCGCCGGTCAAACCCGCGCAAAAATCCGCTTCACCGGTCGCGCCGCCCACGCCGGCACTTGCCCGATGGATATGCGCCACGACGCCCTCGCAGGAGCCGCCGAGTTTGTCCTCGCCGCAGAATCCCTCGCCCGCGAAACCCCCGACCTCGTCGCCACAGTCGGTTGCCTCGACATCGCCGCACCCGCCTCCAATGTCGTTCCAGCCGCCACAGACCTCACCCTCGACCTCCGCCACCCGAACGACTCCACCCGCTCCCAATCCATCGCCACACTCCAATCCACCGCCGAATCCATCGCAAAAAAACGCGGGCTCACCCACGCTTGGGAAACCGTCCAGGAAAACTCCGCCGTCGCCTGCGACCCCGCCCAATCCCGCATCCTCGAAGCCGCCGTCGCCGCCAACCAAAAAGAAGTCCCCCGCCTTTCCAGCGGCGCCGGACACGATGCCGTGGCGATGTCGAAAGTCGCCCCGGTCGCCATGCTCTTCGTCCGATGCCGCGGCGGGGTCAGCCACCATCCCGACGAATACGCATCGCCCGCCGATGTCGCCGCCTGCGTGGAAACGCTCGCCGAAGGAATCCGCCGCCTCGCCCGCCAATGACCGCCGACCTCGTCATCCGCAACGCCTCGCTCGCCCACCTCGGCGGAAAAACCGGCGATGTCTCAATCCTCAACGGAAAAATCCTCTCCGCCGGTCCACACTTCAAAGGCTCCGCCAAAAAAGAAATCGACGCCACCGGTCTCACCCTCGCCCCCGGCTTCATCGATGCCCACGCGCACCTGAACGAGCCGGGACGCACAAACTGGGAAGGTTTCTCCACCGGCACCAAAGCCTTCGCCGCCGCAGGAGTGACGACCTTCTTCGACATGCCGCTCAACAGTTCCCCGCCCGTCCTCGACGCCCTCGCCTTCGCCCGCAAGCGCGCCGCCGCGCTGAAAAAATCCTGGATTGATTTCGGTCTCTGGGGCGGACTCGTCCCCGGCAACGAAGACCAGATGCGTCCCCTCGCCGAAGCCGGCGCCATCGGCATCAAAGCCTTCATGTGCGACAGCGGTCTCGAAGAATTCCCAGCCTCGGACAAAAAGACCCTCCTCCGCGGAGCGAAAGCCTGCGCCGCGAACAACCTCATCCTCGCCGTCCACGCCGAGGACCCCGCAGAAATCCGCCGCCACAAGCCCCGCCCCGGCTCGATCTCGTGGCGCGAGTTCGCCGCCTCGCGCCCCGAATCCGTCGAGGTCGAAGCCGTGCGCACCGCGCTCTCCATCGCCGCGGAAACCGGTTGCAAACTCCATGTCGTCCATGTCTCCGCCCCCGAAGCCATGCACCTCATCCACGAAGCCCGCCGGAAGGGCATCGATGCCACCTGCGAGACCTGCACGCACTACCTCGTCCTCGACGAATCCGCCATGGAAACGCGCGGCGCGCCCGCGAAATGCTGCCCGCCCCTCCGCCCAGCCTCCACCAGAGCCGTTCTGCGCGACCTGCTCGCCCGTGGCTTCGTCCACACCATCGGCTCGGACCACTCGCCCTCCCCGCCTTCCATGAAGACCGGCGCTGACTTTTTCAAAATCTGGGGCGGCATCGCCGGAGCCCAGCACGCCATGCCGCTCTTTTGGCAGCTCGCCGAAAAACTCGCCCTCTCTTCAGCCACCATCGTGAACCTCACTTCCACCGCCACCGCCCGCCGGTTCGGTCTCGCGGGCAAAGGCACACTCGCGCCGGGCTCAGATGCCGACATCGTCCTCCTCCTCCGCCAAAAACCCAAACCCATCGCCCGCGCCGACCTCTTCACCCGCCACAAAATCACGCCCTACCTCGGCATCCCGCTCGAGGTCCGCGTGGAAACAACGATTGTGCGCGGCGCCATCGTGTATCACAAAGGCAAACACCGCCACGGACCCGCTGGCAACGAAGTCCGCCGCACCACCCCGCAACCATGAACAACCCGCTCGACACCCACACCCGCACACCGGTCTTCGGACTCACCCGCACCAGCCTCCGACAGCGCCACGCGCTCATCACATCGGACGGCTTCGTCCCGAGCCAATACCCCGGCTCCACCGGCACCACCGCGATTTTCCACATCACGCCCGCCATGGGCGCGAACCTCACGCAAGCGACCATCCGCTGGGAAAAAGGCGCCACGCTCCCGCTCCCGGCACTGCCCGGCGTCGAGCGCTTCCTCTACTTCACGAAAGGTGCCGCCACCTGCGCGGACCATGGAAAACACGAAGCCGGTTCCTACCTCTACATCCCGCCCGGAGGATCGGACACCCTCACCGCGAACGAGCCCACCGAAGCCGCGCTCTTTGAAAAACGATACGAGCCCCTCGCCGGCACACCAGCCCCGTCTTCGCGCAAAGGTCACGCAAACGAACACACCGCCGCCCCATTCCTCGGTCACGAAGGCGCGATGTTGAAAACCCTGCTCCCCGACGAACCCGCATTCGACATGGCGGTCAACATCTTCACCTACCGCCCCGGCGCCACGCTCCCGTTCGTCGAAACCCACATCATGGAACACGGGCTCCTCATGCTCGGCGGCATGGGCGTTTACAGGCTCGGCGACGATTGGCACCCCGTGCGCGAAGGCGATGTCATCTGGATGGCGCCCTACTGCCCGCAATGGTTCGTCGCGATGGGCGACTCGCCTGCCAGCTACCTCTACTACAAAAATGTGAGCCGCCTCCCCGCGCTGCCGTGACGCCCCGCATCGACATCGACCGCCTCTCCGCCGAGATAGATTCCCTCGCCCTCCTCTCGGAAACACCGCCCCCCGCGGTCACCCGCCTCGTTTTTTCCAAGGAAGACCAAGCCGCGAGAAAAATGCTCGGCGCGCTTTTCGAAAAAGCCGGACTCGAAATCCGCGTCGATGCCGTCGGCAACACCTTCGCCCGCTGGAACGGCTCCGACCCCGCCCGCAAACCCATCGCCACCGGTTCGCACATCGACGCCATCCCGAACGCCGGAAAATACGACGGCGTGCTCGGCGTCCTCGGCGCACTCGAAGCCATCCGCGCCCTCCAATCCTCGGGCTTCCAGCCCCAAGCCCCCATCGAAATCATTCTCTTCACTTCCGAGGAACCCACTCGCTTCGGTCTCGGTTGCCTCGGCAGCCGCCTGATGGGCTCGCGCCTCTCGCCGGAACGCGCCGCAGAACTCCGCGACCACGATGGAAAATCCCTCGACGAACTCCGCGCCGCCGCAGGCTTCGGCTCCGAGCCGCTCGCATCCGTCGCCATTCCCCAAGGCAACTATGCCGCCTTCGTCGAACTCCACATCGAACAAGGTCCCATCCTCGAACGCGAAAACCTCGACATCGGCATCGTGGAAAAAATCGCCGCCCCCGCCGCGCTCCGCGTGCGGTTCGAAGGCGATGGCGGACACGCCGGAGCCGTCCTCATGCCCGACCGCCGCGACGCCTCCTTAGGCGCCGCCGAAACCGCCCTCGCCGTCGAGCACCTCGTCAAATCCCTCGGCTCCTCCGACGGCGTCGGCACCACCGGAATTTTTAAGATCAAACCCGGCGCCATCAATTCCGTCCCTTTCGAAGCCACGCTCGAAATCGACATCCGCGATACCGACCACTCCGCACGCCAAGCCGTCGAAGAATCCCTCCGCAGCGAAATCCGCGAAATCTGCAAACGCCGCCACCTTCTCCACGAAATCACCACCATCAATTCCGACCCCCCCGCCATCTGCGCCCCCGCGTTGGTCGAAGCCGCCGAGTCCTCCGCCCGCGAAGCCGGCTTCACCCACCGCCGCATGGTCAGCCGTGCCTACCACGATTCGCTCTTCATGGCGCTCATCGCCCCCATCGTGATGGTCTTCATCCCCTGCCGGAACGGCTGGAGCCACCGCCCCGACGAATTTTCCAGCCCCTCCCAAATCGCCAAAGGCGTCGAAGTCCTCGCCCGCACCCTCGCCCGCCTCGCGTCCTAAACCCCGTTCCGCTCGGGAACCAGCACGCGCAACCTCCGGTCCGAAATCGCAAACTCGCACGGCAATTCCCCCGCCGATTCCCCGTCGAGTTCCACCGCCACGCCCTCGGGTCCCTCGACCCGCAGCGACTCGGTTTGGAAATACTCGATGTCGGGCAACTTCAAATGCGCCCCCGCCAGAATCGCCTGGAAATACCGCACGATGTCCCAATGGCTCTGGTTCTTGAAGACCAGCACATCGAGCCGCCCGTCATCGAGGCACGCATCCTTGAAGAGCCGGAACGGACCGCCATACATGCGACCATTCCCGATGAGCGCGAAACACCCCTGCCGCTCCGGACCATCGCACGGCTTCGCGGAAATCTTCGGCGGCGGACCCGCCAGCACCTGCGCCAGCGTCAAAACATACCCGAGCGGTCCCAGCGATTTCTTCAACTCCACCGGAGTCCGCCGCACCACCTCGGCATCGAGCCCCGCGCCGGCGAGCTGGATAAAAAACTGCCCGTTCGCGCGCGGCAGGTCGATTTCGCGGCTGAACCCCCGCTCCACCACCTCCCAAGCCCGCGCCGGGTCGCCCGAGGGAATCCCCAATTCCGCCGCGGAAACATTCATCGTCCCCGTCGGCAAAATCCCGAGCGCCACATCCGAGCCCACCACACCATTGAGCACCTCGTTGAGCGTCCCGTCCCCGCCCGCCGCCACGATTTTTTCAAAACCTTCCCGAACCCCATCCTGAGCCATTCTCCGCGCATCGCCGACCGCCCCCGTCAGACGGATTTCCGTGTCGCCGGCAAACGAGCGGATTTTTTCAACGAGCTTTCCAGAGCGCCCCCCGCGAGCCGCAGGGTTCAAAATGATGAGCGTTTTGTTCACACTTCACTTTCGAAAGAAGGTCGGTAGCTTCATCGCGTGCACCAGCTTGCCAAGCCAATTCTCATCGCCCTCGGCGCACTCATCGCCCTTGCCGCCATCGCCACGCTCGGGCTGAACCTTTACCTGCAATCCTCCGGCGTCCAGCAACGCCTCGCCGCCGCCGTCTCCTCGGGCGCAGGCGCCGCACCCACCATCGGCGCGACCTACTACACCCCCTGGTCGGGTCTCGTCGTCTCGGGCGTCAAAGTCCCGCCCCAACCGGGCTCGAACCGCCCGATGCTCGAAATCCCGACGCTCAAACTCCGCATCGCACTCGGCGAGTTGTTCGCCGGTCGCCTCGTCATCGAAAACATCGACATCATCGAACCCGTCCTCGTCCTCGCCCGACAACCCGGCGGCACTTGGGTGGAAAAAAAATCCCAAGCCCCTGCGTCATTGCCTGCTGCCCCCGAACCGTCGGAGCCCATTGCCCAAACCACCACCACCGCCGAAGCGCCAGTCGCCACCGCACCCGAACCCACCGAACCAAAAAAATCCGAAACCCGCCTCGAAGCCTTCCAAGTCAAAAACGGCACCGCCATTTTCTACACGCACGCCGGCATGCCCTCGCTAAAGGTCGAAGGTCTCGACATCGAATCCGCCCCCTCGCCCGACGGCGGCATCACAGGAAAATTCCGCCTCGCCCGCGCCACCATCCACGGCGCCATCCAGCCCCGGGAAATCCACGGCACCTTTTCCTGGAAAGACGGTCGCCTCGCCATCCCAGACCTGAAGGGCTCCTGGGCAGGCGGCGAAATCGCCGGCGCGTTCGAACTCCTCCCCGACCCCGCCTTCCGCGCCTCCATCGCCGCCGAAAATATCTCCCTCCAAAAATTCGCAGCCGACTCCGGCATCGAGCCAGGCAACACAGGCGGCACTTTCCGCGGAGAACTCGCCCTCCAGGGAATTCCGGGACGCCCCGAAACCTTCCTCGGCGGCGGAAAAGCCATACTTTCCGAAGCCCGCGTCGAACCCGTCGACTTCATCCGCCAACTCGGCGAACTACTCCGCATCGAGGAACTCCGCCTCCTCGAACTCGGCACCGCCGAGGCGGACTTCTCCATCCGCGATGGAAGGGTCGTCGTGGACCGCCTCGTCACCGTCACCGAGAACCTCATGATGGACGCCACCGGAACCATCGACTTCGCCGGCGCCCTCGACCTCGACGCCCGCTTCCATGTGAACGATAAACTCCGCCGCGAAACCCGCGGGCTCCTCGGCACGAATTTCAAACCCTCCGAGCAAGCCGGCTACACCCACATGCCCTTTCAAGTCGGCGGCACGCTTGCGAAACCGAAAACCAACCTCCTCGACAAACTCGTCGGCGTTCGCATCGGCCAGGATGTCGGCGGATTCCTGAAAAGCATCCTCCGCATGCCCGGCACCAAAAAACAGCCCAAGCCAACCCCGGCACCCCAGCCCGCAAACTGACACCGTGCGCGTGATTGCAGGCACCGCGGGCGGACGCCCGCTCAAATCCCCGCCCGACGGACTCCGCCCCACGATGGACCGCGTGAAAGCCGCCGTTTTCTCGAGCCTCGGCGACCTCGTCCCAGGCGCCTCCGTGCTGGACCTCTTCGCAGGCTCCGGCGCCATGGGAATCGAGGCCCTCAGCCGCGGCGCGGACCGCGCGGTCTTTGTGGATTCGAGCGAACGCTGCACCCGTTGCATCCGCGAGAACCTCCGCTCCGCCACCTGCGAAGCCAGCGTCCAAACCATGGACGCCTACCGCTTCCTCGACCTCTACGCGGGCGAAGCCGAATTCGACCTGGTCTTCGCCGACCCCCCCTATTTCAAAAAAGACGGCGACACCGACCACGCCTCCCAGCTCGCTTCTTCAAAAAAACTCCACGCAGCGCTCCGCCCGAACGCCCTGCTCGTCCTCGAAAAACAGCACGGCGGGCCCGCCCTCCCCTCCGAACTCTTCGAGCCCGTCCGCTCGAAGCGGTATGGCGGCAGCGAAATCCACTTCCTCGCGAAACGATGATTGGCCCCATCCGTTTCCTCTACAACCTCGCCTTCCCCTTCGTCCTCCTCGCCATGCTGCCGGCATTCCTCGTCCGCATGGTCCGCCGCGGGCAATACCGCCACAAATTCTGGCAACGCTTCGCCATCTACTCGCCTGGCGTCCGCGCAAAAATTGAAAACACCGGGCGCATCTGGGTCCACGCCGTCAGCGTGGGCGAAGTGAACATCGCCCTGAAACTCATCCAGGAATTCCGCGCCGCGGACCCCGCCGCATCCTTCGTCCTCTCCACCACCACCTCCACCGGGTTCAAACTCGCCGCCACGCGCAAATCGACCTGGCTCGAGCCCATCTACAACCCCCTCGATTTCCTGCCCGTCGCCCGCCGCGCCGTCCGCCTCATCCGCCCGCGCCTCCTCGTCCTGGTCGAAGCCGAAGTATGGCCCAACATCGTTTGCGAAGCCCGCCGCACCGGCGCGAAAGCCGCCCTCGTCAACACCCGCCTCTCGCAGCGCTCCGAAAAACGCTTCCGCCTCGCCCGCGCCATAACCGCCCCCGTCTTCAACCAACTCGCCGCGCTCTGCCTGCAGGAACCGTCCGACCGCGCCCGCTGGACCTCCCTCGGCATCGACCCCGCGAAACTCCTCGTCACCGGCAGCATCAAATTCGACGACGAAGCCCAACCCCCTCGCCCATTGCGCGATTTCCGACCCGTCCTCGAAAGCCTCGGCGTGCCGCCAAACGCCCCGGTCCTCCTCGGCGGCAGCACATTCGACGGCGAAGAAAAACTCCTCGCCGAAACCCACCGCTCGCTCCGAAAAAAATTCCCCGACCTCTTCCTGATCCTCGTCCCCCGCCACCAGGAACGCGGCGACTCGGTCGCCCGCGAACTCGCCTCCCTCGGCTTGCGCGTCGCCCGCCGCACCCGCCCCGACCCCGGTCAAAACCCCGACCTCCTCCTCGTGGACACCACCGGCGAACTCGCGAGTTGGTATCACCTCGCCACCGTCGTCTTCATCGGAAAATCCCTCGCCGCCCGCGGGGGACAAAACCCCGCCGAGCCCATCACCGCAGGCGTTCCGGTCGTCTTCGGACCGAACATGCAAAATTTCCAACCCCTCGCCGACACACTCGTCCGCGAAGGCGGCGCCGTCCAAGTCCCCACCCCCGCCGAACTCGAACCCGCCATCGCCTCCCTCCTCGAAAACCCCGCCCGACGCGAGTCCACAGTCCGCGCCGCCGCGAATTGCCTCCTCTCCCACCGCGGCGCCACACGCCGCACCGTCGCACACCTCCGACAGCTCTTGGCGCAAAATTGACCCCATGACCTTCCACCCCGCCACCGCCCGCCTCTACGGAATCCTCGATACCGGCTACATCGCGCCCGAAAACGCCATCGCCACCGCGCACGCCATGCTCGAAGGCGGGGTCGAAATCCTCCAACTCCGCGCAAAAAAGCTCCCCCGCACCGAAATCGCCGCCCTCGCCCGCGAACTCGCCCCGCTTTGCGGGAAATCCTCCGTCCCACTCATCCTCAATGACCACCCGGACCTCGTCCCCGAAACCGGCGCGCACGGCGCCCATGTGGGGCAGGACGACATCACCGTCGCGGAAGCCCGCCGCCTCGCGGGCCCCGATAAAATCATCGGCCTCTCGACCCACAGCCCCGCCCAAGCCACCGCCGCCATCGCCCAAAAACCCGACTACATCGGCTTCGGCCCACTTTTTTCCACACCCACTAAGCCGGACTACACGCCCATCGGCCTCTCGGACATCGCCCCCGTGCACGCCGCCGTTCCACTCCCCATTTTCTGCATCGGCGGCATCAAGCTCCACAACCTTCCCCAAGTCCTCGAAGCCGGCGCCCGCCGCGCCGTGATCGTCTCCGGCATCCTCCAAGCCCCCGACCCCGCCGCCTACTGCCGCTCCTGCCTCGCGCTCCTCCGCGCCCGCTGAGGCGCACCGCCGCGAAAAGGGCGGCTGTTTTTCCTTGCGCCCGCGGGGGAACGGAAAAACTATTGGACAGTTCAAATCCCCATGCCCTCCCCGACAATGGCCGACATCGCCCGTGCCGCGGGCGTCGGCAAGGCGACGGTCTCCCTCGCCTTGCGCAACGACCCCCGCCTGCGCCGCGAAACCTGCAAGCGGATCCGCTCCGTGGCGGACCGCCTCGGCTACAAATCCAATGCCGTTGTTGCGAACCTCATGGCCCAGTTGCGCGTCGCCAGGAACCCGAAATACCAGGCGACCATCGCCATCCTGAACGCCTCCGAAAACCGCGACTTCCTCCACAAAAACCCGACCTATTCCGCGCTCACGCATGGCATCCTCGAGCGCTGCGGCGGGCTTGGCTACGGCGGCAATGAAATCTGGCTCCACGAGCCCGGGCTCGACGGCGAGCGCCTCCAGCGCCTCCTCGCCGCCCGCAACATCCGCGGCGTCGTCCTCGCCGGCATGGTGGACACCATGATGAAGCTCCCCGCGAAACTCGACCGCGTCTGGAAGGATGTCAGCTGCGTCGCCGTTGGCATCCGCCCGGACCACCCGCCATTCCACTTCGCCTGCAACGACCAGTTCTCCACCGCCCTGCACACCGCACGCCAACTCTCGCGCCTCGGCTACAAAAGACCCGCCCTCGCCATCGACCCCCTCATCGAAAAAGTCATCGACCGCCGCTTCAGCGCGGGATTCCAAACCGAGGGCCTCTTCGCCGGCAGGGAAAATTTCGTCCCGCCATTCGATTTCGACCCGCGCGCGAAACGCCGCTTCGGCGTCTGGCTCCGCCAATACGGCCCCGATGCCATCGTCACCACCCATGCGGAGGTCCGCCAATGGGTCGCCGAACTCGGCATCCGCTGCCCGCGCGACATCGGGCTCGCCCACCTCGATATCAACAAGGGCATGGACGGCTGGAGCGGCATGGACCAGTGCAACGAACTCGTCGGCGCCTATGCCATCGACATGCTCGTCGGCATGCTCCACCGCGCCGAGACCGGCATCCCCGAGACCTCGAAGTGCATTATGACCGAGAGCCGCTGGGTCCCCGGAAAAACCCTCCGCAAGTAGCCGCGCCTTTATTTGGAATAATTCTTGATTGAAGCCCGCGCGGGCGTATTTTCCCGCGTCCATGCCGGACCGGAAAACCAAGCCCGTCGGATACGAGGAGACGATCAGCCACAGCGGCCACCGCCTCACGCCGCAGCGCCGCGAGGTTTACAATGTCCTCCTCGGCGAGCGCGACCACCCCACCGCCACCGAGGTCTTCATCCGCGCAAAGCGCCGCATGCCGGGCATCTCCCTCGCCACCGTTTACAATTGCCTCGAGACCCTCGTCGAATGCGGCCTCGCCAAACAGGTCAATGTCGAGCGCGAAGCGACCCGCTATTGCCCAAACCTCTCAGAACACGGACACTTCGTCTGCGAAAACTGCGGCGCCGTTTCCGACATCCCGGTCGTAAAGGAAGGAGGGATCGCCCGCCTGCTCAAAGTGCCGTCCCGGTTCGCCGTGAAGCACAGCGAAATCACACTCCGCGGCACCTGCCCGGACTGCAGGAACTCCAACAACTGAAAAACACCATGAGCCTCAAAATCGAAAACCTCACCGCCAACATCGGCGACCGCCAAATCCTCAAGGGCCTCAACCTCGAAATCCCGAAGGGTCAGGTCCACGCCATCATGGGCAAGAACGGCTCGGGCAAATCCACGCTCGCCAAGGTCATGGCCGGCCACCCGGACTACGAAGTCACCGGCGGCTCGGTCACACTCGACGGCCTCGACCTCTTCTCCATGGGGGAACCCGACGAACGCTCGCGCGCGGGCCTCTTCGTCGCCTTCCAATACCCGATGGAAATCCCCGGCGTGACCATCGCAAATTTCATCCGCGCCGCACTCCAGGCGCGCCTCCCCGAGGGCGAGGAACTCGACGCCGTGGAATACTACGAAGAACTCTACAAGAAAATGGACGCCCTCAAGATCGACCGCAAATTCACCTCCCGCGCGGTGAACGAGGGCTTCTCCGGCGGCGAAAAGAAACGCTGCGAAATCCTCCAGATGGCGATGCTCAACCCCGTTTACGCCGTGCTCGACGAAACCGACTCCGGCCTCGACATCGATGCCCTCAAAATTGTCTCCGACGGCGTCAACGCCATGCGCAGCCCGGA
Organism: Verrucomicrobiota bacterium; assembly: GCA_018970255.1. Taxonomy (GTDB): domain Bacteria; phylum Verrucomicrobiota; class Verrucomicrobiia; order Chthoniobacterales; family Terrimicrobiaceae; genus UBA967. The sequence continues at coordinate 8,722 of JAGWWS010000020.1, read as the reverse complement.
GCGCGGATTCCTCGTCATCACCCACTACCAGCGCCTCCTCGACTACATCGTCCCCGATGTCGTCCATGTGATGGTCGACGGCCGCATTGTCATGAGCGGCGACAAAACCCTCGCCCACAAACTCGAGGCCGAGGGCTACGATTGGGTCGAGAAGGAAACCCTCGCCACCGCCTGATTCCCGGAACCGGAGGAACCAACCATGGAAACCAAACCCGACATCAACATCGACCGCTCGATCGGCGACTTCCACTACGATGTGGACTACGAGTTCGACGCCGGCACCGGCCTCACCGAGAAGACCATCGACTACATCTGCGATGTGAAAAAGGACCCGGATTGGATCCGCGAGTTCCGCAAGGACGCCCTCCGCAAGTTCAATTCCATGCCCATGCCCACCCACTGGGCCAGCCCGGACCTCGAGAACATCGTCTTCGACAACATCCGCTACTACCTCTCGCAGGGCACCCAGCCGAAACGCTCTTGGGACGATGTCCCCGAGGATGTGAAGCGCACCTTCGAGCGCCTCGGCATCCCGGAGCAGGAGCGCAAATTCCTCGCCGGCGTCGAGGCCCAGTTCGACAGCGAAGCCGCCTACTCGAACATCAAGGCCGCTGTCGGCGAGCAGGGAGTCATCTTCGTCGGCTCCACCGAGGGTCTCCAAAAACACCCCGAGATTTTCAAAAAATGGTTCGGGAAGGTCATCCCCACCGGAGACAACAAATTCTCCGCGCTCAACAGCGCCGTCTTCTCCGGCGGTTCGTTCATCTACATCCCGCCCGGGGTGAAGGTGAAGCACCCGCTCCAGGCCTACTTCCGCATCAACGCGGAAAACTTCGGCCAGTTCGAGCGCACGCTCATCATCGCCGACGAGGGCAGCGAGGTCATGTATATGGAAGGCTGCACCGCGCCGAAGTTCGAGACCTCCACGCTCCACAGCGCCGTCGTGGAACTCGTCGCCCTCAAGGGCGCGAAAATCCAATACATCACCGTCCAAAACTGGTCCTCGAATGTCTTCAACCTCGTCACCAAGCGCGGCCTCGCGCACGAGGAGGCGGAAATCAAGTGGATCGATTGCAACATCGGCTCCCGCCTCACCATGAAATACCCGGGCGTCGTCATGAAGGGCCGCAAGGCCCGCGGCGAGGTCATCTCGATCGCCCTCGCCGGCGACGGGCAGCACCAGGACACCGGCGCGAAAATGATCCATGCCGCCGACGAGACCACCAGCAACATCGTCTCGAAGAGCATCAGCATCGGCAACGGCCGCGCCACCTACCGCGGGCTCGTCCAGGTTGGGCGCCACCTCAAGGGCTGCAAAAACAACACCGAGTGCGACGCCCTCCTCATCAACACCGACAGCCGCACGGACACCTACCCCGCCATCACCGTCCGCGGGAAGGAAAACGCCTGCCAGCACGAAGCCTCGGTCAGCAAAATCAGCGCCGAGCAAATCTTCTACATGCAGCAGCGCGGCATCCCCGAGGGCGCCGCCATGAGCCTCGCCGTGAACGGATTCGTCAACGACCTCGTCCAGCAATTCCCCATGGAATACTCGGTCGAGCTGAAACGCCTCATCGACCTTGAAATGGAAGGCTCCGTCGGCTGACCCCGGAGGAAAACCCATGTCCACCCTTATGGAAAAACCCGCCGCGGCCCGGTCCGCATGGCCCGCCTGGTTCCAGGCCGAACAACGCGCCGCCCTCGCCGAATACGAAGCCCTCCCCGCCCCGGCCCGCAAGGACGAGTCCTGGCGCTTCGCGAACATCAAGGCGCTCGACCTCTCCGCCTTCGCCGAAGCCACACCCGTCGCCAGCGAGACCCGCCTCATCCAAGCCTCCGCCGGTCTCGCGGAAACCTCCGCCAAGCTCGTCCTCGGCAACAACGCCCTCCTCCTCCGCGAAGCCCCCGCGCTGCCCAAGGGCGTCATCTTCGAAACGCTGGAAGCCGCCGCCTCGAACCACGCGGACCTCTTCAAAAAATACTTCATGGCGCAGCCCGTGGAACTCGGCTCCCGCAAGTTCGCCGCACTCCACAAGGCCCGCACCTCCGGCGGCGCGTTCCTCTACATCCCCGCCAACACCTCGGTCACCCTGCCCATCGAAATCTTCCAGTGGGTGGAAGGCGCCAATGCCTCCGTTTTCCCGCACACCCTCATCATCTGCGGCGAGAACAGCAGCGCCACCGTCGTCGACTACTTTAAGTCCGCCGACAGGCTCCCCGCCCTCGCCTGCGGCGTCAACGACCTCCACCTCGCCCGCGGCGCGCGCCTCACCTACATCGCCGTCCAGGATTGGTCGCACGAAACCACCGCGTTCCACCTGAACTCGACCATCGTCGAACGCGACGCCACCTGCACCGCCCTCATCGCGAATTTCGGCGGCGGCTTCGTCCGCGGCGAAAACCTAAGCCGCCTCGTCGGCGAAGGCGCCCGCAGCGAAATGTTCTCCATAAACCCGGTCGAAGGCACCCGCGAAATCGACCAGCGCACCCTGCAGGACCATGTCGCCCCCCACGCCACCAGCGACCTCCTCTACCTCAACGCCCTCGACGGCAAATCGCGCACCATCTTCGCCGGCCTCATCAAGGTCGAACCCGGCGCCAAGGGCACCGACGCCTACCAAAAAGTCAAAAACCTCATCCTCAGCGACGATGCCGACCCGAACTCCATGCCCGGCCTGGAAATCCTGAACGACGAAGTCCGCTGCAGCCACGGAGCCACGAACGGCCCCGTCAGCGCCGAGGAACTTTTCTACATGGCAGCCCGCGGAATCCCGAAAGACAAAGCCCGGCGCCTGGTCGTGAACGGCTTCTTCAACAGCCTCCTCGCCCGCCTGGAAAACGCCCCCCTCCGCACCCACTTGGAATCCCTCGTCGCCGCAAGGTTGTCCATCGCCTAAAAACAAGCCGCCCAACCCCATGGTAGGTATGGCTCTCCGAGCCGTCCCAAGATTCAGGCGCTGAAAGCGCGGTCAGTCAAACCACCGCGCCAACCCCGTCCAGCGGCTGGACCGCAGCCTGGGGACCTTTGGGTTTCCGCCGGCGCCCCCACCAATAAAGCCCCGCCCCCGCCAAGGCCAAAACCGAAGCTGCCACTTGTCCGGGTTCGGGAACCGCGGCATTCAAGGGCGCGACACTGAGCCCACCATTTGTGGCGACATAAACAAACCCCGCATCCGCAAAAATCCCGTTGATGGAGTTGCTGCCGAGACCTTCGGCAGTCGTGTAATTCGTCCAATTGGAGCCGCCATTTGTTGACACGCTCAAGCCATTGCTCGTTCCGGCATAAATTGTCCCGCCAAGCTCAAACACGCTTGTCACATTGTTGTTTGCGAGACCGCTGGCAAAGTTGTAGTTCGTCCAAGTCAGCCCGTTGTTGTTTGAAATCCCCAAGCCGCCGAAAGTTGCGGCATAGACATACCCGCCGGATGCATAGACACCCTGCACTGTGTTGTCCCCTAGCCCGTTCAAAGTGGTGCGATTCGTCCAAGTCCCACCGCCATTGGTGGAGATGCTGACACCACCGTTTGTTGCGACATAAACCGTGCTTCCGCTCACGAAGACACCCCTCATCAAGTTGCTGCCAAGCCCATTCGCAGTTGTGTAATTCGTCCAACTCGCGCCGTTGTCGCTCGAGATGCCCAAGCCACCGTTCCAAGCCGCTGCATAGAGGACACCGGCGGAAGAAAACACCCCAAAAACATCATTCGCCCCCAAACCATTTGCGGTCGTCCTATTGATCCATGTCGAACCGGAGTCGTTCGAAATCCCCAAGCCTCCCGAGGTGGCTGCATAAATGTTGCTGCCGCTGGCAAAAACCCCGCGAACGATATTGGTCCCAAGCCCGTTTGATGCCGTGTAGTTCGTCCAGTTCGCACCGCCATTGGATGAAACCCCCAACCCGCCGGTGAAGGTTCCAGCGTAAACTTTCCCGCCGCTGGCATATGTGCCGAGGATATGGTTCACCCCGAGCCCGTTTGCTGTGGTGTAGTTGGTAAAAACCAACGCCCCGTGGACGGATTTCGAAAGAAATGAACAAATAGCTGCCAGGGATAAAAATGTTACTAGAGGGAATTTCATGTCGAATCGCTTAAAATGCCCATGCCGAGGGTCAAGGAGAAATTAGACCCTCATTCAGAAATCTGTCCGATCTCCAAATAAGCCGCCTCGTAAGGCTTCACCTTCCAATCCGAATCCACAACCGGCACAGGATTAAGTTCGACCTCAAATCCGCTGCTTAGCAAATCGACCCCTCGACGCCCAGCTCCCCAAAGCGGTTTGCTCGAGCGTTCTGTCACCCCCAACCCGGGATTCTCATAAGCCGCAATATTGCGCGCTTGGTAGAAACCATCCTCGCGCAGTCCGAGTTTTTGAAACAACTCTTGGGGTAACTTCACACTCACCCTCTGCCCCTTGGACGGCTCGAGATTCACGAAGGCGATGACCGGAGACGAGCCCTTCTCCCATTTTGCCACGCAGACCACCTTTTCATTTCCGGTATCGAGGAACCACCGGTTCGCGGATCTCAGCGCCGGGCTTTTTGCCCTTGCGCGGTTGATGGCGGCGTAAACTTGGAACAACTGGTCGTTGCGGAACTCTTGATCGTTCCAAACCGGCATCATCGAATTGTAGCGTTTGAAGTGCGGAATCATTTTTCCGAGATTCCGTTCGTAGTGGTCATAGCCCCAGGTCTTGCGGATTCCCAATTCCTGGCCGGGGAAAATCATCGGAATGCCATCCTGTGTGGAGGCAACGGCATACCGGGTGAGCGCCTGCCACGGATCCTCGGCGTTCTCCTCGTCGTGGGAAGTCGTGTTCAGCAGAACCAGCGAAGGACCGAACTGCTGACGGCGCTCTTCGAAAAGTTTGCGGTAGTCCGACGCCGTCCGCGCATCGCGCATCGCGAAAACGATGCTCTCGTTTAAAACATCGAAATGCCGGTTCGAGCGGTAGGTCACGGGGCCCCCGTCGAGCGATTCGGACATCATCACGAAATTCCACTTTCTCTCGCGCACCACATTCGTGATGTATTCCCACGCCTGCGGAGGCAGTCCCTGGCCGAAATCGCAGCGCAGCCCGTCGATTCCCGCCGCATCCCAATCGCGACGCTCCGCTTCTGTCAGGCCGGGTTCCGTGGAGCTGTTGCGATTGCGGCCTTCGGGGCGGGTTTTCCCAATCCAGTAGGGCGCGTATTCCGCGAAATACCGCCAGGCAAGCCGCGTCACATTTTTCGGGCGGCCGCCTTGAACGAAATCCTCGGAATTCCAACTCTCGCCATCGAAATCAAACCAATCCTCCCCGCTCTTGATGCGCTCACCCTTGACCGGCGTCTCGACCAGCGCGGCATACCGGCCGAAGTGAACATCGATCGCATCACGCCATTTTCCGAAATCGGAGCGATCCGGCGCCGGGGCAATCCGATCGGCAGATTCGGCACGCTGGCCATAGTTGTTCCGATAGGAAAAAAGACGAGGCACCCGGTCGCGAAAGAAATCACCGGGTTTCCATTCGGCACCATCGGGCTGGAACAAACGCACCCCCGGTTCACCCAGCTCGACATCATGCGCTGTGTGGTTGAAAGGCGCGTCCAGCATCAGCCCCACGCCCTTCAAATCCGCGGCGGCCGAAAATTCCCGCCAAGCCCGCATCGCACCCTCTCGCGTTTTTTGAATCGAGAAAATCGGATTCACCTCGAAAAAATTCCGCACGGCGTAGGGACTGCCCGGCTCGTAGGGCGGAGTATCGGTGCCCCAACCGCCGGATGGCTCGCGCCCGGCATCCGCGGTGACATGAATCGGCTGAAACCAAAGCCAGTTCGCACCGAGTTTGAGCAAGTAGTCGAGGTTCCAACGGTCCTTCGCGTTGTGCGGCGCCCCGGGCGCGTTGTGCATATCCTCGATCGTGGAGCGCATGTCATGGGTGTCCCCGGAAGCCTCGATATTCAGCACATTGATTTCATAAAGCCTGATGTCGCGGGCTTCCTTGGGACTCACAACAACAGCATGGTCACGCAAGCCGCGCCGGTGGTCGGTGAACCAATGCCAGCGATCCTCGCCGGGGACTTTCCACCTCGCAGTGAGTCGATACGCGCCGGTTTTTTCGGCATTTAAAACCAACCTCCACGCTCCATCCCCCTGCTTCTCCATCGGATAAGCCTTGAAGTAGTGGCGGTCGTCACCGGCTTGAATCGAATCCGCATCGGGAGGAACGATTCCGTCATCGTAGCCATCGCCATCGGCATCCTCATCGGCGAGATCCCGCCGATTCAGGTTTGTCCAAACCTCGACCTGTTCGACAAGCGGGCTGGCTGGCTTGAAAACGATCTCCAGCGGCACGGAGTCTCCGGCGATTTCATCGATGAAAAGTTTCGTCGTGGTGTAATCCGCATCCAGCACGCCGGTCTCGGATGTCGAGACGGTCAGCCGGTTCTCGGCCGCGGCAATCGGCAGTAGACCGCATAAAAGCAAAAACAGGATTCTCCAAAAACGAAGCATCGACACATTCCTAGCCGCAGCAGCCCTTCGTGGGGAATTTTTTTGCGGCATTCAGAAAACCAGCAGGGCGGTTTGTGTGGAGTGAGTCTTAATCCGCCGCCTGAGCCATCCGCGGGATTTTCTCCACCGGCTTGACCTCAGGGACAGGCGGCGGTGGCTCGGCCTCGGAGTCGGAGAGGCGCGAAATCGAATACTCGCCGGTTTGCTCATTGAAAGTGATCCGGTGCGGCCCGTTGAGAGTTTCCTCAATTCGAATCGGAGCGCCGAGATCAATGGCAGTGCCGCTCGCAGGCGCGGCGGCGAATTGACCCGCATCATCACCCCACTGTTTTTCAAACGAGCCATCCGCCACGAACACAAACTCGGTTCCGGACCGTCCGTCAAAATCGATGTCCGCCTGCCAGGAATAATCGCCGGTCATGGTCATCAGGTCGGCCGAGGGTTTCCAGCCGTTGAAATTCCCCATCACCGCGAAGCGGGTGAAGTCGGTAAGCGCCTTGCGCTCGAAGCGGAATCTGAGGTCTTTTTCGTTGAAGGAGACGAAGTATTCGCCCTCCAGCGGCCCCTGCACGGTGATCGGCACCCCGCCTTCCACAGCCGTTCCTGCGGCAGGCAGGTGCTGCGTGGGAACCCCGTTGCCACCGTAAACCGCCCCCGTTTTGGGATTCATCAACAGAAACGAAGTGAAAGGCGTTCCAGGCGGAAAACCCAGTTCGGCACGCCACAGGTAGTCCCCTTGGATTCCCATTTGGAAATCGGGGTTCGAAGGGTCCCATGGCCGCGGTTGGGAGAATGGGACAAGCAAAACAAACTTTCCGGCTTCGGTCGCGAAGGGAACTTCTTCGGGCTCGGTGGAAACTTCCTCTTCGACGGCGGCCGGATCGGGTTCGGGCGGAGCGGCGGCCACGGCCTCCTCGTCTCCAAAAGCGGCCTCCCAGTCCTCCTTCAGCGCGGTCAGGTCGGCTTCCGTGGGCTCAAGTTCGTGAAGTCCGAAAATTTGAGCGCTCCACGGCGCGAGATTTACGGCGAGAGAATGGGAACCGTCGGTGCGGAGATTCTCCGTCGTGACCCCGGTGAGACCGAGGCCGTATTTCGGATCATCGGTATTCAGCAAAAGCTTCCACTTGCCCGACTGGGGAAAAAACACCTTACGGTCTTTGACGGGCTCGTCGGAAAAATTTGCCAGGATCATGATATCGTCCTTCGAACGACCGGAAACATAACGGCGCCAGACCAGAAACTTTTCCCGTTCATCGGCCTTTGCGATTCGCGTTTTCGTTCCAGTGAGCGCAGGGCTCGCGCCGTCGATGTTCCGGCGCAGGCGGACGAGGTCGCGGTAGAATTGGAATTGCCCGAATGACAGCTCCCCGAGCCCCCAATCGAGCGGGTTCGAGTCGTGGAACTGCGCGGTTTCGAGCAACTCCTGCCCCATGAAAACCAGCGGCACGCCGGGCGAGGTCAGGGTGACCACCGCCGCCAGCGCGGCTTTGCGCCTAGCCGTGAGGCTGTGGGGATCGTTCTCATCGGCATCGACGAGAATGCGGCGTTTTTCGTTCAACTTTCCGACCTCGTCATGGTTCTCGCTGTAGATCACGCGGCGGAAGCCGAGGTCCGATTTGATGCGCTCTCCAATGTCCTTCACACTCAGGAAGGGGCCGGCGTTCGCGACAAGCTGTGGCACGAGCCCCTGCGTCCAACTGCCGGAGTGGTGGAAACCGTATTCCCAGGAGCCGTGGAACCGGGGATCGCCCACGGAGTCTTCGGCGATGCTGATTTTCCCGGGGAACTCGCGCTCGATCATTTTCGAAATGTTGTGGAGCAGCGACTCGCCGTCGGGGTTTTGCACGCGGCCGTTCGACACGGCGCGGATGTTGATCGTGGAATCCCAGCGCAAGCCGTCCACGCGGTATTCCTGGAACCACATGCGGACATTGTCGCGGATGTAGTCTCGCACTTCGCTGCGGCTGAAATCCGGCCTCGGGCCCCACGGCGTCTCCCCGCGCTCGGCATCCTCGTAGAAATAAATCCCGTTCTTGTTGTCCCCTCCCCCACTCCCGTCGAACTGCACGAGGTGCAGGTCCTGCGGACCATAGTGGTTGTGGACGATGTCGACATGCACCGCGATCCCGCGCTCGTGGCAGGCTTTGACGAATTCCTTGAAGCCGTCCGGGCCGCCGTAGGCAGTCTCGATCGCAAAGGGGTCGCTCGGGTTGTAGCCCCAGCTGTGGCGG
>JAGWWS010000050.1 GCA_018970255.1 Verrucomicrobiota bacterium | reverse complement strand
AGCGACCCCGCTGCGGTTGGATCTCGCCAAGGTTCCACACGGCCTCGAGTTGGTCGCGGGTTTCAATGAGCCGGAGCGCGGCATCAATGTCCGCGGTCACGCCGGGCTGCAGCACAAGCCGGTCGAGCGCGTGCCTTGGCTCGGGATCAACAAGGATACCGACCTCGGGCGGCGTGTTGTCGCCACCCCTTCCACGGCGGCGCGGGTTGCGGTGGTCTTCCACTGGTTGCATTTCGTCGCCCACGTGGGCGGGTTCGTTCATTTCAGGCATGGTTCGTTTTCCTTTCTGGTTTGGTTGATCGGCGCCGCGACTGCGCGACTCGCGTAGCCACGGGCGCGAAATTGGATGAGCCCGCACCGGCGGGCCTTGCGTTCGGCGCGCTTCCAATCGGTCAGCGCGATCATTCCGACGACGTATCGGGCGAGCATCGCGATGTCGTCCTCGTTCAGGGCGACCGCGCTCACACCGGTCTCCGTGTGGATGAGGTCAATCTGGGCAAGTTGGTCGGGGGTCGGACGGCTCACGGGCGCACCTCCAGCATCGAAGTTTCGACGACCTGGTTCGTGGGCATTCCCGCAAGCCACACGCCGTTGATGGGCGAGATCCGCACGCGCCCTCCATCCTCGTCTTCCAAGGCGATCCAGATGTAATCGTCGTCGCCCTTGTCCTGCCATTCGGGTTTGATGAACACGCGGTCGCCCTTGCGGATCACGGGCTCGCGCGCAACTTGTTGATTGGTTGGATTTTTCATATTCCACCCTTGTCCTCTCGCTGTTGTTTCTTGTTGTCCATCAGTATTTTTCACCTTTTTTGCACTACGTTCTCCAATCAACCCATTTATCAAACCGATTCTTTCGGGTTTGTTTCACGCATGGTCTTCAGTGGGGTAACAAGGGACGGCTATTCATGTCCTGCCGCAGCTTGACACCCCAGCACCACGAGCTTAACGAGAGCGATTGTGCTTCAGAGAATTTCCAAAAGCGTTGTGCTTTGCCTTGGAACTGTATTGATCGGCGGAAGCTTTATTTTTGATGCAATTGAGCACCTGGAAATGGGTCATGAGCACAATTGCGGTGCCCATGGTTCCTTGGTTGTTTCCGCTTCGCACGACCACGGGGATTCCAACTTTCAGCACCATGGCTGCGCGGCGCACGAGCATAGTGCGGCTATCTTGGAGAACACTGCGTTCGATCCACAACTTTGGTGCACCTACCTAAATTCACCGGGCAACACCTCTTCCCCTTGCCAAGCGCAGCGGGAAATTGAACTTCCGCCCAGGTTCGTCTGAGCTTCCAGGGGCGTATTGCGCCCAAACACCGGGAACCCCTTAAATCGCGCCGGGTTTCCAAATCCACCAAGCCGGAACCCTATCATGCACCGGCAAAAGACCACCAACGAACGATGCATTTTTCAAAATCCATATCCTGCCTCCTCGCCCTCGCGGCGCTACAGCCCTGCGGGGCTTCCACGCTGGGGCTGGAATCCGCCGTGCAAACCGCCCTCGCCAACAACCGCGGGCTCCAAGCCGCCCGCTTCGCCGCCGCGGAAGCCCAAGGGCGCCTCTCCGCCTCGGGGGTATGGAAAAACCCCGAGTTCGAATTCTCGGGAATGTCGGACTTCGCATTTGGCAGCCAGGGCGCCGGGGCGTTCACCATCGGGCTCCACCAGGAATTCCCCCTCACATCCCGGCTTTCGCTGGCGCGCGAGGCCGGACGGATTGACCTTCTCCGGGCCCTCAGGGAAATCCGCAACCACGAGCGGTTGCTCGTTCTGGAAGTCCGCCATGCGTCCATAGCGGTCCTTGCCGCGCAAGCGAGGGAAGCCGCGCTTCGGGAACTCCTCGAAGCCTCCAAAAAATCCAAAGCCCTCGCGCAGGAGCGGCTCGCTGCGGGACAGGCTGCGCTTTCCGAGAAAAGCCTGGCGCTCGTGCAGGAACTGAGGGTTGCAAACGACCTCGAATCCGCACGCATGGATAAGGACATTGCCCTCCTGGGTTTGAAAACGCTGCTCGGCCTTGGCGCCGCAGAGCCGCTCAGGCTTTCGGATTCGCTGGCGGGGGCTTTGGAAAAACTCGCACCCCTGGCGGATTCCGCGCCGGCTTCGGTCCACCGCCCGGATGTGGACCTGCTCCTCCTGGAATCCGAGAAAGCGGGCGTCGAGGCCGCCCTTGCGCGTGCGGAAGCCTGGGAAGGCGTGCGCATCGGAATCGAATACACCTACGACCGCAACATGGACGAACCCGAGGGCCTTGGAACCGACAACTTCCTGGGTGTCGCCGTTTCCATTCCCCTTCCCGTTTGGGACCGCAACGCCGGCCGCGTGGAAGAACGCAAGGCGGCGCGGGAAGCTTCGGTTGCCCGCCTGCGGGCGGCGAAGCTCGATATGGAAAACACCCTCGCTGCCGATTTGCAGCGGGTGGGCTTGCTGGAAAAGCGCCTGGCGGCTTTTGATTCAAAGACAATTTGGCCGGTCTCCGCCGCCCTTGCGGAAATGCAGGCGGGATTCGAGTCCGGCCTGGTGGATGCCAGGGATGTCGCGGCGATGCGCGCCCAACTCGGCGAACTCCGCCTCGGGCGGATCGGGCTGCAGGCCGAACTCGCCAATGCGCTCGCCCAACTCGAATCCACCACAGGCGCCCACCCCTCCATCCGCAAAAACTACCTCGCCCAAAACCCGAAAAAAGAAACGCTTCCATGAAACAACTCCTGTTTTTTCTTCTGCCCGCATCCATGCTCTTTGCCGGTCCCGGCCACGACCATGGGCCCGCCATGGGGGCCTCTGCACACACAGGCCCCGTTTCCCTCACGGATGCCCAGCGCCAAAACCTCGGCCTCGAAACAACGCCGGCCTCAATCATCGAACTCGCCCCCTCGGTGGAAATCCCCGCCATCCTCGTCGTCCCGCCCGAGCGCCACGGTTCGGTGGGCGCGCCCTTTTCCGGAAGGGTCCTTGAAGTCCTCGTCAAGCTCGGCCAGCAAGTGCAGGCGGGCGAGCCCATCGTCCGCGTGGCGCCGCTCGCCGTGGGAAGCCCCGCGCAAACACTGGCCTCGCCCGTCTCCGGCCATGTGATCCGCCAAAACGCCATGCCCGGCCTCGCGTTCACCCCCGAGACCTCGCTCGTCGAAGTGGGTGACGACACCCAACTCCTCGCCCAAGGGCTCATTTTCCAATCGCCCGAACTCAACAAAATCCGGATCGGGGCGCCTGCCACGCTGCTCCTCGATGTTTTTCCCGGCGAGGAATTCCCGGGCGTGCTCCAGCGCCTCGACACCGGGCACGCTGCCGACGAGCCCGGCTTCCACCTTTACGCGGCCATCCCGAACCCGGACCACCGCCTGCGCCCGAATTTCCGCGGGCACCTGCGCATCGCACTCGGCGAACCCCAGCCCGCCGTCGCAGTCCCGCGCCGCGCCATCCTTGGCTCGCTCGGCAAACTTTTTGCCTTTGTCGAAAACGAGGACGGCCACTTCGAGAGGCGCGAAGTCGCCACCGGCATCCGCTCGGGCGACATGGTGGAAATCTTGGAGGGCGTCCTGCCGGAGGAAAAAGTCGTCACGGTCGGCAATTACCAACTCCAATACCTCGGGGTCGAATCCGCCGGCGCGGACGGGCACGGGCACAGCCACTGACGCCAAATGTTCGACCGCATCATCGCCTTCTCGATCCGCAACCGACTGCTTGTCGTGTGCCTCGCGGCTCTGGTCGCAGCCTACGGCGGCTGGGTCCTGCGAAGCCTGCCGGTCGATGTCTTCCCGGACCTCAACCGCCCGACAGTCACCATTTTCACCGAAGCCCCCGGGCTCGCCCCCGAGGAGGTCGAAACGCTCGTCACCCTTCCGCTGGAAACCGCGGTCAACGGCGCGACCCATGTCGAGCGGGTGCGTTCCCTTTCCGGAATCGGCCTTTCGCTCATCTTTGTGGAATTTGATTGGAGCACGGACATCTACCTCGCCCGCCAGATCGTCGCCGAGCGCATCCAGGGAGTGGGCGAAACCCTCCCGGACGGCATCCGGCCTTTCCTCGGGCCCATTTCCTCGATCATGGGCCAGGTCATGGCGATCGGCCTCACCAGCGACAACCCGCAGGTCGGCCCGATGGAACTCCGGGGACTGGCGGAATGGGACCTCAAGCGCCGCCTGCTCGCGATCCCGGGCGTTTCCCAGATCACGATCCAAGGCGGCGACCCCAAGGAATACCAGGTCCTCGTCGATCCCTCGAAACTCATCGGCTATGGGATTTCCCTCGGCGAAGTCCGCACCGCACTCGGCGAAACCAATGTGAATTCCCCCGGCGGGTTCCTCCTCGAGCCCTACGGGGAAAAACTCATCCGCAACCTCGCCCGGGTGGAAGGCACCGCGGATCTGGGCGCCACGGTGGTCAAACCCATTCCCGGTGGCGGGAACATCCTCCTCCGCGACATCGCCGAAATCCGCGCAGCCGGCCCGCTCGTGAAGCGCGGGGATGCCGGCATCAACGGCAAGCCCGGCGTCATGCTCGCCGTCGCCAAACAACCGGGTGCCGACACCGTCAAGCTCACCCGCGCCATAGCGGAGGAACTCGACACCCTGCGCGCCACGCTGCCCGCGGGGGTCATGGTCCACGACGACATCTTTCGCCAGGCAAACTTCATCGAGCGGGCGGTCGCAAATGTCGAAGAAGCCCTGCGCGACGGCAGCATCATGGTGTCGATCGTCCTCTTGCTGTTCCTCCTGAATTTCCGGACCACATTCATCACCCTCACGGCGATCCCGCTTTCCCTCCTGGTCACCTTCATCGTTTTCAAATGGTTCGGCCTCGGCATCAACACCATGACCCTCGGCGGCCTCGCGGTGGCGATCGGCGAACTGGTGGACGATGCGATCGTCGATGTGGAAAATGTCTTCCGCCGCCTGCGCGAAAACCGCCTGTCCGCGAACCCCAAGCCGGTGGCCGGCGTCGTGCTTTCCGCCTGCCGGGAGGTCCGCAACTCCATCGTCTTTGCGACCCTTATTGTCATCCTGGTATTCATCCCCCTCTTCGCGCTGGGCGGGATCGAAGGGCGGATTTTCGCTCCCCTCGGGCTGGCCTACATTGTTTCAATCGCCGCCAGCCTCCTTGTCGCCGTCACCGTGACGCCGGCCCTTTGCTCCTACCTCCTCCCCGGCATGAAACGCATGGCCCATCCGAAGGACGGCGCCCTCGTGCGGTTTTTCAAAAACCTGGTCGGGCGCATCCTTTCGTTCGGCTTCCGGATTCCAAAAACCGTTTTTGCCGCGGTGCTGGCGGCCTTCCTCGGCGCGCTCGCACTGGTTCCGTTCCTCGGGCGCGAATTCCTCCCGCCGTTCAATGAAGGAAGCGCCACCGTGTTCGTCCTCACAGCGCCCGGCACTTCCCTGCAGGAAAGCTCCCGCATCGGGCAAGCCGCCGAAAAACTCCTCCGCGAGGTCCCGGAGGTCCGCACGATCGGCCGCAGAACCGGGCGGGCCGAGGGCGACGAACATGTCCAGGAGGTGAACTCGGCCGAGATCGAATTCGAACTCTCTCCCTCCAAGCGCCCGCGCCCGGAGATACTCGCCGAGATCCGCAGCAAGCTCGCCGAAATCCCCGGCGTCTTCACCAGCGTTGGCCAGCCGATTTCCCACCGCATCGACCACCTCCTCTCCGGGGTCCAGGCACAGGTGGCCATCAAGGTGTTCGGGGACGACCTCGGAACCCTCCGCGAAAAAGCCGAACAAATACGCGGCATCGTCGCAGCCATCCCCGGCTTCACCGATGTGCAAGCCGAACGCCAAACGCTCATCCCGCAGGTCCATGTCCGCATCAACCGGGAAAAAGCCGCCCTCTTCGGCCTCCGCCCCGGCGAGGTCGCACGGTATGCGGAACTTGCCCTGCGCGGCAGTTCCGTAACGAAGGTCCTCGAGGGCCAGCGTTCCTACGATGTCACGCTCCGCCTGCCCGATGCCGCCCGCTCGGACCTCGAATCGATTCGCAAAATCCCCATCGATACCGTCAACGGGCAAATCGTCCCGCTCGGCCTCGTCGCCGATGTCCAGGAAGCCATGGGACCGAACATGGTGAACCGCGAAAACGGACAGCGCCGGATTTATGTCTCGGCCAATGTCGCCGGGCGGGATCTCGTCGGCGCCGTGGAGGAGGCACGGGGGAAAATTTCCGCGGATGTCGAACTGCCCACCGGCTATTTCATTGCCTACGGCGGGCAATTCGAGAGCCAAGCCACTGCCTCGCGGCTCATCCTGCTCCTCGGCGCCGCCAGCTTCGCCGGAATGTTCCTCGTCCTCTACCTGCAATTCCAAAGCGTCTCACTGGCCCTCCAGGTCATGCTGAACATCCCGCTCGCATTCATTGGCGCGGTGCTCGGGATTTGGTTTTTCTCGGACCGCACGGTCTCCATCGCCTCGATGGTCGGCTTCATCGCCCTCACCGGAATCGCCGCGCGCAACGGCATCATGATGGTTTCCCATTACCTCCACCTCCTCCGCGAAGAGGGCGAATCCTTCGACCAAAAAATGATCGTCCGCGGCACGCAGGAACGCATCATCCCGGTCCTAATGACCGCCCTCACCGCAGCCTTCGCCCTCATCCCCCTGCTCCTCGGGGCCGGCCAGCCCGGACGCGAAATCCTCCACCCCGTCGCCGTTGTGATTTTCTTCGGGCTCTTTTCCAGCACACTCCTCGACCTCACCGTCCGCCCGCTTGTATTCTGGAAATTCGGCCGCCGCGCAGCGGAGAAACACCTTAAAACCTAACCCACCATGAAAACCAAAACACCAACCCTGTTCGCAGCCATTGCAACCCTTACCTTCGCGCCCCTTGCCGTTGCCGGTGAAAACCACGCCCACGGCCACGGATCCAAAATCGAAATCACCATTCCCGAAAAACTCAGCGACCTTTGGAAATCCATCGAAGCCGAACACGCCACCCTCTCGGCCGCGATTGCCAAGCAGGACATCCCCTCAGCGCACGATGCGGAACAGCATTTGCAGGCGTTCTTGAAAGCCATCCCGTCCAAAACCGCCGCGCTTGGGGAGTCCACCCGCGCCCGCATCGACGGCCAAGCCAAGAACCTCTCCCGCGCATACGACAGCGTCCACCATGCCTCGGATGACAAGGCGTGGGACAAAGCCGCATCGGCACTCAAAAAAGCCGAAGGCTCGATGAAGCTCCTTTCTGCGCAGATACCTGCAAACTGAGCGAATCCCCTTCAAATCAATGATTTGCGTGATCTCGCGCGCCTCCGCCATTTCGTCTTCAAACCGGTCGTCGTCGGGTTCGTAGTTCATGCCGCCGCCTCCAAATCGAGTGCGCTTTCGAGATCGGCCAGGGCGGCGCGCACGCACCCGCCGCAACCGAGGGCAATTTGCTGGGCGAGTTTCCGCGGGGCTTTCCACCGCCGCACGAGCCACGCCTCGATTTCCTCCTGCTGCGGGGCCGCGATCTTCCATGTCTGGAACCGCGTCTGGAACCGTTCGGTCAGGAGGTCCAACTGCAGGTTGCTCGTGCCGAGGAACGCGCGTTCCGGCGGCATCCGGTCGAGGTAGGTGAGCAGAAGGTCCTGCGCCTCCCGTGAACACCGGTCGAGTTCGTTCACGATCCGCGCCGCCCGCCCGCCGGCAAAGAGCCCGCGGTAGGCAAGCCCGTCCATCCAGCGCCGCACGACCTCGATCGTGATTTCGCGGCCATTGTGGTCCTCGATCGCGCAGGGTTCGCCCCCCGTGAGTTCGCGGGCCACCATTTCGGCGATCGTCGTTTTGCCGACCCCCGGCGGACCATAGAGGAGCACTTTGAGCGTGCCCTCGCCGCCCGAGCGCAACCGCCGCGCCTTGGCAACCAGGGCGCGTGCCGCACGGCTGGCACTCCCGATCAAGTCATCGGGCTCAAGCGGCTTGAACGAGGCGGGGCTCCGCTTCATGGCTTTCCTCCAGTTTGCGGGCGAGTGCGGCCACAGCCTCCGCGCCCTTCTTGTAAACCGTGACCGCGAGGAGTTCCCCTCCCCGCCACACCGCCCAATACCGGCTGTCGCGGTATCGGGTGACAATCACAGCGTTCATGGCAGCACCCCCTCGGTTGTTGGCTCGCGGCGCTCCCATTCGCGCGCGGCCTCCTCGGCCAGCGCATAGTCGGGAAAGTTCGCTCCCACCCAGTCTTGGAACGGACCGCGGTGGTCGCACCCCCCGCGCACAACCGTCCACCCGCCCCGACCGAATGCGGCGGGGACAACCTCGGGCTCGAGCAAGATCGTTGCGTCGTTCATTTCCCCCACCCCTCCCTTCTGGCTCGGGCCTTGAGCGTGTTGACCGGCACATCGAACTGGCCGGCGGTTTGCTTGAGGCTGCGGGTGCGCAGATACACCCGCTTGATCGACTTCCAATCGGGTCCCGTGAACGCGCGCGGTGGCTCTGGATTGCATCGCGTGGACGCACGGCCGCGGGTGGCTTGGGGGGCAGGGTCCGACAACGGATCGCGGCGGTTTGAGGCTGGCGCATGGGGCGCCTGCCTTTGCTCGGCCGCCCCCACGGTGGACGTGCTTTCCACAGCCCTGCGCACGAGGGCCTCGATATCCACCTGACGCTTGCCCCCGCGCTCCACGACCGAGTTGGCCATTTGCTCGGCCACGATCTGGCGGATGAGCGCAATCGGGATTTCCGTGATCGCGTAGACCACGCCGCTCAGGCTTTCGAGCCCGAGCCGCTCCTTCATCTTGCGCCGTGCCTCCCGCGGTGTGTTCGCTTCCACGCGGTCGTCGAACACCACCTTGCCGGCCTTGCTTGCGATGATCTTGAACACCGTCATGACCGCCCTCCTCCCCACAGTTCGAGTTCCTCGGCCACTTGGTCGTGGAGCGGCTTGCCGCGCCCGATTCCCCACCGCGCACGGTGGTCCTCGCGCTCCATTTCATAACGGAACGCGAGGTTCGAGCAGCGCATGCCCGCCCACTCCTGCCAGTTGCCGTAGAGGCGGGTTTGCTTGTGCCCGAAGACCACAAACCGGCCCTCGATCTGGTCGAGGATGTCGGGGTTGCGCGTATGGGCGATGAGCAGCGCGAGCACACGGCTGTCGCTGACCGGACCGACAATTTTGCGCTCCTGCTCGCGCTCCAGATACCCGAGCGCGTCCTTGTGGCTCTTCCATGTTCCGTTGTGGAAGAGGAGCGTCTTCGCCGTGCCGCTCAGCTTGGTCGCCGCCCCCCGGTCCACGGGGAACGGGTGGCAGAGTTGCGGATGCACCCCGCCCACGCTCGCCCACCGGAAGTGGATCACCAGTTCACCGGCAAGTTGCGGCAGCAACTCGCCCACCTCGTCAGCGCCCAGGTTCTTCATCCAATGGACCCTGCCGCGTTCCCGCCAGCCCACGCCCGCTCCGTGCGGGTTCGCCTTCTGGCACGCCTCCAATGTTCGCCCGTCCGGACGGATGTCCCTCGGGCACACAAGTATCACACACATGGTTTTTCCTTTCGTTTGTTGGTTAGTCCCGCGCCGCGAATACGCGACTTGCGTATCCACGGGCGCGGAAAAGTCGTCGTTCGTCACAGGCAGGCGTCGGGGTAGCGCGCATCGAACTTGGCGCACAGGCGCAGGGCTTCACTGCGGTAATCCTTGAAATCCTCGTGCAGCCGCCCGAAGAGCCCGAGTGCCACAGGGCGGCTCCGCCCCGTCCATCCAAGGTAGTCCCACAGGAACTTGACCGCGTCCACGGCCGTGCGCGTGCGTGCCTGCTGCACCTTGTTCTTCTTGAACCCGCCGAGGCATTGCACCTGCGCGGCCCGGCGGCACAGACCCAGCACGGTGGCCAGATGGTGCTCGATCTTTTGCAGGCTCGTCGTGCCCGCAAACGCCCGGAATTCCACAAGCCCGTCGCTCACGAGCTTTTTCAAATTCAACATCCCGCGCCCGCACAGGTTCGCCGCGTCGTGTTTGCGATACCGCTCGCTTTCACTGACCATCCTGCGAACCAAGTCGCCCACCTCGTCGCGCAACGGCGCGGCATAGGAAATGTTCAGGTGCCGCCCCGTGCCCGTCTGCCCGTAGATCGCGCGCGCGTGCCACTTGGCGATGTGGGCCAACTTGCGGGCGAATTCCACACGGGCGGCGATCAGCGCATCGCCTCGCAGTTGCAGCCCGAGCACGCTGTCCACCGACACCGTGATGTGGCAGCCGCAGCTGTCATTCACCCGCGCCCCGATTTGCTCAAGGAACCGAGTGAAATCCGCGAGGGCTTGGAGCGCGTCCGGACCCCGAAGGATCGGCGACACAAATTCGCACGGCATTTCCCCCGACTGGCAACGGATCGACCCGTCGCGCTCGGCTTTCCATCGGGAGAGCCCGAACGCGGGCGCCGTCACCACCGTTCCATCGATTGCTTGGGCCGCCGTCACCGGCAACCCCCTGTGATACGCGCCAACCACGATGCCAGAGGACACGGGGATGGCGGTTTCGAGTTCCACGCCGAACGCAATGCTTGCAGCGGCGAGGTCCTGCGGTTTGGTCTTGCTTTTCATCCCCCAAGAGCCTCACGCACAGGCACTTGGGTATCCATCAGAAAATCACACCATATTTTTCACCATTTTTCTTACAATCAACATGTTGGCACCGAAAATGATTGCGCTTAGGAGTTTTGGGCGCAGGTTTACCCTGTTTTCCTCCCCGCTCGCTTAAAGACGAAAAAGAGGTTCATCCGCAAAAAGAGGCCTTTGAGTTTCGATTTTAGCTTTGCTTGGAAGCCACTCCGCTCAACACCTTGGAAATTAGGGGCCATCGAAGGTTCCGGGCGACGCCAACAAAAGGTCGCCGTAGAACGAAGGGGCGCTCGATGTCAGCCCTCCCTACACGCCCGCAAACCCTAATGCGGTGGGGTTTGCCTACGAATTGGCACTGGTCACCCCGCCGAGATAAAGCCGCACTAACTGCCCCACGGAATTCCTGTCGCCGAATCGGGCTATGCAGAGCCCGCCATCGACAGGAAAACCGGGGGCAAAATCCAGCGTGAAGGGAATTTCGTAAGGGTGATTTTGATGTCAACAATATTCTACGATCTGTCCCACGCCTCACGGAACCCCGAGAACTTCGGGAACCGTGGCGCTTCCTTCGCCCCGCTCGGCTGGTGTTTGAACCGCACGAGCCGACCGACCAGGCTCTCCCGCCGCCGCCACAGGCTGACCCGGTCAATCCCGCCGACCACATGGTTGTAGCCGAGACGGAATTCCACACCCGTCTCAAGCGACCGCACCACGAACCCGCCGAGTTCGCCGCGGCCCACCATGCCCGCTTGGCTGAGGCTCCGCTTGGTTCTGCCGAACGCATCCCGCTGCGCCTCGTTCTGGTTGGTCATCCCCTCGTAGGTGTCGAGGATCTCGGCCTCCGCGTCCTCAAACCGCTTGATCTTGAGAAGCCAGCCTTCGCGCTCCGTGCTCCGCCCGCACTTGTAGGGACCGGCGGGATCACGAACCATCACGCCCTCGTAGCCCTCTTGGATGCACCGGTCCTCATACGCCGCGAGCTGGGCGGCAGAAAGGATCGGCATCGGAAGAACCTTCACCACGCGGTCCCACACGGGCAGGCGCTCCAGCTGCGCCATCCGGCACTCATACGGCCGGTCTGTGGAGCCGCTCACATAATCAAACACCGCGAACCGGAAATCCGGCTCGCCCGACTCGCGGCCCACATGACCGCTCGTTTCGCTGAACGTGGCACCCGGCACCACAAGCTCGCCGTCCACGCCATCGGGCAGGTTCGCCTCGATCCACTCGCGGATAAACCGGTTGCTGACCGGCTTGAACGAACGGGTCAGCGCCTTGCCTCCGAGCTTCAGGCACCGGATGCCATCGAGCTTGGGCGTGGCCAACACCGGAAACCGGAGTTCGTCAGGCTGCTCGCATTTGCCGGCGAGCATCGGCTTTGTAATTGCACACATTTTTTACTCCACTCCTTTCAGAAGTTTCGCGCACTCGGGGCCGAATCCCGTGTCCACCGACTCCGGCACCGTCAACGTGCGCCCGCACCGGCCGCACTTTCCGCAGTGGCAAACCCGCACGACTTCGGGCAGATGGGCGTTCTGCGACAACCGCCGCACGAGCCAATCGAACGCGCGGGCGCTCGGGGCCGTGGGCGCGATCGGCGACCGCCGCCCGTGACGGTAGCGCAGGCCGTCAAAGATCGTTCCAAGGAACGTGTAGTCGCTCTCGTTGTCCGCCCCCGTGAGCACGCTCACAAAGTGCGGCTTGTCGTCCCCCGGCTGCCTCACGCGGAAGGTGAAGCGGTTTCCGGTGGCCGTGTTCTCCAAGGTGAACAGCGCGTTCCCCGCCGTGATGAATTGAATGATATCCATAGTGCGTGACTCGCGTAGTTCACCGGCAAAAGGAAAGCGCATGGGCCGCTGGCACCATCGCGATCCTTCCGATGAGGGTGGAGAGGTTGAACTTCCTCAAGCCGCGGTTCTCCACGTCATAAACCGTGATGAGTCCGCTCTTCTTGAGGTTGGCTTCGGAAGTCGTGAACCGCATCGTGCGGGCTTGCCCGTTCGACTTGGTGAACGTTCCGACGTATTCGCTGCGTTGGGTGATGTTTGCTTTCATCCCCCTTGGCCTCGTTCACCGCCCTCGCGAGTGTCCATCAGTATTGAACACCATATTTTTCACCATTTTTCGCGGAGGGCCAAAGTTGGCACCGGAAATGATTGCGGACTACCTTAAGGGATATGAAAACCCTCGTCGCCGCCCTCCTTTCCCTGTTCGCGGTCGTGGTCGTTCTTGCCGGTTGCAAGGGGTCGCGCAAGGGCTACGAGTCCGCCCCCTATCAAGTCGTTTTGCGCGACGGGAAATTCGAACTGCGCGACTACCCGAATCTCACGGTTGTTGAAACCCCGATGCACAACGACTCGGGCGCGAGTTTCCAGCGCCTCTTCCGCTACATCAGCGGACAGAACAAGGCGTCCCAAAAAATCGCCATGACGACCCCCGTCTTCATGGCGGGCAACGCATCCACACGCTCCATGTCCTTCGTCATGCCGGCCGATATGGAAAGCGCGCCCCCCGCCAGCGACCCATCCGTCAAAACTGCCACGCTTCCGGCTGGTCGGTTTGCCGTCTTCGGGTTTTCGGGTTCGCGAAACGATCAGGCCGAGAAGGGGTCTCTCGAACAACTTCGCGCATGGCTCAAATCCCGGAACATCGAGGCAAACGGAGACCCCATTTACGGATATTTCGACCCGCCGTGGACACCTTCCTTTATGCGGCGAAACGAAGTCATGCTGCGGGTGGACGCTCAAGCATCGAACAAATAACCGACCAGTTTGGATGTTTGCGGCGTGTGCGGCGTGTTGGGGGTAAAATCCCAAAA
>JAGWWS010000019.1 GCA_018970255.1 Verrucomicrobiota bacterium | reverse complement strand
AGCATTTCTTGCTTGAATATCAGCTGGATTTGAATAATTGGGAACGAGGGGAACTTGAGCTTGCGGTTGGACAAACAAGTTTGAGTTATTAGCTGTTGTGGTATCAATCGAATAGTGGTTGAAAATAAACCGAGCCTCCCTCATTGTTGGAGTTGTGGCTGGAGCATAATTGTATTCTTCATTGGAAACAGAAATGCAGCAAATGTCATAAAAGGACATTTTCATGAGAACGAAGGGAGGACGATCCGGATCAATTGTTCCAATTTTATAGCAAATCAAATTTGTTCTATAATTTTTTGAATCATTTTTAGCGCGAGCAATCATTCCGAAATTTGATGTTGAGAGGGCCCATCCTCTCAAAAAGTTATCAGCAAATGATACATTGGTTTCAAGAAACGTCATGCGCATTTGAGGAAAATCTTCCCTTCCTGCTCCCACCCAAGAACGAAGGAATGCATTGGATTTAATGTTTCCTTCTACAACTGCTGCTGTTCCATCTCCCGGCAAATCAATTGCTTGGCAGAACATGCAACCTTGTTTGCTTTGGTAACTTTCATGCAAAAGAACACTGTTTGCCTTTTCCACAAGCCAGTTCTTTCCATCGGGCTCATAACTGCACGCCAAGGCAATTCCGGGCAAAATTCTTCCTTGCAAGTCTTCAAAGGCAACAACCCACTGAGCTCCTTTGGGCAAAGCGCTTGCAGGATATGAAAGAATCTGCTGAAGAAAATATAAAACCGGTTGTGGTGTTAAAACACTGGCCATGCAAACTACTTAACTTCAAACAGCGGGGAGAGCTGAACCTTTTTCAGAACCTCCGGGCTGGGCTCCTGCACTTTGGTCTGCAGGTAGTTCTTCCACAGCAGCTTCAGGAGCCATTCCTTGAAGAGCTGTGGTCTTGATATATTCCACAACATCGTCAAAGATCGTTTCGAGCATTGAGTTCGTAAATTCTTTTTGCTCTTCGGGCTTTTCGAGATTAATCACGGTGACTGAGAAAGATTCTGAATCTGATTCTTGCTTGACATGGAGCTTCATTGCTGGAAGACTCAGTTCTTTTGTATCCAAAACAATTTCTTTAACGTTCTTTGGTTGAGCCATCAAACCTTTGACAACTTGATCAACATCTTTCTCAGCAGAAAGATAATCATTATCCTTCAAAATCTTAACAAGAGCATTAATGTTATCTTCGAACGTTGCTGTAACATATTCTTGTTCATTAAGAGCCCACAAATGCTTTTCAAAAATTAAATCAAACTTCTTCATATTATTATTTATAGTTCATCTGCAAATTAAATAGGATTATGATCAATTTCTTGAAAATCCTTTTTGAAAATAGTTCGCTGAAGCAAGCAAAGCTCTACAATGCAGCCAAGAAAGCTTCAGAAAACCCTTCGATTGGCATTCAAATTAACAATCCGGCAGCAGCTCATGTGATCAAAGATTGTGCTGAAATTACCTTAAAGTTCCTCCCTCTTTATGTCTTTCTCGGTTATGAAAAGCCATTTGACCAACTTTCCGGAAAGTTTAAAAAGACCGATGTGGAAGAATTTGTTGCCAGTTGTTCTAAAGATCTATTCTTATCTTTACTCCTGAACACAATTGTTGCAAGAGTCCAAAAAGATCTTCCGCATTTGTTCTTTTCATCTGTTCAAGAAGTGCCTTCAAGTGTCATTCAAAGCAACTTAAACGACGATCCTTATGGAGATTATCAAGAAGAAATTAAACAACCTGCAGAGACTGTCAAACAAAAGTCTCCTTTGGAGATCCTTTTAGAAGCTTTTAAGGCTTCATAGAAGATTGCTTTTTGTTCTTCTTTTTAACAGCTCCCTTTTGGGAAGACTTTGAACCTGCTTGTTTGGGCTTTTTAACTTCCTTGCGTCTTTGGTTGGATTCACGACTCATGACTTTGGTTCCTTTCTAAATTCAATTTGCAAGGACTGCTAGAGTCTCGTGCAAAGTTTCTTCAAAGCTATGAGGAGCAGAAGGCCAATCAGAAGTGGCTGGAGCAGTGGCTGCAGCAATCATTGATTCCAACCAACTCTGAACAGCAGAAAGCTTTGGAGAAGTTTGATTGGTGGCATCCAAGCGCATTTTCTGATACAGAAGAACTGTGGGACGGTTTCCAGAATAACCTTCTTTCTCCAGCCATTGTTCTGCTGTATAATTTTGAACAGGAATTGGCTGGACTTGCCAAGAACCTCCGACCCATTCACAAAGCTCCGTAGAAGGATTGAATGAAGGCTGGGGAACTTCAGTCCAACCTTTGCGAACAAGATTTGCAACAATTGTTTGATCGGTTTCTGAACGGAGTTGGCTGTCTAATTTAAGATAAGTTTTCATGATTTTTATTTATGAGAAAGTTCGGTTTCGGAGCGGAGTTGTTTGTCGAGGGTGAGATATGTTTTCATATTTTATGAGCAGGCGATTTTGAAGGAATAAGCGGCGGCGTGTTCAAGGCGGCGGCGGAGTGGAGTATTGAAAGAAAACATTACAACAACTTGTGCAATATCTCCGTTTATTGGAATTATTGGAGGGGTTCCTGTTGAATTAGGACTTTGATAAGCTCCTACAAAAAAAGGAAAAATTGTGTCATAACTTGTAGTTCCACTCAACCCTGTCTGTTGTGCTTGTTGAGCGCCGTCCCAAAACAAAGTATTTGCAACATTTCGCTCAACTGTTTGAGTATTTATTCGCCAAGATGTGCTTGTGTCTGAGGCTTTATCAGTAGGAAAAGTTCCAACATCGTTCCATAAAGCCCTAAAACTTGATCCTGTTCTGTGTATTGAATATCTTCCAGCGGCCCCTATTGCGGCAGCTTTACCACAAATACATCCTTCTGCTGTTGATGCAAACTTTGCAACTCCAATCATTGTAACGCTTCTTGTTAAAATATCTAAATTATCACCACAAGTTAAGAAGTCATTACTTCCGTCAAATCTTACAACCCCATTGCTTGCAACTTCGTTTGTTTGAAATGTAGGTTGATTTGCTGGAGTTGTTTGGTCAGCATTAAATGCATTTGCACTTCGATCTGCCCATGATGTGACTGCTGTATTGTCGGCTTGATTTATGTAACGGCTATCAAGAACCAAATCGGCTCCAGCAAATCTTGGATTAAAATGCCTGTGCCGCGCTCTCATTAGTTGAAGAGGATTTCCACGCCGAGGAGCCTTGCATCATGCCCGTAGTTGTCGCCGCCTGCGTCTGCATCGCGGTAGATTTGGAAGAGAATCGGGCGGTTGGCTGCGGGTGTTCCGCCAATCGTGACCGCGCTGGTCGCTGCGCTGATCTGCATATCGTTGATCACAGCAAGCGTGTCGGTGACTGTCTGGGCTGTTCCGAATGCGATGTCCAAGTCATCAGCATCCGCGAAGGCGCGGGCTTGGATTCCCCAGATGACATCATCGGTGGCGTCTGTGGCTCCGCTTCCTGTCCAGTAGAAGCGAGCCGTGATCGTGCCTAAATTGTAGTTGTTTGGCAGGATCGTGAGGGCTTGGGCGAATTCATCCGTGCCTGCGTCGAATAGGAGTTCGTCCCAGTTCGTGCGGTTGGTGGCGAGTTCACGGGAGTCTACTCCGCAGCCGTTGGTCGTGCGGGGTATCCATGCGCTGGCGGGAATCCAAATATTTGTTGATCCTCCACCCGTAACTGAAAGGGTTCCAGATGTGAGCGAAAGCCCGGTTCCAATGCTAATTTCTTCCGCCGCACCAGAGCTTGCCGTAGTTCTGCCCAACAAGCGGGAGGTGTTCATCGTCAGCCCGGTCTGCGTGGTGTAGGCTCCCGTGCCGATCTTGTTGTTAAAGGTAGTCCAATCCGTAGAAGCGAGGAAACCTTTGTTGGATGCGGAAGCAGATTGACCATTCGTATAGTCGATTGAGATGACTCCCGAAGCAGAGTTGAAATCGGATGCATTAAATGCCGCCGCGCCTTTCGTGGTTCCATCCGCAGCCGCGTCTGCAATGCTAATCGCAGGAGTCGTGCCGCCAGAGGATGCGATGGGGGATGTGCCTGTGACGGAGGTGACGCCGCCTGCGGGAGTGGCGAATTCAAGGGCGGTGGCGCCGGAGTTGACGACGAGAGCCTGGCCGGCGGTGCCGAGGGGGAGGGTGGTGAGGGCGCCGGAGGTGGTGGTGACAACGGGGAGGCCGGAGGTGATGCCGATCTTGCCGTCGTTGGTGATGTTGCCGTGGGTGTGGGCGGTCGGTGTGCGGGCGTCGGAGAGGCGGGAGTCGTCCCCGGCGGCGACGGTGCCGGTGGTGGTGCCGACATTGAGCGTGGAGCTATTCCCGAGGCCGAGGGTGCTTCGCTGCGCGGCGGCGTCTACATCATCCAAAAGGGCTTTGCCCGCTGTGGTGATGTCGCCCCCGAGCTTGGAGGTGCCAATGGCTCCGGCAGAGATCGTGAGGGCGCCGGTGTTGGAGAGGGTGGCGTCCCCGGAAATGGCTGTGGCGGTGGGGACATTGGTTGCATTCCCGACAACGACCTGTCCGCTGGGAAGGTTGGCGAGCTTGGCAAGGCCGATGGCGGCGTTGGCAAACATATCGTCATTCGTAATGGTGCCATTGGCGATTTTCGCAGAGGTGACAGAGTTGTCTGCGAGCTTGGCGGTGGTGACGGCGTTGTTTGCTATGGTGAGGGCGCCGGTGGCGGCGAGGGTGGCATCGCCGCTGACGCTGACCGTGGCAAATGCGGTGCCGACTGCGTTGCCGGCCATGATTTGCCCGGCGGCGGGGGCTGCGGTGGGGATGGAGGGCTTGCCGGCGATGACCGACCACTCGGGGGTGATGTCGGCAAGTTCGACATAGCTGGCTTCAAGGTTTTTCGACCCGGTGCCGGAGTAGACCCAGCGGCGGCCGTCGGTGGTGGTGACGATGCTGCCTTCGCGGATCAAATCCTGCTGGCCGCTGGTGAGGTTCGCAATGCCGCCGGAGGAGACGAATTGGGTGTCTTCTTGGTAGAAGTCAAGCTGCGAGGTGAAGGGGTTGAAGCGGTAGGCCATGGGTTAAGGGTAAGTGATTGCTTCGGTGGCGGGCAGGTTGTTCGACCAAGTGAGGGTTTGCGTGGCAACGACGGTTCCGGCAGCGCCGCCTTTTTTGTAAACCACGCTCGTGGTGTTTCCGTTGACATGGGTGAACTCCCGGTAGTCCCAAGCCGGGAACTGGACCGGAAGGAGCGCCGGGGCGCCGGCGGGCGTGACGCCGGTTGCGGTGATGTCTGTGACGGTGGGTTGGTAGTCTGCGATTCTCATGGTTTAAGGAATGCCGCCGATGGCGCGTTGGGCCACGAGGCGGGAGTTGAGCCAGGCGGGGCGGACACGCGAGCGGCGCTCGGTGGAGTCGCGGCGCATGGCTGGGTTTTTGAGGAGGTTTTCGGCCTCCGCGGCGTAAAGTTTGGCTTTGCCTGCATCCCCGGTGATGGGAACGGCGAGCTTGGCGGCGAGGTTGGCCGTGAGCAGGTCGATGAAAAGGGAGTCGAATTTGGCGGGGTCAGTGACCCGGGAAACATACTCGATGGCGAGGACATCGCCGGTCCAGGCGGCCCAGCGGGCGGCGGCGAGGTCTGTGGCGAAGGTGCCTGCGGTGTGGGCGGCAAGGCAGCGGTAGACGGTGCCGGATTGGGCCACGGCGTTGCCGACCGCGTAGGTGCGGCCGGTTTTCCAATCGGGGGCGGTGGAGGTGGCGTCGGTGAGAAGGTAGTCCCCGGCGACCTCCCAATCCTCCTCGTTGCTCTCGGCAAGGGTGTCATCGACCCGGAAAACGCGCAGGCAATCGGAGGGGAGGGCGAAGCGGTTGTCCCACTTGAACTCGGGGGCGAGGGGGTCCGCGGTGAGGGTGGTGGATTTCATGGCCCATGTCCACGAGCCGGTGAGGAGCAGGGCATCGCGCACCTGCGGGTAGAGGGATTGGGCGAGGAGCTGGGCTTGGGTGCTGGAGCCGAATTGGTCCGCGGTGCCGAGGCGCAGGATCGCCTGGCGGCAAAGCTCGTCCACGCTGGTGGATGGCGCTGTGCGTTCCCGGGCGCTGGTCATAACGAGTTGTTTGACGGAGGGGCGCTGGAGGTTTGCGGCAAAGGCTTCCGCGATCTGGGTGAAGAGTTCCTTGGACCCGGTGAGCGGCATCGCAAGATTTGCGGCGAGCTTGAGGGAAAAAAGTTCGGTGAAAACCGGGGGGAACAGGGTGACCGTGGTCACATTGGCGATGTAGTCGATCTGGATGGGCGCGGTGAGCGAGGTGTGCAGGGTCGCGCCGACGATTTCCCATTTTCCGAAATTCTCGTCCTCGTCGATGCCGTTGACCCGGAGCAGGCGCAGGAAATCGGCGGGCAGGGTGTAGGCGGCGGAATAGCCGAACGCGGGCGCGGTGGTGGCCGTGGCGGTGGCGAGCTTGCGGCAGAACTGCCAATCGTAGTCGGTCTGGAGTTCCTTGAGCGTGTGCGCGTAGAAGGTCGTGCAGTAGGCGGCCTGCGCGGACCCGTCCGACATCGAGGAAATCCGGGCATCGCCCAAACGGGCGAGTGCCAGGTTGCAGACATCGACATCGGTGGTCATTTCAAAAAAGGGGTGGCAGACATTTCCCGGTCTGCCAGCGGGGTGTGGATCAGATGCGGTGTGCGATCACGAACGCGATCTTCTTGCCGGCGGTGGCGGCATTGGTGCGCGTGAAGGTCGCCACGAGCCTCTTGGTGGCCGCGGTGATGGTGAACCGCGGGATGACGCTGGCCCCGACATTGGGCGTCAGCGAGGTCACTCCGGCGTTGGAGGAGTGGATGCTGATGCTGGTGGCCGAGTAGCGGTCGTCGTCGGTCGAGTCGCCGATCTTGGTGATGGCGAGGGCGGAACCGCCCATGGACGCCTCGTTGGCCACCCGGGAGAGTTCCGGGATGACAACGGCGCCGACAGGGATGTCGCCGATCTCGATGGTGTCGCCGCTGGCGGCCTCGGTGCCGGTGAAGGTGTAGGTGAACTCGGCGTAGCGGATGTCGCCGCTCGCGAGGTCGCCCTGCACCCGGCTCTTGAGTTCGCCGGTGTTCTGCGTGGTTGCTTCTGCTGTGTAGAATGTAGCCATATACTATTTCTCCTTGGTTGGTGGTTGCGCTGGTATCGAAGGACTACGGCGATTCGTCGCAGGCGATTTCGACGACCTTTTTCTCCTCCATGCGGGTCGCGCCGAGGTTGGCCACGGAGCGGATTTGCAGGGAGTGCGAGAGGTCCGTGCGGATGTCGAGGTGGGTCTTGAGGCCGCGCTCGGCCAGGACGACGCCGGATTTGACATACACATAGACGCTGCGGACATCGGTGGCGGATACGAGCGGCAGGAGCTGGGTGCGGCGGAAGCGGAATCCCATGAAGGTGTTCACGCTGCCGTCCACGAGCGCCTTGACGCTGTTGAAGTCCGCCGAGGTGATCTCGGTGGTGCGGAGCAGGTCTTGGAGCTGCTTGGCGCTGACCACGATGATGCGCTCCTCCTCCTCGTCCACATCGTTGGAATCAAGGATGAACTTCGCGGCGCGGAGCTTGGCGATGGTGAGGCCGGAGTTGGCGGCTGCGCCGGACTCGACATAGTTGACGGCGACCTTCTGGGTGCCGGGAAGCGAGGTGGCGGTGGTGCCGGACTCTCCGGTGTAGGCGGTGCCTCCGAGGGCGTCGATGATGATCGAGTCGCAGGTGCGGGCGTAGGCCGCGGCGTGGCTTTGCACGACCGGGCTGGTGGGCAGCACGACTTCGCCGAGGAGCTGCTCGTCGAACTCGTCGAAGAGCTTCGCCGTGTCGTAGCCTTTCGGGCGGACCCAGCGTTTCGCGGTGGCCTGGTCGGTGATGCGGGTTTCGCCGCTGCGGCTCGTGATGAGCTGCATGGATGATTCGGCCAGTTGGTTGTAGGACTTCTCCTTGCCTTGGACCTGGTCGAGGGTGACATATTCGCGCAGCTTGGAGTTTTTCTGCTGCACGAGGTGTTTCCAGTTCGTGTCGAACTGGGTCGTGTAGTGTTCGGGAATTTGTGTGAGAGCGGACATTTTGTCCTCCTTGGTTGTGGTTGCGTTTCGGTTGCTCCCTTCGCCTTCCGAGTGTCCCTGCGGGGTCTTCGGCTGCGGGTTTTGCGGGAGCAGGCTCGCAAGGAGGTGTCTGCTCTAACGGGGTGAGGATTACCGCATGGCGCGGTATCAGTCAAAACTTTTTTTCAAAAAAATAGCAGGACCGGGGGTCGAACCCGGAACCCGAGGTTATGGGCCTCGTGAGATACCGTTTCTCCATCCTGCGGCAAGGGGGTGCGTGTCAGCCCTGCCGGAGCAGGGAGGTGACAAGGGCGGCGGCCTCGCGGTCGCCCTCTTGGTAGCGTTTGTGCCAAGGGTTTTCCGGGTTTTTCATAATGTCGTTGGCGCGGGCCTTGCCGGCCAGGAAATCGACGGAGGTGGCGCCGCGTCCGACCCGGTCCTCGCCCATCATGCCGGCAAGGCGGACAAAACCGCGCACAACCTCCGGGTCGCTGAACCCGTGGGAATTCGCATCCACGCCGGCCATTTTGGCGGCCTGTTTGGCGATCCCGATGTTCTTCGCGAATTCGCCGCCCCATTCTTTCTGGAGCGTTTGGACGGCCTCGGTGCGCTGCTTTTCGTAGGCGCCTTGGATGGCCTCGACCTTGAATTTCTCGTAAACGGTGAATTGGTTTGCGAGCGCCTTCATGGCTGCGGGCGGGATGTTGTGCCTGTGGGCGACCTCGGCAAAGGGCTTCGCGAATTCGTCGCTCCACTCCATGCCCTCGGGCAGCGCATCGGGAGCGAACTTGTAGTCCTCCAGCGTGTCGGGAATGCCGGCGGCCTTGCGGTAGGCGGCGATTTCCTCGGGCGAGGATTTCTCGTTCGGGACGCCGAGCTTTTTCCCGATAAGCTGGTTGGCGTTGGCAAGCGCCTTGGCCATGTCGGGAACGCTTTTGTATTTTGCCAGCGTGTCCTTGTATTCCTTGGCGTCCTCGGGCAGGGCGTCGAGCCACTTGTCCGAGAAGGTGCCGTCGGGATTGACAAATCCTGCGGCGGGTTGCGTGGTGGATGCGTCCGCTGCGGGCGGCTGCGACGGTGCCGCGGGCGCGGCGCTGGGATCGGCCCCGGTGAGGAGGGACTCCTCGGCGGGGGTGTCGATGGTGGATGTTTCCATAAATCAGTTGTGCCACCCAAGGTGGGTGCGTCGGCCCTTGTAGCGCCTGGCGAATTCCTCGGGGTCGTGGTCGCGCAGCCACTCGACAAATTCGGGCGTCTTGTCGCCGAGCGCCGGGTCTTGCTCCGGCGGCTGGCTTGCGTCGGGGGCGGCCGGCTTTTTTTCCTTGAGTGGCTTTTTCATTTTTTGACCTTCCGCTTGGGGGTTTCAATGTTGCCGTCGGCCATGGGCGGGCGCTTGAGCATGGCTTCGATGTGGAGGACGACGCCCCGCTGGCCGTCGCGCAGGGCGGCGACGACCGGGTTGTAGTCATAGCCGGGCAGGAAGGCCTGCGACTCGGTGCCGAACTGGCGCTTCAAGTCCTCGATGACCAAAAGGCCGTCCTTGTTGGAAAACACGCGGTGGTAGGCGTTGATGGTTTTCTGTCGCTCGCGCTCGCGCTGGACCGCGGCCTCCTTGTCGAGGGGTGCCATCATGCGGCGCGGAGTCCGGGCAGCATCCCTGCGAGCATGGAGTCCTGCTTGACGGCGCCGGCCTTGCCGAGGGCGCTGGCGGTGCGCTCCAGTTGCTCGGCTTCCATGGCGGCCTGGGCGGCCTGCGCCCTTTGCGCCCGCATTTGTGCGACCATGTCCTCGTCCATGAGCCACCTGGCGGGCAGGCCGTCGTTGCGGGCCATGTCGCGGGTGATCTCGTCGAAATCGAAGTTGTCGAGCATCTCGGGCTTGATCTGCGCGTAGGGCAGGAGCATTTCGCTCGTGCGGATGAATGCGGCGTTCTCCAGTTGC
Source organism: Verrucomicrobiota bacterium (assembly GCA_018970255.1). GTDB lineage: Bacteria > Verrucomicrobiota > Verrucomicrobiia > Chthoniobacterales > Terrimicrobiaceae > UBA967. The sequence continues at coordinate 46,903 of JAGWWS010000019.1, read as the reverse complement.
TTGATCGCAAGGGCGACCCGGGAGTTGTAGGAAATTTCCGGCTCGGGGATGGCGCCGATCATCACGAGCTGCTGCGGCGGCGGTGGGAATTTCCCCTGCCGGGCGAGGATGGCAAATGTCCGCCGGAGCATGGGGTTGAACAGCTCGGTGGTCATCCGGGCGAATGTGGGCGAAAACTGGATGAGCTTCTCGGCGCTGCGCTCCATGACCTCGCGGGCGGTCATCTGTTTTTCCAGCATCGCGAACATTTTGAAGAGGTCCACATGGAACGCCTCGTTGATCGCGTTGCGCTTGGTTTCGGCACGCGCCACGCCGACATCGTAGCGCCCTCCGGTCCCCCACTCCTTCGGGGTCGCCGAGGGGTTGTTCGGGTCGAAGTAGGTCACGCCGCCGGCGCGGAGGTCGATGTCGCCGTCGAAGTCCGCGGGGATGAGAATGCGCGGAAACGCCGTGAGTTCGGCCAGGCTGTCGAGCTGCTTCTCAAGGAAGTTGAGCTGCCGAGCCTCGGGCAATGCGGTCCAGCTCGGGGAGTAGCCGTAGGCTTCGGCGTTTTTCCATTTGAGGTAGCGGGTGCAGAAAAACGGCTGCTCGTCGAATCCGGACGCCAACAGCACGGTGCGCGTCTGCTTGCACACATACACGCTCGCAAACGGCTTGTTGGCGGAATCGCGCTTGCCGAATTCGATTTCGCCGGGGCCGCGGGGGTAAATCGTGTGGACGATGGGGAACTTGCGGTTGCCCTTGGGCGACTCCAGTTCCTTCCGCATCGGTTCGGGGAGCGACTCCACGCCGAACTTGAGCGCCGCCTGCCGGGCGGTCATCTCGTATTCGCGGGAAATCGTGTCCACCAGCCCCTCGTCGTTTTCGCTGATCGCGAAGGTGCCGATGTCGAGCTTGGTGAAATTGAGCGAGGAGGACCGCCCCGCCTCAACCATGATCGCCGCGGTGCCGAACGCGCCGCGGTCCAGATACAGCTCGTGGATTTCGGTGTAGAAATTCGACCGCGCCAGCTCGGCCTGCACGACCTCGGTGCAGCGTTGGAACCATTGCTCGATGGAGTCCTCGCTTTCCATGGGCTTCGGCGGCTCCATGGTGAACCACCGGCTTTCCATGGGGGTCATCCACGAGAGCTGGCCGTTTGCCAGCACCATGTTGGCTCGGACGGCGGTGCCGTCGAACAGGAGCGTCTCGTCCTCGACCGAGGGCTGCGACTCCTTGGTGAAAATGCCCGCCTTGCGGGGCATCACATACTTCGCAATGTCCTCCCACAGGGTTTCCCATGTGGCCCGCTGGTAAACGAGGTCGAGGTGCCGCTGTAGCACCCGGTCGGCAAGGTCGGTGCGGGATTTCATCAAAGCGGTCAAATCAACCAAGTGTGGATGGACCCGTGGTCATCGGCGTTTGGTTGCTTTCACCGGCCAAAATGGAACGGCGCATCCCGCGGCGCTTTGCAGCGTCGTTTTGGACAACCTCTTGACCGGTTTGCTGCGTGTCCACCATGGCAGCGGGCGGAGGGGGCGGAGGGGGCGGAGGGGGCGGGGGCGGAGGGGGAATGTTTACAGGCCTGCTTTTGCCGCCGCCACCGCCGCCACCGCCGCCAAACCAACAGGTGGTGGCCGCTACAAGCGGGTTTTCGACCGGGTCAGAATTTCGCATTTGTCGTAAAGTTTTTGGGTTTCGTAAACGCGGACGCGGCCGTCGCGGCGGCTCCACGCGATCCAAGGGAACCGCATCGGCGCGAAGTTGCAAGGATTATTTTGACTGATACCACAATAGAGGTGGATGAACCAGCAGTCGCACCCCAAGATGTTGTAGCGGTGGGCGGGATCGACCCACCGTTCCTGCGGGTCGTGGATGTCCACCGGGCGGGCGAGGAAAACGAAATGCGGCAGCACGATGGCGACCCCATGCCGGGCGTGGAGCGCGACATCCTCGGCGAAGGTGCGCGGCTGCGGGTAGCGCCGGTAGAGTTCGGCGATCTCGGCTTGCACGCTCACCGCTTCACCCGGGCAAACGACCCCCGGAATCCCGCCACGACCTTCGGGCGTTCCAGCACCGGCTTGCGGGCGATGGCCGAGCGGTCGATGACCATGCCCCGGTTGATCGCCTGGTGGGCGAGGCTGAAGGCGTCCGAGAAGTGGCTGCTCCAATCGTGGACCGGGACATCCTTGATGGTGACGCCATCGCGCTCCTCCTTGCTGTGGTAGGCATCAAGCGCATCCAGCCCGTGGGCGCAGCCATCGGCGTTGAAATGGATGCGCGGGAAGGCATCGGCGGCCAGGTTGATCCCGTCCCACACCGAGAGTTGCCGCGGCACCGGGACGACCCCGGTCAGCCCCGCGGTGGCGAGTCCCCCCTGCCACAGGCCGCCATTTTCCGCGCAGGCATCGTGCGGCAGGAAATGCGCTCCGTAGGCATACTGCTTGGCCTTGAGCCTCGCGGCCCAATCCGCCGGCGTCTTGCAATCGTCGTCCCCGGAAAGCGACTCCAGAAAGTTGAGCCGGTCGCCAACCATCTGCCATATCCACACCTTCTGGTTGAGCGGGGCGCCCACATCCCATGAGGTGTAGACCGGCGCCTCCTTGAACCACAGGATGTCGCCTGTGATCCGCTTTTCGGCGCGGGCCTTTTCGAGCTGCCGCACATAGATTGCGCCCGGGCGGCCCACGGCGAAGGAGCATTCGTATTCCTGCTCGAAAATGTGCGCCGGCGTTCCCTTGCGGATGTCGGCCAGCTCGCCCTCCGGAATGATGCCCGAGGTGCTGGCCTTGAGCAGCAAGGTGAACCAATCCGCGGCCTCGCTCGCCTCGGTCCACAACCTCCAGAAAGCATTCCTGCCCTTCGGTGTCCCGATGAAGGTCGCCCAGCCGTTGTAGTCGGTAAGGGTGGGTCGCACCACCGAGTGCCACGCCGAGGGGTCGATGTCCGCAAACTCGTCGATGACCACGCCGTCAAAATAAAGCCCGCGCATCCGCTCGTAGCTTTCGCCGGAGTAAAGCCGGATCGTGGCCGCGTTTGGAAGGGTCGCCATGAGATCGGCCTCGTTGATCTTCACGCCGGGGATTTGGGACAGGAAGGTTTTCATGTAACCCCACGCGATGTCCTTTGCCTGGTCCCTCGTGGGCGCCAGGTAGGCATACCGCAACGCCGGCCCGCTGCGCGTGTGCGTGAGCGACCGGGCAATCAAATCCTGTATGCACGCAAAGGTCTTCCCGGCCCGCCGGTGAACGACCATGCAGGCCCAGCGTTGGCTGCGGTCGATGTATTCGCGGAACTGCCGCCTCGGGCGGATTTCCACCTCGGGGACGGCGTCAAGCATCGCCGCCGATGATCACCCGCACCTTTTGCGTCCCGGTCTGCTCGACCTCGACCTTGTCGCCGTAGCGTTTCGGCGCGAGCTTGCTCGCGACCCACTTGAGCGCGTCCACCCGGAGCCGCCCGATCTGCGGGTCGATGGAGTTGAACGCCTCGTCGAGGATCATGTCCGCGTAGGCGTCGGCCTGCTTCTGCCTTGCCCGCGTGTATTGTTCAAAAAACTCTTTGTTCTTCCATGTCCACTCGATGACCGTGGATGGCGCGATTTTGATGTCGCGGCAAACCGCACGCAGGGTTTCGCCGTTGGAAATGCGTTCGCAGATTTGGTCTGCCAGTTCCTGCGACCAGATGCTTGGCCTGCCGTGTTTCTTTTTCGCTTTCATCCGGTTTCAAGGTATCAGTCAAAAATGCCTTGACAAGGTTTTCCAAAACCCCCCTTATACCCCCCGGGTTTCGATGGTGATTTTGGTGCCTTCTTCCTTTTTGGTTTTGACCTTGGTTTGCCGGAAGAGGATTTCGACCGTCTCCGGGTCGTCGTCGGCAATGAGCTTCGCGTAGCGCAGTTGGTCGATGAGAGGCTTGCAACCGCCTGCGAAATTGTCAGCGTCGAGGAGCGAGCAAGCGCACCTTTCAATGACGAGAGTAGTGCGAGCTTTGCGCGGATTTTTTCCTTCGCGAGGGTCGCCCAATGCTGGCCCAGCAGCCGGTTGAGGCTGGGCGTGAGGTAGCCCGGTAGTTGAAGTGTGAGAGTAGCTGCCGTCGGGGTTTTGCCGGTAGCCGAGTTGTCGCAGTTGTTCATGGGTCCAGTTCACTCGCAGGAATGGATGGTGGTTTTGCGCTTGAGGCCGGAGGGCCAGGCGCTGCCGAGGGTTTCGGTGTGGCTGCGCTCCTCGATGAGGATGTGGTTGGTCGGCTGGAGCGTGAAGCGCCCGTTGTCGAGAGCGCACAAGTAGAACTCCTTCGCCTGCCCCGGGTCATTGCTGAACGCATCGCCGTAGGGGGCGATCGTGAACACATAGTGGCCGAAATGTTCGCCGCCCGAGGTCCGCACCTTGCACCGCAGGCCGGCGAGGTATTCGTAAACGATACTTGTGAACTGGCGCCCGTAGCAGTCCCATGTCTGGGCGTCCTGCGGTTGCCAGTTCGGCTCCGCGTCCGGCCCGTGGGCCAGCGCGTGGAGGGGAAGTTCCCGGTAGACCGCCCCGCCCTCGGGCAGGAACAGGAGCGCATGGAACTCCCACACGCGCCCCGGGTGCGCTTTCACCGCAAAAAGGTTGGCGTTGAGCCAGCCCCTGCGGTGGTGGGTTTCGGCCATGTCCACGAGGACCGGCAAATAGCCGCCCAGGAATGGAATGTTTGCTACATGATCAGCCATGGGTGCCTTTTGTGTTTGCGGTATTCGCGCTCGATTTGCCGCCGCTCCTCGGTCTGCTGCCAAAACTTGTCGCACGCCGCGCCCACCTGGCTCGCCAAGTAGAGCAGCCAGATTTCCTCCCGGTGGCCGACCCGCGTCTGGCAGGTCTTGCTGTATCCGCGGGCGCGGCGTCGCCTTTTCATTTTAGAAGCCCGGGTCTTCCTCCGTGGGTTTCGGGGCGGTGGCGGCCATCAGCGATTCGACCAGCTCGTCCACCTCGTGTTTCGGCAATGCCCCCGGGGATTCCTCCACTTCGCCATCCACAGGCTTCAGCCAAACCGCCTTGAACATCGGTTTGCCCTCGTAGGGTTCGTCCTTCACGCCGACCATGCACCTTTTGCCGGCGAACGAGGACCGCCCGTCCTTAAGCGAATCCCATGTCCAATCGATGCCAAACGCCTCGTCGAGCCGCTCCTTCACCTTGACCATGTTTTCGCGGCTGTTCAGCCAGCCCTGCCAAACCACCTCCCTGCCGTGCTGGGGCGATGCCGGGTCGTCCACCCTCACCGGGATGCGGATGAACGGGGTCTGCTTTTTGGGGCTTTTGCCAAACCACCCGTTTCCGGGTTCCTTCACCTTGCACTTGTAGGCGCCTTCTTGGTTGACATATCGGGTTCCGGCCTGCTCGGCCAATTCGTGTGTGGTCATGTGTTGTTTTTGGTTTTGGGTTGGTTGTTGGTATCAGTCAAAACTTTGTTTTTTGGAAGGCGTTGATGAATTCGGCGGCGACTTGCGGGACAATTGCATTGCCGTAGCCCCGCAGGAGTCCCACGCGGCCGGGTATCCCATGAGCCAGCGGGAATGAGCCGGGTTCAAAGCGGCGCGTTTTTCCGTCCCGGCAATAGATGGTTTCAAACCGCCCCCAACCGGGCCAACCGGGATTTGGTCCTTGAGGTTCGCGCAGCCCGCTTTCGCCTTCGACCTGGCCAGCGCCTCGTCGCTGCGGATCGGCAGGGAGTCCATGGTGTTCGGTGTCGCCCAGCCCGCCAGTTGCGCCGTGGTCGGCAGGTTGCTGAATTGCGTCCCCGCATGGCCATAGGCGTTGTTCGCATTGTCCTCCTGCGGCGTCGGCCAACCCGAAAGCGCTGCCTGCACATTCAGCGGGTGTGTGTTTCTCTCGAACTGCGACGGCCCGGCGTTGTTCGCGCTGTCTTGCACCGTGGGCGTTGACCAATGCACCAGCCCAGAACAGCCTTTGCCTGCGGTGCGGCGCTCCGACGCCCGCAGCGCACAGATCGGCGGCCCCGAGGGCATATCCAATTCCTTCCAAGTCAGCGCGAACTCCGGCGAGCCATTCGCGCCCATCCTTGCTCGCAACCTGCTCTCCAAAGACAACTGGAGGCTGGCACTCGGCGATGAGAGAGTAAAAAGCGGGCCACAGGTGTCGTTCGTCGGCATGGCCTTTTCGCTGTCCCGCGCACGAAAGCGGCTGACAGGGACATGAGCCGGTCCAGACGGGGCGGTCGTCGGGCCAGCCCGCCCAGCGCAGGGCGAGGGACCAGCCTCCGATTCCAGCGAAAAAGTGGACTTGGGTGAATTCGCGGAGTTCCCCGGGGTCGATGTCGGCGATGCTGCGGTTGTCCACGGTGCCGGGGGCGATGTGTCCCCCGGCGATGAGTTCGCGCAGCCAGGCGCAGGCTTTGGGGTCGATGTCATTGTAAAAAGCTCCATTCACTTGTCTTCTCCCCTCACCACCTTGGTGAATTCCACGAGCCGGCGGATGAGCGGCTCGGCGCGGTCGGGCGACAGCATTTTTTTGAGGTCGCCCTTCTCGGCGTTCGCCGTCCAGATCGTCGGCAGGAGGTTGCCCGTCCGCTCCTCCAGCAGCGCGAAGAGTTCCATCTCGGCCCGCTCGGTGAACCGCTGCTTGCCCATGTCATCGAGGAGCAGCACCTCCACCCGGCGGCACCGGCCCAGCACCGCCTCGGCGCCGGCCTTCACCTCCGGGGCGTCGTGGAACTGGTCCGCGCACGCCTTCGCGTAGGCGGTCGCCGTCAGCCCGTAGACCCGCCTCCCGGCGAAATGCAGTCGCCGGAGCAGCCGCCACGCGCACCGGGTCTTCCCGGTCCCTGCGGCCCCGATGAACCCCAGCCCCTCGGGCGAAAACTCCCATGCCTCGCTTTCGCGCAGGAACGCCCCTGCAAGGCGCTGCGGGTCGCTTTCGCGGTAGAGTGGCGGACACATCGCGTCGAATGCCTTGGCGAGCCTCCCTGCGCGGTTGCGGGCTTCTTCCGCTTCGCGTTCGGAGGTCAAACGGCGCTGGCAACATTCGCACAGCACCGCGTAGTCCAAGCGCCGCCCGAGGAACGATATGACCTCGGTCCGCATGGGCGTGAAGCACTCGCTGCACGCGCCCACCTCGATAACAGGCTCGGTATCAGTCAAAACTGCATTCGCTACCATTTTTCGACCTCCTGTTGTTGCGCCGGAGCCGCCTCCGGCATTTTGGTTTTCGGCGGGAAGATGCCGTGCCAGCCGTTCGCGATGCTCTCGTTGATCGCGGCGATTGCCTGGTCGTGGCCCATCTCGCCCAGCTTTTTCAGTTGCTGCGCGATGGAAACCGGGGCGAGCCGCTTCAGCTTGGCCGATTTCCGGTAGGCGAACCACGCCTCCCAAGCCGCGGCAAATGCCGGCGTCTGGAGGTTGACCGGGACCGCCGCCCCTTCTTCCTCGTTAGAGGAAGAACTACTCTTCTCTTCTCTTCTCTTCTCTGGTAACGGTTTTTCTAACGCTTGCGGCGTTACATTTGTAACGCTCGGGGCGTTACATTTGTTACGGTGTTCCGCGACTCGCCTGTTGCAAACCGCACGGGCCTTGGAAGTTTGACCGTTGTGCCGATCAAAGCGCGGGACTTGAAGCGAGCCGGAGCGGACTTCAAGCCAGGCGACCTTGCGGAGCGCATCGGAGAAACCAGGCTGGTGGGTGATACGGTCGAGAACGGAATCTGTAACGGTGAGAGCGTTACCGGAAATCGATTGCTGGTCGCACCAAATCCAAAACCGGACGAGCTTGCCGACCACGGCGTCGGGGTCGATCCCCAAGTCCGCGGCCATGGTGTAAACCTCCGGCTTGTCGGGCGTGGCGTGTTCCACCTTGATCCAATCGCCAGCCATTAAAACGCCCCCCGGTAAACCGCCAAAGCCCTCGCATGGGCGCTGGCCCGCGTGGCGTGTTTCCAGCCGACGCGCTGGATGCGCCGGCTCCGGATCGCCGCCATGAACCGCGCCCCAAGGGCATTCGGGTGCGGCGGATCGCCCACCCACGCCCGCAGGTCTTCGGCGGAAAACTCCCGCCCGCCCGCGGCCAGCGCGGCAATCATCGCATCCGCGGCCTCCTTCCAAGCCCCGGCGACCCCATCCACGCGCTCGATCCCCTCGTCGCGCAGTTCCTCGCCGGTCATTGGTCGTCCTCCTTTGGCAGGAATGTCACATCGGTGCCAAACTGGCTTTTGCAAACCTGCTTCACCATTTCCCTCGCCTCGTCGCGCTCGCGGCGCAACACGCACATGGGGCGTTTGCATTCTTCATTGCAACTATGGACTGTTGAAGCCTTGTAGTCTTCCAACTCATTCCTCGCCTCGTCTCGCTCGCGCTCCAATCGGCGGGCCACATCTACATCCACCCACGGCATATCCGGAATTGCGTCGCAATAGTTTGTTTCAGAATCTGTTTCCGGGGTTGTCGATGCAAAACACTTAACTAGCGGTTCATTTAAAATGAGTTCCCCGAAGTTCATTTCGCGCCCTCCTTCCACTTGCCTAATGTCCTAAGAAACGCCTCGGCGCGTTGACGGGCGGTGGCTCGGATTCCTCCAAGGCTTCCGATTATGTCATCCAGCATTTCGGCGTATCGCTGAAATTGATGTCCGCGCAAATGTTCCTCCGCCTCGTGCATGGCGTTCAGGTCGGTGAGGTAGTCGGGGAGTTCGTCATAGTAGCCGCCCCCATTTAGCCATCCAAGCCCCCGCTTGTCGGGCTTCCAACCGCACGCCTCCGCGATGGCGATGTTGATTTGCTCATTTGTCATAATAGTGAATCTCCTCCATATAGCGGATGGTTGTTTGTTTGTTTGTTTGCCAAATAATCATCCATTGCGTTCGCCTTGTTGTGAATTTCAGCGCCGACCAAGATGCGTTGCTCTACGATTTTCTTTAGTTCGTCGCGCTGAAGCATCATGGCATTTGCTTCAAGTCGATAGCGTTCGGCTTTTTCCCGCGCCTCGTCGCGCTCTCGCTCTAGCTTTGGAATGATTTCATGTTCAGAAATGATTCCGTTGTCACGGGGATGCTTCTTTCCACACAGGCGCGCAGCGACGATTAGGTATTCAGTCTTCCAATGCTCGGCATCCTCACGCGCTTCGCGTCGTTGGCGGCGCAACACGCACATGGGGCGTTTGCATTCTTCATTGCAACTATGAATTGTCGAAGCCTTGTAGTCTTCCAACTCATTCCTCGCCTCGTCACGCTCGCGCCTAACTTCTCGCAGAAGCCTCAACAATGCGGTCATGTCACGCTGCTTGTCGTTGTCCGGCTTTGCCTCTGGTGTGACTTGCTCGCGTTCAATTTGCGGTTTAATAAGGCTTTCAGCAATATGAATAGCTTCCCTTGCCTCGTCGCGTTCGCGCTCAAGGCGGCGGGCGAAATCGGCATGAACCGCCTCGCAATGGACGCCGTCTTCATCATTAAATTTATAGGCGCGAGCATCCGTCTCTGGTGTGTTGGGTGATGAAAAATACTCCGCTACGGGATTATTTTCATTGGGCGTAATTATTTCGACTCGCGCCCGCGCTTCGTGGCGCTCTTTATCTGTTTCTGGTGTGTCTGTGTTCATCTATTTATTTTTTCTTTTTGTCTTGTTTTTCTCCTTCTTCAAACCGCGAGATGTCGCCGCGCATGACAACTAGGAATGAAATCCCGCGTTGCCCTCGCCTCGTCGCGCTCGCGCTCTGCCTTTAATTTCTGCTCATAGTTGTAGTCACAAGCGTATTTGGAAGACCTGTTTGTTTCATCCCGCTGACGGATCGCCTCGTCGCGTTCACGCTCCAGGTTGCGGGCGAATTCGGCTGGCACGGTGGCGCAACTGAAGAAGCCGATGATGTCGCTGGCTTTGGCGTCTGTTTCCGGTGTGTCGCTCATCCAAGCAAGGACCGGATGCGCGCGGCCTGGGCTTCGAATGGGGTAAGAAGTTCGAGGGCGCGGTTGAGGCGGTCGGTGTCCCAGGTGGTGATCTCGTCTTCCATTTTGCGCTGCCAGAGTTCGAACTTCTGGGACAGCCCCTCGATGGTCACGATGCCGCGGGATTTGTCGGGTGGGTTGAGGGAGGGTTGGGCTTCTGGCTGGGGGAGACCGAGGTCGAGTTCGAGTTGGGCTTCGGCGTCGGCGGTCCATTCGTTCCCCCATTTGCCGACGGCGTAGGCGCGGGATTGGGCGAGCCACTTGGAGGCGGCGTTCTTGCAGAGGAGGATGCTGCGGTGGATCTGCATCCAGTCGTGCATTGTGCAGTTCTCGGGGATGTTGACGGTTTCGGTGGTGAATGTGCTGGTGTCGATTAGTTGCATGTGGTGGTGGTGGTGGTGTTGGTTTGGTTTTTGCGCCGTTCAATGGCGGCGCGTTTGGCTGCGAGGAAGGGGGAGATGGCTTTTTCCTTGAAGGTCTTGCGGGAGGAGTTGGCTTTGCGGAATTTTGTGTTGTCGAACGCGTTGGCTTTGCCCGAGAGGACATCGCGGACGCCGATGACATAGTGCGAGACGAGGGCGCGGGTGACGCCCAACTCGCGGGCGACCTGGGCTTGGGAGCGTTTGCCGTTGAGCTGGTCGAGCCCGGCGGCGAATGCGATGGCGTGGGCCATGACGGGGAGGTTGTTGGTTTCGAGGAGTAGGCCGACGGCGCGCCCGAGGAGGAGGGATTGGGATTTGCGGACCTCGGATTCGACCAAGGCCATGACCTTTAGCGCGACGGCCGGCGTGGTGCCGAGGGTATCGGCGAGCGTTTCTTCTGGGCGGTCCACCTCGCTGGCGATGTCTGGCCAGTAGGCGGGTTCGTCCTGGTGGGCGGCGTAGAGGCGGGCGGATTCGTTCGGGAATGTCGGGTGGGCGTGTGGGTTCATTTGAAAGCGGCGCGCAGGATTTTATCGGCGGGGAGTCGGAAATTTGTGCAGAAGGATCGGAAAAGCGGGGATCGGAGGAATTCGATGGCGGTTTGCTGGTGTAGGAGGTTCTCGGCGTTGCGGGTGGCGAGTTTGTAGTCGGTGCGGATGTTTGCGTCTTCGACGGCGCTGAGGACGAGGGCGCACATGAGGGAGCGGCATCCTTTTTCGTCGTAGGGGCGGGGGGTTTTCATGGGCGGGAGCGGCGGGAGAATTCTGCGATGAGGAGGGCATCCGCGATGGAATGGGTGATGCGGAGGGTGGGGAAGAGTTCCTGGGCGCGGCGTTTGCTGACATTCTTGTCGCCGCGGGTGAGGCAGCCCATGGCTTTCTGCCAAGCGGCGGGGCGCACGCGCTCGTAGGGGACCGCCAGCGCGGTGAGGGTGGCTTGGATGCGCCCATACCCTTCTCCGAAGGTAAAAGCGCTTTTAACGCCCATCTGGGGCGAAGAATGGACCAGTTCGATGAGGGCTGTGGGTTCGTGCAGGGAGATGGAATCCCGGAGGAGGTCGATGAGGTCGCGGTCGGTCTCGGGCATTTTGTGCGCCCATGGGTTGCCGATGGCTGGGATGAATGCGATGCCGCCGGAGAGTCCGGGGTCGATGCCGATGTGGAGTTTCATGGTGTGGGTGTTTTTTGGGTGAGTTCGACGAACTGGGAGGTGGCGCCGCGCATGGTGGCGGGGATGGAGAGGCCGCGCTCGCCGTCGCGGTTTTTTTCAACGGCGATCCAGGCGCTTTCGTCCGTGTGGGAGATGAGCCAGACATGGTCGGAGTGGTGGCCTATGGCGCGGGATTCGCGGAGCTTGCCTTCGTCGTTGAGTTGGCTGGCTGTGGCGGTGGCGATGTTGAGCTGGAGGGCGAGGGCTTTGAGGCGCTTGGTGATCTCGCTGACATGCTGTTCGCGGGTTTCGTTGGCGCCGAGGGCGCGGAGGTGGACGAGCTGGATGTAGTCGACGATGGCGAGGTCGCACTTGCCCTTCGCGTGCAGTTCGCGGGTGGAAGAGTCGATGGACTCGATGTCTGTGAAGCCGGACTCGACTTGGAGGGGGAGCTTCGAGAGCTTGGTGGCTGCGGAGATGAATTGGGGGAGGAGGTGGGCGGCTTTCGGGTCGGGCTTCGAGGCGCGGAGGGCGTGGATGTTGAACCCGCACATGGAGGAGAGGAGGCGGGCGATGACCTGGGTGGCGGACATTTCGAGGGAGAAAAAAACGACGCGCTTGCCGGCGAGGAGGGAGTGGAGGGCGAGCTGGGCGAGGAGGATGGATTTGCCGCCGGAGGTGGGGGCTGCGATGGTGAGGAGTTCGCCGCGCTTGACCCCGCCGGTGGTGGCGCGGTCGAGGGCGGGGATGCCTGTGCCGAAGGCTTCGGCGGGTTCGCGGCGCTCGAGTTCCTCGGTGAGTTTGCCGATGAGTTCGCTGGTGGAGGCGCGGGGCTTGTCTGCGAGGGCGGCGGTCTCTGCGAGGGCGAGCGAGAGGGCGGCGATATCGGCTTCCTGGCGGATGAGGCCCTCTTCGGCTTCGCGCACGGTGGCGAGGGCGCGGCGGTAGCGGGCGGCGTCCACCAGGGTCTTGCGGTGCCACTCGGCGATACCGGGGTCTCCGGTGGGCATGACGGTGAGGATGTCCGTGAGCCCGTGGTGGCCGCCGACGCTGTCGAGGAGGTTGGCGCCTTCGAGGAGGGATTGGACGGCGAAGAAGTCGGTTTTCGTTCCTTCGGCATGGAGTTCCTTGATGGCGGAGAGGATCGTGCGGTGCCTGGGGTTGAGGAAAAGTTCCTCCGGCCAGGTGGTGGCGTTGAGGAGGTTGAAATTCTGGAGCAGGCAGGAGATGGCGGATCGCTCGCTCGTTTCGCTCGCGGGGATGGCGCGCGCCATGGGAATGATGTTTTCTTGGGCCATGGTCATAGGCAGGAGGGGGCTGCGGCGGGGGCACCGCCCCCGCTCCTATTCTTATCTATTCTGGTAACGCTTTTGTAACGGTCGGGGCGTTTCATTTCCGTTACACTTCCGTTACAGCGGTGCTTGGCGACGCGCCTTGATATAAGTGCCCGCTCTTTAGCTGTTTGGCTGCAATGGCGGTCGAAGTTCGGGAAGGTGATTTTGGCATCTTTGATGCGCAACCACCCTGCTTCCACCATGCTTTCCGCGAAGCCGGAATGACCGGCCAAAATGTTCAAATGCGAAAGTGCTGCAATATGTGTAACGCCGTCAGCGTTACAATTCCGGGTGGCCCAGCCCCAGATTTTGAAGAGCTTCCCGACGACGAGGTCGGGGTCCATTTTGGTCGCTTCGGCGATTTGTAGCACCTCGGGTTTTTCGGGGAGGTGGAGTTCCATTTTAATCCATTCAGCCATAAGTCAGGGGTGGGTTGTCACAGTGCGGGCATGACGCCGCGGCCGTAGCATGTGGGGCAGAGGGAGCGGGCGGGTTTCCAGGCCTCGCCGGCGTCGCCATTGCAATCTCCGAAGTGGCCGATGCCGTGGCCGCGGGTGCCGGAGCCGGAGCATTGTGGGCAGCGCCTGGTATCGCCCTCGCCGATGAAGAAGGGGTCGGGTTTCCCGCGCAGGGGCTGGCTGTTGCTTGAGCCGGCCAGCCCCTGCCACCCGGCGTTTGCCGGGGGGTTGTGCGTTTTGCACGGTTTATCCACGGGAAGGGTTTTCATTGGTTGATGAGTTCATGCCAAAGCACTCGAAAAGCTCTTGCTGCGGTGGCGGGGACGACTCCGTTGCCGAGGAGGCGGAGTTCATCGGTGCGATTGTCACAGGAGACACACAGCTCGGCATAGTCCACCCAATCGGCAGGCCCATCAGCGTCTCGACCCAGCGGGGGTTGAGTTTGCCGTTGTTTCGATTCCATTGCCCCGTGGGTGCAACTTCCGTTTGGCTCGGGAGGTGGCCATCCCGAATCATTCGGCCCTCTGCTCCATTCGCATCGCGGCTCTGTGGCGTTGCCCATGCCTTCACTTGTGCCGTCAACGGCATCGTTGCCACATCGCCCTTCTCCTGCCGCAAGGCCCAAGTCTCTGGATTCTCGTCCGTGGTCTTGCCGCTGCGAGGCGTTGCCCATTGCACCACTTCCTCCCGAAGGTTTTTGCACCCGCCCTTTTCCTTCGCCCGCGCCAGTGCCTCCGGTGATCTCGCCGGAAGCGTGTCCATGCATGATGGAGTTCCCCATTGCTTGTTCGTCCCCTTGATCTCCTCCGCAAACACTTGATCTACTGTGAGGCATTGCGTCTTCGTTTTTTCTCCATGCACTAATGCTCTCACCACCTGCCTGTGCGGTGTCTCGCCCCTGTTGTGAGTCCCGTGAGCAAAAGTTTGCCAGTTTTGCTGGGACGGCTCCCACAACCCTTGGCGGCTCCCATGCGTGCTGCTGTTCGCCGGGGCGGCTTGGCCATGGACCACACTCACCGCTTGTCCAAGCGTCTGCTCCGACATGTTCGGACGGCTCGGCGGATGTGTTCCCGTTATAGAATCTTTCCAGTCCCTCGCATTTGCGGTAGGCCAATTCTTCTGCTCCTCCTTGATCGCCGCCACATGCAGCAAGTTCGTGTGGTTGCCGCCATTGGCTTGATATGGCGTTATGCCACCTTGCTTGCCATCCTGACTCGTTGCGGTAGGCCAAGATGAAGACCCGCTTCCGCTGATGCGGCGCGCCGACTTCACTCGCAGAGAATATTCCCCACGCCGCCGTGTAACCTGCTGCTCCCAAGTCTCCGAGGACTTCGCGCAGTCCCAGGCTAATGTGTCCCTCGACATTTTCGAAGAAACAGAGTCGGGGGCGAATAATTCGGATTGCTCCCAAGATGTGTGGCCAGAGGTGGCGGGGGTCTTCGGCTCCGAGCCGCTTGCCGGCCGCGCTGAAGGGCTGGCAGGGATAACCGGCCACAAGCAGGCCCACCCGGTCTCGAAACTCCTCGCATGGGAAGGTTTTAATATCCGTCCAGAGAGGTGCCGGGTCCAAGAGTCCCGCTTCCATTTTTGCGACCAAGTTCGCGCAGGCGAAGGCTTCGATCTCACAAAGAGCGACCGTGCGCAGATTTCGGATAAATCGGTGGAGTCCAAGTTCAATGCCGCCATATCCGGCACAAAGCCCGATGTGTGTAATGGTCTTGGGAGTATCCACATTTATTTCCCGCAGAGAGGGCAGAGGGTGAGGTTCGGGTGGGCGCGCTCGCTCCAGACCATGGCGATGGCGAAAAGGAAAAGTGCGGTGACGAGCGCGGCGGCGAGCCAGGCTTTGAGGGGCGGGGGGCTTAGCGGGTGCATTGGTGTTTTTTGAGGAGGGCGAGGGCGTTGTCGCGTTCGAGTTCCAGCCGGCGGATCTCGAACTGGTCGTCGCGGAGGGACTCGCGGAGGTGGCGGATGGTGCCTTGCTGCTCGAGGAGCTGGGTCTGGACGGCGTCGAGACGGCGCTCGGTGGCTTTCAATAAGGCGATCAGTTCGTCCTGGCGCCGGAGTTGACCGGCGGCCAGGCTGATTTCGATGCGGTCAGAACGGGATGTCATCGCCGTTGTCGTCTTTGGTTTTTCCGATGGGCGTGGGTGCCGGGGTGGTGGCTGTGGGTTTTGCGGCTTTGGCAATGGATTTGGCGGCTTGGTCGGGCTTGAGCCAGCGGGCGATTTTGTTGAAGCGGGCTTCGGGGTTTTGGCTGCCGGGCTCTTCTTCAAGCTCCACCCAGCCGGTCTTCCCGATGCAGTCTTCGGGCTCGAGGGTGCAGGGCTGTCCTGCGGTGACGGTGTCGCCGATGGAGCGGCGGAATTGGTCGATTTTGAAGGCGGCTTTTTCCGTGAAGGTGAGGTATTCGCGGAGGGAGGGGCCGGGGGAGCCGTCCGGGCATTTGACGCGGACGGTAAGGACGATCATGGGGTTCCCGCTTTTTTTGGAGATGTCTTCGCGAGCGGCGGTGACTTCGGCTTCGTAGGTGCCGGGCTCGAGGAAATAGACCTCGTCCTGGACGGATGTGTATGTGGGCATGGTTTTGGTGTGGTTTAGTTTTTGTTTTTGGTTTGTCTGAGGGTGGTGATGGGTGCGCCGGTGAGGACGGCGGATTCGTCTGGGGAGATGCCGGAGTCGGCGCAGAACGCGCGGTAGGCTTTGCCGGTCATTTTCCCGCCCATGGCGAAGACGAGGGTTTCCTTTGAAACATCTTTCGCCGCGGCGAGGATGGCTGGGGCTTCGACATATTCGCGGCCGGTGGTGGTGGTGGTGCGCCAGCCGGGGATGTCCTCGCCGGCGGAGAGGCGGGCTTTGAGGGCTTCGAGGGCTGGCTCGGCGATGAATCGCTCGGCGGTCTTCCAGTTTGCGGCGAAGGCGCTGAGTTCCTCGGGGCTGGCGAGGATGCGCTGGAGGATGCCTTCGAGGCTGGCGCCGGGGCTGGCGACGAGGGCGAGGGCTTCGGTGCTCTGGCGGACGAGCGCCCGGCATGTGGGGCGGTGGGCGCACCAGGAGCAGTAGTCGCAGGGGGTGGGCTCGGCTTCGCCGGAGGTGGCGCGCTCGATGGTGGTGCGGACCTTTTCCTCGGCTTCGTCGCGGGTGAAGCGGTAGGAGCGCACTTGGCGCTGGTCCACATAGACCACATGGGCGGTCCATTCTTCGCAGAAGGCATCGTTCATGCATGCGAGGGCGTAGGCTGCGAGTTGCCCGCTGTAATCGCGCTGGGCGCCTGTTTTTATGTCTGCAACCCAGCGGCCGGCGCGGCAGACGGCATCGGCGGTGCCAATGACGGAGAGCCAGGGGACTGCCATGGCGAGGAATTCCTCGCGGGTCTCGACATGGTGGAGGCCGCCGAGTTCGCGGAGTTTCTCGGCGCCCCATTGGGCGGCCTCGATGTCCTCGGGTGGGAGTTTGCCGAGGGGTGCGAGGTTTGCCTGGAGGATGCCGCGGGTGGCGGCATCGATGTCTGTGCCGCGGTGGGCTGCGGGGCCTGCGGTGCCTTCACTGCGGAAGACGGCGCAGCCCTCGAGCTTCGGAATGTCGGAGGGGCGAATTTCCCTCATGCGGCCTCCACGGGTTGGCTGGTGGCTTTGTCGATGAGGGCCTGCGGGCGCTCCATGATCTGGGCGAGGAGCTTCTCGCTGGCATCGCGCCATGTCTGGCCGGGCTGGATGCTGCCGCGGGCGGCGAGGTAGGCATTGACGGGGCCTTCGTGGCTTTCGAGGAGTGCGACGGCGTCTTTGGTCTCCTTGCCGATCTGGGCGGCGGGTGCGGGTTTCGCGGCCTGTGGGAAGAGGTGGGCGACGCTGGACCACTCCAAGGGGAGTTCCTCGGCGAGCCCGGAGCGGGTCTTAGCATCGTAGGCGGCGCTGTGGGTGGTGAGGATCACGCGCTCCTTGCCGCCGATGCCCTTGGCGCGCCCATTCTCCTGGGCGATGGCTTTGACCTTGAACCGGAAGAACCAGAGTTCGTCCGCCCATTCCTTGACGAGCGGCGAGGATTGCTTCGAGAGCTTCAACTCGTAACGGTCGTAGGCGGCGAGGAGGTCCGGCGGCTCGACGCGCTGCACTTTGCTGTGGGCGATGACGACGACATTCTTGCCGGCTTCGATGGCGCGGTCGCAGGCGCTGAGGAAGCGGCTCATGCGCTCGGCAACCATGACCCAGCCTTTCCCGTAGCCGAAATCCTCGACGGATTGTTTTTTGCTGGTGGCAAGGAGGTCTTCGACGCAGAGGCGCTCGGCCCAATCGACGCTGTCGAGGACAATGGTCTGGTAGGGGGTCTTCGTGGCTGCGGCGAGGCCGCCGAGGAGTTCCTGCCAGGAGGTGACTGGAACGCGGTCGGTGTCCAAGTGTGCTGTGCCGCCCTCAATGTCGAAGAAGAGGGGGCTCGGGAATTGCGCGGCGAAGGTGGACTTGCCCACCGACTCCACGCCGTAGATGACGACCCGCTGGGGTCGTTGGATTTTGCCTTTGATGATGTTCATTTTTTTGGGTTGCGGATTTTGGTTTGCCCCGGCGGTCTCCGCGGTTCCGGCGGGGTGGGTTTTCAAATCACTCGGGGTCTTCCTGCGGGGTCGGCCAGTTGGCGTATTCGTCGAAGATTTCGGGGAAGCTGGCCTTGAGTTGGGCGAGCTTGTCGGGGGTGGCAGCGGCGGCGGTGTGCGCCAGGGCGCGGGTGAAGGCGTCGCCAAAGCGGGCCATGAATTCGATGGCGCGGAGGTCTGCGATGCTCATGGGCGAAAGCGCCACGCCACGGCGCCGAGGGCGAATGCGGGACCGACCTTGCAAAGGAACTCCCAGAGGGCGGAGATGGCGACGATCTCGGTTTCCACTACGCGGCCCTCCTGACGAGTGAGACCTGCGAGGGCCATGAGCCGTGCTGGCGGTAGAATTCCACTTCTGCCTGGGCGCGGGTGGGCGCCCAGATGTAGTCGCCAAACCGGCCGAAGATGCCGTTGGCGAGGCAATGGTAGAGACGGGTGTTCATTTTTGTTTTTTGCTGAGGGTTGCTGCGGAGCGGTTGGAGGTGGCGCCCATGCGGGCGGACCACCAACGCTCGAAACTTTCGCGGACGATCAGCCAACCGCCGCGGCGGCCGCGCGGGAGCGATGCGAGGAATTCGCCGCGGCGCAGGCAGGAAAGAACCGTGCGCTCGCAAGCCCGGATTTGTGCCGCGGCTTCCTTTACCGTCATGAAATCTGTGGCGGTCATTTTCCCGCCGCCCTCCGTTTCTGTTTGCCGGCTTCCTCGCGGATTGCTTTTGCGATGAGCCGGGAAATCGGGGCGCCGGTCTCCTCCGCTTTGCTTTTGAGGAATTGGAAAATTTCCGGCGGGAGGCTGATGGATGTTTTGATGTAGCCCGTTTGCATTAGTAATACCGATATTTCCGGTGCTACCGATGCTCAACAAAAAAAATCAATGGGGTGTTTTCCTACCACTCATTTTTCTATTGACATCCCGATGAACACTACACCGGCGGGCGAAAAAAATTTTCGGCGGGATTTGATTTATGGTGCTTTCGGTGCTACTGGTGGGAAAGAGTGAAAGTCAAAACCCACAAAAAACTGAACATCACTCTGCCGCTTGAACTCCATTCCTGGGTGGTGAAAAGGCAGAGGGAAGAGCAGAAAAAAACGCGGATCGCCGTGGTGCCGCTGTCCAAAATCATCGCGGACTGCGTGGAAAAAACAATGCGTCGCGAAAAGGCATCCGCCATCATGCTTAATGACGGGGGAAACCCCTCGCCCCAACCTCACTCTGGGGCTGTGACTTTGAATCCACGCAAGACATCCGCTGGTGGGTCAAAAACTCTTCCGATCCGCTATCCCACGAAGCGGCAGGCACGCTCGTCGAAGTAGAATTTTCAAATCCTCCACCAGCCCCGCCAATCGCTTCGGCGGGCGGGCACGGCGTAGGTGGAGACGACCAACTGAATTGAGGTGCCCATTTGGTAGGCGGTGGTGCCGGGGTTGCCGCTTTTTCCGAGGTGGTAGGTGGCGAAGGAATGCCGCAGGGAATTCTCCGGGAAAGTTTTCCAGTCCAGTTTGCCGGAGTTCCGCAGGCGTTTGACCAGTGCCCGTCTTTCCTTGTAAAATTCCGCCTCCGTGACGGGGATGAGGGGGCCTCGCTTGCCGGCGAAAATCTTCATTCGTTTTTTCAGCGGCTCCGTCATGTCGACCAGGCGCTCTCGGTTTCCCTTTTTTTTCTGCTTCGCCACTTCCGGTCCGATATAAATCTGCCCGCGGGAAACATCCTGCCATTGCAGCCTCTGGATTTCCACCGTCCGCAAACCCGCAAAGCCGCCCAAAAGGATCGACGCCATCAAGTGCCCGCTCATTTCTTCTGCGAGCAGGGTTTTCATTTCGGCGGCCGAGAGGATGTTCCGCTTCGGAGTCGATTGCGGGCAAACCACCGGGCGCCAGGGGGACTTGGCGAGCATGTCCACCTTCACGCACCAGTTGAAAAACAAGCGTGCGTAGCGGAATACCGTGGCGCGGCTGGTGGAGGACCCGGCAATCGACCGGAACCATTCCAGGCAACGCACTGGCGTGACGGATTCCAGCGGTCCCTTGAAATCCCTGGCGATCCACCGCGTGACTTTTTCCACCTTTTCGGAATGGCTCTTCGAGTAGTCCTGGAACTGGCTGTTGAACATTCGCACGGCGCGCTCCACGGCCATGCCTTCGGGGGTCTTGAGCGAGTCGGCGCCCTTCGCCTTGATCTGTTCGCAAAGCCTGCGGCCCTCTGAGAAAGCTTCGGCTTCCGCGGCATAGAATTTTCGGACGCGCCGGCCCGCGGTTGCGGCTCGGATTTCCAGTTTCCAAGGGGTTTTCGGGCGTGCTGGGTAATGGGAAACAAAGAACGACATCTGGTCTGTTGCCCAACTTGTTGCCCGTGTTGCCCGATTTCTCAACTATTTTTTTCCTGTTTGTGCCTTTTATTGCCGTTTTTTTTCAGACAACAAAAAGCCCGCAGAGCCAGTGTTCATGGGCTTCTGCGGGCATCCATAGAAGGGGTTTTGCCGGCGGAGGGGCTCGAACCCACACTTCGTTAGAAACGCGATTTTGAGTCGCTATCGGCTATTTGATTTTCAAATGGTTGCGAATCTGTTGCCCGTTGTTGCCCGAGTCGCGTTTAATCGTGCTTTTTTTGGGTGATGCGGGCGAGGGCGGCGATGGAGTCGGCGAGGGCTTCTTCGACCTGGAGGATGGTGAGTTCCTCGAGGTCGGGGAGGGCGGCGTGGAGGACTTCGTGCAACAAGGTTCTGTGGGGGTTGAAGTCGGGGTTGAGGTAGATGGTGCGGGTGGCGTATTCGCACTCGCCGTGCATGGAAAGATAATCTTTGCCGACGCGGCGGGGGGGGAGTTTTTTGACCACAATGCGCCAGTGCTGGCCGCGGATTTTTACTCGGGCGGTTTTTTGGCGCGCGGGCATGGCGCTATTTGCCGAGGATGGCGGCGACTTGGTCGGCGGTGCAGGCGTGGCGGTGGCGCTTGGGGATGTATTCGCGGAGGCGGCTGGCGCTCAAGTGGGGGTGCCGGGCGTGGGCGGCGCGGATGGCGGTGGTGAGGTCGTCGCCGGGTTTGCCGGGCTTGGCGGATTTGGCGGGGGATTTGCCTTCGGGCTTTTCGACGATGCGATAACAGGTGACTGGGACGGCTTTCATGGCGGCGGCGTCCCACTCGCTAAATTTTTTTTCCTCGATGTCTTTTGCGGCGAGGGCGTCGGCGAGGTGGCCGCGGAGGTCGCGGGCGTTGACGCCGAGTTCGCGGGCGACTTGCTGGCGGGTCTTCCAACCTTGCCCGGCGGGGATGCGGTGCTTGGCGGCTTTGTGCTTGGTGACGATGGCGGCGAAGGTTTTCACGGGGCTTTGCTTTTGAGGAGGAGGCTGGCGTAGGAGGTGCCTTCGTTGATGGTGATGTTCGTCATTTGGAAATTTCCGGTGCGGCGGCTGATGAAGCGGACGAGGTAGCCGTGGGTCCACTCGGTGGGGCGGGTGTTGGCGTAGAGGGGCTGGCGTTTGCAGAGGCAGCCGGGGTTCCACGCGCTGATGAGGCCGACGCCGGGGAGGTGCATGGGCTTGAAGGCGGCGCGGTGGGTGTCGAAGAAGACGATGTTTGCGGCGGCTTTGGCCATGGCTTGGCCGGCGGCGTCGCGGGCGTTGCTGATCTTGTGGACGAAAAAGGCTTTGTCGAATTTCACCCAGCCGGGGGTGTCGCAGTCGCCGTGCATTTGGCCCTGGCGGTAGTAGCGGATGCCGCGGTCTTTGAGCCGGAGGACATGCTCGGGGCAGAAGGTGCGGCGGAGGAGGTCGACATCTTTGTGGTGGGCGAGGCGTTGGGTGAGTGCCCAGCGTTCGACGCGCCATTCGTGGTTGCCTTCGATGTAGTGGGCTTCCTTGGGGCTGGCGGCGTGGAGGATTTGGTCGAGGAGGGAGTTCGAGACGGCGACATCGTCTTCGTAGCTGTCTTCGGTTTCGGCGACATAGCCGAGGGTGTGGTGCTCGGCGAGGAACCCGCCGCAGTCAATGAAGTCGCCGCCGATGATGATGCGGTCGGGCGAGAGGGTTTTCAGGTCGCCGAGGAGGGCGGCCATGGCGGCGGGGTCGTGCTTGTTGCCGTGGACATCGCTGAAGATGACTTCGACGATGTCGCCGGTGCCTGCTTTGGAGGTGGCGGGGGTGATTTTTTTTGGGGCTTTGGCGAAGCGGGAACGCTCGAGGGCTTTGACGGTTTCGGCGTGGGCGCGGCGCTCGGCTTCGAGTTGGGCGCGGGCTTGGGCGGCGTCGCTTTCTGCGGCGGTGACTTTGCTCGCGTTGACTATTTCAACCAGGCTGCGGCGGCTGGTGGTGGGCATGCGATGAGGGTGCGGGTGTCAAACGATGCGCTTGAGGGCGGTCACCAGGGCGAGGTGGGCGGCGGGGCTGCAATCGTCTTTGCGCCCGGGCGCGACATCGGCGTGGCGGAGGAGGTTTGCCAATGGGATTTTGTGGTCTTCGATGATGGGGAGGAGGTATTCGACGGCGGAGAGGATGGCGGCGGGGCTGGGGGGGCTGATGTAGGTGTTGCCTTCAAAGGCGATGCCGATGGACCAGGAGTTGGCGTCGGGGCGGCCTTGCCAAGAGGATTTGCCTGCGTGCCAGGTGCGCTGGGTGGGGAGGGCGAGGACGGTGCGTTTGCCGAGCTGCGAAACTATGCAGTGGTAGCTGACGCGGCTGACGGGGTCCAGGCACCAGGCGACGGATCCGGCGTAGGCGCCGTCGGTGTGGTGGAGGATGATGTGGGTGGGCTTAATGGTGCGGCCGGGGCTGAGGTTCGGCGTGCGTTTGTTGGTTTGCTGGTAGTGGGGCGGCGTGGCCGCCGAGGACGGATGGCGGATGGGGGATTGCGCAGGGGGCGCAGGGTGCGCGGTGGGCGGGGCGGGCGGCGGCGGGGTGGTGCGGGGCTTGGCGGACGCCACGGAGGGCGTCCCTCCAAAAATGCGTTGAAGCCAGGCGAAGATCATTTGCCGGGGCGGGGCTTGGGAAGCTCGTAGCTGAAGGTGCCGAAGTCGGTGGTGAAGCCGACGCGCAGGGTTTCGCAGCCGGTGAGGAATGCGAGGGCGAGGGCAAGGAAGGCTGCGGCGAGGAGGGTGCCGAGCAGGGACCTCATTTTTTTTCTTTGCGGAAGACCTCGACGAGGCCGAGGACTGCGACCGTGGCCGCGCTGATGGCGTTGACCTGGGAGGGCTCGAGGTTGATGCCGGCCAGGCCGAGGAGGATGGCGAGGCCGCGGATGGTGGAGGGCTCTTTGAGCCGGGCGAGGATGAGTTTCATCACTCTCCGGCGGGTGTCAAAAGACTACCGGGGGGTGAGCGCGGCTTCGATGCGCTTGGTGCGCTCGTCGATGCGGGCGAGGGTTTCGGCGCGCTCGGCGGCGAGGGCTTCCATGCCCATGATGCGCTGGTCTTGCTTTTCGTTGAGGACTTCGACGGCGCGGACCTTTTCGGGCAGGATGAAAAGGGACTGGCTCAAGCCGAAGATGGTGCAGACCAGGGCGAGGGCGGCGATGGCTTCGCCGATGGACATTCGCACGCCAGGTTTGTTGCGGACGGTTTCGTAGCTCATTGGTCAAGAAAAGTGGCGGTGCGGAGCTGGGTGCCGGGGTGGGTGGAGGCGAGCCAGGCGCGGGCGATGGAGTCGGCGTCGTTCGTCCAAGCGCGGAGGCGGAGGGATTTCCAGGTGCTGTCCCAGGCCCACAAACGGTTTTGCCCCGGTGGGTAGAGGTAGGTGGTGACGGCGTGGCCCCATGTGGGCGTGTAGATGCCCAAGACTCTCGCTTCGATGCCGTGGCGTTTGAGGCTCTGCGACATGGCGATCGCCTCTGGGAGGCAGGCGTTGCGGTAAACCCCCGCGAATTCCGGCTCGGGCGCGGGCGGCAGGGCGCAGGCGGCGAGCGTGAGGCTGGCGGTGAGGAGGAGAATTAGTCGGCGACCCATGTGAGGATTCCTTCGATCGATTTGAGGGTGTGGGTGCCGGTGGGGGGCGGGGCGGGGATGCGGCGGGAGATGACGACGGGCTGGCCGTTGATTTTTTGGAAAAGGAGGCCGTCGGCGGTGTTGACCGCGATCTCGTTCTCCAACCACATGTCCGCCGCCGGGGTTCGCCCGGCGACGGAGGATGTGAGGGGCAGTATGTGCCCGAGGTCCATTGGTTACGCGAAGGGGTGCTCTTTGCCCGCTCCGGCGTTGTAGAGTTCGGTGACTTCGGCGTCTGTGAGGGCGCGGTTCCAGATACCGAGGGCATCGAGTTGGCTTGGAGAGCGCAACCCTTGGTTGTCTCCGCCATCGAGGATACGAACAGGTTGTATTTGCGGAGAGAGTGGCCCTCCAGAGACACTGGAAGACAACCAAGCTTCGTTATTTGTTTTGATGCTGACTGCGTCATCAGCAACAAATTTAGCTGCGACAAATCTCCAAGCATTTGTTGTTCGGGGAGTTGTGTCCCAGTGAAACTTCATACCGGAACTGGTCTTTAACCCAACACCGAGGGTATTGACTCCAATGGCTTGATACTGACCGAATCCTCCGAAGGCAAGCAAAAACGGATTTGATCCGCCATACCAAGCCCCAAAAATCTCATCAAGAAGATCGCCTCCTGTTTTGTCTTGATGGTTTGTCCAAAAAGTAACCGTCAAAGCAGACAGGTTGCCGAGAGTCAGATTTGCGGCTGTGAGATATTGGGAACCAGAACCGCCATTTGCAGCATTCCCAATTTTACCGGCTGAGAAACTGATTCCATTATTGGTGAGCGTGTTGCCGTTGCCTGAAGCATCGGTGAGATCGCTCAGGTTGTAAAAGGCGAGGAGGCCGGTGAGGAGGCTGGAGCTTCCGCCGCCACCGCCGCCTCCTCCGTTGTTGGCGGGCTCTGGGATTTCGATGCGGAGGTTTCCGAGTTTGATGTAGTTTGGCATAGGAGTGATGTGTGTTTAGGTGTTGAGGTGGTTTTTAAGGGTGCCGGGGGCGGGGTGATTCCCGCCCCCGGCGGTGGGTTTATTTACGGGTTAGTAGGTCTGGCCTCCGATGACGAAGCCGGTGAGCACGGAGGTGCCGGAGCCGGTGAGGTTGCCGGAGAGGATGAGGTTGGTGAACGAGGCGCTGCCATCGGCGTTGATGGTGGCGGCGGCGTTCACAGCAGCATTGGCCTGGCCGACTTCGAGGCTGTCGAGGGTGGCAGTGCCTCCAGTGATTGCAACGGCATCGGCATTCTGCGTGCTGAGGGTGCCGAGACCCGCGATGGTGGTTTCGGCGTTGTCGAGCCGGGTTTCGTGGTCGGCGAGGGTGCTCTCGGCGGTGTCGAGGCGACCGGAGAGATCGCTATCGGCGCTCTCGCGGGCGGATGTCTCGCTGGCGAGGCTGCTCTCGACGGCGGTGATGGCGGCCTGACGGGCGCTGGTCTCGGAGGCGATGGAGGCTTCCAAGGTGCTGACGGCGCTGGCGCGGGTGCTGGCTTCGCTGGCGAGGCTGGCCTCGACGGCGGAGATGGCTGTGGCGCGGGTGGATGCCTCGGAGGCGATGGATGCGGTGAGGGCCGTATCGGCGGCGGTGCGGGCGGCGGTCTCGGTGGCGAGGGCGCTGGAGGCGCTGGATGCCAGGGAGGTGATCGCTCCGTTCAAGTTCGCATCGGCGGCTTGGAAGGCGGTGACGACTTCGGTCAAGCTATCGAGGGCGGCTCCGTCCACATTGCTCAACACATTGTCGATGCGCTGGCCGAGGGCGGTATCTGCGGCGATGCGGGCGGTCTCTTCCGCTGTGAGGGCGGTCTGGAGCGCGGTGTCGGCTGCGGCGCGGGTGCTGGCCTCGCTGGTGAGGGAGGTTTGCAGGGCGGTGTCGGCGGCGGCACGGGTGCTGGCTTCGGAGGTGATGGCGGCGGCGCGGGCTGTGGCCTCATCCGCAATGGCGGTGGTGAGGGTGGAGTCGGCGGCGATGCGGGCGGTCTCTTCGGCGGTGATGGCCGTCTGGAGTGCGGTGTCGGCTGCGGTGCGAGCGGAGGTCTCGGCGCTGATGGCGGCGGCACGGGCGGCGGCTTCGGCGGAGATGGCGGCTTCGCGGTCTGCGATCTCCTCGGTGATGGCTGTCTCCAAAACGAGGTCGGCTGCGGCGCGGGCGGCGGCTTCGTCGGAGACGGCCGATTGGCGGGCGCTGACTTCGGAGGCGAGGTTTTGAGTGAGGGTGGTGTCGGCGGAGGCGCGTGTGGCGGCCTCGGCGTCGATGGCGTCTTGGAGATCGCTATCGGCGGAAGCGCGTGTGGCGGCTTCGGCGGCCAAAGCAGAGGATGCGCTCTCGGCGAGGCTGGTGATGGCTCCGTTGAGGGTGTTGTCCGCGCTTTGGAAGGCGGAGACGACTTCTGTCAGCGAGTCGAGGGCCTCGGGATCGACATTGCTCTCGATATTGGCGACACGGTTGGTGAGGGTGTCGATGGCGGAGGTGCGGGCGCTGACTTCGGCATCGAGGTTTTCCTGGACGGCTTCGGAGAGGCCTTCGGCGTAGGCTTTCGTGGCGAAGTGGCCTGCGCCGCCGATGGGGACTTGGGTGGTGGCGTTGCCTTCGCCATCGTCACCGAAACCGGCGTAGATGATTTCGCCTGGCATGTCGATGGTGAGCTCGGCTGTGAGGCCATCGACGGGTGCGCCGGGTTGGTTGATGCCATCATTGAGGCGGTGGCGTTGGCGGAAGCGGATTGGATCAGTTGGGAGTGCCATAGTGGTGTGTTATTTGGTTGTGGTGGTTGGTTTTTCCTTGGTGGAAAGGGTTAGTTGGTGGAGTTGCTGGAGGTGAAGTTGCCGGTGGAGTTCGTGCTCAGGGCGGGGAGGATGGAGAGCTTGAAGATGCGGGCGGTGGAGATGCGGGTGGGCGCGGTGCTGTCGGTGGCGACGGCTTTGATGGTGAGGGTGTCGCGGGAGCCGGGGTAGCCGATGATCTGGCCTGCGGGGGTGAGGGTGAGGCCGTTGAGCTTGCCGCTCTCCAGGCTCCAGGTGTAGGGCGGGGTGCCGCCGCGCACGCTGAGGGTGAGGCTGGCGGGCTGGCCCATGCGGATGCTGGCTAGCGTGGGGGAGGTGGTGATGAGCAGGGGTGCCTGCTGGGCGCTGACGGTGCCGAGGGCGGCGAGGGTGATGGCAAGGATGCCGAGGGTTTTGTTGATCATGTGGTGGTATGTGGTGGTGTTAGTAGGTTGCTCCCCCGGCGATGAAACCAAGGATGCGGTTGGTGCCGCTGCCGAGGATGTCCCCGGTGGCGGAAATGGTGAGGGTGCCTTCGGCGGCGGCGTGGGCGGTCGCTGCTTCGAGGGTGTCAAAATAGGCGGTGCCGCCGGTGATGGCGGCGGCGTCGGCGTTTTGCTGGGAGAGGGTGCCGAGGGAGGCGGCGTCGGCGGCGGAGATGGCGTCGCGGAATTGGTCGGGGAAGAGAACTTGCCAAGGATTATTTTGAGGGAGTAGACCCCCGTCACACTGTAATGCGACAGTGTCGAATTCTTCATTATCTCGCAATCCGAGGGCTGCTGGCGCGAGATCGGGCATGGTCGTATCAGAGTGACGGAAGGCTGTGACTTTGCCGTCGAGGGCGGTCTGGAGGCCGGTGACCTCGCTGGTGGCGTGCGTGTGCGCCTCGGGCGGGAACTCGGTGGGCTTGCCGGTGAGGCTGCTCCAATCGACCGGCGGGGAGACGGCGACGACCGCGGTGGCGAAGTCGGTGATATCGGCGGCTGTGTGTGTGTGGGTGTCGAGCTGGTTTTGGAGCGAGTTGATGCTGGCGGCGGCTTCGGCGATGGAGTCGAGCGCGGCGGGGTCGAGGTTGGCGGAGATGTAGTCGATCCGTGCATCCAGGGCGGCATCGGCGGCTTCGAGGGAGGCGAGATTTTGGTCGAGGCCGGTGACCTCGCTGGTGGCGTGCGTGTGGGCAGAAGGCGGAAAAGTGGATGGCTTCCCGGTGAGGGTGGACCAGGAGAGGTTGCTGGCGATCCAAGCGGCGATGGCTTGGGCGGTGCGCAGCGGGGTCATCCACTTTTCGTTGTTCGTTCCGGCTTGGGCTTCCGTTTGGGTGGCTTTGAGGTCGGGGACAGCTTCGGGGGTGCCTTCGGTGCCGAGGATGACGGAGTTCTGGACTTCGGCGGTGAGGGTGGCGGTGCGGGTGGTTTCGCCGGGCACGGTCCAGCGGATCTCGAGGAGGGCGGGGATGGCGCTGGGGGCGGTGGCGGTAAAGAGGGCCTCCAAGGGGACCGTGTTGAGGTTTAGGATGGGCGGTGTCCCGGAGGCCGAAGCGAGGAAGCTGGTATCTGCGAAGGTGCGTTTGAGGGCGACGCTGACCGTGGTGCCCGCGGGCATGGTGGCGAGGGAGTTGCGGCTGACGAAGACGACCTCGACGGCGAGGCTGTCGCGGCGCTTGAGCACGATGCGCTCGAGGGCGACATTCGAAGCCGCCGACTTGATGAGCTGCTTTTTGCTGAGATCGATGAAAAACTTCATGCCGCTACTGCGGCACGGAGTGTCAAATCAGGCTTCCGCGCGGCTCCGCGTGGAAGGCTAATGGTAATGCAAGGCGCTGTCGCAGCACCCGCTCACGCGCGGGAGGTCACTGGGGTGGGTGCGCTCGGATTTAGCAAAAAGCTGTTTAGCATATTCGGGATTGTTCTGGCCTTTTGCAATGCAAACTTGGCATGTGCCGTGACTGGGCTTGCCGCCGTAGAGTCCGAGCGCGCAGGAGTTGTATTCTTTAGTCGTGGTGGTGATATGTGGGCAGGTCATGAGACAGTATGTATTATTGAGCCTGGAGTGATTTCGTCCTCATAATTGCCCAGCGGAGTGTTTAATCTCCCGAGATTATTATATCGATCAAATGGCATTCCAATTCCCCGCTTGTTACCTCCGCAGTTCGGGGCGTTGGTAGTCCAAGCATAAAGATTGCTAAAGCTGCCAAATTCTATTTCCAGCGTAATGGTTGATCCATCATCAGCTATCCCCCTCCACACGCACAATGATTCTCGAGTAACGGTTGATGACACGCTTTCGCATGTTATATCGCTGTTATATGTAATCGTGTAAGTGTCCGCGAATTGGTCTTCAGATAAATTATTATTTGGAGTGAGATTTCCATCTCCTTGAATAAGGCAAGGGAAACTTCCTTCACCGCGATCATCTCCAAAGGCCCAAGTTATTGGATCGCTTCCGTCATTTATAACGATAAAATATATGCCAGCATCATCAGAGCCGTCTTCAGGCCACGGATACCCAACACCTCCAACCAATTCTGGATCTAATGTTTTTTGCAAAATAGTTGGCGGCCTTGATCCATCGTTGAAAAGAACCTCGTCCGGCAAATCATCTACCGTATAAAGCCCGTCTATCAGCGCCTGCGCCGGATACATACAGCACGGCTCCGCACAACAACTACATGACACCTTGCCGCTTTTTAAAAGAATGAAGTTTCCGTTTTTTTTAATTGTAGCCACTTAGCATTCCTCTGTTTCCATCCATTGTATTTGACCTGCGACTGAGCCGAGGACATGGGTGCCGGCGGAGGGCGGGGCGGGTGTGGAGGTCCAGGCGGTGCCGTTCCAAAGGAGCATGGTGTTTGCGGAGGTGGGCGTGGGGGTGGGAACCCAGCGGGAGCCGTCCCACACGGCGAGCTGGCCGGCGGCGGTGCCGGGGCTGATTTTAAGCCGACGCTGCTGGTGGCCGCCCTGGCCGCTGGTGGTCTCGACCAAGCTGTCGTCGGTATCCAAGGAGGCATAGACGAAGTTCCGCATGAGGTCGGCGGCCTTGATGGTGTAGGGGTAGCCGCCGGTGGCCGGGGAGCCGCCGGATCTGGCGAGTGCCTCGAAGTCGATGGGAGGGTTCGCAGGCATGGCTACACAACCCGGTATCCATCTCCGACTTGGGCAAAAGATTCCCAAACGACAACAAATTCCGAGAAGGTGCCGAAATTTGTGACCGTGTATCCGTTTAAATAAATGTCCAAGTGTGTGGTTTTGATGGGTTCCCAAGTCTGACCTGCGTGTTGGAAAGTAGAGCCTGTGACTACCGTGCCTGCGACAAGTGGCGTGTTAAAAGCGGGACCTGGCAAAACGAGCGGGGCGGCGGAGGTGGGTTTTTGCAGCGGGGGGGGGGTGGAAGATAAAAAAACGCCGCGCTGGGTGAATGTGTCGCTGATTGCCGGAAAGGAAGACGAAATGGTTGTTAATAATGAACTTGTGGGACCTTGGAAAAAACTCTGCATGTATAAATAAGAGTTTTTGAATGAATTTCGTTCAAAAGAGTTTGCCGATGGCATTTTGCTGCGGCCGTAGGCGGAGACGGTGAGGCGGGTGAAGCCGTCGCCGCTGTCGCGCCACTCGGGCTCGGGGAAGATGTAGAGCCCGTCGATGGCGGGGCTGTCGACGGCGAGGGGCTGGCCGACGGCGAAGGCGGCGGCGTAGGTGTCTTCCTGCCCGCGGGGGACGGCGTATTCCTGGCTGACGAGGACGAGCCCGGAGGGGAATGTTTTCACAATCTTCGATCCGCCGATGGCGACGGGGAAGGCGGCGGATTTGCTGAAAATGGTGTAGCTCATTTGTTAGGCGAGGGCTTGCTGGGGGAGCTTGGGTTCGATTTTGGCGACGAGGTCTTTAATGCCGGAGACGAGGGTCTTGACCTCGGAGAGGATTTTGCTGCCGTCGGAGCCGTTGAGGGCGAGGTCGACGGATTTTTTGAAATTCTTTTCGAGGTGGGTGCCGAGTTCGTCGATTTTTGTTTTCGAGCCGGATTCGTCGACGGGGATGATGCCCTGGAGTTTTTGGCGTTCGGAATCGAGGTGGGAGAGGATGGCGTCGATCTGGTCGCTGCCGGTGGTGCCGAGGGTGTCGACGCCGAGTTTTTTGGCGATGTCCGGGAAGGACATGCCGGAGAGGTCGGTGCCGATGTATTTGCCGAAGGCTTCGATTTCCTTGCGGGCATCGGCGGCTTTTTCGGACATTTTTTTGACGGGCTCTTCTGGCTGGGTGCCTTCGATGTAGTCGAGCCAGGAGGCGAAGGTTTTTGTGTTGGTTGAAAGGCCAGCGGCGGCGTTTTGGGAATTGACGAGTTCCTGAGCCATTTGCCGGGCGACTTCTTCCGGCATGAGTTTTTTGTATTCCTCGGTGAGCTTGTTGATTTTTTCCTGGTCGGCGACGGCTTGCTTGCGGGACTCGAGTTCCTTGACGAGTTCTTCGTTGCCTGCGGCCTTGGCGTTGTTCAGGTCGATCTCGAGCTGGACGGCTTTTTGGGCCTCCACGCTTGTTTGTGCGGCGGCCTCTGCTTTGGCGGTTTCTTGATCGTAAGAACTCTTTTGCGCCTCGATGAGGGCTTCCATTTTTCTGCGGCCGTCGCCGAGGTTGGCGGTGAAGGCGGCGGCTTTGTCTGAGCTTTGTCCGGTCGTTTCAGCCAAGAGTGCGGCTTTTTCGGTGAGACCGGGGATGATGTCGCCTGCGGTGGTGAGGTTTTGTTTGAAAAGCTCAGGAGCGGCGCCGAGTTTTGCAGCGATGTCTTCGGCAGCGAGTCCGGCGGCGACGGGTATGCGTTGCAAGGCGAGTTCCGCAGAGGCCGCGCCTGCATCTGCGGCGATTCTTAGCCCTTCGGAGATGTTTGTAAATGCGGGGCCTAAGCTTGCAAATGTATCAGCCAAAGAGCCTGCAATAGTCGATTTGATGTATCCGCTTAAATAATCGAAGGCGGAAATGATTGTCATGAAAGCCGGACCATCGGAGCGGAAGATTTGACCGAGAACATCACCGGCCGTGGCAAATGCGGCGCTGAGGTTTTTGTAAATGGAATTTGCCGTCATCTGGGCTTGCAGCACGACGGAGTCCCAAAGAATGGAGAGAGCGCCGGAAATATTCCCGGTGGAGAAAGCATCGACTGCTTGTTGAAAGCCTGCCATGGCTCCTGTGCCGCCCAGGAATGCATCGGCGAGTTTTTGCCCGACACCGGCAGCGTCGATGCGGGAGAGACCCTCGGTAATGGCATCAAGGGCGGGGATGGCGCGGTCGAGGATGCCTGCGGCGAAATCGGTGAACTTTGTGCTGATGATGGCGATTTTGTCGGAGACGGAATCAAATACGGCGGCGCGGCGGTCCATGATGTCGGTCATGCTGCCGAGTTGGCCGCGGGCGGTTTCGAGTTCACCGCTGAAATTTGTGAGGAGTGGCAAAAGCTCTCCGCCGGATTTTCCGAAGATTTCCATGGCGAGGGCTGCGCGCTTGCCGGGGTCTTCGATGCCTGCGATGCGCGAGGCGAAGATTTGCATCTGCTCGGTGGGGGCTTTTCCTGACAGATCAGCGAGCGAGAGGCCGAGGGCGTTCATCACCTCGGTTTGATTTTTTCCGCCTGCCGAGGCGTCTTCCATGAACTTCTGGAGCTTGTTGACGCTCTGGCCGACTTTTTCCGCGCCGACGCCGGAGTTGTCGAATGCGCGTTCGAGGAGTAGGAGATTGCCCGCGGTCTCGCCTGTGCGGCCGGAGAGATCGGAGAGGCGGCCGCCGAGGTCGAGGGCGTTGCCAAACTCGGCGACGGTATTGCGGACTCCGGCGAAGGCGGCATCGACGACGCCGGTGAAGGCTTTGACGGCGAGCTGGCCGACGGCGGTGGCTCCGGCAATCTTTCCAAAGCTGGCGTCAAAGATGTCGCCGCTTTGCTTGCTGGAGTTCTCCAGGCGACCGAGGGAGCTTTGTATGGAGCGAAGACCTTGCTCGATGCCGTCTGTCTCGGCGCCGATTTTTACGGAGATGGCGTTTCCTTCGGCCATGGGGTCAGGCGACTTTTAAGCCAGGGTATTTCCGGGCAATCTCGGAGGTTTTTTGGAAAACGCCGAGGCGGAGGTTTTTCTTAAAAAAATTCGTGCGACCGCGAAGGGCGGCGCGGATGGAGTCGAAGACGCTGGGGGAGTAGGTGCGGGCGTTTGTGATCTGGATAAAAAAATTGCGGCCTTTGGTGATTTCCTGGCCTGTGGCGTTTTCGGGGTAGTCGCCGGTGGGGGTGGTGGCTTTGGCGACATAGCCTGGGACGGAAATTTCGATGCCGAGGTTTTGCGCGGCTTGTAGCCATGATTTTTTAGAGAGGCCGCGGGCGGCTTTGCGGCGGCTGATGCCGGTTTTGATTTGGTCTTGGATGGCGCGCCAGACTTCGTCGGGGAGGCGCCAGCCGCGGGGGGCGTGGGCGGAGCCGTTCATGAGGTAGGTTTTGCCATTGTGGGTGCGGGCGACTTTTTCGCGGGCGCGGGATTCGATTAGTTTTACTTGGGCGGCGGCGGTCTTGCGGGAGGCGGCTTCGAGGATGGACTTCGTCTCGGCGCGGATGATTTCGCCGAAGGAGACGCCGGTCATCTGGGCGAGTTCACGCATGGCGCGGGTGAAATCGCTGGCGACGACTTGGATGCTGGCGGATTTTTTTGGCATTTATCGAATTCTTGCGATGGCGGCGTCTATTTCCGCCAAGGAGTCAAAATCGGTGGCGCGGCGGTTGCGTGTCCATGGGCGGCGGCGGCCGTGGGCGGTGTCGTCGGCGTGGATGATCTGGAGCCCTGCAGCGAAGGGGAGGTCCTCCAGGATTTCGCGGAAGCCCCAGCCGGTGATCTTGGCGATGCGGTAGACATAGCCTGCGAGCCAGCCGGGGCTGCTCAGTTTCCCGCGGGGTTCCCTGGGTTGCCTGCGGGGGTTTCGCTGAAGCTGGCGAAGTATTGGTTCGTGCGCTCGAGGCAGAGCTTTTGCAGGGCGGCGATGTCGTTCGGGGTGGGGTTGTTTTTGTCCAGCCACTCGTCCACGGCGGCGACGAAGCGGGCGTGGTCGTTCACGACGGCGCGCACGGTGGGCTTTGGCGAGGAGTGGATGAAGGCGAACCCGGCGGAGCGCCAGAGGATGTCCATCTCGGGGGAGAGGATTTTGTTGCGCTGCATCCAGGAGATTTCGAGGGCGGCGGTGGGGCGCATTTCCCAGCGGGAGCATTTTTGCGGGCCGCTGGTCATGGCGGTCTCGCGGAGGGCTTCGTCGTCGGTGAGGAGGTCGGTGGTTTCCATTTTAGTTTTTAGTTTTCAGGGTTCAGTTTTCAGTGGGGGAGGTTAGAGGAAGCGGCTGAATTTTTTCTTGGTTTCGGCATCGGCGCGTTCGGAGATGGCGATGCGCTTGCCGTTGCGGGCGATGGTGACGAGGCGGTGGGTTTTTTTGACGAGGCCGACGAGTTCGTTGCGGTTCAGGAGCGCGGCGCGGATGTAGTTCAGCGGGTGCTCGGGATGCTCGGCGGCGAAGACCTCGGCGTGCTTGTCGAATTTCTCGAAGGTGGCGAAGGCGCTCTCGCCGGTGGTGGGGTGCGCGGCGTGGAACCAGAATTTCACGGTTTCCTTGCCGTGCTCGTCCACCAGGCGGGTGATGGGTTCCTCGGCGTAGAAGTCCCAGCCGAGGGTGACGAGTGCCGCGGCGAGCGGCATAGAAGCGGTGTGGAAGAGGTTGAGCGGGTTTTGCAAAATTTCTGTGACGGCTCCCTATTTTCGCCGGGGAGCCGAGGCGGCGGTGGGTGTGTGGTGGATTAGGACGCGGCGGTCATCGTGCCGTCGTATTCCGAGGCATTGATGGAGATCGTCTTGAATCCTTCGTTGGTGGCGGTCTCCTCGACGGAGTTCACGATCACGGTGCCGGTGGTGCTGATGCCGGTGAGGGAGAGCGTGCCGCCGACGGTGGGCGGGGTAAGGCCGTTGACGACGCCTTCGATGGTGAGTTCGCCAATGGTGGGCGGGATGGCGACTGCGACGACATCGCCGTCGTTGTCCTTGAGTTCCACCTTGTCGGCGCTGCGGGAGCGGGAGAAGGAGTTGACGACGAGGCCGGTGACGCTGGGCGCGCCGAATTCGACCGAGGAGACAGTGGAGGCTTTGTAGATGGTGGCTGGCATGGTGGTGGTGGTGGTTGGGTTTCGTGTGTGTGCCGGTGTCAAATCCCGGCGATGCCGAGGACCAGCTGGGCGGTGGTAAGCCAGCGGTCTGAGGCCTGCGTTTCGGAGAAACTGAGGAGCACGGCGCCGTGCAGGACGGCGGGGGCAAAGGCGGCGTCCAATGCCGTGGGGGAGTAAACGGCGGTGCGGAGGGCGGCGGCCAGGGCGGTGTGGTGCTCGATGTCGAGGACTGCCGGGGTGGTGAGGAGGATGCTGGCGGTGGCGCGGTGGAGCTGGCCGCCGACGGCTTCGCTGGTATCGCAGGCGACGACGAGGGCGGAGGCGTCGCCGGGGATTTCTTCGTTGGATTGCCCGGTGTGGATGGCGAGGCCTTCGAAGGGGTCGAGGGAGCGGAGCCAGGAGGCGAGGGCGGCTTCGATGGCGAGGTTCATTGGCGGGAGCCGGGGGCTATGGTGCAGACATGCTCGGTGCCGGAGTGCGGGAGCTGGTGCACCTCCATCACCATGTAGGTGCGCCCGCCGAAGGCGATCTGCTCGCCGCGGCGGGGGGCGGAGGCGAGGGAGGAGGCGAGGAAGCGGCAGCGGAATTCGCCGCCCTGGCGGAGCCCGCCGGTTTCGAGGTCGAGCCCGATGGCGATGGGGGAGAGGATGGCGCGCACCTCCTGGCCGCGGAAGGTGACGGGGACGCCGTGGGCGTGGTGCGCCACAGTGGCGGAGCGGTGGCGGAAGGATTCAACGGCGGCGGCGGTCACGCTGGAGGCGGGGTGTCAAAAAAAGAAAGCGCCCGGTGGAAAATGAGCAAAACCACCGGGCGCTGGGCGCGGAGTGAGGCGCGCGAGTTAGCTTTTCTTTTTGGCTTTGGGTGACTCTTCCCCTTCAACGACGGGCTCGGGGGCGCTGGCTTTTTTCGCGTGGCGCTTGAGCGTGTCGCTGAGGCTGACGACGAGGGTCTCGTCGGCAGTGAACCCGCCGGCGACTTGCTTGGCTTTGAAGTCGGCGAGTTGGTCTGCGAGCGGGACGCTCGGCAGGTGCGTGACCTGCCAAGCGTTGCCGATGCGGTTGAGTGTGATGCCGAGGCGCATGGGGCTTAGGCCGAGACGATGCGCTTGAGGGCGGCCTCGTGGCCTTTGGCGAAGCCGTAGTTGACTTCCATGACGCTCTTCTCGGTGTCCGTGTCGGGATCGCCCCAGGAGCGATACTCGATGGTGAGGCCGGTCTCGGGGTCAGTGGCGGACTCGTAGGCGGTGAGGTTGTTGCGGACGCCGGGCGCGGGCTGCACGGGCGAGAAGGCAACCAGGATCGCCTCGGGGAGCGCGACCATGCCGACGAGGTTTTGGCTGTTGCCGGGGATGAGGTTCGTGCCGATGACATCGAAGCCTGCGATCTGCGGGAGGCGGCCATTCTGGATGGCGCTCGCGCTGCCGACTGCGGCGGCGTTTTTGATGCCGGCATCCTTGAGGAGCGCGCCTTCGTAGGCGTTGTCGAGGATCATGGTGCGGCTGGTCTTGGGCCACTTGGCGACATCGAGGGCGGTCTTGATGGTGATCATGTCGTCCGAATCAAACGCGGAGGCGAGGCCGGTGTGGATGGCGGTGCCGTAGTTCGCCGCGGTGACGACGGAGAGGACATCGCGGAGGATGTCTTCGGCGAGCTTGCGGCCTTTTTGGAAGCCGAGTTGCTCGGGGTTGAAGTAGGGCTGGCGGGCGAGTTCCGCGCTGGTGAACGAGAGCGACTGGTATTTGCGCTTGTTGATCGTGATCTCGCGGGAGTTGATGGCGTTCGTGTCGTTGAACGCATAGGTGCCGTTGAAATCGCTCGTCGCGTCAGTCGCCAACGGGAAGAAGGGGACGGCGATCTTGTCGGTGCCTTTGAGCGGAACGCTGTTGTAGACAGTCGAGAAGGAGTTGAGCGGAAGAAGCGCCTCGCGGAGCGCGACGAGGGCGCTGTCGAGGACGACATTCAGTTTGAGTTCGGAGCTGATGGTGGTGGCCATGGTGGTGTGGTGGTGGTTGGTTTAGGTGGTTGTGGGTTTCGTGGATTGACGGTCTGTCAAATTTTTTGGGAGCGCTCGAAGGCTTCGAGGGTCTTGCGGTGTGCGCGGAAGATTTTGGTT
This sequence comes from Verrucomicrobiota bacterium, assembly GCA_018970255.1. Classification (GTDB taxonomy): domain Bacteria; phylum Verrucomicrobiota; class Verrucomicrobiia; order Chthoniobacterales; family Terrimicrobiaceae; genus UBA967. The sequence continues at coordinate 10,058 of JAGWWS010000019.1, read as the reverse complement.
TTTTCCGCGCCGGTGGAGTTCTTCCATTGGTCCCAGATGGAAGCGGCGGTTTCCGCTTCGGTGATTTCCGGGATTTCGCGTGCCGGGGCGAGGGCGAAAGAGCGCTGGAGGCGCTCGAGGTCTTCGCGGTCTTTTGCGAGGCTGGCGCGGAGGTTTTCGACCTCGGTGGAGAGGGCTTCGAATTTCGAGCGGTAGGCGGAGGATTCGGCGAGTGCGGCGTCGCGCTCGGCGAGGGCGTCGTTGTATTTCGCCAGGATGGCGTCAACGGCGGTGGAGACTTTGGCCTGCGGCTCGGCAGGCGGCTCTTCTGCGGCGGGCGCTTCTTGCTCGGGCGATGCGGCGGGTGCGTTTTCGCTGGCGGCGGGGGCTTCGGGCTGCGCGGCTGCGGGAGCGGAATCGGTTTCGATGGCGGGGGCTTGGACCTCCGGGGCTTCGGGTGCGGGTGTTTCTGCTGTCATGCCCTTTGCAAAAGTGTCAAATCGGGCGCGGAGTTGCTCGGGGGTGGCGGTGGCTGCGGCGGCCACGCCTTCTTCGATGGCATCGGCGAAACCGAGGGCGACGGCTTCCACGGCGTCGAGCCAGGTTTCCTTGTCCATCATGTCGGCGATCTCTTCCTCATCCATGCCGCTCTTGCGCTTGTAGGCGTTGACGAGGGTGGATTTGAGTTTGTCGAGGAGGTCTGCTTCGCGGCGGAGCTGGTCGCTGTCGCCTGCGCTCACGGTCCACGGGTTGTGGATCATCATGAGGGCGTTGTCCGCCATGTAGACCGGGTTGCCCGACATGGCGATGACGCTCGCCATACTCGCGGCCAGAGCGTCGATGTGAACCGTCAACCCGCCTTGGTGGCGGCGGAGGGCGTTGTAAATGGCGGTGCCTTCGATGACAGACCCGCCGGGCGAATTGATGCGGAGATGGATGTGCTGGCCGTCGAGTTTTCCGAGGTCGGCGAGAAAGTCTTTGCTGCCTGCGCCGAAAGCACCGACCTCGTCATACAGGTGGATGGTGGTTTCGCCGTCGCCGGTTTTTTCCAGAGCATAGAATTTGTGGGTGGGTTGTTGGTTCATGGGTTTGTTTTGTGAGTCGTTGTTGTCAAGTTGGCGGACGCGTTCGTTTGCCCAAGATTGGCCGGGGTCTCCGCCCCAGAGCGCCCATGCGATGCGGCCGGCGGATGGGTAGCCGTCTTCGCCTGGGCTGAATCCCTCGGCTTCTTTGTCCACTTCGTGCCGGGCGAAGTAGGACTTCATGCGGCGGACGGTGTCTTCGGAGAGGTTCTTGCGGTTTTTGATGTCGCGGGCGCGGGCGACGCCCACGGCGGTGCCGCCGCGGTTGAACTCTTCGCGCCAGGCGAGGCCGCGCTCGGCTTCTTCCGCCATGGCTTCGGTGGGCTGGAGTTCAACGGCCATTGGTTGGAGCGGTTGGAATTGCCTCGTCCCCTTCGTCGTCGTCTTCGTCGTCGTCTTCGTCGTCCTGCGTGTCTTCGGCGGGTTGCTGGGCGGCTGCGGCGTTGCGGAGGGTGTTTGGGAAGACCTTTTCGACATCGAGGCCGAGGGCTTCGCATTTTTGTTTCCGGCGGAGGTAGGTCTGGATCACATCCTCCTCCTCTTCTTCCGCTCTAAGTCCTTGCATGTTATAGAAGCGGGTGGGCGAGAGGTGGCCCTTGTCGAGTTGCTCGCTGTAGGCGCGGGCGTCGCGCCCGCTGTCCACGGTGATCTTTTTCGGGGCGAGCCATTCGTGGCGCCACCAGTCGTCGCCGGGGTATTCGAGGCGCCCGGCGAGCATTTCGTGCCACAACCAATACTTGTAAAAAGGTCGGCAAAACTGATCGATGACCTGCTGCTGAAGGCGCTCGAGGAAATTCTGGGTCACTTCGAGAACGGCGCGTTGCTCGGTGCCTGCGAGGCCGACATTGACCATCATGGCTTCGGGCGGGAGGCCGATGGCGAAAGCGACATCGGAGCGGAGGGCGCGCATCACGGCTTCGTAGGTCTGGCCGGGGATGTCGTTTTTGAAGGCTTCGAGTTTTTCGCCGGGCTTAAGGCGGGGGAGGAGGACGCCGTTCGGGAGGTCGCTGGTGGTGAGGTCTCCGACTTCGTTGGTGGTGGATTTGCGCCCGACGCCGAGGCCGATCTTGGCGACTTCGGTGCTCGTGACCATGTAGCCGATCTGGGCGCCCGCTTTGTAAGCGCCCTTCACGAAGCCATTGATTTCGGAGATGTCGCGGAGGTTTGCGACGGCGGAGTGGAACCAGGAGACGCCGCGGGGCTGGGCATGGCGGCGGATGTGGCGGAAGTGCAGGATTTGATCTGCCGGGATTTTTTGAGTTTGGTTTTCTGGGAGGTTGAGCGCGTAGGCGGTGGGGGCGCCGAAGCGGTCGAGCTGCACGCCGTCGTGGGAATTCTGGTCCCCTGTGCCGATGCCGCCGATGGCTTCGCCGCCGATGAAGCGGACGCGGGCGGCGCCTTCTTTGGTTTTCAGGAACTGCGCGAAGAAGTCGCCGTCGATGGCGACTTGGCGGAGGATGAGAGATTGCGCGGTGTAAAAATTTACCTGCGCGCCGGCATCGAATGCCCATGCTTCGGCGCAGTTGCGGTCTTCAAAATACTGGTCGACTTTTTTGTTCCAAGCGAGGTTCGAGGTTTTCGGCTGGACGACGATGCCGGTGCCGATGGCGCGCTGGGCGAGGTGCTCGACGATGTAGGTGGCTTGGGGGGCGTTGTTGTAGAGCCAGCGGGCGAGGCGGAGGATTTCGAGGCGGGTGTAGGCGGTGAGTTCGCGCTTGGGGTCGGTGGTGGGGATCCAGATGAGCCCGCGGTTCAGCGAGGGCTGGGCGGCTTCGAAGGCGGCGGCTTGGGCGTTTGTGACGGCGCTGGGATTGCGCGGGCGGCCTGCTCCGGGGCGGGAGCCGCCCCAACTTGATTTTTTGATTTTCGCGGACACGCCACAGGGCGCGTGTCAAACAGCGGTGCCGTAGCGGGAGCGGTCTGCGATGGCGAAAAGCTGGCGGCCGTGGGTGCCTTCGGCGAGGAGGTCTTCGATGGCTTCGAGGAGGAGCCACTTCGGCATGGATATTTGACCAGAGGAGGATGTTCCCTCGGTGCCGATGGAGGTGATGGTGACTTCCTCGGTGGCGCTGGCGAATGTGGACGCGGCGAGAGCTTCCAGTTCCGCCGTGGTCTTGGTGCGGCGGAGGAAGGATTTGATGCCGGAAAGTTTTAGGGACTCCATGCCCGAGGGGCGGGAGTCAAAAAATCAAACGAGGGGATTGACCACAGAGGACACAGAGGACACGGAGAACACGGAGGGGGAACTTGAAAGGATTGCTTGTGAGTTGGGCCGACGGGGTCCAGGTCGCTCGGTTGCCTGATGCGCTTCCTCGGGTTGTTTCAGCCGAGTAAGGGTCGCGGAGTCCCGCCGTGTCACCCGCCCCAGGCTACGACTGAGTGGCGCACCGCCCTCGATGCCCCGCCGGCATTCTGGGCGGGGGAGTCAAAGGCGGGACTCGATGTATTTGCCGCGGGAGAGGGTGCCGCGGTCGCGGTCGAGCTTTTGCCAGGACTCGGGTTGCATGGAGACGCTGCGGGTGACGGCGGTGCGGCCTTTGGCGTTTTTGTTTTTGCTGCCGACTTTGCGGCCGGCGCCTTTGCGCGGGCCGCCGTGGGTGGTGGGCTTGCTCATCGTTGAAGTGGCGCTCCATTGTTGCCTGCTTTCCCTGCGAAAAATTTGCCTTCGTCATTTAGGTCGTCCATGAATTCACGCAGGGACTTCCCCTGCATTCCTGCACGGTGGTTATTAAGACGCTTCGCTTCTGCTTTCGCTTCGCGCATGGTGTCGTATTCCGAACGCTCGCGGAATTTTTGTGAGCCGATACATCCGGTTACTTCGTAGACTGCTGATTTCATTTTTGGAGGCGGTTGATTTCGTTGATGACGATTTGAAAGTCGGATTGGGTCCAGTCTTCAGTGACTCCAGCGGAGTGCGATTCCTCAAAATTCTCGCCGGTGCGCTCGAATGTGTCGGAGTCGCTATTGTCGTTAATGACCTGGAATGAGTTGAGGTCGGCGGCAACCTCAACGCGCCATTCGCGCCGCTGGCCACGGTAAACCGGTCCGGTGCTGCTGACGGTGCGCGTGAGTTGGAAGGGGGGCTCCCAAAAGTTTCCGGCGGCGTAAATGTCTTCGCCGGTGCGTTGGACGAAATCGCGGATTTCATCTTCGACAGCGCGCTCTTCGTCGGTTTGACCGACCACAACAATTCCCGAGCAATCGTCGATATTTTCGTGGATGATTTCGGCGTTTGGGTATTCGGCCAAGATGGCCGCGTCGAGTTCGGCGTTGTAGTTTGCGAGCGATTGCTTGGGGTTGTTGCAGGTGTTGTTGGGGTCGAGGGAGTCGGTGGTTCCGCGGATCGTGATTTTCATTTTTTCGGTTCTTTCTTTTGGTTGTCTGTTTTTGGGTTTGGTTGGTCAAGGTTGGCGCGGGGATCGAACCCGCGCCGGGAGGGAGTTAGGCAAGGGCGAGTTTGATAGCGCGTGCGAGGCTGTCGCAGAAGAAAGTTGCGCAATAGTCGGTCATGCTGTCGCTGTGGTGGTTTTCGCGGCGGTATCCGATGCAAGTGGCTTCGTCACTTCGTCCGTTCCGGTGAAACTCAACCAACTTTTTGCAACCGCTTTTTTTTGCGGAGTAAAAGCCGTTGGCTTCAGTAACTGTGAATCCTTCTTTGTTGAGCTTCTTGATTGCGTTTTCGATTTTCATTTTTTGGTTTGGTTTTTCGTTTTTGTCTCCGGCGTTGTGCCTTCGATCTGTGGACACTCTCGCACGCTCTTGAAATCTCGTCAACAACTTTTTTTCAAAAAAGTGAAAAAAGTTTTTTGGGCTTGCGGAGCCGCATGAACACAAGCGCGGCGGGTGGGGACTGTTTTCGTGACGCTGCGAAAATGGTCAGTTTTTCAAAATGTGCCAGGCGATGTGGCAGAGTTTCACGGCGTCCATGTAGTGATCTTGCGCCACGGATTTCCACACGAACTCTTGCCCGGTTGCGGTCTTGCGGGGGACGAGGCGCTGGCCGCTCATGCCGCGAAGGAAGTCTTCGCCGGTGTCGCGGGGGATGGCGAGCGGGGGCTTGCCGTTGCGGATGCGGTCGATGAAAAGCTCGGTCTTGATGGCGTGGTCGACGAAGGTGTAGAGCACGACGCCGGGGAAGTCATCGATGACGGTGCGGCCGATGCGGCTGCCGAAGGTTGCGCCGGAGCCTTTGGCGGCGTGCCAGAATCCGCCGCTCATTTGGCAGGCGGTGTAAACGCGGAAGGTGGCGAAGCCGGAATCCATGAGGCCGCACTCGGGGCGGACCTCCTGCCCGCTCGGTGTGCGGTAGACGCGGCGGGGTGAATCGGCGAGGAGGTCTTCGATGGTGAGCGTTGTTCCGTAGTCTAGGACGAAGCTCTGGCCGGTCGTATCGAATGCAACGGTGGCCCAGTGCTGTTTGTCCTGGCCGATGTCGGCGCAGGTGACGACATGCGCGGGTTCGATGGGGCAGGTGCCGCGCGTGTAGTCACCACGGAGGGCGAGGATGTTGGCGTCGCCGATGCTGGTTTCGATCTGCTCCCACGGCATGGCCATTGTGGAGTTGGTGAAATCTTGGAGGCCGTTGAGCGTGTCTTTGTCGCGGAGGAATTTCACGGCGAGCGCGCCGAAGGTGCAGGAGCGCCACGGGGCGTAGAGGCTGTTCAGGTGGAAGGATCGGAATCCGCGTTGCGCGGCGGGGTTGGTGGCTTGCCAGATGCCGCCTTGAAGGGCTTCGATTTTCTGGCCGTCGTTCCACTCGCCGCCGCATCGCTGGCAAATGTAGCGTGCGGACTCTTCGACGCGGGCCATGTTCCACTTGCCGGCGGTCTTCGCCTCGGTGTCCCACTTCACTTGCTCCCAGAGGAGTTCGATGCGGTCGTGGCAGTGCGGGCATTCGAGCATGAATTTCTCCTGCGTGCCTTTCTGGTATTCCTGCCAGATTGCGCCGTCGGGCGTGGTGGGTGTGGAGGTCTTGACGCGGAGCGCGCCTACGAAGGACTTCGTGCGGTTCTCTGCGAGGAAGAGGGCGGAGGTTTCTTGGTCGGTCTCGCGGGCGAATTTGTCCACCTCGTCCATGAGCAGGAGACCGGCGGGGCGGCTGGCGAGGTTGGCCGGGGAGTTCGACCCGACGAAGACGAGCGAGCACCGCGAAAAATGTTGCTCGAGGTTTTTGAAGCGGTGCCGGTCCGCGGGCTTCTGGGCGGCGAGAGTGGCGCTGTCTTCGAAGAGCGGGAGCCAGCGCGTCTCGCTGAAACTGCGGGCGAGTCCCTCGGTGGGCATCACCCACACGACCGGCTGGGGCTTGTTGCAAATCCTCCACGCCGTGCCTGCCTGGACCATCGTGGTCTTGCCGGTCTGCGTTCCGAATACAAGCACGAGGTCGGAAACATCGACATCGCCGAAACACTCGAGCGGCTCGCGGAGGTAGGGCGTCATGCGCGTGCTGAAGTTCCCCGGCATCTGCGTTTGCCGTTCGCTCAAGACCACCTCGTCAGCGCACCACTCGGTGACGGTGCGCCGGTCGATCGGGGCGTAGATGGCGCGCAGATGCTCGCGCAAGGCTTCGGCGGCGGGGGTCATGCGAGGCGCTTGGGTTCTTTGCCGGTGGCGTCTGCCCAGCGTTGGAGGTTGCATTTACTTGGAAACAGGATATACTTGTCCCAATGAACAAGCCGCCCGTGACAAAAAGACAGCGCGAATGCCCGCTGTGTGGGGTGGCGTTTTCCACGACGAATCCGCGTGGGACGTATTGCGAGCCGTGCCATCATGCGAATTGCGTAATTTGTGGAAGCCGCTTTCGCAGAAGGTTCGGTGCAAGAGCCATTGTTCAGACATGCTCCACGGCGTGTCGTTCCAAGCATGCGGCAAAAAAAAGAAAGCGCACGCTTCTTGAGTGCCAACACTGCGGCACATTGTTTTCTCCAAAGTCTGGTCATTTGGGCATTAAATTTTGCGGTCGAGATTGTCGCTACAAGTCCATGAGGAAAGACGCATCGACAACCTGCGCCAACAGCCGACGACTTTGGAAATACAAGCAATGGCGCAAACTTGTTTTTCATCGCGACAATTACTCCTGCCAGAAATGCGGCGCAATATCTGCGCTTCACGCTCACCACATTAAGCCTTGGTCGATTTATCCTCATTTGGCTTTTGAGGTTTGCAACGGGATAACTCTGTGCTCTCCATGCCATAAAATAGAACACGGCGGCTTGCCCATGAATAAGCGCGGCGCAAAACGAATCGCATGCGACAAGTGCGGAGGGGTAATCACTGGTCGCGGGAAAAGCAAATTGTGCAGACCCTGCTCTTTAAAATTTTCAGATGCGTCCATAAAACAAAGAGCGTCTATTTTACGAAATGCGGCGGGGCGTTTTTCCGGTAGCCGTTGACCACCGCTCGATTGCCACAGCACAATAGGCGGGCGAGATTTCGATGGCGCGTGCCTTCCTCCCAAGTTGCTCGCAGGCAATGATCGTGGTGCCGCTGCCGCTGAATGGATCGTAAACCGTGTCCTTCGGGCGCGTGTGGTTTTGGATTGCGTAGCACCACATCTCAACCGGCTTCATCGTTGGGTGCTCGCGGGAGGCTTTGGGTCTTGGGAAATCCCAAACGGTCGTCTTGGTTCGGTCGGCGTTCTTTAATCGGTCGCCGGGCTTCCATCCAAAAAGAATCGGCTCGTGTTTGTAGTGATACTCGCTGTGGCCAAGCACCATCGAATCCTTGTTCCACACCATGACCTGCCGAAGGATGCCGCGTTGCTTCCAGTCGAAAAAGAAAACCCCATGCAACGGTCCCGCCGGGACCGTTGCAACCCAATATGCTCCGTCCCTCGAAACTTCATCGGCGCGGTCAAACCAATCCTTGCACATCTCAGCGAGGGTTTTTTCATCCACATCATCGTTTTCAACCTTGAGTGCGTCTTTTGTTTTCCCGACATAAGCGACACCATAAGGAGGGTCGGTAATAACCATGTCAGCAACACCCCCCCCCATAAGAACTTCCGTTGATTTTTTAAGACGCGAATCCCCGCACAGCAACCGATGGTCGCCAAGCTCCCAAAGTTGCCCAGGCTCGACGCCCCACTTGGCGCGGAGTTCTTCGGCTTTGTCGATCTGGGGTTCGGCGTCTGAGGTCTCGGCCTCGTCTTCGATTTCCAAGTCGGCGAGGTCTTCGGCACCGAAGCCGATCTCAGCGACATCGACATCCAAGGCCGCGAGATCCGCAAGTTCCAGCTTGAGCATTTCCTCATCCCACCCGCCGCCGATCTCGGCGAGGCGGTTGTCGGCGAGGATGTAGGCTCGGCGCTGCGTGTCGGTGAGGTGGCCGAGGCGGATGCAGGGGATTTTTTCCAAGCCGAGGGATTGGGCGGCGAGGACGCGGCCGTGACCGGCGATGATGCCGTTGTCGGCGTCGATCAAGACGGGGTTGTTAAAGCCGAACTCGCGGATTGATCCACACAACTTTGAAATTTGAGCAGGGTCGTGCCGTTTTGCATTACGGGCATACGGGCACAAATCCGAAGGCTTTAAATGCTCGATAATAAGATTTGACATTTCTCGTTTTTTTGTATTTTCTTTCATATATGCAAAATGGATTTTGTGAATGCGGATGTGGAGGACAAACCAATAAAGGAAAAAGATTTATTTCGGGGCATAACGGAAGAGGACGAAGAAAAGAATATGCTGAGCATCAATGCAAAAATTGCGGTGAAACTTTTGCCACTCGGCCTCATATTAAACAGAGAGTTTTTTGCTCTATTGATTGCCGTGATGGTTTTAGGAAAAAACTCACTGGCAGCAAAAACCCAATGTATAACAGGGCTGAAATGCCCTGCAAAAATTGCGGTAAGCCCATGCAGGTTACATCTGCTTATTTGAAAGGAAAAAAGGTTGGCTACTGCTCTAAAGAATGCGGGAAAGAAGCGTTTAGAAAAAAGATTGCCAAAGTTAAGCGAACAAATAACCGAAGAGGTAAACAAGCCGCAAGAATAAGAGATGGAGGCAAATGTGTTATTTGCGGGTTCTCCCATGCTACAGCGGTTCACCATATTATCCCAAAGCGAAGTGGGGGGACGGATCGCGTTGAAAATCTTGTTACTCTTTGCCCAAACCATCACTACATGGTTCACGCAAATTTGATTTCTTTTGATGAAATTAAAATCCACGGGAAACCTTTCTCATATCCAGAAGGGAATGTTGTTTTGCTTAGGCAGGCAGAAAGAAGTGCCGTTAGGTTTCAAGGGTAAAAACTTCATATGGCTTGGCGGATGATGGTGGTGAGGTTGTCGGCCCACTCAGCGAGCGAGGCCTCGATGGTTTTCTGCGGTTGGCCGTGGAGCCGGGGAGCGAGGGTTTTGGGCATGACTTCGAGGAGCTGCTTGGCGGTGATGTGCGGGCGGGAGGTGATGTCCTTGGCTTCTTCGAAATACAGGAGCTTGCGTTCTTGGAGTTGCCAGTCCTTGAAATCCTTCTCGGCTTTGATGCGGTTGTTCCGGCTGGCGATGTAAATCGTGTTTGCCTTGCGGATGTCTTCGATGCTGCCGCCGTTGCGCTTGCAGAGAACGAGTTCGTTGTAGCCGACTTTCTCGGCGAGCCGTGCGCGGCGGAGGGATTGGCGCGGCGTGTTGTCTTCGTCGTCGGGTTCGGGGCCGCTGTCGTGTGGGGGCGGGGTATCATTTGATACCTTGGGCGCGGGGGTAGCAGGAGCGGGAGTCGAACCCGCGACTCCGGGATATGAGCCCGGTGACTTAGCCACTTGTCCATCCTGCGGTTTGGGCGGTGGGGTGCCGCGCTGGCCGCGCTTGGCGCGGGGCGGGGCGTTCGTCTCGCGCCACGCCTGGGCGGCGTCCACGCTGGTCGTGGGCATGCCTTTCTTGACGAGCCGGGAGACGACTGACTTGTCGATGTTTAAGGCGTTGCTTAATTCCGTGATTCCCACGGCTTGTGCAACGCAGTCAAATTATGCAACGCTCGGGAAAGCAACGAGAGACTGGCAAAC
>JAGWWS010000049.1 GCA_018970255.1 Verrucomicrobiota bacterium | reverse complement strand
CGCGAGATCCGCTCCATAATCACGCATGAGGACTGGAACCATGGGTGGCTTGGGGGGCTCGAGATTCCCGACACGAACATCAATCGTTCGCCATTTGCCGGCCCAATCAGGAACGAGTCCAACGGAGATAACACGGTGCATCTCAGCGGCAAGATTTTCATCAAGGGGGTGTTTTGAGAAATCCCCACGATAGATGCGGGATTCAACGACGAGAACTTGCTCGGCCAGGAGTGGCGCTATCTCGGAGTAGGAGAGGATGCCCCGTGTTGTTTCAATAAAGCGGGTGGCTCGATCCGGTCGAGTATCCCTTGAAGGAGGCTCATCTCCACCGGCTCTCTCTCGAAGGCCATGCTCTGGGCCACATCGCGGGGAATCGCCTTCCAGCGGCGAAGAAGTTTCTCTTCGGCCGGAAGCTGCCTCCATCTCTCGATGTTCTCGATCCAAGTCATCGCTCATAGTTTAGAAGGCATGAGGCAAAGGTTCAAGCGGGGATGAGCAAGCGGCCGAGTGCGATGGCAGCAGGAATGCCCGCAAGGAGGACGAGGCAACCCGAACCGTATTTGCGGTAGCCGACGCCGGTGCCGGGGATGCTGAAGGATGTGTATTTGCGCCCACGGGATGTGGTGCCGACCCGGAATCCCCGGCCTCCCACCGAGTAGCCGAGGCCGGATTTTCCGATGTTCACCCGGAAGGGTCCGAGGTTGACGGACTTTCGGTAGAAGAAGCCCATCAGGCTTGGCGGGATGGAGGTTGAGGGGAAGAGAGGCGCACCTCCGACAGTTCACATTTTTCGTTCTGCGCGGGCAATTCCATTCGCAGATTTTTAGTCATCATCACCGCACAAAACAGGCGCCTGCGTGGCATACGGGTTGTTCGGGCTGAGCGGCGAGAACCGGCTTCCGTATTGGCTGTAGGGGTTGTTGATGCTCGTGGGGGAATACGGACTGCCGTAGCGCCCATAAGGGTTCGAGACGGAATCGGGGTCGTAGGGATTCGCGCTCAGGCGGCCGAGATACTGGCCATCTGCGGCGATGATCTTCGGGGCCGAGGTGGCGTAGGGATTCGAGACGCTCGTGAACGAAAACGGACTGCCGAATGCGCTGTAGGGATTGTTGATACTCGTGGAACTGTAGGGGCTGCCGAACGAACCGAATTTGTTCGCCGTGGAATCGGCGAGGAACGGGTTCGCGCTGAGTTGGCCGAGGAAGACGCCGTTGCCGCAGACCTGTGCGGAGGCGCTTGAACAGACGATCGGCAGCGCAATGGCCGCCGCGAGGAGGATGGTTTTTGTTGTCATAGGTTGGTTTTGTTTTTGGAAAATGGGGTGTCGCAGTTTCTGCCACAGGAGGCCTTCAATCCGGCCCGTCCCACAATCCGCGCTGGGTGGGCTTGCACGGCTCTTCGCCCTGCACGGGCGTGGTCCTTTCGTCCAAGAATTCCTCGTGAAATCGCAACTCATGTGGCGCCAGTTCGGGATTCAAAAAAAGGGAAATTTCCCAGCCACCGCGCGGCAGCAGGGTCTCGCCGAACCTGATGCTGTGAGGCGTGACCTCGATTTCGATTTCATCCTGGTGCCTCTCGTCGCCGCTGTAGGCGCGCAGCAGCTCCCGTAGCTTAACATGGCGAAGAAAACACACGCCGCGACTAGCAACCAACGCGGAGCACTGCGCTTCGTCTCCGCTACAGGAGACCGAGAGAAGATTGTGCTCGGCGTGAATCCTCACGAGTTCCCCGCGCGCTTGTGGCGGCGTTGAGTTATCGACTGTGACAATCGAGAGCATGCGGAGCAGTTCGGTTCGGACGACAAGGAATCTCATACTCTCTCAATCAAAGAGGACATCCGGGTTCATCTGCACCGGCGAATACCAGACGAGCCCGTATTCGGTTTTGAGAATTTGTTCCATCCGCCCCCAAACGTCGTGGCAACGCCCCATGCCTTGAACCGCCGATTCCCGTTCGGCCCGGCGCGCGACCTCGCGCACGATTTGCCTAATGCGGGAATTGTCCTCGATCGGGTCGTGGAGTTCGGCGTGCGGGTTTCGCCCGCGCTGCGATCCCCTCGCCTGCTGGATGCGACGCAAGAGTTCCTGGTCGCGAATCGGGTTTCCAAACACGTCGGTTTCCATGGTGTCACCTCTTGCTGTAGGCGACCTTGATTTGATGGGCGTCCACGGGCGTCCTCACCGTGACCAAGATTTCCTTCGGCGTTTTTCCGGGGGTCGGCGGCAACTTGAAAATGATGTTTCCCCCGTAGGCGGCTCCGGGCGGAATCGTTGTCGTGCGAAGCATCGATTCCAAATCGGCCAGGGAAGCGTTGCGGTTGGCCGTAATCATATTCATTTGCTGGAGCGTGTTTGAGTTCACTGCTGCCTGTGCCGAAACCATGGCGGCAGGGTTGTAGGTTGTGCTCGTGGCGGAGTAGGAACCATAGCTGTTGTAGTTGCCCGAGTAGTTCCACGGGTTGTATCCCATCGATGGATTGGCGGTCCCGGCGAAGTTTCCATACCCATACGAACTGCCGTATGTGGTCGTGGTTGTCGGCATCGAGGCCGCCGCCACTTGCATGGCACCAGCCATTCCCATGGCGATGGCAGCCGCTGCGGCCCGCTGCTGGATTTCGCGTTTGAGAGCCTCGTAGGTAAAACTCTTGAGCGCCTTCCCATCACACGAAACCGTGATGTTCTCGGGACCGAAGTTCATCGGCGTTTTCGAGGTGTTCGCAAGGGTCACATTCAGGCACCCGCGCTGCCCGGCTGGAAACGCCTCGGGACTAAATGACACGAAACATGTGGTCTTCTCTTTCGAGCGGACAACCGGATTGCCTTGGACATAGGCGACATTGCCGGCATCGCCCTCCGCCACTCCGAATTTCACCGATGTGCAGGCAGGCATAAACAGTGCGGCAGCGCCAATGCCGGTGCGACCAAGGGAAGCAACCAACCGCCGCCTGTCCCGCATGAACGGAAATTGAGTTTTGCGCTCACACGCCCTTTTCATGGGGATCAGGGGTCGCTTCGAATGAATTGCAGTCAGGATTTGAAGTAGGATTTTTGCGATCACTGCGCGGGAATCCTGGCAGCGTTGGTAGGACAAAAGCTGTCCTACCAAATTTTTTCTGAATTTTTCTTCAAGCCAGGTGGACACGCCCAATTCGAACGATCAAATTGGTGTTCAAATGAACACCTCTCGGAAAAACGAATACTCCCGTCGCCCGGAGTCGGAGCGGCAATGCGTCTCCGTGCCTATCGAGGATTTGGAACTCCCCTCCCCGCAGCGATGCTTTGGACTCCGTGTGCGCGGCGATGCGATGACCGGTCGGCACATCCTGGAAGGGGATATCGTCATCATCGACCCGAACCGCATGCCATCAAGCGGGCGAGTTGTGGCAGCGTTGGTCGATGGCGAGCCGGTTCTGCGCACATTCGTGAATGAGGGCGGTCGAAACTACCTCCGCGCGGAAAATCCGAACTACCCGCGGCAGGTCCCCGTGCGGGAACTCGTGATTCAGGGCGTCTTGGTCGGGATGCTGAGGTTCCCCGATCAGGCGACCTCGAACTCCTCGGACCCGCGCCTTGGGGATTGATCGGGGCGGATTCCCGTCGGCAGCACAACGTCGAACACAGGCCGCGCCTCCTCGTGATCCAAAATGAAAGGCTCTCCTTCAATCGGCACGAGGTCTTTCATTTCGCGCGCAAGCCTCTGCATGGCCCTTCTGTCGGCATCGATCGAGTGCCCCTCCGATGTGCCAAACTCGTAGCTCCCCTTGCGCGCCATCCAGAGAAGGATTTCATGGGACTTCGACATCTTGGAATTGTTGCTTTTCCGGAACGAATGCTTCGCGGATTTCATCCCGTAGCGAAGCTTCATGTGGTCAACGTGCGCTTCGACTTTGAGCGCGGTCCATTTCCAGTCCTTTCGCACGGAAAAAACCGGCAGGCTCCGTGGTGTTTTGCCTGCCCTTTGGGACGCAGTCGTCGTGTGCAGGTTGGAGAGTCCGGATTTTCCGAGCACGGGCTGGATCACGATCCCCCGGGACTTTGCAAGGGCATGAACCTCGGGGAGCGCGCGGTCTTCGCTTGTCAGGAAAAGAATGCAGTCCTGCAGCCTGCTCAAATCACGGAGCAACGACTCGCGCGCCCCAAAGTGCCAGTAGGAAAGGTGCAGATAAACATCCCGCCGGGGTGACTTGCTCGAGTGGAAAATCCCGATCCGCCGGGTGTCGCCGGACCCATCCGGCTCGCATTCGTTGAATTCATGGGCTTCCGCGAGTTCGGAGGCCATCCTCCTCCAATCGAGCTTCCAGAGTTCCACATCGCCACGCGGGACCGAATCCCCCCGGATCGAATCCTCCGCAAGCAACACAAACGAGCCGTCCTCCTCGCGCACATTCAACCGGCTTCCATCATGCCCCTCCAAATTAATGGCGATCGTTGCCGTGCGGTGGATTGCCGCATCCATCCAACGCGCGCCGAGGTGGAGCTTCCAGTCCCGCGCGGCCCGGTCTCCCGGACCCGACCGGTCAAGCAATGTCCAAAAGCGCTTGTTCAGGGGCATGGGGCGCAACCTTTCGGAATCCCGCCGCTTCGATCCATTGTTCGATCGCGGGGATTTGTGAGCTGGATTTGAGCTTCCCGTTTCGGGCGTCAATCGTGACCCGCACAGGATACCTGAGCCCGACAATCCGGAAGATGAGTTCTGCCTGGTCGATTCGCATGCCTGCCGTGCGGACGGACATGAGCATGTCCATCACGTCACCCCTATCGAGCACCATGCGCCCAGTGCGGAACGGCACCACCACGCTTGAGAGGCTCACATTCATGATCGATTTGCTTCCCGCGCAATCAAGGGCCGGCTTGCCCCGCAGCAACGGCTCGAGCGAATACTCGCAAACCTCACGAAGTGCGGTTGCCGAGCAGTGGAACACACTGCCGAATGCCTTCCGCAGTTCATCGCGAACCTTCGACCCGTTTCCGGAAACAAGCCATTCCCCGCCCTCCCTGCGGTAGCGCACGATGTCGAGCCTCTCCGGCCGGAAGAGTTCGCTCCGCGTTGTTCCATCATCGGCAATAACCGTCACGCGGTTCATGAGGTCGCCGTGGTAGACGAGGAATGTGATGCCGTCTTCGGCATCGACTTGCCTGACGCGGCACCAGTTCGTGCGTGCATTGCGGGCGAACCAAGGGCCGAGCAACCGTTCGACGCGCTCCAGCATGTCCGGCGAGGACGGCTGCAAAGGCAATCCCCCCGCGGGCCTGAAAACCGAAAATGTCCTCTGGCACTTCGCAGCCTGACGGTCGAACTCCCGCCAAACAATGTGCGGCGCGCACAGGAACATCTTCACCGCCACATCGGCGGGCGAGTCGTTCTCGCCCCGGCATTCGGCAAGCAATTCCGCATAATCCTCCTCGAATTTCAGGGTGCTCTGCGTTCCGTGCAGCAGCGCGATCATCTCGAGCCTCTCGACAAGTTCCGGCGGCGTTTCCGCTGTGTGCACCGACAAGGCACTGGCGAGTTTGTTTTGGTGGAACTCCGTTTCCAACTCGATTGGAAACACGATTCCCTGCGTGGAAAGGTAGTCCTCAAAAGGCTCCAGCAGGGCGCGAACTGTGGCCGCATTCATCTTCCGAAGAACATCGGGCCGGCTGAAAAAAGTGGGGCGAACGGCGGGCATAGGCGTCGATTATCACCCATCAACCTTTTTGCGCAAATGCATCGAGCGGCGGAGAACCGAAAAATTGCGCCTGTTTGGTGCGCCTTTTTCACTTTCCACTGATTCGGTTTGTTTTGTGATGTTTTCGATGCGTTTTCGTGTCGCGACACGTCGCGACACGTCGGCCCCTCGAAATCGGGGGGTCTGAAAATTTTTTTCTCCTACGCAGAGGGCCGTTTTACCCCCCGAAATCGCGACACGTCGCGCCATCTATATGACGCGGCATTTCGCCTTTCGGTTGACACGCCCCGTCACCCGAAAAATGAACAACTCCACACCGCACCGATTCCCACCGGCAGTCACCCCGCTTTGGACGACAGCCGACCTCTCGCGCTACCTGCGCATCACCGAGCGCGGCATCTACGAGATGCGCAAGGCGGGCCTGCCCTCGATCAAAGTCGGCCACCTCGTCCGATTCGAGGAAGCCGCCGTCCGCGCCTGGCTCGCCGAACACAACGGCAGCGCCCCCTCGGACGCCCGCTCCGCTCAACTCGCCCAGCTCGCCTCCGATGGCGGCGACGCGGCCGAGTGCGCCGCCTCCGACTCCTTCAAGGAATTCCCCCACCCCGCCGCCGACTAACCCGCTTTCACCCCGTGCGCGGCGTTGGCCGTGTCGCGCTCCGGGGACCCAAACACCCACGGCCGCCAAAGAAAGACAAACCATGATCCTGACAAAGAAATCCAAATCGTTCGAACCCTGCCCGGAATTCACGGGCCAAGCCGTCTGCGTGGATGTGACGCCTCCGAAAACCGTGGAAACAAACTACGGGCCGAAGGAACAATTCCGCCTCGTCTTCGAGACATCGATCCTGCGCGACGATGGTTCCCCCTACCTTGTGTGGAGCCGCTCGTTTACGCCCTCGCTCAACGAGAAGGCGGCCTTCGCCCAGTTCATCCGCCGCTGGTTCGGCCGCACCCTCAGCCCGAGCGAGGAAGCCGAGTTCGACACCGAGTCCTTGATCGGGCGCTGCGCCGACATTGCCGTCGTCCACGAGGAGGGGCGCGACGGCACCACCTACTCGAACATCGGCCTCATCCGCCCCGACCGCTCGCCGAAACCGCTCGCCCCAGCCGGGAACTACGTCCGCGTGAAGGACCGCGACGAGAAACCCCGCGATGCCGAGTTTCGCCGCGCTGAGGCACCGGCCGCGCAAGCGCCCGCGCCATCGGACCACTCCTGGCGCAACACCAAGATCCATGTGGGCAAACACAAGGGTCTCACGCTCGGCGACCTTGACCGCGCCTCGGTGGAATCGCTGGTCGACCGCTGGCTGCCAACCGCCACGGCGGCTCCCAAAAAATCCGCCGACGACAAGCGCCTCATTGCGGCCCTCGAAGCCGCGATGGCCGAAGTCGCCGCCGAGGCCGAGGACAACATCCCGATGGGCAACCAACCCTACTGAAAGCCCCTCGATGATCCTTGTTAAGCGCGAGAGCGCCTCCCACTGGTATCTGCCGGACCGCACGCCCTTCCACGAGGTCGAGCGGGCGGACGGCTCGGGGCTCCGGCCCGTCACACTGCGCGACGCCCGCAAAACGGGTGCCTATCCCTCGGTGACCAACATCATCGGCGTGCTCGCCAAGCCCGGCCTAGATGCCTGGCGTGTCGAGCAAGGCATCCTCGCCGCGCTCACCCTCCCCCGACTGGACAACGAGAGCGATGACGAGTTCGCCCGCCGCGTCGTCTACGACATGGGCGAGCAGGTGACCAAAGCCGCCGATCTCGGGAGCCGCATCCACACGGCTTGCGAGGTCTATGCCCAATCGGCCGCCCTGCCCGAGAACGACGAGGTTCGCACACTATTCGAACCGGTGCGCGAATGGTTCGACGCCGAAGTCGAACGCATCGACAAGGTGGAGACGGTCGTAGCCCACCACGAGTTCGGCTACGCGGGCACGGTCGATCTCGTCGCAAAACTCCGCTCCACCGGCGACTGGGCGGTCGTCGACTTCAAAACCCAGCGGATCAAGCGCGACGACAAGGGGACGGTCAAACCCGGGTTCTACGAAACCTGGCCGCTCCAACTCGAAGCCTACCGCCAGGCGATCCTCTCCTCGGGCGAAGGCATGCAGCCGCGCGACATCGTGTCGCTTGTCATCGGCTCGACCGAACCGGTGCCCGTGATGCCGAAAGTTTGGCCGCGCGAGCAACTCGGCGCCTACTGGCGCGCGTTCGTGAATGTCCGCAACCTCTGGACGTTCATCAAAGGCTACTGCCCGATTGAGGGCGTGAAGGAGGAGGCGCAATGACCCTCCTCGTTCCCGTCGGCGAGGGTTGGCGCAAGAGCCACCTCGTTCCAACCGGTCCGATCCGCCCGAACCGCCGACGCCCCCGCTGGCGTTGGTTCCTCGCCGGGTTCGTCGCCGGAATCGTTGCAGGTTCAACCTTGGCCGCGCTCGTCCTGCCGTGACCGACGCGCCCGAGCGCTTCCGCGCCCTCGTCGCCTCCGGTGGGAACATCCTTCTCACCGGGGCAGGCGGCACGGGGAAGACCCACCTCATCCGGGAAATCGTTTCCCGCGACCCGGCCTCCTTCTCCGTGACCGCCTCGACGGGCATCGCCGCCCTCAACCTGGGCGGGCTCACAATCCACCGCTGGAGTGGCATGATGCTCGGCCCGGGCGACGGCGACTCCGACGAGCAGCACATGGCTCAACTCGTCCGCGACAGCCGACGCGGTGTGCGGGCCGGGTTCGACCGCGTGCGTTCCTGCAAAACCCTCATCATCGACGAGGTCAGCATGCTCGCCGGGCGGGCGCTCGATTTCCTCGACCACCTCGCGCGCACGCTGCGCCGGGACGACCGACCGTTTGGCGGCATCCAGGTGATCGTCACCGGCGACTTCCTCCAACTGCCTCCGGTTTCCCGGGACAACCACCACGACTGGGCCTTCCAATCCCGCGCCTGGAAGGACGCCGGGTTCCAAGTCGTCGAACTCACAAAAGTCCACCGGCAGGACGATGCCGCCTTCATCCAAGCCCTCGCCGAAGTGCGCCTCGGCCGCATCCGGGGCTCCACGGCCGCGCTCCTCCAACCCCGTGTCGCCCGGTTCCCCGACGCGAACCTGACCCGCCTCCTCACCCACAACGCGATGGTCGACAAATGGAATGCCTACCGGCTCGAATCGATTGACTCCGAGCCCCGCGTCTTCAATGCCGACCTCACCGGCTCCGAAGCCCAGCGCCAGTTCCTAATCCACAATCTCCTCACCCCCTCGATCCTCGTCCTCAAACGCGCGGCAAGCGTCATGTTCACCGTGAACGCGCCCGACGCCTCGTTCGTCAACGGCCAGACCGGCACCGTGGTCGACCTCTCGGGCGGTTCGGTCGTTGTCGAATCCGCAGGCAGGCTGATCCGCGTCGAGCCCTTCAAGTGGCAGTTCGATCCCCGCGACCCCCGCTCCGCCACCTTTGTCCAGCTCCCGCTCCGGCTCGCCTACGCAATCACGATCCACAAATCCCAGGGCCTCACCCTCGGCTCCGCGCTCATCGATGTGCGGGCGGCCCGCGAACCCGGCCAGGCCTACGTCGCCCTCTCGCGCGTGCGCACCCTCTCCGGCCTCCACCTCAAGGACTGGTTCCGCGGCGTCTTCGTCAGCCGCGCTGCCGCCGACTTCCACGCAGCACACGCCAACCAAAACCCATGAAAACCTCAACCGCTCCCGACACCAACCAACTCCCCCGCCTCCACTACCCGCTCCCGCATTACCTCATGGAACGAGAGCGCAGCAGCCTCCTGCGCAAAATCGAATCCGGGCTCGCCTCTGAGAACTTCGAGTTCCGCCGCCGCAGACCCGGACTGCGAATCGTCCACGGCCCCGCCATCGTCCACCTCTGGATCGACTACTACCTCGATGAACGCTGGTGGAAGATCATGGTTGGCCACGGCTCGGACGAACCCGCCTTCACCACCTCGATGGACAAGTTCGGCGAGTTCAACCTCGCCGCCCACGAAATCGACGCATCCACCGGCGTCCACATCGCCCGCCTCATCCGCGACCCGAAGAACTACGCTTGGCCGCTCCTCGCCCACTCGCCCACCTACCCCGGATACGCCTGGTCGCTCGAGGGCCGCCGCACCTACAACGAATACCAGGATTCCGTCGAACGCCGCAAAGCGATGCTCCAGGAACGCCTCGCCGCCAAGGCTGCGGAGGCCGTCGTATGAGCGACTGGGAAGCAATCCGCGCGGCATACCGGGAATCGCGCAGCCTGAAGTCGGTTGCCGAGCACTTCGGAATACCCATCGGCAGCATCAAAGCCCGCGCCCACCGAGAAAAATGGAGTTCGGGTATGCAGGCGGGTCATACCCAGACGCATACCGGTATGCAAAACCACCCCGCGCGGCATACCGGGACGCATACTGGTATGCAGGATTCGGCGCCGATGCATACCGGCACGCATACCGAGACGCATACTGGTATGCGGGATTTGGCACCTGTGCATACCGGGGCGCATACCCAGACGCATACCGGTATGCAGTCCGATGTCCCCCGCATACCCGACTCAATTAATTCGCTCTCGAAGCTCGATGCCGCCCGTTTCTACCACGCGAACCTGAAGTTCGCCGTGCACGCGCTCCTGCCGCCCGACCGCGGCGACGAGGGCTGTCGCGGCAAAAAGCCCGTCCATAAAGGCTGGCGTGACCACACCGCCGCCGAGGTTACTTCCGAGTATCTCGACCGCCACTTCGGCCCCGGTTCGAAATTCAACCTCGGTGCCGTCGTTCGCCCGCCCTACGTCCACATCGACTTGGACTCCAAGCCCGATGCCGGCGCCTCGGTCCGCGAGTGGCTCTCCAACCAACCCCACCTCGCCTCCGTGCCCCGCGAGCGCACGGGCGGTGGCGCCCACCTCCTCTTCATCTGCCGTGACCTCCCCAAGCACGTCGCCTCGGCCAAAAAAGCTCCTGTCTCCCAAGTCACCCCCGCCGTCCAAGCCGAACTCTACACAACCGGCATGAACATCGCCCTCAGCCCTTCGGTCCACAAAAGCGGCCACCGCTACGAGTGGGAGGTGACCGGCCCCATCCCCGAGGTCGGCTGGAACCAACTGCGCTCTTGGTTCGCTTTCGAGCAAACCGCGGAACCCCAGCGCGGCCGCCCGCAAAAGGAAAAGCCATGGTGGTCGAAGTGGGACGAGGACCTTCGCACCCTCGACCTCGCGGGCGTAATGGATGAACTCGGCCACCTCGGCGAAATCATCGACGCCGACTCCAACAAGTGGTCGGTCCGCTGCCCGTGGGAAAGCGACCACACGGGCGGCACCAACAAGGGACCCGGCTCCGACACGGCCATCTTCAGCCACTCCGGCATGATGCCCGCCTTCAAGTGCCTCCATGCGCATTGCTCAGGCCGTGGACTTCGCGACCTCCTCGAGTGGGCGGACAAGAAAAAGCCGGGCATCGTTGCCTCCCGCTGCACGTCCCTGCGCGTCTGGCAACCGGGCAACAACGGCTCGGGCGGCCGCCCTCAAGTCATCCTCCCCGCGCTCGGCCGTCCCCACAGCGCCTTCGGAACCGACCTCGGCAAACTCATCGGCCCCAAGCTCGACATGTTCCGCTTCGCCGAGCAGGTCGTCCAAATCCGCTTTGTCGGGAAGGCCGACCAGAACGGCGCGATCCCCGGCAAGATGCTCGCACCGATCCGCCCGGCAGAACTCGTTACCGCCGTCGAGCGCACGGTCGAAACCGGCGTCGTCCGGGAGGACAAGGCGGGCGACGAGGTCTTCCTCGCCAAAAGCATGAGCGAGCAGGACGCCCGCATCACTCTCGCAAGCGGGTTCTTCGGCGAGTGCCTCCCCCGCATCAACCGCCTTCTCGACGTGCCCGTGCCCCACCTGTCGGACGACGGCCAGATCATCTACCCGAAGCCCGGCTTCGACGAACGCTTCGGCACCTGGCTCAACCCACATGCCCCCGTGCTGCGCCACATGGAATTCGAGGACGCGATCCGCCTGCTTCTCCAGGACCTCCTTGGACTGGCCGAGCACGGCGGGTTCTGGTGGCACGACCAGCAGTCCCGCGTCCACGCCCTCGCCCGCTTCATCACCCCGTTCTGCCGCGGCCTCATGAACTGGCGCCGCACCCCGCTCTGGATTTTCGACGGCAACCGCGAGGGTTCCGGCAAGGACACCTGCGCCGACCTCGCCCACATCGCCTACACCGGCCGCTCGATCACCTGCGCCCCCCTCTCCAAGGAATGCGATGACGAAATGCGCAAACGCATCACCTCCGCCCTCATGGCAGGCAGCCGCTTCTTCCACCTCGCCAACATGAAGGGCCATGTCCGCTACGCCTCGCTCGAGGCCGCCACCGACGACTCCGGCATCTGGGAGGACCGCCGCCTCGGGGCCAGCGAAACAATCACCCTCCCGAACGAAACCGAATTCTCGTTCTCCGCCAACAACGCGACCTGGGAGCCCGACATCGAACGCCGCTGCCGCCGTATCCGACTCCTCTTCCGCCCCGAGCATGTGAACAGCCACAAATATCGCCACAACGACATCCGCGCCTGGGTGCGCATGCACCGCGCCGATCTCCTCTCGGCCGTAAACGCAATTGTCGTCGAGTGGGTCCGCCGCGGCTGCCCCCCGGGACCCACGCCCTTCACCTCGTTCCCCGAGTGGAGCCGTGTTGTCGGGGGCGTCTTCCTCTGCGCCGGATTGCCCGACCCCTGCCAACCCAATGCCGACAACAAGGTCTCGGGCGACCAGTCCACGGCCGCCATGCGCGACTTCTTCGCGATCGCCTTCGAGCGCTTCGGGAACGCCGAAATCCTCAAACCCGAATTCCAGGATTTCGTCCAAGGCGAACAGGCCGTCCACGACCTCTTCGAGTGGATCGTCTTCACCGAGCGGCGCGGCCTCATCGTCTTCGGAAAGCTCCTCACCAAATTCGACAACCGCGAACTCGGCGGCATCACCATGCATGTCACCCAAACCTCCCGCAACCGTGCCAGCTACCGTTTCGAGCGCGAACCCGAATCCTCCGCCTTGATCGACATTCTCCCGAGGTCGCCGATTATGCGCCCAGATAACTCCTCCCAACCCTCAAAACGGGGATGTGGGGATGTTGGGGGATGTTTTCACCACGCAATCATAAGTGGGAAAAAAATAGAAAAAAAATTCGAGAACGAAGGGAATTATTTATCCCCCTATATAGCTATAGGGAAAACATCCCCCAACATCCCCACATCCCCGCTTGCCCATCCAACCGGGTTTCCCGACATGGCCGCCAAGATCCGGGAAGCGGGCTCGGTCGCCCTCGACATCGAAACCTACGGGAGCGCCAAGAACGACGCACTCAACCCATGGCGGGGCGACATTCGCCTCCTCTCCCTCAAAATCCCAAACTCCCCGCCCTGGCTGATCGACCTCCAGGCAACCGGCTACAACCTGGGCGACCTTGGCTCCGCTTTGGAAGCGGTCGAGGTGATCGCCCACAACGCGAAGTTCGACCTCCTGTGGCTCGCGGTGAAGTGCCGCGTGCGCCCGAAGAAAATTTTCTGCACGCTCACGGCCGCCCGCCTCCTTTCAGCCGGCACAAAGCCCGGCAACAACTTGGACCAATGCCTCGAGCGCTACTTGGGCGTTCCCCCGGGCAAGGACCAAGCCCGCTCCGACTGGGGCGGCATGTTCCTCACCGACGACCAACTCGCCTACGCGGTCCGGGACGTCCTCCACCTCCACGACCTCGCGGCAAAGTTGAACACCCTCCTCTGCGGCGAGGAACTCGAGGCCGTGCGCGACCTCGAACTCGACCTCATCCCGGTCGTGGTCGCCATGGAGGCGGCGGGCATGTCGGTGGAC
>JAGWWS010000018.1 GCA_018970255.1 Verrucomicrobiota bacterium | reverse complement strand
GCCATGGAGGACTTCAAACTCGACATCGTCATCGACCAGGGCCCCAGCGCCCGCTCCGTGCGCCTCAACCTCGCCCCCTTCACGCTAATCGGCGCCACCACCCGCTCGGGAATGATCAGCGACCCCCTCCGCTCGCGCTTCGGCATGAATTGCCGCCTCGACTACTACTCGCCCAAAACGCTCGCGAAGATCGTCTCCCGCAGCGCCGGCCTCCTCGGCAGCGAACCCGAGGCCGGGGCCGACCTTGAAATCGCCCGCCGAGCCCGAGGCACGCCGCGAATCGCCAACAACCTCCTCCGCTGGGTGCGCGACTACGCCCTCGTGCGCGCCGGAGGCCGCATTTCCGCCGAAACCGCCGCCGCCGCCCTCGCCATGCTCGACATCGATGCCGACGGCTTCGACGAAATGGACAAGCGCATCCTCGAATCCCTCATCGGCCTTTTCGATGGCGGCCCCGTCGGCCTCAACAGCCTCGCCGTCGCCATCGGCGAGGAAGCCGGCACCATCGAGGAGGTGCACGAGCCCTAC
The DNA here is from genome assembly GCA_018970255.1 of Verrucomicrobiota bacterium. Classification (GTDB taxonomy): domain Bacteria; phylum Verrucomicrobiota; class Verrucomicrobiia; order Chthoniobacterales; family Terrimicrobiaceae; genus UBA967. The sequence goes on along the minus strand of JAGWWS010000018.1, from coordinate 57,025 downwards.
CTCATCATGCAGGGCTACATCAAACGCACCGCCCAAGGCCGTGTCGCGCTCGCGAAGGCTTACAAAAAAATCGGCCTCGAGCCCCCGAAAAAATCCCCTGCCGCCCAAGGCGACCTCTTCGGCGCCTGAGCACTGCCTGCCCATGACAGCGACCATCGAGCGTCTTGCCCACATCGCACAGGAGCGGGGGATCGACTTCGTCCTCACCGGCGGAAATGCCGTCATCCTCTCCGGCTTCGCACGCAACACGATCGATATCGGCCTCATGATTTGCACAGAGCACCGCAGCCGTTGGCTCGATGCGATGAGGGATATCGGCTGCAGGCTTTTCAACGGAACCCCCTCCTTCCGCACCCTGGCAACGGCGCTCGCCGCCCTGTTCCTCCTTGCCGCCACCGCCGCCGCCGAGCCCCTCCGCATCGGCATCCACGAGAAACCGCCCTACGCCACGCAAAACCCGAACGGCTCCTGGACCGGCATCGGTGTCACCGTTTGGGATGCCATCTGCAAAGTCAATGGATTCGAATACACCCTCGTGCCGACCCCCTACGAATCGCTTTTGACCGACATCTCCTCCGGAAAACTCGATGCCGCGATTGGCGAATTGGAGGTGACCGCCGATTCCGTCGATGATGTCGATTTTACTCAGCCTTATATCGTCTCCTCACTTGGCATTGCCCTTCCCGAGCGCACCCTTGGCGAAGCCTGGCGCGACGCTGTGGCGGAATTTTTCAATTGGGAAATCCTACGCATCGTCATCGGTATCCTCACCGCTCTCGTCATCGTCAGCGTCCTCGTCTGGCTCGCCGAACGCCGTCACCACACAGGCCACTTTCGCGGTGGCATCCACGGCTTCGGCTCCGCCTTCTGGTTCTCCGCCGTCACCATGACCACCGTCGGCTACGGCGATAAAACCCCGTCCACTTTCCTCGGCCGCACCATCGCCATCGCGTGGATGCTCGCCGGCGTCCTTCTTGTCTCCGCCTTCACCGCCACCGTCGCATCCAGCATGTCCGCCAGCCGGCTCACCGGCTCGATCAGCGGCGTTGCCGGCGTCCACCAACTCCTTTGCGGCGTGCTCCGGAGTTCCGAGGCTGAAAAAACACTCAACGATATCGGCATCCGCACGGTCCCGTTCGAGGACCTCCGCATCGCCCTTGCCGAACTCGGCACCGGCCGCCTCGAGGCCGTCGTCGCCGATCGCAATACCCTTTTATACTACCAGCACCACAAGAACGACGGCGACCCGCGCCTTCGAATCCGCGTGGCTGACTTCACCCTCCGGGATTCGCTCATCGCCATTCCCATCAGAAAAGGCCAGGGCTACTACGAAAAAATCAACCAGTCCCTCCTGGAATTCACGGGCACGCCCGAATGGCAAGCCGCCGTCCGCAACTGGATAGGCGCCACGGATGTCCCATTCTGATTTTTTAGACCAAAGAACCGCCGTTTTTGACTCGAGGTTCCCCGTTTCCTCTGCAGTCAAAATTCCAAAATCCTCTCCGTTTGGGGTTGCGTCGTTGCCGACCTTTGATATTCAACTGCGCTCCGTTTCGCGGGGCTGTGCAAGGCCGGGGCTCTGAAAAACCGGTCCGCTCCGCTCCGGAGGCTCTGATTTCAAACACAAACCAACGAAATGCCGACCACACCGATGCTCGCCGCAGCTCTCACGCTGGACGCCCCGACCATCTTCCTTTCCCAGGACGGCGAGTCGTTCATCGACTGGCTCTCGAACTCCGTCCTGCTCGGCGCCATCGTCGTCGGCCTCATCGTTTGGTTCGCCCGCAGCGCCACGAAAAACCTCTCCGTCGTCCCCGGCCGGAAGCAGAATTTCTTCGAAGCCATTGTCCAGGGCCTCTACGACCTCATCGAAAGCGTCGTCGGCACGCACATGGTCGCCCGCGTTTTCTCCCTGCTCGCCACGCTGTTCATTTTCATCATCGTCTCGAACTGGTTCGGCCTCGTGCCAGGCGTGGGCTCGATCGGCTGGGGCCACGCCACCCCGAACGGCTTCGATGTCACCGCCCCGCTCCTGCGCCCCGCCACTGCGGACCTCAACGGAACCCTCGCCATGGCGACGGTGTTCATGTGCTTCTGGCTCTACTGGTCGATCAGCGAGGTGGGCCTGAAAAATTTCCTCAACCACATCTTCGGCGTCAAAGGCGGCCTCACCGGCCTCATGGCGCTGGTCCTGGTTCCGGTGTTCCTTTTCGTGGGCGTCATCGAGGTCGTCTCGATGGCCTTCCGCCCGGTCTCCCTGTCGCTCCGGTTGTTCGGCAACATTTTCGCCGGCGAGACCCTGCTCTCCACCATGATCGGCCTCGGCAAGCAACTCGGCGTCCCCGAGTGGATTTCCTACATCATGTCGATCACGGTCCCCGTGCCGTTCTATTTCCTCGAACTCCTCGTCGGCCTGCTCCAGGCGACCGTGTTCATGCTCCTTTGCGCCGTTTACATCCAGCTCTCCACTTCGCACGACGAGGAGGAAGGGCACTGACACTTTCCCGGCCGGGACCGTGGCAAGACTGCGGGCGGCGGGAACAACCAAAACAAAACACATGATACCACAACTCATCGCAGCAGCCGCCGAAACCGCGGGCGGCATCACGGGCAGCTTCACCCTCGCCATCGCAGGCGCAGGCGCCGCCCTCGGCATCGGAATGATCGGGGCCAAGGCCGTCGAGGCCGTCGGCCGCAACCCGGGCGCTTCCGGCAAGGTGCTCACCCTGAGCATCATCGGTATGGCCCTCTCCGAAGCCATCGCTATTTACGCGCTCATCCTCGCCTTCGGGGGACGCTAAAAAATCCGCCGCAGGGGCCGTGCGGACATCCCGCCGGCCCCGCGGTCCAATCCACAAAAAACCGAACCCGATTTTTTCATGGAAACCGTTTCTCAGCTCCTTACGACCTTCGGCGTCGCCTGGCCGAAATTCCTCGCCCAGGTCATCCTTTTCCTCACCGTTTACCTCATCCTGAAAAAATTCGCCTTCGGGCCCATCATCGCCGTTTTCGAGCAGCGCCGCCGCACCCTCGAGGAGGCCCAGGCAAACGCCGAGAAAATCAAGCGCCAGCTCGCCGAGTCCGAACTCCGCTGCCAGGAAATCCTCAAGAAGGCCAACGCCGACGCCCAGCGCATCATCGAGGAGGGCCGCGCCTCCGCAGACGCCCAGACCCAGAAAAGCCTCCAGCAGGCCATCAAAGACGCCGAGGGCATCATCGAAAAGGCCAACGAAAATGTCGAACTCGAGCGCGCCCGCATGGTCGCCGAGGTCAAGGGCGAGATGGTCCGCCTCGTTGTGGACACCACCGCGAAGGTCGCCGGGAAAATCCTCACCAAGGAGGACCAGGACCGCCTGGCCTCCGAAACCACCAAGCAGCTCGCCGCCTGACCCGCGAATGAAACTCAGCCGCGAAGCACGACGCCAAGCCCGCGAACTCTTCCGTTTCTCCATGGACGGCGGCCGCCTCGACGAGTCCCGCCTCCGCGCCGTCGCCGACGGCATCGCCGAGCGCAAGCCCCGCGAGTATGTCCAAATGCTGAAATTCCTCGCCCGGCTCGCGCGCCTCGAGACCGCCCGCCACCACGCCGTTGTCGAAAGCGCCGCCGAACTCTCCGAAACCGCCCGCGCCGGCATCCTCGCCGACCTCGTGAAGCGCTTCGGCCCCGTCGATTCCGAATTCCGCCAAAACCCGGCCCTCATCGGCGGCATCCGCATCCGCCTCGGCAGCGATGTCTGGGACGGCAGCATCCTCACCCGCCTCGAATCCCTCAAACAATCCTGACCACTCCACACACCACATGAGCAACATCGTCCTCGAACTCGAAGAAAAGATCACCGGCCTCAAGGGCCAGGCCGCCGCACAGACCAATGTCGGAACCGTCCGCGAAATCGGCGACGGCATCGCACGCATCGAAGGCCTCAGCGCCGTCAAGCTCAACGAAATGGTCGAATTCCCCGGCGGCATCATGGGCATCGCCCTGAACCTCGAGGAAACCGAGGTCGGCGCCATCCTCCTCGGCGACTTCACGAAAATCCGCGAAGGCGACCAGGTCAAAACCACCGGCAAGCTCCTCTCCGTCCCGGTCGGCAAGGGCCTCCTCGGCCGCGTGGTCAACGCCCTCGGCGAACCCATCGACGGCAAGGGCCCCATCCCGCACGACACTTCCTACCCCGTCGAAAAAATCGCCCCCGGCATCATCAAGCGCCGCTCCGTCAGCCAGCCGGTCCAGACCGGCATCATGAGCATCGACGCCATGATCCCCGTCGGCCGCGGCCAGCGCGAACTCATCATCGGCGACCGCGCCACCGGCAAGACCACCATCGCCATCGACACCATCATCAACCAGGCGAAAATCAACCGCGCCGGCGCCGAGTCGGGCGACCCCTCCTTCCGCCCCCTCTACTCGATCTATGTGGCCGTCGGCCAGAAAAACGCGAACATCGCCCGCGTCATCTCCACCCTCGAGGAGAACGATGCCCTCAAATACACCATCATCATCGCCGCCACGGCCTCCGACCCCGCGGCCGACCAATACATCGCCCCCTTCTCCGGCGCCGCCATGGGCGAATGGTTCATGGACAATGGCATGGACGCCCTCATCGTGTTCGACGACCTCTCGAAGCAGGCGAACGCCTACCGCCAGATCTCGCTCCTGCTCAAGCGCCCCTCCGGCCGCGAAGCCTTCCCCGGCGACGTCTTCTACCTCCACAGCCGCCTGCTCGAGCGCTCCGCGCGCCTCGCCGAGGATTGCGGCAACGGCTCCCTCACCGCCCTCCCCATCATCGAGACCCAGGCGGGCGATGTCTCCGCCTACATCCCCACGAATGTCATCTCGATCACGGACGGCCAGATCTACCTCGAGACCGACCTCTTCTACCAAGGCGTCCGCCCCGCGATCTCGGTCGGACTCTCCGTCTCCCGCGTGGGTTCCGCCGCGCAGATCAAGGCGATGAAACAGGTCGCCGGGAAGATCAAGGGCGACCTCGCCCAATACCGCGAACTCGCCGCCTTCGCCCAGTTCGGCTCCGACCTCGATGCGAAGACCAAGTCCACGCTCGACCGCGGCGCCCGCATCGTCGAACTCTTCAAGCAAACCCAATACTCGCCCATCGCCGTCGAGGTCCAGGCCGCCATCCTCTGGTGCATGCAGAAGGGCGCGTTCGACGCCGTCCCCGTGGACAAGGTCAAGGAAGCCCAGAAAAAACTCGTCGAGTTCCTCGAGACCCGCAAAAGCGATGTGCTCGAAAAAATCTCGAAGAAGCGCTCCTTCGACGAGGAAGCCGAGAAGGCCCTCAAGGCCGCCCTCGACGAGTTCCTTTCCTTCAACAAATTCTAGGGTCCGACGATGGCGAACCTCCGCGACATCCGCCGGCGCATCAAGTCGGTCAAGAACACCGCGCAGATCACCAAGGCCATGCAAATGGTCGCGGCCTCGAAGATGCGCAAGGCCCAGCAGGCCGCCCTCGCCGGCCGCGACTACGCCCAGCTCCTGAACCGCGTCATCACCTCGCTCCGCGACGCCATCGACCCCTCCAGCCACCCCCTCCTCGAGCGCCGCGGCAAAAAATCCCAGCTCGTCATCCTCATGACGACCGACAAGGGCCTCTGCGGCGCGCTGAACACGAACATCCTCCGCGAGGCCGGCTCGCTCGACCCCGCCACCACCCGCTTCGTCAGCATCGGCCGCAAGGGCACCCAGTTCCTCGCCCGCATGCGCCGCACCATGGTCGCCGACTTCCCGCTCGCCGAGCGCCCGACCTTCTCCCAATGCAAGCAGGTCTCGAAATTCTGCATCGAAAAATTCCTCTCCGGCGAGGTGGATTCCGTCTCGATCCTCTTCCCCCGCTTCGTCAACACCCTCACCCAATCCCCGATCCTCCTGCCCATCCTCCCCATCGCGAGCCTCGAGGAGGTCGGGTTGAAGAGCGACTACGAGCCCCTGCCCCCCATCGAGGGCGGCATCGAGTTCGAGCCGGATGCCGCGGCCGTCCTCGACGCCATCCTCCCCGCCTACATCCACTACATCGTTTACCAGACCCAGCTCGGCACCCGCGCCTCGGAGCACAGCGCCCGCATGGTCGCCATGAAAAACGCCACCGACAACGCGAAGTCGCTCATCAAGGACCTCACGCTCGAATACAACAAGGCCCGCCAGGCCGGCATCACGAACGAGATCCTCGAAATCGCCACCGCCCAGCTCGCCCTCGGCTGACCCCGCCCCCGGCGGCGCCATGATCCGCGTCACCATCCTCGCCTCCGGCAGCTCCGGCAACGCCGTCATCGTCTCCACCGGCGCCACCACCATCCTCGTCGATGCCGGGCTCAGCGCGAAAAAGCTCGAAGCCGCGCTCGCCGAACACACCCCCGGCCCGCAAAGCCTCGCCGGCATCCTCCTCACCCACGAGCACGGCGACCATACCCGCGGCCTGAAAATCCTCTGCGCGAAATTCGGCACCCCCGTTTACGCGAACCCCCGCACCGCCGAGCACCTCCGCCACGCCGGCCTCCAAGCCCCCTGGCGCTTCTTCCAAAGTGGTGCGCCCTTCGAACTCGGCTGTTTTTCGGTCCGCCCCTTCTCCGTCCCCCACGATGCCGCCGACCCCGTCGGTTTTTCCATTTCCAACGGCGGCCCCGCCTTCGCCATCGCCACCGACCTCGGCTACGCCACCCGCCAGGTCGCCGACGCCATCCGCGGCGCCGGCGCCCTGCTCGTCGAATCGAACCACGACGAAACGCTGTTGCATGGCGACACCAAGCGCCCCTGGTCCGTCAAGCAGCGCATCCTCTCCCGCCACGGCCACCTCTCGAACCAGGCCGCCGCCGAACTCATCGCCTCCGCCGCCAGCCCCTCGCTCCGCCACATCGCCCTCGCGCACCTCAGCGCCGATTGCAACACCCCCGAGCTCGCCCGCACCGCCGTGCGGGAAAAGCTGGAATCCACCGGCATCCCGTTGCCCGAAATCCACTGCCCCGGCACCCCCGAATCCCCCCTGCCTCTGGTGTTCGAAATCTGAAAAGCCGCCCCCCGTCGGCCCTCTGGGCGGACCTAGACTATTTCTTCATCGGAATCCCCATCGCTTCGAGCAGTCCGGCAAAGCCCATCACCGCGCCCATGGCCAACCCGCAGCAAAGCAACAGCAGCGCGACCGCCGCAAGAATCACGCGCCAGAGATCGGTGCGATGGACCTCCTTCAGCGCCACAACGCCATAAATCAAATTCGCCGCGGGAAACAAATACCCGCCGCAAAGCGGCACGAATTGCAACACCGAGGTCGCCCCGCCGGCATATGCCACGGCACGATAAGTCGCCTCGAACGGCTTCGTCGCCGCTCCCGTGATCATCAACCCCAGATGCCAAAGCGCCGCGGAAACAAACGAACCCGCGATCAAAAACACAGGCAGAAACAAAACCATCACGATGAAAATCAAAATCATCACAGGTCCGCTGGCTTCTTTCGCATACTCGCCGAAAAACATCTCCGGATTCACCATCGAAGCGGCGAGTTGGTAGCCCATCGCCACCGTGCCGCTCGCCCACGAGAGCACCGTGTAAAACCACATTGGTTTCGAATACCCGCCCGCCACCGGCATGGCCCGGAAGGTCGCCCCCGGTGCCGCGAAAACCTGCTTCACGCTCTCCACCAATCCCCCCCAGCCGAGCCGCTCCCACGCGGGCTCCGCGGGCACCTCCGGCGCTGCCGGCTGCTCGGGTTGCACCACATCGGAGGGCGCGGGCAGGTCGGTGAAAGTCTCGAGCGGCTTCCAGGTTTCCATCGGCTCGCGCCAGGCGAGGTCGGAGGGCAGGAACTTCCCGCTCTTCAGCCCGTCGGCCACTTCCTGTTCGGTGAATTTCCCGAGGTTCTCCCGGTTGCGGTTGATGTGGATCATTGGGGAATTGCCTACCCCCGCGCGCCCCGGCGGACGACAAAAAAATCGCCCTTTTCGCGATTGACAACCCCGCACACCCCGTATCTATTCCAGCCATTCGCGAACCCGCACGGCGCCATCAACGCCCGCAGGGGTTCCAACCCACCGCGCCACGCGGAATCTCGTCGAACCTCTCCGGAAACGGATTTCCACGAAAGCCCGCAGCGCCACCCCGAGGAGATTTTTTCCGCCCGGTCCCGGGAATACGGACCGGGAAGAAGTCTTGCAAGGACTCCCATCATGACAGACGACCAGCAAAACCCCGCCACCGGGACCGAGGCCCCGCAGGCCGAAGGAAACGATTCGCCAACACCACGCCGCCGCCGCAACGCGCGCATCGGCCGCCCGCGCCGCAAACTCCCGCAACCCGTGCCCGTCACCGAGGCCGATGTCACCGGTTCGCCCGAACAGGATGCCGGTGCCCATTCCAACGGCTCCGCCGCCGAATCCCACGCAGTGGAAACGCCAAGCGCACCGGCCGGCGAACCCGCCCAGGTCGCCCCGCAGCCGGCCGCCGAGCAGCGCCCGCCCCAACCGCCGCAACCCACCACTTTCGCAGATGGCATTGTCGAGGTCTCCGGCAAGGGCTTCGGCTTCCTCCGCGAGGCCCGCAGGAACTACACCCAGTCGAACAACGACATTTTCATCACGCCCGACCTCATCCGCCGCTTCAACCTGCGCGACGGCATCTGGGTGAAAGGCGAAATCCGCCGCGGCAACCGCGGGCCACAAATGTTCCGCCTCGTCGAAATCGAGGGCAAGGACCCCGAGGCCTTCCCGCCGCTCCCCGTCTTCGAGGAACTCACCACCATTAACCCCCGCGAACGCATCAAGCTCGAGACCGTCCCCGAGCGCCACACCACGCGCGTGATCGACCTCGTCGCCCCCGTGGGCAAGGGCCAGCGAGGCCTCATCGTCGCCCCGCCCCGCACCGGCAAGACCACGCTCCTCCAGCACATCGCCGATGCCGTGGTCAAAAACCACCCCGAGGTGAAATTGATGATCCTCCTGGTGGACGAGCGCCCCGAGGAGGTCACCGAAATCCGCCGCACCGTCCCCACCGCCGAACTCATGGCCAGTTCGAACGACTCGGACATCAAAACCCACACCCGCATCTCCCAGCTCGCCATCGAGCGCGCCAAGCGCCTCGTCGAGATGGGCCACGATGTCTTCGTGCTCATGGACTCCCTCACCCGCATCGGCCGAGCGTTCAACAACGCCATCAGCGGAGGTGGCCGCACCATGTCCGGCGGCGTGGACGCCCGCGCCCTCGAGATCCCGCGCAAGCTCTTCGCCGCGGCCCGCAACACCGAGGAGGCCGGCTCCCTCACCATCATGGCCACCGCCCTCATCGAAACGAACAGCCGCATGGACGAGCTCATCTTCCAGGAGTTCAAGGGCACCGGGAACATGGAGATCGTCCTCGACCGCAAGATCAGCGACCAGCGCATCTACCCGGCCATCGACATCTTCCAGTCCGGCACCCGCCGCGAGGAACTTCTCATCCCCGAGGAGGACCTCCACAAAATCAGCGTCATCCGCCGCGGCCTCGCCGGCCACAAGCCCATCGAAGCCATCGAGCGCCTGCTCTTCTTCATCCGCAAATACCCCACCAACGAGCAGCTCCTCAAAAACCTGCCCGGTTGATCGGGATGGACCCCGCACCCTTCCTTCAAACCGCCCTCGATGCCGCCCACGCCGCCGGCGGCTTCCTCCGCGCGAATTTCGGCCGCCCGCTCCAGGTGGACGAAAACCTCGCGCACGATATCAAGCTCGAGCTCGACCGCCGCACCCAGGCCCTCATCGAGGGCATCGTCCTCGACCGCCACCCCGGCCACGCCATCCTCGGCGAGGAAGGCGTCCGCGGCGACCAATCCAGCGGCTACGAGTGGATCATCGACCCCATCGACGGCACCGTGAATTTTTTCTACAACATCCCGCACTTCGCCGTGAGCATCGCCCTCCGGCACCGCGGGGAAATCCTCGCCGGCGTCATCCACGACCCCATGCGCGGTGAGACCTGGTCCGTCCAGGCCGGCTCCCCCGCGCTCCTCAACGGCCAGCCCATATCGGTCAGTCCCCGCACCGAACTCTCCGAAGCCACCGTCTCCGTCGGCGTCTCGAAATCCCTCCACACCATCAACCGCGGCCTCCCGCTCTTCGAAAAAATGCTCCGCGGCGCGAAGAAGTGCCGCATGATGGGCAGCGCCTCGCTCGACATAGCCTATGTCGCCTGCGGCCGCCTCGACGCCTACATCGAGAACATGATCAGCATCTGGGATGTCGCCGCCGGCCTCCTCCTCGTCGAAGCCGCCGGCGGGAAAGTGGACATGCAGCCCCACGAAACCCTCCCCGGGAAATTCTCCATCGTCGCCTCCAGCGGCAAAATCCCGCTGCCCCTCGAATGACCTGCTCCGGCATCGGCTACGATGTCCACCGCCTCGTGGCGGACCGCCCCCTCGTCCTCGGCGGCGTGGAAATTCCCCACCCGCTCGGCCTCGACGGCCACTCCGATGCCGATGTGCTCTGCCACGCCATCGCCGATGCCCTGCTCGGCGCCGCCGGCGAACCCGACATCGGCCACCTGTTCCCGAACACCGACCAATCCATCCGCGGCATCAGCAGCCTGGAAATCCTCCGCCGCGTGCGCGCCCTCCTCGCCTCGAAATCCGCCGCCATCCACAACATCGACTCCACCCTCATTGCCGAAGAACCGAAGATGTCACCCCACCTCGCGCTCATGAAAGAACGCATCGGCGCCGCATTGGAACTTCCCCCCCAGCGCATCGGCATCAAAGCCACCACGAACGAATCGATGGGGTTCCTCGGCCGCGGAGAAGGCATCGCCGCCCTCGCCACCGCCACCCTCGACCGCCCGTAAAAAGGTAGGAGGGAATCTCCCGCGAAGTCGCGGAGCTGCGAAGGTTTTTCAAAGAAAACCCGTCACAGTGCAGCCAAACTTTCTCCTCCCTTCGCGCCATCGCGGCTTCGCGGGCAATCCCATTCAGAAAATTCCGTAACGCGAAGAACCGCCGCGTCCACTCCAAGCTTGTGCCAACCGGCGAAATGGAGGCAGACTTTCAGCCGTGGAAACCCTCGCCCACTTTCTCCTCATCGCGGCATTTGCCAGCATTTTTCAGGAACGCCGGTCTTTGACCGTGGCGGCGTTTCTCGTTGCCACTGCTTTTACGGCGCTGACGCTGCGGTTGCACATCACCGAGAGCCTGCCGCTCAATTTTTGATTCCATGCGCTTCCTCCGTGTCATCGGTCCGGTCGGCTACCTCGCGGTCCATCTGGAAATCCTGGTGCTTTGTTGTGTGCTCCTCGGGGCTTTTGGCATCCAGTTTTTCGAGGGCGAGTTGCCTTGCCCGCTTTGCATCCTGCAACGCCTCGGCATGATGCTGGCCGCCACGGGCGCGGCGTTCATCCTTGTCAAATGGAAGGATGGCGAACTTTCGCCCGGGGATTACATGGTGGGGCATGGCATGGTCATCTTGGCGGCGCTGGGCGGTTCGTTTGTTTCGATCCGGCAGGATTTGCTGCACATCATGCCCGGCGATCCGGGCTACGGGGATCCGGTGATGGGGCTGCACCTGTATACCTGGGCGCTGGTGGTTTTCGTGTGCCTGGTGGGGTCGAGTGCGGTTTGCCTGCTTTTCAACGGCTGGTTCCTCGAGGGGCGCTCGCGCACGGGTTGGTGGTCGAAGGCCGCGCTGGGCCTGCTTGCGCTGCTGATCCTGGCGAACACGGCGAACATCATCATCGAACAGGGATTCCATTTCCTGCTGCCCGACGACCCGCCGCGCTACCAACTCCTCCACGACCTTGGCCTCAAAAAATAGGCCCGCATTCCTGGCCGCGGCGGCGTTGTTCCTCGCGGCGTCGCCGGTTTGGGCGGGTGCCGCGCAGGAAAACACGGAGCCGGTTTCTCTTTGGGAAGGCTGGCTGCGGGGCGACCGGGCGCTCGATGGATTCCTCCCGCACCGCAAGGACCTCGAGGACCACGGCATTTTCCTGGGTGGCAGCTACACGGCCGACCTGCTTGGCAACCCGGTGGGCGGGCGGAGCCGGGGGTTCGATTACTTCGGTCAGCTGCAGTTGCTGCTCGTGGCGGAGTTGGAAAAACTCGTGGGCTGGCGCGGCGGCTACTTCGTCGCAGGCATGCTGGACTCCGCGGGCACCGACCTCTCGCAGTCGCACATCGGGAATTTTTTCGATGTCGCGGAGGTCTCGGCGCTGCCCACGGTGGTGCTGGGCCAGCTGTATTTCGAGCAGCGCTGGAACGACGGGAAAAACAGCCTCAAGCTCGGGCGCATGGCGATGGGGCAGGACTTCGTCGCGATGGACATGTTCAACCTCTATGTGGGCGGCATCGACGGCCACACGCCGGTGATGGGCTACAACACCTTTTGGACCTCGAGTGCGACGCGCTGCACCTGGGCGGCGGTTTTGAAAACCGAGCCGGCGGAGGATTGGGCGCTGAGGCTGGGGATTTACCAGGCAACCCAGGCTTGCTCCGTAGTGGCGAACCACGGGCTCAACATGGAATTCGGTCCCGACGATGGAATCCAGATGTTCGGCGAGGCGGGCTTGAAAACGCGGCTCATCGATCCCTGGGGCGGTGCGCCGGAGGGGCTTCCGGGCAACCACAAGTTCGGCGGATATTGGTCGAGCTGGGACTACCCCGAATTCGGCGGCGGGAGTTCGCCATACACCTACGGGTTTTACTGGATCGGGCAGCAAATGGCATGGCGCGAGCGCGCGGGTTCCGACGAGGGGGCCACGCTTTGGTATTCGTTCGTCTATGCCCCGCAGACCGAACTCGCGCAGTTCCCGTTCTTCACCGGTGCGGGCGGAGGCTGGCAGGGCGCGCTGCCATCGCGGCCGCAGGATTGGATTTTGTTCGGTTCCTACTTCGGCTCGGTGGGCCGCGGTTTCGCTTCGGCGCAGGAAAATTCGGGGCTCGGCAACCCGACCTACGAGTGGGTGCTGGAGTGGGATTACCGCGCGCAGGTCGCGCCGTGGCTCTATGTGATGCCGAGCGTGCAATATGTCATCCGGCCGGGCGGCACCGGCGGGATTCCGAACGCGCTCGTCATCGGCGCGGAAATCGGGGTAACCTTTTAAAACTATGCGGGCACTCCTCCTACTCGCCGCTGCGCTGGGACTCGCCGGCTGCGCCGTTTCCACGGACACCGGCTCTGACAATGGGTCCGCACTGCCCGATGCCCGCGACCTCGCGGAGAGCCCGCTCGAAATTACAAAACTCCCCCAACCATGAAAGCGGCCGCCGTTTTCCAACCCCCCGCTCCATGGGCTTGACCGGAACGCCCCGCGGGACGCAGCCGCCCGGGGATTGGCGCGCTTGGGCCATCTGGGGGGCCGCCGCTGTTTTTTACCTCTACGAATTTTTTGTGCGCGTGGCGCCGTCCGTGATGCAGGAGCCGTTGATGAAAGTGATGCAGGTGAATGCGGCCGGGTTCGGCCTCGCGATGGGTGCCTATTATTATGTCTACTCGCCGCTGCAGCTGGTCGCGGGCAGTTTGCTCGACCGTTATGGGGCGCGGCTGGTGCTGTTGCCCTCGGTGCTGGTCGTGGCCGCCGGATGCCTGCTCGAGGCGTTCGGCCAAAGCATGGTGGCCGTCACCATTTCGCGTGGCTTGCAGGGGCTGGGGTCCGCTTTTGCATTCGTCGGCACGATGTATCTGGCCGCTCAATGGTTCCCGCACCGGAGGCTCGCGCTGATTGCAGGGCTGACGACCGCGCTCGGGATGGCCGGCGGCATCATGGGGAATGCCGGGTTGGAATGGCTGATCGAAATCGAGGGCTGGCGCGCGACGCTGCATTTTTCCTGGATCGCGGGCGCCGTGGTTTTTTTGGTGATGCTCGCGGTCATCCCGCCCGCGCCGCCCTGGGCCGCCGCGGCGAAAAGCGCCAACCCCGGGGAACGCCCGCCAATCAGCCTCCCCGCGGCGATTGGCAAGGTCCTGCGCAACCCTCAAACGCTCGTCATCGGGTTCATCGGCGGCATCCTTTACCTGCCGCTCACGGTCATCGGGGGGCTTTGGGGCGAGAGCTACATCATGGCGATTTCACCGATGTCCGCGCAGGGGGCGTCGAATGCGGTTTCGATGCTCTATGTCGGCTGGCTCGCCGGGGCGCCGCTCGCAGGCTGGCTCTCCGACCATGCGCAAAAGCGCCGGGTTTTCCTCGTCGCCTCCACGGCGCTGACTTTGCTGACGACGGTTTTGCTGACGGCCTTCACCGCGATGCACCCACTGGCGATGCATGCGCTGCTGCTGGCAATCGGGCTGGCATCGAGCATGCAGGTGGTGACATTCGTGGCCGCGATCGAAGCCAACGACCCGCTGCTGAACGGCACCGCGCTTTCCGCAAACAACATGGTGGTGATGTTGCTCGGCGGTTTGGCGCAGCCGTTGTTCGGGTGGGTGCTCGACTGGTGTGCCGGCGGCCTCGCGGCGGGGGCTTCCTACACGGGCGAACACTACCGAGCCGCGATGGTGCTTCTGCCGGCCTCGGCCCTGCTGGGTGTGGCTGCCAGTTTTTTCCTGAAGGAATCCTTCCGCCACCACGACGGCCCGGTGGGGCATTGACGGGGGCGGCGCATTCGCGCCGAAGTCCACGTGCGCCTGCGGAGAGGCGCCCCTACCTTGGGTTTTCGATTGGTGCATCCGCGCCGTAGGGGCATTACGAGAGCGCAGCGATGGATTCGCGGAGCTTTTCGGTGGGGAGGCGGGGACCGATGAAAAGGGCGGTGGGTTCGCGCAACAGGGGATGGCGGCCGATGGGGAAAAAATGCACGGCGCCGTCGTGGCCGACCTTCTGGAAGATTTGGAATTCGCCGGGCTCTTCGCGCAGGACGACGAGGCCCTTGGCCCGGAGAACTTCTTCGGGAAGGGCATTGAGGAATTTTTCAAAAGCCGGGCGGGAGACTTCGGCTGGGAGCGGAATTTCGCAGGAGGCGAAGTGGTGTTCGGCGTGATGGTGGTGCCCGTGCTCGTGCGAGTGGCCATGCGAATGCGCATGGTCCGCTTCGTGGCTGTGGCAATGGGTTTCGGTCGGGGCAGCGGTTTCGGGGAGGATGGCGATTTCCTTCGCAAAGGCGGCGGGGGTGGTGCGGGTGGCTTGGATGCCGAGGCCGGCGAGGGATTTTTCCACGGCGTCGAGGCGGGCGGGGTCGATGGTGTCGGTGCGCGAAATGAAGAGGTGGGTGGCGGTGAGGGTTTGTTCGCGCTCGAGGGCGTTGTGCCAGAAGCGGCGCTGCCAGCGCTGGCCGTCGATGACGCTCAATTGCACGGGCGGGGTGAATTTTTTCAGTGCGGGGGAGAAGGCGAGTGTCTCGAGGAGTTGCTCGGAGTCGGTGGTGCCGTTGGTTTCGATGACGAGCGCGCGGCCGGGGCGGTGTTCGAATTTTTCGAGTTCGGCGAGGAGTTCGTCGCGGGAGCCGCAGCAAACGCAGTCGCCGTTGAGGGTGGCGATGTCGGCGGCGAGGCCGCGGAGGCGTTCGGCGTCGATGCGGGCGTTTTGGTAGTCGTTGATGAGGAGCGAGGGCTGGAGCCCCTCGGCGGCGAGCGCGGGCGCGAGGGCTTGGAGGAATGTGGTCTTCCCGGCGCCGAGAAATCCGACGAGGAGGACGAGCGGGGTTTTCATGCGAGGCAGGCGGAGAAGCCCTTGTTGAGGGCTTCGCGGTCGAGGTTGCGCCCAATGAAGACGAGGGCGTTTTTCCTGGGCCGGCCGGCCCAGGGCCCGCCGTCGGCGGCATCGAGGAGCATGTGGACGCCCTGGAAGACGACGCGGCTGGCTTGCCCCTTGACCGCGAAGACTCCTTTCATCCGGAAGATGTCCTGGCCCTGCTCGCGGAGGAGCTTCGAGACCCAATCGTTGAGTTTGCGCCCGTCGCAATCGCCCTCCGCCTCGATGCCGACGCTGGAGATTTTCGTATGGTGGTGATGGTGGTCTTCGGGGTCGAGGAAGTGGGGGTTGATTTCGGTGGCGCGGTCGAGGTTGAAACCGCCGACTTCGAGGATTTTTTCGATGCCGATGGCGGCGCGGGTGGTCCGGTGGACGGTGGCGAGGGCGTTCACTTCGCGCAGCCGCTTCTCCAAAGCATCGAGGTCCTGCGGGGAAACGAGGTCGCATTTGTTCAGGAGGAGGACATCGGCGAATGCGATTTGCTCTTCGGCTTCGTGCGATTCCCCCAACTGCCGCAGGATGTGGTGGGCGTCGACGACGGTGACCACGCCGTTGACGAAGGTTTTTTCGCGGACCTCCTCGTCGACGAAAAAGGTTTGGACGACGGGGCCGGGGTCGGCGAGGCCGGTGGTCTCGATGAGGATGTGGTCGAACTTGTCCCGGCGCTTCATGAGGTTGCCGAGGATGCGGATGAGGTCGCCGCGCACGGTGCAGCAGATGCAGCCGTTGTTCATCTCGAAGATTTCCTCCTCGGCGCCGATGACGAGTTCGTGGTCGATGCCGACCTCGCCGAATTCATTTTCGATGACGGCAATCCGTTTGCCGTGGTTCGCGGTGAGGATGTGGTTGAGGAGCGTGGTTTTTCCGGAGCCGAGGAAGCCGGTGAGGACGGTGACGGGTGTGCGTTTCATTGGTTCCCGGTTATTCAACCACAGCGGGCGCGCTGCTGGCAAAGCGCGAAGGGGCTTGCCGTTTGGCGCTCATGCGGCGGCGGCTTCGACCGTCCAGGCGGGGAAGGGGTCGCGGAACTTCGCCCATTTTTCCGGGCCGAGGGACATTTCGCGGTCGTCGATGAGGCAGGCGCGGAGTTCGGCGAGGATTTTTTGCTTTTCGAGGTCCTGGCCGATGAAGACGAGCATTTGGCGGCGGTCGCCGTGGGGTTCCTGCCAGTCCTTCATGATGGCGCGCCAGGTTTCGTCGTCGTCGGGCCAGCTGGATTTCGGCGCAGCGGCCCACCAGTAGCCGGCGGGGCGGTATTCGGCGCTGCCGCCGGCCTGGGACCAGAGGCCGATCATGGCGTTGCGGCTGGCGAGCCAGAAGTAGCCTTTCGAGCGCAGGAGGCCGGGGCGTTCGGTGTGGATGAAGTCCCAAAAGCGTTTGGGATGGAACGGGCGGCGGGCGCGGAAGACGAAGCTGCCGATGCCGTATTCCTCGGTCTCGGGGGTGTGCTGGTTGTTCAGCTCGCGGAGCCAGCCGGCGGAGGCTTGGGCCTTTTCCATGTCGAAGCGGCGGGTGTCGAGGATGGAGGAGAGGTCCACGCGGCCGCGGGTGCTTTCGAGGATCTCGGCGCCGGGGTTGAGGTGGTGGAGGATGGCGCGGAGTTCGGCAAGTTGGCCGGCGGAAAGGAGGTCGGTTTTGTTGATGATGATGACATCTGCAAATTCAACCTGGTCGATGAAGAGGTCGGAAATGGTGCGCTCGTCGCCTTCGCCCATGGCGAGGTTTTTTTCCTGGAGCGAGTCGCCGGCCTCGTAGTGGTCGAGGAAGTTTGCGGCATCGACCACGGTGGCCATCGTGTCGAGGCGCGTGAGGTCGTGGAGGCTTTTGCCGTTTTCGTCGGCGAAGGTGAAGGTCTGCGCGACGGGGAGGGGCTCGGAGACCCCGGTGGACTCGATGAGCAGGTAGTCGAAGCGGTTTTCCGAAGCCAGGCGCGAGACTTCCTGGAGGAGGTCGTCGCGGAGGGTGCAGCAGATGCAGCCGTTGGTCATTTCGACGAGTTTCTCCTCGGTGCGGCTGAGTTCGGCGCCGCCGCCGCGGACGAGTTCGGCATCGATGTTGACTTCGCTCATGTCGTTCACGATGACGGCCACGCGGCGGCCCTCGCGGTTGTTGAGGACATGGTTGAGGAGCGTGGTCTTCCCGGCGCCGAGGAAGCCGGAAAGGACGGTGACGGGGAGGCGGTTCGGTTTTGCGGTTTGTTGGTTGTCGGCCATGGCGTTTGGAAATGGGGATTGCCCGGACCGGGAACCGGAGGACTCACCTGCGCCCCCACGGCGCAACCGCCGGATCCAGAGTGCCGGGCAATCAGGACTAAGAATTAGCCGAGACTATATTTGTTGCAAGTTTTTTGCATTTAAAACGAGCCGGTTTTTCAGCAATACTGTGCAGGTTGCACTTCATTCGTTCGCATTCGCGGGCGCGCGGGGTGGTGCTTGGATCCGTGAGGAGTTTTTCGAACCATGCAGTGGCTTCTGTTGGCTCAAGCCAGGGACGGAAACCCGGAAGCGATGCGACATGGCGCCAGCAGGCAGCACGGTAGGCGGGACCGTGGCGCTCCAGAATCCAGCGCTCGTGATCGATCATCCACGAAAGAAATGGTCGAGTGAGATCGAGGAGGGTGTCGTTGGATTTGCCTTCGATGCGATTGGCGTAACGGCCGGGCTCGATGGGCTCGCCTGCGGAGCAGGAGAACAGGCGCTGTTGGTGGCGGATGAAGACGATGCCCTCGCCTTCGGCCGGATACCAGCCGGCACAGAAGCTGTGGAGCTCGATGGTTCCGCTGTTCCAGTGCCGGCGATAGCGGCTGCTGCCTTCGGTGAGGGCGGGGTCTTTTTCAAGGCGTTCGAATCCGGCGGCGACGAGTTGATTGCTTCGCGGATGGCGGGCGTCGCATCCCCAGAAGCCCATGGCTTGAGAAATACCGGCGCAGGCATCGGAGACGAGGCTTCGCCTTTGCGAGGGTGGGGCAATGCGAAACTGCGTGTCGAAGGTGTCGGTATTTCCGGAGAGGCGCTTTTCTTGCATCAAACTTGCAATAAGCAGCGCAGAGTGCGGCTGCAATTCTTTCTGCAAACATATTGCAAATACTAAAGCGGTGGGCTTGACCGCTTGTTTTTTACGGGCAGGATGCGCGGCAATGTTCGGAATCCGCGGGCAAGTTTTGTGTGTGTCCGGCCGCTTGGTTGCGGCGGTGGCGCTATTTTTCATCGCGGGCGGGCATTGGGGTGCGCTGCAGGCGGTGGCTTGGACGAAGATGCTTTGGGAGTATTCGCAGCGGGACGGTTCGCTGGTGGCCGGGGCGAAGAAGACTTTCGACGGCGAGCACCCCTGCCGCATGTGCGAATCGATCAAGGAGGCGAAGGGCAAGGAGGACCGGTCACCGGCCCTCGGCGCCTCGATCAAGAAGCTCGAATTGTTTTCCCTGGAGGGTGGCGATCCGCTGCCCAAGAGGGTTTGTGCGGATTACCGGTTTCCCGCGGCGGAAGATTTTTTTGCCGCCGCGAGGGGTTGCGCCCCGCCGGGGCCGGTGCCGATCGTTTTGGTTCCGATCGCCTGACCAGCTGCGCCGCCCCCGCCGGGCGGCGGGTTTGGCTGTTTGACAAACCGGTGCGCCCAGGGGCCGTGCCGGGACCCCGTTTTCGAAGATCGGCCGCCATGTGGCGCCGCACGGGGGGATCGGACCCATGGAAACCTGAAAGGAACCAAAATGAAAAAAATTTTTGCAGTGTGGGCGACCGCGGCCTTGGCCGCACTCGGCACGGCGCATCTGGCGCCGGCGCATATCGGCTATACCAACAGGAATTTCGGCGCACTGCTCGTCGGCGCTCCGGCATCCAGCATTAATAACCAAACCATGAGCAGCGCCTTTGGCTGGGCGGATGCGACGGATGCCGATTGGGGCGACAGCCACCGCGGGCGGTTTTTCCGGTTCACGCTGACCACCGCGGCATCCGTGATGGTGACAGTGCAGCGGAATGCGAGCGGGACTGGAACGCCGGGAACTTTTTTGCCGGGGATTTCGGTTTACTCCGGGCTGGCGCAGCGTGCCAACAACGAGGGGCTGGACCAAGGGGGAACATTCCGGACCGAGGCGTTGGCGCATGATGGAGCGGAGCTCTCTGTGGCTTCGCGACCGGCGGGGACGGAGGGGAGTTTTCGTTCGCTGGTGGATTTCTCCATCGGCAATGACGACACCTTCAACACGGCGGGAGACCCGAGTAGTGGAATTTTGATTCCGGCGCGGTTGGCCAATTTCACCTACATCGGGCATGCGGCGGACGGGACCAGCGACAACTTCGGCAGTGTTCCTGGAATCATTGGGGACGGAAATGCCGATGGTTTTGTGGCGGCGACATTCCACGGCCTTGCGGTCGGCGACTACTCGCTGTTTGTCGGCGGTGCGAATTACGCGGCACAGTTGGCGGAAACGACCAGCCCTTTCCCGACCTACGGCGTGAATGTGAGTGTGCAGGCGATTCCCGAGCCATCGACATGGGCGCTCATCGCGCTGGGTGCGGGGTTTGTGGGATGGAGAACTTTCCGCCGCAGGAACGCCTGATGAAAACGCTTGCCCGGAAAATCCCGCCCTCCCTCGGGTTCACACTCATCGAATTGCTGGTGGTGATATCGATCATCGGTGTGCTTGCGGCGCTGGGATTTTCCGGCGCGAGCGCGGCGATTCGGAAATCCCAGATGACGGAGTGTCTTTCGAACATGCGGCAGATCGGGACGGCGATGCATTTGTTTGTGGGGGAGAATGGGGGGCGTTTGCCAGGGACTTCGCATCTTGGAAGCAATTCAACCGGACGCTGGACGAACGCACTGGCTACTTATTTGGGAACGAATTTCTCGGCAAAGTGTCCTGCCATGAAAAAACACACCGACTCCAATACCTATGGGTGGAACGATATGATGATGGCCACAAATTCGACCGGGCAAGGCCTTCCGATGGCGTCCGTAAAGTCCCCGTCTTCCACGCTGCTGGTTGCGGAAAAAGCCTATGAAAACAAAAACACCGACCACTTGCATTTTTCCAGGGTTCTAGGGCTGGGAGGAAGGGGAGGCGGAAGAATTTCGGTCAACCAATTCAAACGGGAGGTCGAGATTCAGAGCCACGGCAACAGCGCAAATTACCTGTTCGTGGATGGACATGTTGAGAGCCTGACTACCAACGAGGTTCAAAAAAGGTTGAGCGGTGTGAGACCAACTTTTCTAGTCAATGACTGATAAAAAAATGCAAAGTCAAAATCTACCGCTGCGATGGCTCGCCGGGCTGTTTTTTTTGTTAACGCTATCTTGGAACTGCGTCGCCCATGACCATGTAGGAGTCGGTTTGGCCAGAGGTTCAGGGACGCAACTTGGCATGGAGGGACCTACGATGCAGACGGCAGTTTTCATTCCTTTGCGGGAACCGTTTAGCAGCTATCTACCAAACTTCCCCGGCGGTTGGCATATCTCCGAACTGACTTTCACGACGGAGACCGATTCTTTGGACCCGGCGAACAGCGCTGATCCGCAGATCGAACTGGTTTCGGTGAGTGGACCAGCGGGCGGGAATTTTGGATTTTGGGAGGTTGGGGCGTTGGAGCCGACCTGGACACGCGCGGCGGGGTGGAATTCGGGATCGGGGAATGTTCCGTCGTTCCATGTGTTATTTAACGGCGACAACCATGTGCATGGACGGGCGTTCACGATGGACAAGCCGGGGGACTACATGGTGAATTTCCGCGTGGTGGATTCGAGCGGGAGTTATGCCGCGAGTTCGAATTTGACGATTGTTTTTCGGGCGCAGCAGCCGCCGCAATTGTCGATCGGGATTTCGGGCGGGAATCTTTCGCTGTCATTCACGAGCCGGCTCAATATGACTTACGACCTCCAGTGCACTGAGAATTTGTCGAGCGGGGTATGGACCAATGTCGAGCCGCATACTTTCATGGATGGCGATGGCGGGGTTAAAGTCTTGTCGGATCCAGTGGCAGGAAGGCCGCGGTCTTTTTACCGGCTTGTGGAGTATTGAATCCGTTTCGAATTCATCAAGGCGGCGGCTTGCTATTGAGTTTCATGGCGTCAAGTGTCAGGTGATGTGGCTTGTCCGAAATCTGTTCATTATCGTGGCGATGATTGGGGTTTCCGGGGCGGTGAGCGCGGATGATGCGATGAAGGGCCGTGAATTTGTGCCCGATTGGGCGAAGGATGCGGTCTGGTATCAGATTTTCCCCGACCGCTTCCGCAACGGCGACCCTTCGAACGACCCGGCGAAAGAGGATATCGAGGGGGCGTTCCCGAATGCGCCGCACTTGCCGTGGCGGGTCCACCCCTGGACTTCGGATTGGTATGCGCGGCAGGACTACGAGCAGGGGCTGAAGATGCCGTTCAATGCGTTCGTCCAGCGCCGGCGCTATGGCGGGGATTTGCAGGGCATCATCGACAAACTCGACTACCTGCGCGGCCTCGGGATCAACGCGATTTACCTGAACCCGGTTTTCGATTCGCCCTCGTCGCACAAATACGATGCGCGGAGCTACCACCACATCGACCCGAATTTCGGCCCCGACCCCGCGGGCGACCGGAAGTTGATCGCCACGGAAAACCCCGGCGACCCTTCGAGCTGGGTTTGGACCTCGGCCGACAAGCTGGCGCTGGAGTTGGTCAAACAATGCCATGCGCGCGGCATCCGGGTGATTTTCGACGGCGTTTTCAACCACATGGGAATCCGCAGTTGGCCCTTCCGCGATGTGCTGGAGAAGCAGCGGGATTCGGAGTTCGCGGATTGGTTCATCGTGCAGTCGTGGCGCGACGAAGCGGCCGGCACGAAGTTCGAATACTCCGGGTGGTTCGGGCACAAGACGCTGCCGGAATTCCGCGAGGACGCCGACGGCATCGTGGCGGGGCCGAGGGATTACATTTTTGCGGCGACACGGCGTTGGATGGACCCTGACGGCGACGGCGACCCCTCGGACGGCATCGACGGCTGGCGGCTCGATGTGGCGTTTTGCGTGGGGCACCCGTTTTGGAAAAAGTGGCGCCAGGTGGTGAAGGGCGTGAACCCCGATGCCTACATCACGGCGGAATTGATCGACCCGGTGCCGGAGTTGAAGCCCTACCTGCAGGGCGACGAGTTCGATGCGGTGATGAACTACAATTTCGCGTTCGCGTGCTCGGATTTTTTTGCGGATGAAAAGACGCGCATCACGGCCACCGGGTTCGACCGGCGGCTTCGGGAGTTGCGCGAGGCGTTCCCGCCCGGCGTGGCGGAAGTGCAGCAAAACCTTTTCGGCAGCCACGACACGGACCGCATCGGATCGCACATCGTGAACCGGGACAAGGAACACGCGGGCAACTGGGAGGCGTATTTCAATTTTTCCAAGGTCGAGAACGGGCAATACGACCCGCGCAAACCGACTGCTTCCGAGCTCGAATCGCAGAAACTTTTCGCCGTCCTGCAGATGTCCTATGTCGGCGCGCCGATGCTTTACTACGGCGACGAAGTGGGGATGTGGGGAGCGAACGACCCCGACTGCCGCAAGCCGATGGTGTGGGCCGACATGGTTTACGAAGACGAGGCAACGAATTTCGACGGGTCGCCCAGGGCGGTGCCCGACAAGGTCGGCGTGGACGGGGAATTGCTCGCCCACTACCGGAAGCTCATCGCGCTGCGGAACGAATTGCCCGCCCTGCGGCGCGGCTCCTATGAAACCGTCCTGGTGGACGACGCAAAGCAACTCCTCGGCTTCCGCCGCAAGTTTGGCGGGCAAGAGGTGCTGGTTGCGCTTAACAACTCGCCGGAACCGCAAAAAGCCAGTTTGCCCGCGGAGGGCGAATGGACGGACCGCTGGAACGGCGGCGAAGTTTCGGCTGGAAAAGGGAGCGTCGAAATCGAGCTGCCGCCCCGCGGTGCGGCGATTCTGGTCAGGAAGGGGTAAGGACTCGGACCAACTACGCCAGCGGGGCAGTCATGCTTCCTTTTTTGTGGACCGAGCGGAGGAGTTCGGGAGTGGCTTCGGCGAGGGATTCCACAACGGCGGTGGCTGCGTTGAGGCTGTTGGCCGGATGAGTGGTGGCGACGGCGAGGACGGGCATTCCGGCGCGGTGGGCTGCTTCGATTCCGGAATGGGCGTCTTCGATGACGAGGCATTCGTTTGCGGGGATGCCGAGTTTTTTGGCGGCGAGGAGGAAGATGTCGGGGGCGGGCTTGCCGTTTTCGACATCGTCACCGCAGGCGACGGCATCGAAGCAAGCCCCGAGGCCGGTGGCAGCGAAGATGGCGTCCAGGTTTTCGCGGGGCGTGGAGGAACCGACAGCGCGGGGGATTTTTTCGGACTGGAGGGCGGCGAGGAGTTCGCGCGCGCCGGGGAGGATGGAAACGCCGGATTCGGCGACGAGCTTGCGGTAGATTTCTTCTTTGCGGTGGGCGAGCCGCTCGATTTCGGCGGCGTCGTTTGTCCAAACGAGGATGTCGGGGATGATGGTTTGGTTTTTTTTGCCGAAGCCGCGTTTGAAGTGTCCTTCGGGCAAAGGGAGGTTTTCCGCGGCGGCAAGGAGTTCCCAGGATTTTTCGTGCTGGCGGGAGGAATCGATAACGACGCCGTCCCAATCGAAGACGACGGCTTTCATTCGGCGGCGAGGAGCTTGCGCAGCATGGGCGTATCGGGGTTCGGGCCGACGACCGCGAGGGTGATGCGGGAGGGGTCGAGGAATGCCCGGGCGGCGGCAAGGATGTCGTCGGGGGTGGTGGCGCGGATTCGGGCGGTGATGGTTTCGGGGTCCACGATTTTGCCCTTGGCGAGGATGGAATTCCCGAGACGGCTGCTCTGCGTGGAGGTGCGCTCGAGGGCCATGCGGCCGGAGCCGATGAGGAATTCCACGGCGCGGCGGAGTTCGCGCGGGGCGACGGGTTTTTTGCGGAGCGATTCGATGGCGGCGAGGACGATGCGGAGGGATTTTTCGAGGTTGCGGCGGTCAAGGCCGGCGGAGATTTCGAGGAGGCCGCCGTCGCGCAGGGAAAGGATGTTCGAGCTGACGGAGTAGCAGAGGCCGCGTTTTTCGCGGAGTTCCTGGAAGAGGCGGGAGGAGGCGTTGGCGCCGAGAATGGTGTTCAGCACGAGGAAGGCATGGCGCAGCGGGGCATTGATGCCGGGGGCGGGGAGCGCGAGGGAGAGTTGGGTTTGCTGGATGTCGCGGGCTTCTGCGGCGATGCGGGGCTTCGCGGGAATGCGCGGGTAGGCTGCGGCCGGGGCGGGTGTTTTTTGCGGGAGCCCGGAGAGGAGTCCGGAAACGCGGTCGACGACTTCGGCGTGGCGGATGTTGCCTGCGGCCGTGACGACAGTGGCCGGCGCCGTGTAGTGGGCGGCGCGGTAGGAACGGAATGCGGCGGCGTCCATGGTGGCGATGGTCGAGTGGGTGCCGGTGAGCGGGCGCCCGAGCGGGTGGCCTTGCCAGTAGGTTTGCTGGAGGAGTTCCTGGACGTGTGAGGAGGGCTCGTCGCAATACATCTGGATTTCCTCGGCGATGACGCCGCGCTCGCGGTCGATGTCGCGCGGCGAGAAGCGGGGCTCCATGTAGATGTCGCAGAGGACATCGCAGACGCGGGGGAAATGCTCGGCGGCGGAGGCGGCGTAGTAGCAGGTGCGCTCTTCGGAGGTGAAGGCGTTGATGTCGCCACCGACGCCCTCGACATCCTCCATGATGCGGCGGGCGGAGCGGCGGCGGGTGCCCTTGAAGAGCATGTGCTCGATGAAATGGGAGATGCCGTTGAGCGCGGCGGGTTCGTGGCGGCCGCCAACGGAGGCCCAAATGCCCATGGCGGCCGTTTGGGTGTGGGGCATCTCGCAAGTGGCGATGCGCAGGCCGCCCGGCAGGGTGGTGAGGCGGGAGACGGGTTTCACTGGGGTTCCGGGGCCGGTGTGGAGTTTTCGCGGAGGAACGAGGCAATGCGGGCGGATGCTGCGGGGCCGCCGCGCCCGAGGAAGAGGAGGTGGCCGGCATCGGGGACCAATTGGAATTCCGAGCCCGCGATTTTCGCGCTGGCGGCTTCGACGGATGCGAGCGGGACGGTTTTGTCGATGCCGCCATGGATGACGAGCGTGGCGGCGGAGATTTTTTCAAGCGGAAGCGCCGGGAGTGTTCGGATTTGAAGGATGTCGTTGCGGATTCCGGTTTCGCGGTCGGAGAGGGGCGAGAGGGTCAGGACGAGGTCGCGGAAATTCTCGAGTTGCACGGGGTCCGAGGCGACAAAGTCCGCCCAGGCGGTGCTGTCGGCGGCGGAGCCTTCGGCGGTGAGGGCATAGGCTTGTGTGAGGGCAGAGATGGGTTTTTCCTCCGACTCCTTGTGGTAAAGCCAGGCGCCGACATCGCCGGTGAGCGCGGTGGCGACAGCTTGGGGGAACGGGACCAATTCCGCCGTGGGTTGGAGATTGGAGAGAACGGGTGCCGCAAGAATCAGTGATGAAAGGCGCTCGGGATGGCGGAGGGCGAATTGAAGGGCGGCCGGTGCACCCCAGCCGAAGGCGATGAGGGAAGCTCGAGGGATGGAAAGAGTTTCCAGCAGGGCCGCGGCGGCATCGGCTTGGTTTTCGGGGAGGAGTCCGGAGGTCAAAGGAGTCCTTAGGTAGCCGGGGCGGGACATCGAGATGACTTCGAACCCTTCTTGTTCGAGAAATCCGGCGAGCGCGAGGCCTTGGTCGTAGCCGCCTGCTGCATCATGGAGAACCAGCACAGCGGGACCCTCCCCGCGTCGCGCAAATTCGACATCACCAACTGATGTTTTGATGACCTCGGAATTCGAATAAACCTCGGCGACTCGTCCTGCCCGCCACGATTCAAATCCCGCGAGAATGGCGCCCGTGGCCAGCAACGCGAGGACGAGCAGCAGGAAAAGAATGCGCGAGATTTTGCGGGAACGGGGTTTCATTGTCTGGCGAGTCGGCGGAAGAGGAGAGCGCCCATGGTGAAGAAGATGAGGTTCGGTGCCCAGATGAGGAGTTGCGGGAAGGCGTTCGCTTCACCGCGAAATGTGTTCGCGATGATGATGAAGAAAAAGTAGCCGAACGCGACGATGAGACTGATGGCAAAACCGACCGAGGTTTCCTTGCGATGCGTGGTGATGCCCAGAGGGATGGCGACCAGTGCGAAGGCGAGGCAGGAAAGTGATGTGGAAAAGCGTTTGTTGAATTCGACGAGGGTTTCGAGGTAGCGCTTGCCCTCGGCCTCGCCGAGATGACGGTAGAGTTCACCGAGTGAGTAAGCGGTGAGGCGCCGCTCGCTTTTGAAGCGCTGCATGAACCTTTCGAGGCTGAGGGGAAAGACGCCTTCCTGAACCGAGATGCCTTGTTGGATTTTTGAGAGGTCGTAGGGGCTCCTCTGGTCGCGTTGCTCGAATTCGGCATCATAGAGATGCAGAAGAAGCCGGGAATTTTCCATATCCGGTTTGATCGAGCCCTCGCGGGCGTGGACCATTTTTCTCACGCCGCCATCCGGGCCGAGTTCGAAGACGGTGATGTTGAGCAGGCGGTCGCCGTCCTTCCCACCGACATAAACGCGGCGGTCCGGGAAGGCATCGACGACTTCGTCGGCGCGGAACAGTGCGGCGGGGTTGGTGGTGGCGATGTCCACGAGGGCCATTTTCATCGCCTGCTCGGCGCGCGGGGCGATCTCCGCGTTGATCCAGAAGCACAGCCCGGAAAGGATTACCCCGAGCGCAAAGACTGGTGCGCTGGCGCGGGGGATGCTGATGCCGTTTGCTTTCAGCGCCACGAACTCGCTGTCCGCCGACATGCGGCCGAACACCAGAAGGATGGCAGTGAGGAATCCCCACGGGATCGTAAAGGTGAGCGAAAATGGCAGCACGAGCGCCATGAAGTAGAGGACGCCGAGGATGGGGACATCCGGGTTGTTGACGAGTATGTTGAGGAGTTCCTTGAAAATGTTCCCGAGGACGAGGACGAGGCTCAGGACGAGGACGCCGAAGAGGGCGGTGAGGAGGACGGAGGAGCCGACATAGCGGTCGATGATTTTCATCCGTCTCGCCGGGGCGGGGTCACTCCTGAAACACGCCCATGGCGCGGAATTTTTCGTAGCGCTTGGCGAGGAGTTTCTCGACGGGGGTTTTCGAGAGAGACTTCAACTCGCGGGACAGGGCTTCGCGCAGGTTGGACGCGGCTTTTTCGGGGTCCACATGGGCGCCGCCGTCGGGTTCGGGGATGACGCCATCGACGAGACCCATTTTTTGGAGGTCCTTTGCGGTGAGCTTGAGGGCCTCGGCGGCTTCGGGAGCGTGCTTGCGGTGTTTCCAAAGGATGGCCGCGCAGCCTTCCGGGCTGATGACGGAGTAGTAGGAATTTTCGAGCATGAGGACGCGGTCGGCGACGCCGATGCCGAGCGCGCCGCCGGAGCCGCCTTCGCCAATGACCACGGAAACGACCGGGGTGCGGAGGACCATCATGTCGCGGATGTTCACGGCGATGGCTTCGGCGATGTGGCGTTCCTCGGCGCCGATGCCGGGATAGGCGCCCGGGGTGTCGATGAGCGCAACGAACGGGAAGCCGAATTTTTCCGCCATGCGCATCAGGCGGAGCGCCTTCCTGTAGCCTTCCGGGTGCGGGCTGCCGAAATTGCGGTGGAGGTTTTCCTTCATGTCGCGGCCCTTTTGCTGGCCGATGACCACGCAGCGGACGCCATCGATGGTGGCGAGACCTCCGGGCATTGAGGGGTCGTCGCCGAAGAGGCGGTCGCCCTTGAGTTCGATGAAGTCGGTGAACGCCATGCGGACATAGTCGAGGAAGAACGGGCGGGCGGTGTGGCGGGAGATCTGGACGCGCTGCCAGGCGCTGAGGTTTCCGTAAACCTGCGTGCGCATCGCCTCGATTTTTTCCTGCATGAGGCGGATTTCGCGGCCGAGGTCGATGTCGCGGCCCTCGGATTGCTGGCGGAGTTCGTCGAGCTTTTGCTCCAGCTCAACGATGGGTTTTTCAAACTCGAGGGTCTGCTTGCTCATGGCGTGCTACTTGATGGTTGCGGGCGTGCCCGATTTCACGAGGACAAAGAGTTCGGCGAAGTCTTCCGGCGAGATGACGATCCCGGCTGGGGCGGGGGCCGGTGTTGGCGCCGGGGTGGCAACAGTGGGAGCCGCGGCGGGGGCGTTCGGGTCGGCCGACGTGGCTTGCGGAACCGGTGTGGCGGCGGGTGCCGGCGGTTCGGGTGGCGGGGTGCGGATCACCACGCCCGATGAGGCGAGGAGGATCGAGCGCTCGGCGGAATCGTAATCCTTGTGGCCGAATGCGACGCGGGTGTCGCCTTTGCGGGCGATGCGGTCGGAGACGGTCGTTTGGATTTCGCCTGTGGCTGCGGGACCGGAGAGTTTGATGGACTGTGCGGGGAACTCCTTGAACAGGCGGCCGCCGTTGAGGAGCGTGACCGTCGATTTTTCCCGGTCGATGACGAGGGCGGGGTCGATGACGGGGACGAGGAGTTGTTGGCCGATTTGGATGTTGATCGAGGGCAACGCGTTTGCCCAATGGATGAGTTCTGCGCTGGATTTGTGGATGGATGCGATGCGGACGAGGGAGTCGCCTTTGACGACGGTGTAGACCGTGGAACCGGTCGAAGTGGAGGGGTCTCGGAAGAGGGCGATGTTCATGCGGCCGATGGCGGCGCGGACCTCGGCGGACTTCGGCGAATCGGGGTAGGAAGCGATGTAGGCTTCCAGGTTGTCGCGCGCTTCGGCGCTGGTTTGCGGGAGGAATTGCCGGACCGATTCGAAGGCGGCGATCCATGGCTCGGGGGTCGGCGTGGGGGTCGGGGTTGGCGTGGTCGTTGCCTCAACGACATCGAGTTTCTTCTCCTTGTAGTAAAGTTCGTGGATGAAGTAGGCGCTTCCCCCGAGGATTCCTGCGACGAGGAGGAGGATGAGGATGGTTTTGGCGAACATTCGGGGAATTTTTATCCGCGGCGTTCCGAAAATGGAACCACTGAAATCAAGCGAGGCCCCGGCGTTTCCACTCGGCCATGTTTTCGCCCGCGGAGCGCTGGATCATCTCCATGGAGAACTTCAGGAGGCAGACTTCCCAGGCATCGTCCACGCCGGCGATGAGGGCGCCGAAGGGGTCCTCGCTTTTGCGGATGCGCTCGCCAACGAGTTCGAGCGCGGTTTCGACCGGTTCGCGGAGGATTTCCTCGGAGAGGTTCGTTTTCCGGAATTGGAAACCGTAGCGGAGGATGCGGGCGGCATCGGGGTTCGACTCGAGCCAATCGGCGAACTCGCGCGCCTGGTCGCCGAAGCCTTCGAGGAGCAGTTTGCTGAAATGCTGCGGCGAGAGGATGCGCGGGCGTTCCGCCTCGATGACGCCCGAGCGGACGCGGACGGTGTCGACCGAGTCGAGGAGTTCGCTCACGAGGGAAAAATGGAAACGCGTCGAGCCGAAGGTCTCGATGGCGCTTTGCGGCATGAGAACGATCCGCGTGTTCTCCATGGCGTAGTGGAAATCGTGGGGCTGGATCACTGTTGGAACCTAATCGCGCGGCGGCGGGTGCGAAACTTCAATTCGGCGCAGCAGGTGCGGGCGCTTCGGCGGGCGGTGGTGGCGGGACGACGATTTCGACATCCATGCGGACGGGCGGCGTGACGAACCTCAGGGCCACAAGAAGGACATAGACGAGCACGGTGGCTCCCGCGAGCCAAGGGAGCGGGGCGGCGGATTTTTGTTCGGAGATCATGGCGGTGGCAGTGCGGCGATGGCGTCCATCACGCGGTCGCCAAGTTTTTGGTAGGCGTCGCGCGAGGTGTCGTCCAACTCGGATTTGGAAAAATGGACTGGCTCGCCGACGACGACTGAGATTTGTGGCGCGCGGAGGCGGAGGGATTTTTTCGGGAAAGCCTCGTGGGCACCGAAAATCCTGATCGGCTGGACCGGGGCGCCGGTGCGGGCGATGACGAGCCCGATGCCTGCGCGGGCGCGCTGGAGGCTGCCGTCCGGCGAACGGGTGCCCTCGGGGAAAAGGACCACGGCGTCCCCGCCGCGGATGCGCCGGATGACTTCGCGCAGGGCGTTCATGTCGTTTCCATCGCGTTCCACCGGGATGACATTCATCGCCGGGAACAGGGGTCCGAAGAACGGCCAGGAGAGGAGCGATTTCCTCGCGAGGTAAAACACGCCGCGGCGGTAGCAAATACCGGCGAGCGGGGGGTCGAGGAAGCTCGTGTGGTTGACGGCGATGATGAGCGGACCCGATTCCACGAGGCGCTCCGGGTGGACGATGCGCATCGCGTAGAACATCCGGGCGACGAGCTTCGCCAGGTTGTAGAAAATGTTGTAAACGATGGTCACTCTTGTCCGATGCCGCGTTGGCGGAGGATCCCGGAGATGGCTTCGACCACGCCCTCGAGCGTGAGGTGGGAGGTGTCGATGACATTCGCATCCGGCGCGACGCTGAGCGGGGCGTGGCGGCGGGTCGAGTCGATGCGGTCGCGTTTTTCGATGCTGTCGTTGTGCCCTTCGGCGGCGCGGCGGCGGCGGCGGACCTCGGGAGATGCGTCGAGGTAGAATTTGTGCGGGGTTTCGGGGAAGACGGCGGTTCCGATGTCGCGGCCTTCCATCACGACGCGGCGGCCTGCGGCGACGGCGTGGAGGCGTGAGCCGATGAGGCGGCGGACGGCGGGAATGGTCGAAACTTCGGAGACTTGGGAATTCACGGAGCTTTCTCGGAGTTCTACCTCTGGGAGTTCGGAATTCACGCGGATGAAGAACTCGCCATCGCCGGAGAAGCCGCAGTCCAGCGATATGCGTGCGAGGGCGGCTTCGACGGATTCGCTGCGCGCGGGGTCGATGCCCTCGCGGAGGAGTTCCCAGGTCACGGCGCGATACATCGCGCCGGAGTTCACATAGTCGAAACCGATTTTGCGCGCGAGGCGGCGGGCGACGCTGCTTTTCCCTGAGGCGGCGGGACCGTCGATCGCGATGACCATGTCAATTCGCGGTTGCCGCCACGGGGACGGGTGTGGAGCGGGCGGGCGCGCCGCCGCCGATGAATTCGGCGAGTGTTTCGGCGAAGCCCGGGTAGGAGGTGTCCACACACGCCACATTTTCAATGGTGGTCTCGCCATCCGCGAAAAGCCCGGCGATGGCGAACGCCATGGCGATCCGGTGGTCGTGGTGGCATTGGAGCGTTGCGCCCTTGAGGCGCGGGCAACCGGTGATTGCCATTCCATCGGGGAACTCCTCGACCGTGACACCCATGAGGCGGAGGTTCGCGGCGACGGCGGCGATGCGGTCGGTTTCCTTCACGCGGAGTTCGGAGGCGTCGCGGATGACCGTGGTGCCCTCGGCGAGCGCGGCGGCGACGGAAAGGATGGGGATTTCGTCGATGACATTCGGGATTTCCGCGCCCTGGATGGTGGTGGCGCGGAGGCGGACGCCCTTGATGTCGATGCTGCCGAGGGGTTCGCCCTGGACATTGGTTTCGATGACCTCGCGGATGCGGGCGCCCATGCGGAAGAGGACATCGATGATGCCGGTGCGGGTCGGGTTGAGGCCGACATTTTTCACGACGAGGCGGGAATCGGGTTGCGCGGCGGCGGCGACGAGCCAGAACGCAGCGCTGGAAATATCGCCCGGGACTGCGACATCGACGGCTTCGGGGACTTGCCCGCCTTGGACGGTGGTGCGGATTTCCACGAGGCTGCGGGCGGGGAGGTTTTTGTTTTCCCAGATTTCTTCGCGCTTCGACTGGATTTGGAAGCGGTCGAACATGCGCTCCGTGTGGTCGCGTGAGCGGACTGTTTCGATGACGGTGGTTTCGCCTTTCGAGGCGAGGCCCGCAAGGAGGACGGCGCTTTTGACCTGTGCGCTGGCGACGGGGAGGCGGTATTCGATGCCATTGAGTTCGGAGGAACCCTCGATGCGGAGGGGCGGGCAGGATTTTTCGCCTTCCGCGGTGAGTCTCGCGCCCATAAGACCGAGGGGCCCGATGACGCGGCGCATCGGGCGTTTCGACAAAGACGGGTCGCCGGTGAGGCGCGATTGGATTGGGCGGGCGGCGAGGATGCCCGAGAGGAGGCGCATGGTGGTGCCGGAGTTGCCGCAATCGATGTCGCCCGCCGGCTGGGAGAAACGCCCGGAGCAACCTTGGACGACGACGCGCCCGGGCTCGGGGGATTCGATTTTCACGCCGAGGCTGCGCATCGCGGCAACAGTGCTGCGGCAATCCTCGCCTTCGAGGAAATTCGAGATTTCGCAAGTGCCGTTCGAAAGCGAGGCGATGAGGACGGCGCGGTGGGAAATGCTTTTGTCGGGCGGGACGGAGATCTCCGTATCGATGCGCGCGGCTCGGCGCGAGGTGAGGGATTTTTCGGCGGACATTCCCCGGTGGGTGGTCATGGTTCGGGCTGCGGTTTCGCGCGGAGTTCCCGTGCGCCCGAGAGGAACGCTTCGACGGCTGGACGGTTTCCGCTTTCGAGGGCGAGTTTCAATTCGCCGAGGCGGGTTTGCAAGTCGGCGATTCCCGCAGAGACTTCGGCGGCGTTGTCCAGGAGGATTTCCGACCACATCGCCGGGGCGGACGAGGCGATGCGGGTGGAATCGCGGAACCCGCCGGCAGCGAGTTTCGCAACAGAGGCATCGGCGGAAAGTGCTGCATGGACCAAACTGGCGGCGGCGGCATGGGGCAGGTGGCTGATGCGGGCAACGGCGCGGTCGTGGTCCGCGGCAGCCATTTCCACGAGGCGGCATCCGGTCTCGCGCCAAAGGCTGCGGACGGATTCCAACGCGGCGGGGTTCGAAGCCGGCGTGGGCGTGAGGATGCAAACGGCTCCATCGTATAAATCGGCAGAGGCGGCGGCGATGCCGTTGCGCTCCGAGCCAGCCATCGGGTGTGCGCCCACGAACCGCCCGCCGAGGATGGGCTCGAGCCCCTCGACAATCGAACGCTTCACGCTCCCTGCATCTGTCGCGGCGGCGTCGGGCGGCAGGAGTTTTGCGAGTTCGGGTCCCAGTGAAACGATGGATTTCGGCGGGAGGCAAAGGACCGCGATGGAGCAATCGCCGACGATCGCGGCGAGATCGGTGGAAACGCGGCAACCGGGGAGGTATTTTCCCGCCTGTTCAACGGCTTCCGCCCGCCGCGCCCAGACGGAAACGGGCCGTGGGTTTGGTCCACGGCGGAGCGCCATCGCCAGCGAACCGCCGATGAGCCCGGGGCCGAGGATGGCGACCGGTCGGCTCAGGGAACGAGGAAGATCTTGCCCGAGTAGGGGCACTTCACTTCGGTGCCGGGCGGGAAGCCGCGGACATCGACATAGCCGGCGTAGGGGGAGTGGGGGCTGGTGACGAAGCCGGATTTGCCCGGGACGGGAGTGCCGTAGGGAAGGTCGCGGGCGGCGGCTGCGGCGGGATCAGGCGTGGGCGTTGCAAAAGGCGTGGGAGTGGGCGTGGGCGGCGCGAAGGGATCGACAATCGCCTGGTCGGAGACAAACCCTTCGGGCGTGGGGGTGGGCGTGATGAAGGTGGTGACGGTGGTGGGAACGGTCGCCCCGTAGCCGAAGCGGTTTGTGCCACGGTTGTAGGGGCGGTTGTTTGTGGTGGTCTCGCAAGCCGCGAGGAAGGCGACTATGGATGCGGCGCCGAGGACGACCAGGGAAGAATTTTTCATAAACTGGGAGAAGAAGAAGCCATGGACGGGGCCGCGGTTCAATCCAAATCTGGGATCAGGCGGGTGGGGATTCCCCTGCGGCAGGGCGCGCGGGTTTGTCCCAGAAGTAGCGTTTGAGAAGAACTTTGAGGGTTGCTGTGAGCGGGACGGCGAGGATCGCGCCGAGGAGCCCGCCGAGGATGAGGCTCCACGCGAGGACCGAGAGGATGACCGTGAGCGGGTGCAGCCCGACCGATTCGCCGACGATTTTTGGCGCGATGAAAATGCCCTCGAGGTTGTTCGCGAGGATGAAGATGAGGGTGACGGCAAGCGGGTGGAACCAATCGCCGAATTGCGCGGCGGCGATGATGACCGCCGGGATGTAGCAAATCATCATTCCCAGATACGGGATGAGCCCGAGGAAGCAGACCATGATCCCGATGAGGATTGCGAAATCGAGCCCGAGGATGAGGAGCGCGGTGGCGATGAGGATGCCGTCGATCACGCTGACGAGGAGTTGCCCGCGGAAGAAGCCGATGAGGTAGGAATTCACCTCGCCGACGAGGGAGACGATTTCGCTCTTCAACGGGGATGCCCGGAGCGGCAGGTAGCTGCTCCAGTTTTCCGCAATCGCCGGCGAGTCGCGCAGGAAGAAGAAGAGGAAGATCGGAACGAGGATGAGGCTGAGCAGGAGGCCGAAGACGCCGAGGAACCCGCCGAGGCTGCGCTGGAGGAAACGCCCAGACTCCACCGCGAGGTCGGGAATTTTTTGTTGGACCCAGATGGTGCCTTCGCTGACGGCGTTGCCGGCGATCGCGGCGAACTGCGCGGTGGCGGCGTCGATTTCCTTGTCGGGGTCGAGGAAGTCGAGTTTCGAGAAACGGTGCAGCGAATCGATGGTCGAAACGGCGAGGTTTTGCGCGCGCTGGATGTAGGAGGGGAAGTTTTGGACGAGCGTGACGCCTTGGCGGTAGGCGGGCGGGACGATGTAAACAATGAGCCCCGCGAAGAAACTCGCGAAGGCGATGTAGACGATGATGATCGAAAGAATGCGGTTCAAACCCGAACGCATCAGGAATTTCACCACTGGTTCGAGGAGGAAGGCGAGGATCGCCGCCACGGCGACGGGGATGAGAACCGGCTGCAGGAAGGAAATTCCGCGCACGACGATCGAGCCGACGAAAACCACCACTGCCGCGATCGCAAGGAACGAAAGTGCCGTGACCGCCGCCCAGAAGATTTTCAACTGGAATGGAGTGGGGTGGTTCAAAACGCCCGTTTCCTAACGGGACACGCCGCGGCGGGCAAAGAAAATCAATTGAGCGCGCCGCCCTGGTCGCAAGCCACGCCGGTTTTGTGGCGGTAGAAGACCGGGGTGAGCGCCTTGCCGACCGGATAGAATGCGGTCATCTCCTCGATCGTCGAAAGCACCCACGGTGTGGCGGCGGAGGGACCGTTTTTCGTGAAAACGATATCGTCCGCGATGAAAACGGCGGAATGGATCGACGAGCCGTCGGGCTCGTTCAGGAGCACAATGTCGCCGAAGCGCGGGGAACCTTTAAGCGGGTCGTAATGTTCGCGGATTTCTTTTTCGACGCCGGCGGCGGTGTGGAAAGCGTCGTCGGGCTTGCCCCGCCGGAAAAAGTTGAAGGTGGACCAATGGCAGGCGGGCGGGGAATTTTTCAAAAGCTCGGGCTCCGGGAAGCGGTTGAGTTTTTGCCGGGCGAACGGCGGGAGGATTTCGGTGATGCCGATGCTCGCCCCGCCCGAGGCGGCGGCGGACTCGATGATGGAGCGCACCGCTTCGGTTCGCCCTTCCGCGCCCCAGTATTGGACGAGCCCGTCCACATCGGCTCCGGCAGGGATTTCCATGGTGGCGAAGAGTGCGACTTTTTCCGCGAGCAGGCGCTGAAAATCCACGCGCTTCGCGGGATCGGGGATGCGGGCGGCGACGAGGTTGTAATCCGAGAACATGAGCGTGTCGCCCGAGCGCCAGAGAAGTTTGCGGACGAGATCGCGCGTGTCGGGATCGACGCCCGAGCGCCCGAGCCAATCCTCGAGGTGGTCCGAGCCCATGCGGAATGGCTGGCATTGCGCAAAGTTCGCATCGAGCCGAGCGAGGCGTGAGTAGAGGCGCGAGCGGGTTTCCGGCTCGAGCGACACCACGGTTTCGGCGGGCGGTTGGAGCGTGGAGAGGTTCGGCTTGCCGGGGACTTGGCGGAGGGTGGCGAGCAGCGCGGAGATTTGGTTTTCCGAAAGCCCGCAGTCCCGGAGGATGCCGGCGATGGCGTGCGGCGAGGCGCTGTCGAAATGCCAGAGCCCGTCGCCGAGCTGGAAATCGGGATCGAAAACCTCGGCGGGTGCTTTGATCAAAACCGGGCGGGCTTTGATTTTTCCCCAGGGTCCCGCGGCAAGTTCAAATTCCCGCCCGATGCCGCCGCGCCCGGATTTGTTTTGGGCATCGACCCAAAAGTAGCCGAGCAGTGCCACAGCGGCTGTGGCGGCGAGGACCGTTCCCGCGATTTTGAAAAACCGCCGCGAGAGGCGCAGGTGGAAAAAGCTTTTCCCCGTGGGCGAGCGGAGTGCGACATGCGGTTTGGAGCTTGGCATCTTTGTTTCCCTGAATCCCGAGATGCGGCGGGGGTGATCGCACTTCAGTTGGGGAACAAAGCACAGACCGCGCGAGGGCGCAAGTCGCAATTTATTGACTGACAGGCGTATAAATCACGCCGCAGCGGCGGGCGCGGCATTCATGAAGGAGACATTCTTGTTTTGCCTCTCCAGGAATTCCGCGGCGAGCCGGCGGTAGGAATTCGCGCCGGAGCCGAGGGGGTCGTGTTCGAAAATCGTGCGTCCGTGGCTGGGCGCTTCGGCGAAGCGGACCGTGCGCGGGATGACGGTTTCGTAAACGACTTCGCGGAAGTGTGTGCGGACCTCGCGTTCGACGGCGGGATTCAGGTTCGTGCGGGCGTCGAACATCGTGAGGAGGAGACCGGAGACGGCGAGCGCCGGATTGGCGCCGCTGGCGCGGATGCGGTCGGTGACTTCGAGCAGGAGCCCGAGCCCCTCGAGCGCGTAGTATTCGCACTGGATGGGGACGAGGATTTCGTCGGTGGCGGCGAGGGCGTTCGACATGAGCACGCCGAGCGAGGGCGGGCAATCGATGAGCATGAAGTCGAAAAGGTTCGCGGCGCGGAGTTCGTCGCAGCAACGGCGCAGGCGCACCATGTGGTCGTCCATGCGGGCGACCTCGATTTCGGAGCCGGCGAGGTCGAGGTCGGAGGGGATGATGAAAAGGTTCGGGATGCGCGTGGGCGCGGCGAGGGAGGAGGCGGGGGCTTCGCCGATGAGGGCGGCGTAGATGCTGTGTTTCTCGCCTTCGCGGGTGTCGAGGACGCTGGAGGCGCTGCCTTGCGGATCAAGGTCGAGGAGCAGGATGCGCTTGCCTTTTTCGGCGAGCGCCGCGGCGAGGCTGACACTGGTGGTGGTCTTTCCGACGCCGCCCTTCTGGTTCGTGATCGCAATGACTTTCATGGGCAGGGCGGAAAGTGTCGCGCGTGGCGTGGCGGTGTCAACAGCGGATCGGGGTTCAGTCCAGCCGGTAATGGGCGGCGAGCCCGGCGGCGATGGCGTCCGCGTATTCGCGGTAAATGCTGGGTCGCGCGCGCCCGGCGATGGTTTTTTTCCCTTCGTAGTCGCCCGCCTGGATGCGCTGGAAGGCTTCTCGGGAATTCATCACATACGGCTCGGCGTAAATGACCGGGCAGCGGAAGAGGCGGTTCGCGAGAAGGTTCCTCGCCCAGATGTAGCCGGCGGAATCGATGCGGACGACAGTGCCGCCGGTGTAGATGTAGGGCGGCAAACCGGTGGCGGCGGCGGTGGACTTCGCGAGGGATTTCGTGACGGCGGATTCCTCGTCGAACGAGCGGCTGAGGAGCTTCAGGAGCATTTCATGGCGCTGGTCCTCGAACTCGAGTTCCTTGCGGCTCCACGCGCCGGTGATGAGGAAATGAAGGTGGTTCTCTTTGACGAGCGTCGGTTTGGCGGGGTTGCCCCAGGGTTCGGCGTTGAAGTGGAGGCAGAGGACGAGGTCCGGGCGGATGGTGGAATTCACGATGTCGGCGCGGCGGCGGATTTCGGCGGTGCGGTAGAAAAGCTTCTCGCTTTCTTTTTGGACGGCGAACGGGGTCGCTCGCTCGCCCTTCTCGCGGAGGGCTGCGGTGGCGGCTTTGCGGAGCTGCGCCGGGCGGAGGCTGGTGGCGGGTTCGGAACCGGTGCGCGTGAGGGCGACTTCCGCGCCGAGAGCCTGCAGGCGGGGGATGAGCATCTTCGCCACGCGGAGGGTCATGTCTCCCTCGGTGACGGGTTTCGAGTTCCCGATCTGGAACCAACGCTCCTCCATTTTCGCCCACTTGCCGCCGAGGTGACCGGGGTCGATTGCGATTTTCAAACCGGCGAGCGGTTTGTTCGACGGGCGTGCGGGAAGTTCCGCGCGGGTTTTCCAAAAACGCGGGGCGGGTTTTGCGGAGCCGGGTTCGGCGAATTCGAGGATGTAGGGCGGCTTGCCGGGCGAGGTGGAAATGCGGGCGGAGTTCCCGTGGATTTCGATGAGCCCCTTGGAAGCGCCATCCGGGGCGTAGATTTTTTCGAGGAGGGAAACAAATTCGGCGCGGGTGATGGTGCGCTGGAACGCGTCGAGTTCGGACCAATCCGGCTTCTCGCCGAGGGGCGAGAGTTTCGCAGTTGCTGCCACGGGCGCGGCGGCGAGGAGCACCAGGAAAAGGAGCAAGGCGCGCACGGGCGAGTTTTTTAAATGCGTTCGCGCGGTCTTGCGATAAAAAGGGTCGATGATCCGTTTGCTTTTTTTGGGGGACATCGTCGGCGAGCCCGGCAGGAATGCCGCGAAGGCGGTGGTGGCGGAGGTCTTGCGGGACGGCACCGCGGATTTCGTGGTGGCGAACGGCGAGAATGCGGCGAACGGGCGGGGCATTTCGCCGAAGATCGCGATCGACCTGTTGCGCAGCGGCGTGGCGGTGATCACGAGCGGCGACCACATTTGGGACGAGAAGGAAATCGTGCCGTATCTGCCGACGGAGCCGCGGATGTTGCGCCCGATCAACTACCCGCCCGGCGTGCCGGGGCAGGGCAGCATCGTGCTCGATACCGCAAAGGGGAAAATCGCCGTGATGAATGTGCAGTGCCGGACGTTCATGGGGCAGCAACTCGAAAATCCGTTCCTCGCGGCGCGGGCGGAGGCGGAGAGGTTGCGCGCCGAGACGCCGGTCATCTTCGTGGATGTGCATGGCGAGACGACGAGCGAGAAGACGGCGATGGCTTGGCACCTCGACGGGATCGTCTCCGGCGTGGTGGGCACGCACACGCATGTGCAGACGGCGGACGAGCGCATCCTGCCTGGCGGGACGGCGTTTCTTTGCGACGCGGGGATGTGCGGCGGAACGGAATCGATCCTCGGGCGGGAACCGGCGGCGGTGGTGAAAAAGTTCCTCGATTGCATGCCCTCGAAATTCCCGATCACGCGCGGGCGGGTGCATGTTTGCGGCGCGCTCATCGGGATTGATCCGGCGAGCGGGCGGGCGCAATCGATCGAGCGCTTCCGCAGGGTGGTCGAGCCGTCCTGAGGGCAACGATGCGCGCATCCCGGATTCTCGGGGAGTTGGTTTCT
This sequence comes from Verrucomicrobiota bacterium, assembly GCA_018970255.1. GTDB lineage: Bacteria > Verrucomicrobiota > Verrucomicrobiia > Chthoniobacterales > Terrimicrobiaceae > UBA967. The sequence continues at coordinate 17,081 of JAGWWS010000018.1, read as the reverse complement.
GAAAACCGGCGGACCCTCGCGTTGGCGGCGCCAATCGTGGCGGGGTTCGTCGGGCAGATGCTGATGGGCATCGCGGACACGGTGATGGTCGGGCATGTGGGAGTGGTGCCGCTGGCGGCTTGCGGGTTTGCGAACACGGTGCTGGCGGTGCCGCTGGTTTTCGGGTTCGGGATTTTGTCGGCGGTGAGCGTGGCGGCGGCGCATGCCCTCGGTTCGGGGAAACTTCGCCGGGCGGGCGAGGCGTTGCGCGGGGGGCTGGCGATCGGGGGGGCGATGGGGCTGTTGATGGCGGTGGGGGCGCACTTTGTATTGCCGCATCTTGGATTGCTCGGGCAACCGGAAGCGGTGAACCGCGAGGCGGGCGGGTATTTTATTCTTTGCGCATGGTCGTTCATTCCGGTTTTCGCAACGGGAGCGGCGAAGAATTTTTGCGAAGCCCTCGCGCGACCCTGGGCGCCGTTTTGGATCATGATCGCGGGCGTCGGGCTGAATGTTTTCCTGAACTGGGTTTTTATTTACGGGAACCTCGGTGCCACGGCGATGGGGCTGGAGGGCGCGGGGTTGGCGACGCTGCTGAGCAGGGTTGCGGTGATGTTCGGGGTGCTGGCGTATCCGGTGCTTTCGATGGGGTTGAGGCAGGCATTGCCGGTGGAGTGGTTCGGTCCGGGGCTTGTGGCGGAATGCCGGAAGCTGTTGGGAATCGGTATCCACACGGGTGGGCTGAATCTCAGCGAGATCACGGGGTTTTCGTTTGGCTCGTTGATGATGGGCTGGCTCGGCATCATCCCGCTTGCCGCCCACCAAATCGCGCTGACCTGCGCGGCGACGACTTTCATGGTGCCACTCGGATTGGCGCAGGCTGCGAGCGTGAGGGTCGGGCATGCGCTGGGTGCGGGGCGGAGGGAGAGGCTGCCGTTCATCACGGGCGGGGTGATTGGATTGACCATGGCGGTCATGGCGATTTTCGCGGCGGGCTATTTTGTGCTCGGCGGTGCGGTGGCGGCGGCATTCACCACGGATCTGGAAGTTCGGGAGTTGACCGTGCGGTTGCTCGTTCTTGCGGGTTTTTTCCAAGTCTTCGATGGAATCCAGATTGTCTCCTCGGGGGCGTTGCGGGGTTTTCGGGATACGGCGGTGCCTTTTGGAATCGGGGTTCTTTCGTATTGGGTGGCGGCGCTGCCGGTGTGTTGGTTTCTGGCTTTCGAAGCCGGGATGGGCGCGCCGGGGATCTGGGTTGGTTTTGTTTTCGGTCTCTTCGTCGCCGCCGTGGCGATGGGATGGCGGCTCGCGGCGAAGGTGTCCGCTGCCGTTCGCGCGTGATCAGTCGCGCGTGCGGGTGTCGAACGCGTCGCGCAGGGCATCGCCGAGGAAGTTCAGCGCGAGGAGGGTCAGCGCCATGGCGCCCGCAGGGAAAACGAGGAGCCACCAGAAACTTCGGACCGGATTGATGGCGCCTGCGCCGTCGGCGAGCAGCGAACCCCAGCTGGCTTGCGGGGCTTGGATTCCGAGCCCGAGGAAACTCAGGAACGATTCGTCGATGATCACGGCAGGGATCGTGAGGGTGAGGTAAACGAGCACGATGCCGAGGAGGTTCGGCAGCAGGTGGCGGAAGAGGATTTTGAAATGGGATTGCCCGAGGGCGCGCGCCGCCGCGACGAATTGCCGCTCCTTGAGCGAGAGGACCTGACCGCGGACGATTCGCGCCATGGTCAGCCATTCGATGAAGCCGAGCGTGATGATGAGGATCGCGATGCGGGAGGATTGGACGAGCCAAGCCAATCCTTCTCGCGACGCCCATTCCTGGAGTCCGGCGTTGAAGGCATTGATCGCAATCAGGATGAAAATCAGCCGCGGGACCGAATACAGGATGTCCACGAAGCGCATCATCAGCGCATCGACGCGCCCGCCCGCGTAGCCTGCGACAAGTCCCCAGAGTGTTCCGATGAAAAGGCTCACGAGTGCACCGCAAAGCCCCACGAGGAGTGAGACGCGCCCACCGGTGAGGACGCGGTAGAGGACATCTCGCCCGTTGAGGTCGGTGCCGAACGGGTGTTCCCATGAGGGCGGGGCGTATTGGTTCGGACCCGGGTCGCCAAGGGACGCCGGCATGAACATGGGTCCGAAAACGCAGGCGCAAACCATGGCAATTAGCAAAGCGGCGGAAACCATGGCGGCGGGGTTTTTCGCGGCGCGCCGGATGGTGCGGGGATCAAGCATCGGACTTGATGCGGCGGTCGAGCCAACCGTAGGCGAGGTCGACCGCGAGGTTGAAGGCGACGAGCATCGTGCAATAGACGATGACCATTCCGCCGAGCAGGAAGCCGTCGCGGTTCAGGATCGAGTGGACGAAAAACCCGCCGGCGCCGGGAATGTGAAAAACCGTTTCGACCACGATGGAACCCGTGAGCAGGTGCGCGGCAAGCGGACCGAGGTAGGAGACAACGGGAAGCACTGCGATCCGGAGGGCATGGCGGTAAACCACTGTGGATTCGCGGAGACCCTTCGCGCGGGCGGTTCGGACGAAATCCTGTTGCAGCGTTTCAACCATGCTCCCGCGCATGAGCCGCGCGATCACCGCCGCTGCCGGTGCGGCGAGGACGATGGCTGGAAGGACCAAATGCGAAAGCCCGCCCCAGCCGCCGGCTGGCAGCCAGCCGAGCATCAGCGCGAAGAGCAGGATGAACAGCGGACCTGTGATGTAGGAGGGCAGCGAAATCGCCGCGAGTGCAGCAAACATCGCGGCATGGTCACGCCAAGTTTGGCGGTGCATCGCTGCAATCGTCCCGAGCCAGATGCCCGCGAAGGTGGCGATGAGGAACGCCGTGCCGCCAAGTGCGAGTGTGACCGGCAGGGTTTGGGCGAGGATTTCGTTGACCGAGCGGTTGCGGTATTTCGTGGAGAGCCGAAGGTCGCCGCGGAGGAGGTCGGAGATGTAGCCGCTGTATTGCTGCCACAGCGTGCCATCGAGTTTGTATTTTTGGAGAAGTTGCTTCTCGATCGCCGGCGGAATTTTTCGCTCACCGTCGAATGGTCCGCCGGGGGAAATCCGGATGAGGAGGAATGTGATCGAGACGACGCAAAAAAGGACCGCCACCAATCCGATGAGCCGCCGGGCGAGCGTTGCGATCATCGGGCCACGGGCGGCGCTTCAAGCCGCCATGTATGGCAGGCTGGCGGCGCGGGTGCGCACGGCATCGACGCCTTCCAGCAAATCCGCAATCGCATCCCAGCGCCCGGTCACAAGCGCCTCGTGGGCATGCGGCGCGATTTCCACGGGGAAATCGGTGTCCGCGATGGAGATTTTCCGTTCGTTGAGGTCCAGCGTGAGTGTGGCTTGCGGATCGGATTCGATGATTTTTGCGATGGCGCGGATGTCAGCGCCCTTCGCCACGACGCAAGGCATGCCGAGCGTGATGGAGTTGCCGAAAAAGATTTCCGCGAAACTCTCGGCGACAATCGCACGGATTCCAAAACGGTAGAGCGCCTGAGGGGCGTGTTCGCGGGAACTGCCGCAGCCGAAGTTGGAGCCGGAGAGCAGAATCGATGCGCCTTGGAAACGGGCGTCGTCGAGCGGATGGACTTCACCGGCTTCCTTGGCAAAGGCGCGAGCGTCGTAGAACGCAAACTCCCCGAGTCCGTCGAAGGTGATGCACTTCATGAAGCGCGCAGGGATGATGCGGTCGGTATCGAGGTCGTCGCCGGGGACATAAACGCCGCGTCCGGCGACTTGGGTGATTTTTTCGAGAGCCATGTTTTTAAAAATTCGAAATGCGAAATGGGGAATGCGGGTTAGTTCACGCCGAAGACTTCTCGGGCGTCGGCGATTTCACCCGTGACGGCGGCGGCGGCGACCATGAGCGGGGACATCAGGACGGTGCGTCCCGTGGGGCTGCCTTGGCGACCCTTGAAGTTGCGGTTGCTCGAGCTGGCGCAGAGTTGTTCGCCGACGAGTTTGTCTGGGTTCATGCCGAGGCACATCGAGCAGCCCGCGCCGCGCCATTCGAAGCCCGCGCCGCGGAAGATTTCGGCGAGACCCATGCTTTCGGCGACGGAGGCGACGCCCTGCGAACCGGGGACGACGATTGCCTTCACTCCGTTGCGGACTTTGCGCCCCTTGATGTGGCGCGCGACTTCCTGGAGGTCGCTGAGCCGCCCGTTCGTGCAGCTGCCGAGAAATGCGACATCGACTTTGGTCCCCTTGATGGGAGCGCCGGATTTCAGGTTCATGTGCGCGAGGGCTTCTTCGGCGGTGGCGCGGTCTTTCTCGGGGAGTTCGTTCGGGAACGGGACTTTTTCGTCGATGAAAATCGCCTGCCCCGGATTGATGCCCCAAGTGACCGTGGGCGAAATTTCGCCGGCTTTGTAGCGGACGATGTCGTCGTAGTTCGCGTTGGCATCCGACGCAGTGGCTTTCCAACGGGCGACCGCCGCGTCCCAATGCGCACCCTTCGGCGAGTAGGCGCGCCCTTTGAGATATTCGAAAGTCGTGGCGTCCGGATTCACATAGCCCACGCGCGCGCCGCCCTCGATGGACATGTTGCAAACGGTCATGCGCTCTTCCTGTGTGAAGGCGTCGAAGGTCGAGCCCGCGTATTCATAGGCAAATCCGAGCCCGCCATTGACCCCGAGCTTCCGGATGATGTGCAGGATCACATCCTTCGCGTAGACGCCCGGGGAGAGTTTGCCGTCCACTTCGATGCGGCGGACCTTTGGTTTGTGGAGCGCCATGGTTTGGGTGGCGAGGACATCGCGGACCTGGCTGGTGCCGATGCCGAACGCAATCGCGCCAAACGCGCCGTGCGTGGAAGTGTGGGAGTCGCCGCAGGCGATGGTCGTGCCCGGTTGGGTGATGCCTTGCTCGGGACCCACGATGTGGACGATGCCCTGCTTGCCCGTGGAGAGGTCGAAAAAGGTGATTCCGTTGTCCGCGCAATTTTTCCGGAGCGCCTTGATCATGGCATCGGCCAATTCGTCGCTGAACGGCTCGACTCGCTCGTCGGTGGGAACGATGTGGTCCACCGTGGCGAAGGTGCGGTGCGGATAGAGGACTTTCAGGCCGAGGTCGCGGAGCATTCCGAACGCCTGCGGGCTGGTCACCTCGTGGATGAGATGGGTGCCGATGAGGAGTTGGGTGGCCCCGTTCGGGAGTTTGCGGACGGTGTGAGCCTCCCACACCTTGTCGAGTAGCGTCTGGCTCATAGCTTGGACGCGAGACTTTAGTCCCGCCACGCGCCCATGCAAGACGCGAGCGGCTCCTGCGATCTATCCGCCGCCCCGCCGCGCGAAGTCCGAGACATCCTGCGGGCTGCCTTTCATCAGCACCATGAAACACATTCCGTCCTGCTGGCGGATGGCCGCAGAGCGCCCGCCGCCGACGTCGGCCACCCGCCACTCGCCGGGCGGGATTTCGATTCCGAGTTGATCGTGATCGAAGACGACGAAGCGCGCCGAACCATTTGCGGTATCCACCAGAGCAACCGGCTGGTTACCGATTTTTGCAATCGTTGCGCCTTGCGTTTCGACGGAATCCAAGCCGAGCGGCACAAAAAATCCATCGAAGCCGCGGAGGACAAACCAATCGACCAATTCGCCCGCGGGAATGCCGGAGTCCTCGAAAGTCGCGCCGTCGAATTTCACGGCCGACTCGGCGATTTCCACCGCATCGGGCGGGAAGGCTGCAGGGCGGCCCAAAAAGTTCCAAACGAGAAGCGCGATCAGGAGAAGAAACCCGATCGCCACCGAAATCATCGCAGGATTGCGCGGGCTGAGGATGGAGTCTGAGGCCGACTGGACCTTCTCGGCGAGAACCCGAATGGTTTCCTCGGGCACCTCGATTTTTTCCAGCAATGCCACGGCGCGGCTATCGAGCTGGACTTGTTTTTTGTAGTCCGCGGAAAATTCCTCCGATGCGGAAACGGCTTTCAACGCCTTCTCAAAAGCCGGCGGAGTGTCCCCGAAAGGATCCTCGAGATGGCATGCGAGCAAGCGACGGGCGGCCTGGTCGTTCATGGCGTGTGTTCCAAAGCGGATTCCAAATTGTCGCGTGCGGCGGTGAGAATGTCGGGAAGTTCCTTCTCGGATTTCCGCACGACATCGGCGATTTCATCGGCTGGTAGAAGTCGCAGATAAAGCATCAGAAGCGCGCTGCGGCCGGGTTCGGGGATTTTTCGAAAGGGCTCCAGCGAAGCGTCAAGAGGTTGCCCTGAATCAGCCTGCGCGCCCGCGCAATCGCGATGCAATTTTGCCAACAAAAATCTGCGCCGACGGCGCGAAAAGGCGACATCCAGCCTTGCGACCGTGGCACTGAGTGCGACGACGAGTTTTTCCGAGGCCGACTGCGCGGAGCCCGTCATGATCAGCGCATAAACCCACGCGGCTTTCAGAAAACGCCATTCTCTCGGGAGGTGGGACATTGGCCGGAAGTTAGCCGCGGGGTGGGGAGGGGTTCAAGAAACGCATTTGCCGGGACTGGCTGCCCCGCATGGACTCGAACCATGAATAACGGCTCCAAAGGCCGCTGTGTTACCATTACACCACAGGGCAAACGCGGTCTTTTATATTGCCCCGTGCGCGGGGCGGACGCAATTGTTTTCCATGAGCAACAAAGTCCGCAATCGCCTGCTGGCCCTTGGTTGCCTGTTCGTTTTCCTCGGGCTCGGGGCTTTGTTCTATGTGAACTGGGTCGTCCAGCGCCCGTTCGCGGTCATCCTTTTCCTCGCGGACAACCTCACGCCTTCCGTGCTCACGCCGGCGCGGAACTACCAAGGCGGGGCGGACCACAGGCTCACCCTGGAAAAACTCCCGCACCTCGCGCTCGTTTCCACCCACGCCAATGATTTCGCAGTGGCCGATGGCGCTGCGGCGGCGACCTCGATTGCCACCGGGAAAAAAGGCAACAACGGCGCTGTAGGCGTTCCGGCAGCCAAGGGGATGTCGCCGACGCTGCTTGGGATTGCCAGGGAGCGCGGGCGCTCGGTGGGGATTGTTTCGAGCGCTTCTGTGACCGATGCCACGCCTGCGGCGTTCTATGCGGGAACCCCCGATGCGCTCGACCATGCGGGCATCGCACTGCAATTGGCGGAATCCGGTTCCATCGATGTGGTGTTGGGCGGTGGCGGTGCCGACTTGCTTCCGCGCGAGAAGGGCGGCCAACGCAGCGACGGGCGCGACCTCATCGGCGAAATGGGCGGGCGTGGATACGATATCGTCCGCACCGAAGTCGAACTGGAGGGCCTGCCGCTCTGGCGCAGCCCGCGGACGCTCGGGATTTTTTCCATGGGGAACCTGAATTTTGCGAACGAGCCCTTGGGGGATACAGGCCAGCCTTCGCTTGCCTCGATGGTCCGGAATGCCATCCGCCTCCTCCAATACAATCCGCGCGGGTATTTTTTGGTCGTCGATGCCGGGCTCGCGGCGCGGTCTGGCTCGCAAAACGAGGGCGAGCGGACGCTGCGCGAGATCCTCTCGCTGGACGAGGCTGTCGCCGAGGCGCTCGCCTACGCGGGCGAAGATGCGCTGGTCGTGGTTGTGGGGAAGCGGAATGTCGGCGGCCTGCGGCTGAACGCCTCGCCGTTCCGCAATGACAAGGGCGCCGCCCTTCTCGGCATCAACACGCAGGGCGTGCCTTCCATCACTTGGTCCACGGGTCCCGAGTCCGGCACGCGGATGGCGCCCGAGGGACCGGTTTCCACCGAGCCCGCGGCGAGCAAGCGGGCCGCGGGGGTCGGAACGGCCGAGGATGCCGTGGCGGTGGGAACGGGGCCCGGCGCCGAGGCGTTGCAAGGCTTCAAGGACAACACCGACATTTTCAAGGTTCTTGAAAAAAGCCTCTGACCGGCGCGGTTTTTTCGGCTTGGAAGCGGCTGTGCGCGATCCGAAAGTCGCCGCATGAAAATTGCACAAGAATTCCGCGAGTTCATTTCCCGCGGCAATGTGGTGGACCTCGCCGTGGGCGTCATCATCGGCGCGGCCTTCGGGAAAATCGTCAACACGCTCGTCGCCGATGTGATCATGCCGCCGGTCGGAGCTGTTTTGAAGGGCGTGAATTTCAGCAACCTCTTTTTCAGCCTCGACGGAAAAACCTACGAGTCCCTTGCCAAGGCCAAGGAAGCCGGCGCGCCCGTGATCGGCTACGGGATGTTCATCAACACCGTGATCGAATTCGTCATTATCGCCGCCTGTGTTTTCGCGCTCGTGAAGGTGGTGAACCAAATCAAGCGCGCCCCCGCACCGGCGCCGGCCGCGCCCCCGGAGCCCACCCGGACCGAGGTTTTGCTCGAGGAAATCCGGGACGCCCTGAAAAAATAGCCGCGCGCACGGAAAGAAAGCGGTTGCAATCCGGCCGCTTCGCCCCCAGTCTTCCCGCCCTTCGATTTTTATGAGCCAGCATCCCAGTCTCAAAGGCAAAGGCGCCATCCAGGCGAAGCGCAGCGTTTTGAAGCGCTTCGAGCGAGTGGACCTGCTCCGCAAGCGCGGGCAGTTCAAGGACGGCCAGCGCGTCATCGGCCTTCCGAAAACCAAGCCCGAGGATTGATCCGGGTCCGCCGATGCGGCTGAACCGCTTCCTGGCATCCGCCGGCCTCGGTTCCCGCAGGTCCTGCGAGGCGTTGGTTTTCTCGGGAGCCGTCTCGATCAACGGCAAGCGCATCCAAAACCTCGCCACGCAAGTCGCCGATGGCGACGATGTGCGCGTGAACGGGCGCGCCGTCCGGACCGCCGCGAAGACCGCCGTCCTTTTCAACAAGCCCCGCCACTTCACCACCACGCGCTCGGACGAGCGGGGCCGCCGCACGATTTACGACATCCTCCCGGCGGAATTTTCCACGCTTTTCCATGTCGGCCGCTTGGACCGCGAGAGCGAGGGGTTGTTGCTGCTCACGAATGACGGCGACCTCGCCCAGCGGCTCACGCACCCTTCGCACCGGATCGAAAAGGAATACGAAGTCGAACTCGACAAACCCTTCGACCCGGCGCACGCGGCGAAGCTCCTGCGCGGTTTCCACATCGAGGGCGGAAAGGCCCGCTTCGAGTCCCTCCGCCAAACCGGCCCCAACCGCATCCGGGTGGTCCTCAGGCAGGGGCTCAAGCGCCAAATCCGCCTCATGCTCTACGACCGCGGCTACGAAGTGGAACGGTTGCGCCGGACCCGCATCGGGCGCATCACCGACCACAAGCTTCCCCCGGGCGCGTGGCGCCACCTGACGAAAAAGGAACTGGACCAGCTCCGGGAAAAACCCGCGGCCGAATGAAAAAAAATCCCCCACGGAACAGTGATGCCGGCTTCATGCGGCTCGCGCTCCGCGAAGCGCGCAAGGGCGTCGAGCGGACGCTGCCGAATCCCGCTGTTGGCGCCATCGTTGTAAAAAACGGCCGAATCCTCTCGCGCGGCTGGCACCGTGCCGCAGGCATGCCCCATGCGGAAATCGAAGCCATTGCCAAACTCGCCAAACCCGGGGACGCCCGCGGTGCGACCCTCTATGTGACGCTCGAGCCCTGCTCCACCCAAGGACGCACACCGCCGTGCACCTCGGCCATCATTGCCGCCGGGCTTGCCCGCGTGGTTTTCGGGGCGCCCGACCCGAATCCCAAAAACGCCGGGCGTGCGGAAAAAATTTTGCGCAAGGCGGGCATCGAAGCCGTATCCGGCGTCCTCGGCGACGAGTGCGCCGCCATCAACCGGGCTTGGAACAAATGGATTTCGACGGGCATGCCCTTCGTCACGGCGAAAGCCGGCATGTCGCTCGATGGGCGCATTGCCTCGCCCCCCGGCCGGCGTTGGATCACATCGGAAGCCGCCCGCCTCGATGCCATGCGGCTTCGCTCCGAATGCGGCGCCGTCCTCGTCGGGGCCGAAACCGTGAGGGCCGACAATCCTCACCTCACCGTGCGCGGGGGCAAAAAAAGTGCAGTCCAACCGCTCCGCGCCGTTTGGTCGCGCTCGGGCAAGCTGGATCCCGCCTGCCACCTTCTCTCCGATGCGTTCCGCGACAGGACGGTTGTTTACAAGGGGAAGGCGCTCGCATCCGTTCTCCGCGACCTCGGCAAGCGCGGCGTGGCGCATGTCTTGATCGAGGGCGGCGGGCGAACGCTTGGCGAAGCCTTCGACAAAAACCTCGTGGACCGGATTGTCTTTTACACCGCGCCCGCCTTGCTCGGCGGACCCATCCCGGCCGTGGGTGGGCTCGGCGCCAGGTCGAATGCCGAAGCGGTGCGGTTGGAAAACCCCACCTACCGCCTGGTGGGTGGCTGCCTGCGGACAGAAGCCATGGTGGCGGCGGCGCGTTGATGGTGGTTCCCGCGAAAATGGAATGCGGCCGCCTCGCACCCACGCCCACCGGGTTTCTCCACATCGGCCATGCGGCGACATTTTCTGTGGCGCACCGCCGCGCCAGGGAACGCGGAAGCAGGCTGGTCCTGCGAATCGAGGACCTCGACCCGCAGCGCTGCAAAAACGAATTCGCGCAAGCCGCCATCGAAGACCTGCAGTGGCTCGGTCTCGACTGGGACGGCGGGCCGGTTTTCCAAAGCGCACGCAGGGAACTCTACCTCGCCGCATGGAAAAAACTCCGCGATGGCGGATGGCTTTATCCCTCGACGGTCTCGAGGCGGGAAATCCCGAGCCTCGCACCGCATGGCGAGGAACCGGTTTTTCCCATCGAACTCCGCGGCGAAACGCGGGAGGCGGCGGGTTTTGAAAATCCGGAGGGCGTGAACTGGCGGTTCCGCGTGCCCGATGGGGAAACGGTTTCTTTCACCGACGGCAATTTCGGCGCGGTCCGGAAAACCGCCCTTGTGGATTTCGGCGACTTCGTGGTTTGGAACCGGGATGGGGTTCCCGCCTATGAACTCGCGGTGGTGGTGGACGATGCGGCCATGGGTGTCACCGAGGTGGTGCGCGGGGCGGATTTGCTCACCTCCACCGCCCGCCAAATCCTCGTGCACCGCGCCCTCGGCTCGGCACCGCCCGCATGGTTCCATTGCCCGCTGGCAGTCGATGCACAGGGGCGGCGCCTTGCAAAACGGACCGCGGGGTTGTCCATCCGGGAGCTGCGCGCCGCGGGAAAATCGCCCCGGGATGTTTTGGAAATGGCGGCGTCAGCGGCCGCGCACAGCAGCCTTGCCTGACTTCGCGGCATCCGCGGGGTTGTCGGCCGCACCCGAGGCGTTCGCCAGCCCCGCCTCTTCGGGCGGAAGGAACGGGAGGAACCGCGCCTTGTCGATCGCCTTCATGTAGGCCTCGTGCGGCGAGACCACGCCGCCGAGGAGTTGCTCCCAGATCGCGTCGTCCATGAACTGCATGCCCTCGCCCTTGCCGGCCACGATCACATCCTGGAGTTTCTGCGTGGCGCCTTCGCGGATGATCGCCGCCACGGCGCTGTTGACGACAAGGATTTCGTTCACGGCCACACGGCCGGATCCGTCCTGCTTTTTCATGAGGAGCTGGGCAACCACGCCGCGCAGCGAGGCGGCGAGCATCGTGCGCACCTGCGCCTGCTGGTCGCTCGGGAAGACATCGATCATGCGGTCCACTGTCTTGCGGGCATTGTTCGTGTGCAGGGTCCCGAAAACCAGGAGCCCGGTCTCGGCGGCGGTGAGCGCGAGGGAGATCGTTTCCAGGTCGCGCATTTCGCCGACGAGGACGATATCGGCATCCTCGCGCAGCGCGGCTTTCAGTCCCGCCGGGAATGTCGCGGCATGCTCGGGCACCTCGCGCTGGGTGATGATGCTCTTTTTGTTCCGGTGCACGAATTCGATCGGCTCCTCGATCGTCACGATGTGCCGGGAAAAGTTCGAATTGATGTAGTCGATGAGGGCCGCGAGCGTGGTGCTCTTGCCCGAGCCGGTGGGGCCGGTGACGAGCACGATGCCGCCGCGCATGTGGCCGAAGCTTTTGATGATCTCCGGAACGCGCAGGTCCTCGAGCGTTTTGATTTTCGTGGGGATGATGCGGAAGACCGCGCCGTAGCCGTGCGTTTGCTTGAGGTAATTGCAGCGGAACCGGTTGTCCTCGTCCATCTCGTAGGCAAAATCGAGGTCGCCGCCCTCCTCGAAGCGCGCCCAGCGCTCGGGCGAGCAAATTTCGCTGAGCATGTGGGCCATTTCCTGCCGCGCGAGCGGCTCATCGCGGATCGGGATGATTTCGCCGTGCCGGCGGACCTTTGGCGGCTGCCCCTCGCCGAGGTGGAGGTCCGAGGCGCCGCTCTCGACGAGGACTTGGAAAAATTGGTCGATGTAGGGCATGGGGAGAAAGTTTTAAGTTTTAAGAATTAAGTTTTAAGAGGGTGGTCCTTGGCGGTCCGGTTGGTTACTGGTAGCCGGTGAGTTTCATCATGTCGGCTTTTTGCTCGGCGCGGTAAACGGCCTCCTCGGCGCTGATGACGCCGGCCTGGAACAGTTCGGCGAGGGAATCGTCCATGAGTTTCATGCCGAGTTTTTTTCCGGTCTGGATGATGCCGGGGAGCATGAAGGTTTTCGCCTCGCGGATCACATTGCCGACCGCGGGGGTGTTCATCAGGATTTCGATCGCGAGTGCCCGGCCCATGCCGTCCGCGCGGGGGACGAGTTGTTGGGAAACGATCCCGCGGAGGGACTCGCTGACCATGATGCGGATCTGGTCGCGCTGGTCGGTGGGGAAGACATCGAGCAGGCGGTCGAGCGTGCGGGCGGCGTTGCTTGTGTGGAGCGTGCCGAGGACGAGGTGCCCCGTCTCCGAGGCCGTGATGGCGAGCGAGATCGTTTCGAGGTCGCGCATTTCGCCCACCATGATCACATCGGGGTCCTCGCGGAGCGCGCCGCGGAGGGCATTGGCGAAAGATTTCGTGTGGGTGTGGACTTCGCGCTGCGTCACATGGCACCCCTGCGACGGGATGAGGTATTCGATCGGGTCCTCGAGGGTGATGATGTGGTCGCGCCGGGAGCGGTTGATCTGGTCCACGAGCGCCGCGAGTGTGGTGCTCTTTCCGCTTCCGACCGAGCCGGTGACCAGGACGAGCCCGTTGTGGAATTCCGTGAGAAGCTTGAGTTGCTCCGGCAGGCCGAGTTCGTCCATCGAGCGGACGGCGTCGCCAATAATCCGGAAGACGAGGTCGTATCCGGTGCGCTGGCGGACGACGCTCGCGCGGAAGCGGCCGATTTCCGTCGCATAGGCGAAATCCACATCCCCGCGCCCGGCGAGTTGTTGCTTCTGCTCTTCCGAAAGGAACCCCATCGCCAACGACTCCGTGTTTTCGGGCGTGAGAAGCGGCGCCTGGAGCCAGATCGGCTCGAGGATGCCGAAGCGGCGCCACACCGGCGGGGAATTCACGCTCAAGTGGATGTCCGAGGCCCCCGACTCCTTGCCCACCGCGAGGAAGTGGTCGACATGCGTGAGTCCGGAGAGGTCGGGGGCTGACATTCCGGAGACGCATACAGGAACGGCGGCGGCATTTCCACGGGGAATTTTGCGGCTTTGCAGGGGCGCGGCGAACAGGCACCCTGCCGCCATGCTGCAGGCTTTGCCGGGGTTCCGGGACTTTTATCCCGGGGATTGCGCGCGCCGGAACCATGTTGTCGAAACATGGCGCTCCGTCTCGCGGCGATACGGCTTTGCCGAATTCGACGGGCCCGTCCTCGAGTCCGCCGACCTCTACCGCAAGAAAAACGAGGAGGGCGCGGAAATCCTCGAGCAACTCTACTCCTTCACCGACCGCGGCGGGCGCGAGGTTGCCCTGCGCCCCGAAATGACGCCCACGCTCGCGCGGATGGTCGCCGCCCGCGAGAAGCACTACCGCAAACCGATGAAATGGTTTTGCGTCTCGAATTTTTTCCGCCACGAGCGCCAGCAGAAGGGCCGCCTGCGCGAGTTCCTGCAGTTCAACGCCGACATCATCGGCGAGTCCTCGCCGCAGGCGGATGCCGAAATCCTCGCGCTGGCGATCGACCTGGTGCGGGCGTTCGGATTCACCGCCGAGCATTTCGTGGTCCGGCTCAGCGACCGCAAGGCGTGGATGGATTTTTTGCAATCCCGTGGCTGCGACGAAGCCGCCTGCCGTCTCGCCCTGGCCTGCGCGGACAAGCTCGAGCGCGAGCCCGAGGATAAACTCAACGCCAAGCTTGCGCCCACGGGGCTCTCGGTTTCCGACCTGAAATCCTTCATCGCCGCCGGGAGCCCTGAGGCTTTCGGACCGGTCCTTGAAGCCCTCGCCGCGCGCGGGCTTTCGGGTTTTGTCGAGCCCGACCTTTCGATCGTGCGGGGCCTCGCCTACTACACGGGCGTGGTCTTCGAAATTTTCGACCGCTCGAAAAACCTCCGCGCCCTTGCCGGGGGCGGGCGCTATGACGGGCTCGTGAAGGGGCTTAGCGACGGGTCTGCCGACCTCCCCGCGATCGGCTTCGGCATGGGCGATGTGGTGCTCGGCCACCTCATCGACGAAACCCCCGCAGCCGCCGAAAAGCTCCGCGCCGCACTCGCTTCGCACTTGGATGTTTTCGTGGTTGTCGCCGACGAGTCCTGCCGCGCCGAAGCGCTCGGGCTCGTGCAATCCTTCCGCGAGGTCGGCCTCTCCGCGGACTTCCCGCTCAAGCCCGCAAAAGTCGGCAAGCAATTCCAGGAAGCCGAGCACCTCGGCGCCCGCCACGCGGCGATCGTCGGCCAGGAATGGCCCCAAGTGAAACTCAAGCACCTCGCCACCCGCAGCGAGGAAACGCTCGACCACGCCGCCCTCGCCCCGAAACTGAAATCCCAAAAATCCTAACCCGAAAATTCCTATGGCCTACCGCACCCACCACTGCAACGCCCTCCGCCCCGACCACTCCGGCACCGAAGCCACCCTCTGCGGTTGGGTTGCCTCCCGCCGGGACCATGGCGGGCTCATCTTCATCGACCTCCGCGACCGCGAGGGCATCACGCAGGTCGTTTTCCGCCCCGAGGAAAACCCAAAGGCCGCCGCGAAATCCCACGAACTCCGCAGCGAGGATGTGGTCCGCGTGTCTGGCAAGGTTGCGCCCCGCCTTGCCGGAACCGAGAACCCGAAACTCGCCACCGGCGCGGTCGAACTCGTTGCCACCGCCCTCGACATCCTGAACCCCGCCGAGGTCCTTCCGTTCCAGCTCGACGACAAGGTTTCCAACGAGGACCTGCGGCTCACCTACCGCTACCTCGACCTGCGCCGCGAAAACATGGGGCGCAACCTCCGCCTCCGCCACCGCGTCGTGAAAACCATGCGCGATGTGATGGATTCCGAAGGTTTCCTCGAAATCGAAACGCCGATTCTTTCGAAAAGCACGCCCGAGGGAGCCCGCGATTTCCTCGTCCCCTCGCGCCTCACGCCCGGGGCGTTCTACGCACTCCCGCAGGCGCCCCAGCAATACAAGCAGCTCCTCATGGTCGCCGGCGTGGAAAAATATTTCCAGGTCGCCCGCTGCTTCCGCGACGAGGACCTGCGCGCCGACCGCCAGCCCGAATTCACACAACTCGATGTCGAGGCATCCTTCACCACGCAGGATGAAATCCTCGCCCTCATCGAAAAAGTCCTTGCCGCCGTCTTCCGCGAAGCAAAAGGCATCGAAATCCCCACGCCCTTCCCGCGCCTCACGCACCGCGAGGCCATGGACCGCTTCGGCAGCGACAAGCCCGACACCCGCTTCGGCATGGAAATCACCGACCTCGGCGATGTTTTCCGCGACTCGCAGTTCAAGGTCTTCCGCGCCGCGCTCGACGGCGGCGGGGTCGTGAAGGCGATCAACGCCAAGGGACTCGCCTGCATCACCACCGGCCAGATCGAAAACCTCACCGAACTCGCCAAGCAGGCCGGCGCGAAAGGCCTCGCGTTCATCAAGGTCGAAAACGGCGAGTGGAAATCCCCAATCGTCAAATTCTTCACCGAAGCCGAGAAGGCCGCGCTCACCGAGCGCCTCGGCATCGCCGAGGGCGACCTCATCCTCTTTGGCGCAGACAAATGGGAGGTGGCTTGCGAAACCCTCGGCCGCGTCCGCCTGCGCGTCGCCGAAATGTTGGGCACCCTCAAGGATTCCACTGCGCTGAATTTCCTGTGGGTCGTCGATTTCCCGCTGCTGGCCTGGAGCGAGGAGGAGCAGAAGTGGAATGCCGTGCACCACCCGTTCACCCGCCCCTGCACCGAGGACATTCCCCTCCTCGAAGCCGGGGAATACGGCAAGGTCCGCGCCGTCGCCTACGATGTCGTGTTGAACGGCGTGGAAATTGGCGGCGGCAGCCTCCGGATCCACGAGTCCGCGCTCCAATCAAAAATGTTCGGCATCCTCGGCGTGAACGACGAGAAGCAGCAGCTCCTCTTCGGGCACATCCTGAAAGCCTTCCAATTCGGCGCCCCGCCCCACGGCGGCATCGCCCTTGGTCTGGACAGGCTCGTGATGTTGATCGCCGGCGAGGAAAGCATCCGCGATGTGATCGCTTTCCCGAAAAACAACCGCGGCGTGGAAATGATGACCCAGTCGCCCGCCGAAGCCGATTTCAAGCAGCTCCGCGAACTCTACATCCAGAGCACGGCGAAAAAACCCTGAGGACCGAACGGGTTTTCAGGAATCCCGGTGGAAACCGATCCGCGGTTTTGGCAAAGCGGGAGGCGGTGCGAGCAAGGGCTGTATTTTCTGCCAGATCAAACCCAGCGCCTTGTCGTGTTCGAGGAGGGTTTTGTCGATCTCGGCGAGCCGTTTGAAAATGGCCGCGTTGGCAACCAGTTGCTCGCGCATTTGGATGAACGCCCGCACCACGAACACACTCATTTTGACAGCCTCCGGGCTGTTCAAAATCGTGGCCGCCATGATCGCGCCGTGTTCAGTGAAGACGTAGGGCCAGTATTTGATGTTCTGGCCGCGCTTCAAGATCACATTTTGTGATCTTGAAGAAAGGATCTCCACGGCTTCTTCCCGGGTCAGTTGGAAGCGGAAATCATCAGGGAAACGATGGACATTGCGCTTTACCGATTGGTTAAAAACCCGCGTTTCAACCCCGTAAACTTCTGCGAGATCCACATCCAGAATCACTTTTTGATTGCGGATCGTAAGGATCAGATTTTCAAGAGGCTTTTTCATTTGGCGCGGGTTTTGAGGGCGAGTCAGTGCAA
>JAGWWS010000074.1 GCA_018970255.1 Verrucomicrobiota bacterium | reverse complement strand
ACACGCAACCTCGACATCATCGGCCGCGGGTTCAGCATGATCGGCGCGGGCGACATTTATTTCCTCACCGGACGCCTCGACATGAGCATGCGCATCAACGCCCAAGGCATCCCAGGCATCGTCTTCTTCCCCGTCAGCAAACTCTTCGAATACGAATCCCGTGGCACCGTCACCGACCCCAAGTGGAGCCCGAAAATCATCCCACAGATGCCAAAAATCCCACCCCTCGGTGGAAAGAAGAAACCTCAGTCCAGCTCCAATCCGTAACATTTTTGTCACAAAAAATCCCTATCCCGGCATCCTTCCTGCTGTTCTAAGATCCAATCGCCATGGGCAAAAAAACCGTTCTCACCCTCGCTCTTCTGGCGATTTTCGCCCTCCTCTGGCTTTTTCTCCCGAAAAATAACGCCACCCCGCCCGCTTCGGCCCCCACAGCACCCGAAACCGGGACTTCAATAGCCTCAGATTCGCCAGCCCAATCTCCGCCAACAGCCTCCGCTCGACCAAATTTCCAGCCAGCCCCCCAAAACGCGCCCGCTGCTCCGCCCCCCCTTTCCCTCCCGACCTCGCTCACGATCACAGATGCCGGAATGGCCCGCGATTTTGAACTCGCATTGGACGAGGTCTACACCAAGGACTCGGACGGCAAAGGCACCCCGGTTCCGGTCCAAGCCAATTCGCCCGACGAACTCGAAAAAATCGTAGCCGGCCTCGAACCATCGCATTCCGGCGGTGTCTTCCCGGTCCTTTACGAACGCGGCGCCGAGCGCAACGAATTCACCCGTCGCATCGTCACCGAAAAAGTCACCGTCAAGCTCGCCGAAGGTGCCGACCCCGCCAGCCTTGCCGAGGAGGCGGGCACCTCCTCTTACGAACTTCCTTCCTACGCCACCGGCTTCGCCATCCTGGCGATGAACTCCCCCTTCGAGTCCCTCCGCGCCAGCCGTCGCCTCTCTGGCAATCCTTCCATCGAGTTCGCCGAACCCATGTTGGCGCGCCAACAGGCCAAACGCGCCATGCCGAACGATGCGCTCATCAACCAGCAGTGGCACCTGAAGTTCAATAACCAGACCGGAGCTGTCGCCGGCACCGATCTCAATATCGAATCCGTCTGGGCCTACCCAACGG
Source organism: Verrucomicrobiota bacterium (assembly GCA_018970255.1). Lineage (GTDB taxonomy): Bacteria > Verrucomicrobiota > Verrucomicrobiia > Chthoniobacterales > Terrimicrobiaceae > UBA967. Next base: position 1,114 of record JAGWWS010000074.1, on the reverse strand, counting down.
CCGGAGCCGGCTTCCGCGGCCGCGGGATCCGCATCGGCATTGTCGATGACGGACTCCAAACATCCCACCCGGATTTTGCGGGAAACATCGACACCACGAATGACTACGATTGGAACGATTCCACGCCGAATGACCCCAACCCCGGAACTGGCGATGATCACGGAACGGCCTGTGGCGGCGATGCCGCAGCCCGAGGAAACAATACCATCGGCGTCTCCGGTTCCGCACCCGAAGGCACGCTGGTCGGCATGCGATTGATCGCCGCGGTCACAACCGACCAGCAAGAAGCCTCAGCCATGAGCTACCTCCCACAGCTCATCCAAATCAAAAGCAACAGCTGGGGGCCCAGCGACACCGGGACCACCCTCGAAGCACCCGGCCCACTCACCCAAGCCGCCTTGAAAAACGCCACCGAAAGCGGACGCGGCGGCCTCGGCACGATCATCACCTGGGCGGGTGGCAACGGCCTCGATGCAAATGACAATTCCAACTACGACGGCTACGCGAATTCCATTTACACGCTCGCCGTCGGCGCCTTTGACAGCCAGTCCCGCCAGTCATGGTATAGCGAATCCGGCGCGAATCTCGTTATCGTCTCGCCCTCCAGCGGCAGCGCTCCCGCCCTCGGCAAAACCACCACGGACCGCACGGGCGCGGATGGCTATGTGGCCGGCGACTACGAATCCGATTTCGGCGGCACCTCCTCCGCCACCCCCACCGCATCGGGAGTCATCGCCCTCATGCTTGAGGCCAATCCCAATCTCGGCTGGCGAGATGTTCAGGAAGTTCTGATGCGTTCCGCCAAAAAAGTGAACCCCTCCGATACCGATTGGAAAGTCCCCGTCGCACCGGCCAACATCAACCACAACCACAAGTTCGGAGCCGGCCTCATTGATGCCGCCGCCGCAGTCAGCCTCTCGGGAAACTGGACGAACCTCGGCACCCAACTCAAACGCACCTCGGCCCAAACAGGCCTCTCCGTGGCGATCCCGAACCAAAACACCACCGGCATCACACGCGAATTCACCATCACCCCAGCGGACAACATCCGCGTCGAGCATGTCACCATCACCGTCAGCATCACCCACACCGCTCGCGGAAATCTCAAAATCAC
>JAGWWS010000073.1 GCA_018970255.1 Verrucomicrobiota bacterium | reverse complement strand
CCCCCATTTCGCATTTGCCTCGCTCACTCCCGCTCGACTCGCCCTACGGGCTGCCTTCGGCAGGCTACCCGGCCGGCCCCCACCGACCCGTGTTCACATTTTCCCAAACCGCCGTGCTCCCCGTGCCGCCGTGAGAAATTTCTTCCTCCGATCTTCCATCTTTCCCGAGCCACCTTGCAACCACTCAAAGTCCTGTTAGAAGTTATCCCATGACCAGCATTCCGATCCCCGAGGAACTCCTGCCGGAAGCCAACGAAATCTCCGATCTCCCGGAACGCGTCGCCCGCTTCATCAAAGCCGAAATCACCCGCAGGCAACTGCAAAAAAAACGCTACGGCTCCGACCTCCTTCGCATTGTTGATCAAGCCTTCGCGGAAGCAGAAACCCTCAAGTCCCGCGGCTTCGACCTTGACGAAGCCCGCCAGGAAATGGCCAGCCTTCATGAGAATATTGCCCGTCCGTGATCCGCGCCGTCCTTGACACCACGGTTGCTGTCGCTGCAGGAAAATCCACAACCCCACTCCGAAAGGCACACCGCTCAATTTTCTAACCACGGAGAACACGGAGGACACAGAGGAAAAATGCGAACCCCAATCGACCAAAGTGGAGGGCGATGCTCCGTCGGCGCCCAAACCTCAGGCGCTGAAAGCGCCGTCCTTTCAGCTTCTCAGGATTTCTTCCTTCGCCCTCAGTCCTCCGTCCTCGGCCGCTCCGCGGCCTCGCCGTGAGAAACCTCCCCCTTCTCCGCGCCTCTACCACTTATCTGTGTTCATCCTGTCCATCGATGTGAAAAATTCCGCTTCCGCTCTCGTTCGCCCGTGAAGTGCGCAGCATACTTCACCGGGCCGCCATCAGTCCTCAGTCCCCGGCCGCTTCGCGGCTCCCCCATGCCCTCCGGTTGACCCGCCCCCGCTGTTCGTTTATTTTTCTGACGCATGTCCACCGTCTCGGAAATCAAAGAAGCCATCGACCGGCTCGCGCCGCGGGATTACTGCGAACTGATGGCCGCCCTCCACCCTTTCGAGGACGACGATTGGGACCGCCAAATGCAGGCGGATGCGTTGTCGGGTAAGTATGCCACTATGAATCGGGCGGCGGACGAGGCCCACGCCGCAGGCCGCACACTCCCGCTCGGCGACATCATTGAGGGCAAGCCTTGACCCTCCACAGCAGTGGAACCAGCGACTTCTGGGAGCAATACCGCTGCTTGCCATTTGATGTCCGTCAATTGGCCCGCCGCGCCTATCGTCGTTGGCAAATGGATCCCTTCCACCCATCCTTGCATTTCAAGAAAGTCGGCGCGGGAAACTGGTCCGTGCGTGTGGGCCTGAACTACCGGGCGATCGGGAAGTTCGCCGCGGATGGAACATTTTTGTGGGAGTGGATCGGCAGCCACGCCGACTACGACGCCAAACTTTAGCTCCCCCCAAAAAAACCGCCGCGCCCCGCGCGCCCGCCGTGAGAAATCTTATTCATCTCACCACGCCACAACGCCCACAGTGCCACGCCGCCTCAGCTCGCCGGCCCCTTGACACCCATTACCGAACTCCTATCTTTCTCACCCGATGAGCACCGTCAAAATCCTCTCCATCCTCGAAGCCGCCAGCATCGAGCCGCCCAGGGCCCGAGCGATAGCCGAAAGCATCGAAGTGGCCCTGCGCGAGCAGGAGGAAGACCTCACGAAGCTCCTGATGACCAAGCAGGACGGTGCGGATTTGCGGGGTGACCTCCGTGCCGAAATGGCCAACCAGAAAGCCGAGATCATCAAATGGATGTTCCTCTTCTGGATCGGCCAAATCGCAGTCACCACCGCCATCATCAAACTCCTCTAGCGGCGCTCACCCACCTCCAAATCGACCAAACTGGAGGGCGACGCTTTGCCTTGCTCGCTGCGTCCTTCGGGCCATCTACAATGTGCTTCCTCGCCATCCCCCGATGTCTCGGTGGTCGGCGCCCAAACCTCAGGCGCTGAAAGCGCCGCCCTTTCAGCTTTCTCGCCCCGTGGAATGCAAAGCCTATTCCATCGGGGTCAGCCTTTCAGCGTTTCAGCTTTTTCCTCTGCCTCCGCCATCAGTCCTCGGCGCCCCTCGTCTCTCGCCCCTCGACGCTTCTTCTTCCTCCGCCACCCGCCACCAGCGACTCGCCACCAGCTACAGCCCCTCGCATCTCCCATTTCGCATTTGCCTCGCTCACTCCCGCTCGACTCGCCCTACGGGCTGCCTTCGGCAGGCTACCCGGCCGGCCCCCACCGACCCGTGTTCACATTTTCCCAAACCGCCGTGCTCCCCGTGCCGCCGTGAGAA
>JAGWWS010000072.1 GCA_018970255.1 Verrucomicrobiota bacterium | reverse complement strand
AATCCCCTGTTCCAAAAAGACCTCTCCGAACGGGAGGCGCAGATTTTCGGCCTGATCGGCGAGGGCCTCTGCAGCAAGGAAATCGCCGCCCACCTGTGCCTCTCCGAGCACACCATCCAATCCCACCGGAAACGGATTGCCGCGAAGCTCGGCACGCAAGGCAACGAACTCGTCCAGGCGGCCATCGCCCTCCGGCGCCCTTCCTTTTCAAGCCCGCAAGGGAAATAAACGCCCATGCCACGGCGCCATAAAAGCCAACAGGCCTCCACGCCCCCCGAAATCCCGCCCGCGCTGCAGCTCACGGAAAACTTTCCGGTGGGCGCCTATGTGTTCTACCGCGACCCGCAAGACGGTGGGCCGCGTTTCAGTTTCTTCAGCAACCGGCTGCTGGAAATGCTGGACATCACGCGCGGGGAACTCGATGCCGACCCGATGGCCGCCTACCGGAACCTGCATCCGGACGACATCGGGCCATTCTTTGAAGCCGCAGAAGAAGCGGCGCGCCTAAAGGCAAATTTCTTCAACGAGAGCCGCTACACCATCCGCGGAAACACACGGTGGTATCGGCTGGAGGCGGCGGCACGCCGGTTGCCCGATGGCCTCACGGTCTGGGACGGGGCGGTGATCGATATCACGGAGCGCCGCCAGGCGGAGGACGAGGCAAAGACGGCGCTGCATCTCACGGACAACATCCCGGTCGGCACCTATGTGCTGCTCAGCCCGCACCAAGGCCCGCAACGCTACACATTCCTGAGCAAACGCTGGCTGGAGATGACGGGCCTGGATCCCGTGAAGCTGAAAGAGGACATCTCGCATTATTTTTCCATCGTCCATCCCGAGGACCGCGAGGAGGCCATCGCCCACAACATCGCCGGGGCGGCCGCCTTGAAGCCCTACAAATGGGAGGGACGCTGGCTTCGGGATGGCAAGGTGACCTGGGTCTCGATCGAGTCGGTGCCCCGGAGAACCGCAACCGGCGAGGTGGTGTGGGAGGGCGTGTTCATCGATATCACGGCCCGAAAGGAGGCCGAGGCCCAACTCCTCGCGGCCAAGGAGGAGTTTTATAGAATCATCAACCACCTGCCGATCCCCGTGGCGAGCACCCTGCACACGCCCGGGCTGCCGGTGAATTTCATCAACAAGGCATTCACCGAAACCTACGGCTGGACACTCGAGGATTGCCCCACCATGGCCGACTGGGCGCGGTGCGCGTATCCCGACGAGAAATACCGGAAGGCCGTCTTCGACGAATTCGATGCGGAGGTCGCCCAATCGGTGCGCGAAAACCGGCCCGCCAGGCCGATGGAATTCCTCGTCACCTGCAAACACGGCGGCCAGCGAAATGTGCGCATCGATTGCCTTGTCGCGGAGAACATGCTCTTCGGCACCTTCCTCGACATCACCGAGCAGCGCCAGGCCGAGGCGGCCCTCGCGGCCGCGCGGAGCCTGGAAAAAGTGGTCGAGGAAGAGCAGCGCCTCAAGCTCTCGCGCAAATTGAAAACCAGCCTCAAAGCTTCCGCCATCGCGCACGAGATCAACCAACCGCTCAGCCGCATCCTCCTCCAGTCCCGCCTCGCCGCCAGCGGCGGCCGGACGGCGAAATCGGCCCTTCGATCACTGATCGCCGAAGCCGAAACCGTCGTGGCCACCATTGAAAAAATGAAGGTTCTCCTCCGCAATGTGGAAACCACCCACGAGCGCGTGAACCTCTACCTTGTGGTGGGCAACTCCCTCCGCCAGCTCAAGCAACCCCTCGCACTGAACCGGATCGAAGTCGAGCGGCAGGGGCCGCAGCGCGGATGCTCGGTCCAGGGCGATGCCGTGCAATTGCAATTGGCCGCCATGAATCTCCTGCGCAACGCCATCGAAGCCATTGCCGAGGGTGCATCCCGAAGCCGCAAGATTTCCATCGAACTCCGGAAATGCCCGGACAGCGTGACGCTCGCCATTGGCGACAGCGGGTCAGGGTGGCCCGGCGGCACCATCGAGGAGGCCCTTCTCAAAACGAGCAAATCCAGCGGCTCGGGCCTCGGGCTCTATATCGTCCACACCACGATGGAAAACCACGGCGGCCAAATCGAAGTCGCCCAATCCCCCCTCGGCGGCGCGGAATTCCGCCTGAAGTTCCCGAGGGTGGGTGAGAAAGTTTTACCCGAAAACAAATCTTTTGAGAGGATGACAGAAACTACAGGATTAGTAAAAGCGGTTTACGAAAGCGGTTGCTTGGACAAAAAGATCCGATGTGATTAGGCTTAATTTATTCCCTCTCTGTGCTCTCTGTGTCCTCTGTGGTTAATTCTGCTGGATTTGGG
>JAGWWS010000017.1 GCA_018970255.1 Verrucomicrobiota bacterium | reverse complement strand
CCAACAGCTTCGTCGGCACCGGCTACCAAATCCTCGGCGGCGAATTTGCCAACCAAGTCATCCCCGTCCCCGAGCCCGAAACCTACGCCACCGCGCTGTTGTTGCTGCTCGGATCCGGATGGTGGTATCTGCGCCGGCGAAAAGCCGCGCGGATTCCCAGCGCGGAATTTTGAAAAAATTTCAACCGCAGTCCGCAAGGCCGCACCAACAGCCATCGAAACTCGTCCCGAATTCCGCTACGAGGCCCGCTAGACATAGACGGGGCCGTCTCATTTCGATCCGGCGGATGACCTGAATTCAATCGAGACAAAATTTCACCTTGCCCAGATTGATCCAGCGGTTTCCGGCCTCGTCGGTTTCGGAAAATCCCGGCTTGAGACGGTGGTGGCACACCCGGAGATCCTCGTCCTGAATGGCGACCCACTCCAGCACCCCCGCTTCGCGGAGCTTTTTCACATGACGCGATACCACATCCGGATTGCCCCCGACATGACGGGCGATTCCTTGGATGCTCAGTTGTCGATCGCCGTGCAACGAGGCCAAAATTTTCAAGCGATTCACTTCTCCAACCAAACACAACAATTCGGAACGTGTGGAAATGGTGGATTGGTCGTAGCGTTTGCCGGGCCGTGCCAGTCCGGTCTCATGGGTTGCGGGGTCGTTCGAGTCGCTCATGAACTCATCCTCCAAATTTACAAGGTGGAGTCAACTCTTTGAGACGTTGTCTTCACACAGAAATCCAAATACCGACTTCGCTGCGAAGATAACTTCCAGCGCAAAACAAAATGCCAATATCACTGTGAAGAGAGTTTACCAAAAAAATCGGAAAACCCATGTTTACGCGAAGATAGTTAATCAAATACATTAAAAAACCCACTTGGTCGTGAAGACAATGAATCAAAAACATCAAAATACCAACTCCTGCGTGAAGACAACTAACGGATAACATTGAAATACCAATGCGCGCGTGAAGACAGTCTCCCAACGAAAACAAAATACCGATTCATTTGCGAAGATAACGTGTCTTGGAGAACGGAGATCTAGTAAATCACTCCAAGCCCCGCCTTCCATGAGAGGAGGCATCCTTGCGACTGCCCTCCCGCCGGATGATGTTTCACAGGAACACTCTTTTTGAAGATGCCGTGATGTCGATTGGACCACGCGATGTTTCCATTTTGAATGCATCGGTGCTTTTGATTTGACGCCAAAAAATCTTTGGATACCTACGGCGATTCCTCACCCGTTTTTCTTTTTTTGAACACCTGACCATGTCCACCCCAGAAAGCCAGTCCGCAACGATTCTCGGCATCATCGACCAAACCGTGTTGCAGGTTTTTCAAACCATGGTTTCCCTCGAAGCCACGCCAGGTGCCGGATCCACCAACGCCCCGCGCTCCACCGAATTCAGCGGCATGAGCGGCTCGGTGGGGTTGAGTGGCAAGGTAAACGGGATTGTTTACACGACCTTCTCCGAATCAACCGCCCGCCATGTCGCGGAAAAAATTCTCGGCGGCGAAGTCGGCGAGCCCGAAATGACAGACGCCGTCGGGGAACTCACGAACATGGTCTCCGGCAACCTCAAGTCGCGCCTGTGCGACCTGGGTTTCAATTGCACTCTTAGCATTCCCAGCGTGGTGCGCGGCGAAAGCATTCGCGTTTCCGCCAAAAACGCCACGCTCGGTGTCTCGAATGAATACGCCTTGGAGGGCTTCGACCGTCCTGTGACCGTGCATGTTTATGCCACTTTTGAAAACTGAGCGCCGGCGGAGTGAGGAACCCGGCCCGTTTTAGCCCGCATGTCCCAGCTCGTCCCTCTCCAAACTCCGGGCCAATCCTTCAAATCCCAACTGCTCTGCTTCGAGTCCGGGGGGCAGCGCTATGCCTGCGACCTCCTCTGGGTAAAGGAAGTCCTGCGCAGCCCGGTGGTCACGCCGGTGCGCCTCGCGCCCGATTATGTCCGGGGCGTGATCCATCTCCGCGGGCACATTCTCACCGCGCTCGATTTGGAGGTCCGCCTCGGCCAACCGCAGGGCGAATCCGCCGGGGCAAACCGCTGCATTGTTTTCAAAACCTCCGCGGACCTCTTGCGGCTCTCGAATCCTCCCAAGGAATGCGAGGCGGCGGATTCCGATCCCATCGGTGTGCTCGTGGACGCGATCGGCGACATTCTCCCTCCGGAAACCTCCATTCTCCCGGCCCCGCCCGAAGCCCTGAGCGGCTTGGACTCCCGGTTCATCGCCGGTGTGATCAGCGATGGCGGGGAACTTGTCATGGTGCTGCGCGTGGGGGCGCTGGTCTCGATTGTGGAAACCCGAAAATCCAGAACCGAATGAAACAGTCACTCGAAAATGGATCTGCGGTGTTGCGGTTCGACAAGCCGTTGGGCCGAATCCATGCCGCGGAATTGCTCGGGGCACTTGAAGAATCGGGGGAGGGGAGCGCGGTCTGCATCGACCTCTCCGGCCAGGAACCGCCGGGCTCGGAGGCTCTCGCCATGATCCTTGCCGCATCGAACGATTGCCGGCGACTGGGCATCGAACTCCGCATCCGCTTTTCCGAAGCGGCCGCCGCGCTGGTTTCGGATCTCCGCCTCGAGAGGCATGCCATTTTGGAAAACACGGGAGACAACCCATGAGCGGCGACCAGGAAATGATGGACCTGTTTGTGCAGGAATCCGGCGAGCACATCCAATCCCTCGAGGCCAACCTGATCCTTCTCGAGACGAATCCCTCCGACTCAGACCTGCTCAACAGCGTGTTCCGCTCCGTCCACAGCATCAAGGGCGCGGCGGGCTTCTTCGGGTTCGAGCCGATCGTCAATCTGGCCCATGTGATGGAAAGCGTGATGTCGCTCCTGCGCGACGGGGAGATCCATGCGGACGGGGACATGATGACGCTTTTGATTTCCACCTCCGACAAGCTGCGTTTCATGCTGGAGGATCCCGAGGGCGCAGGGAAAATCCTCTGCGACGACGAAACCGCGGGACTCCAGGCCATCCTCGACAACCGCTCCGGATCCAAGCCCGCACCCGCCCCGCCGAGCCCTGCCAAGCCCGCGCCCGAGGCTGCTTGTGGTTATCCCCATCCGGCTCTCGATGGATTTTCGTTTTCCGCCGAAACCCTCGTGGAGGGCCTCAAACACGGCAGGAACTTCTACTCGATCCACCTCGACCTCGGGGAGCATGCCAAGGTGCATGGTCAGGAAGCCGAGGAGTTCTTCCGCGAGTTGCGCTCGATCGGCGATATTCTGGACACCGTGCTCGGAGTGCCTTCGGAGGCCTCGCTGGCGAAGGTGGCGGATTTTTCTCCGGTGGCGCGGGTGTTTTTCCAAACCGCCCTCGAGCCATTCATTCTCGGCGGCGCGCTGGGGATCGATGGCAGCCAAATCACCGAGGTGCCCTCGGCTGTTTTGAAGGATTGGGCGAAGTCGAACCCGCAGGGCGCATGCAGGCCCGCCGCGGCATCCAGCGAGATCGTCGCAGTGCACAAATCCCCCGTGCCCCGCCCAGCCTCCGCCCCCGCGGTGGCTGAAAAACCGGGCGTCACGAACATCGATCCCAAGCCGGTGCCCGACCAGCGGCGCAAGGCCGAAGAGACGATCCGCATCAATGTCGGCCTGCTCGACATCCTCATGAACCTCGCGGGCGAAATGGTCCTCGGCCGCAACAAGCTCCTCCGCCTCGCCGGGGCGGGAACGGGCAATGGGGACCGGGATGAACTCCATTCCATCGTCCAGGAAATCAGCTCCGTCACCTCCAGCCTGCAGGATACCGTTATGCGTGCCCGCCTGCAGCCCATGGGCGGCCTCTTCGGAAAATTCAACCGCATCGTCCGCGACCTCGGGCAAAAGCTCAACAAGGACATCCAACTCGAAGTCTTCGGCGACGATGTGGAATTGGACCGCACGCTCATCGAGGGCCTCTCCGACCCACTCACCCACCTCGTCCGCAACAGCATCGACCACGGGATCGAAAAAGCCGGCGACCGCCTCGCCGCCGGGAAGCCGGCCCACGGCACCGTGCGGCTCTCCGCCGCCCACCTCGCCGGCCGGGTGCAAATCGAGGTCTCCGACGACGGCGCGGGCATCGACCCCGCGCGACTCAAGGCCAAGGCCGTGGAAAAAGGCATGCTCTCGGCGGAACAGGCCTCGCGCCTTTCGGACAACGAGGCGCTCAACCTCATTTTCGCCGCCGGGTTCTCCACGGCGGCAGCCGTCAGCGACATTTCGGGCCGCGGGGTGGGAATGGACGTTGTCAAAACCAACATCGAAAAACTCGGCGGCCATGTGGACCTCGACAGCCGCGTGGGGCAGGGCACGCGCATCACGATCCGCCTCCCCCTCACGCTGGCCATCGTCCCCGCCCTCATCGTCGGTTGCCGGGGCTCGGGCTACGCGCTTCCCCAAATCAATGTCGAGGAAATCGTCCGCCCCGGCGGGGAATGCCCGATCAAAACCATCGGCGGTGCACGCGTGCTGGAACTCCGGGGCGAACTCATCCCCGTTGTCTCGCTTGCGGAAATCCTCGGCGCGCCATCCGGCGGCAGGGACGAGTTTGTCGTCCTCCTGCAACTTGAGCACTCGATCTTCGGCCTCGTCGTGGACGAAATACGCAGCAACGAGGAAATCGTCGTGAAGCCGCTGGGCCGCCACCTCCGCACCGCCAATTGCTACAGCGGCGCGACTCTTTTGGGCCAGGGCGAGATCGCCTTGATCCTCGATCCCCCTTCAATCGCCCAGGGCCGCATCCCGGCCGCGCAGAAAGCCCTGGGCTCCACCAAGGCCCTCGAAGTTTCCTCAGCCTCCACCTCCTCGCGGGTGCTGGTTTTCCAGGCCGGCGGCTCCGAGCCGCTGGCCGTCCGCCTGGGCCAGGTCCAGCGCGTCGAGTCGGTCTCCGCCGCGGATATCGAAAGGATCGGCAACATCGATTGCCTCCGCAAAAACCACGATTCCACCATCCGCCTGGTCCGTTTTTCGGATGCCATCCCCGTCGGCGCGCCAGACACCGCGCTTGGCGAATTCTTTATCATCGTGCCGAGGCCCCCGCACGGGAACACCGGCTTCATCGCGACGAAAATCCTCGATTCCGTCGAGCTTCCCGACTCGCAAATCGAACAGGGCACGCTCTCCTCGCCCGGGGTCTTCGGCAGCGCCGTCCTGTTCGGCCGCCTGACCCTCGTGCTCGACCTCCCGGCCATCCTCGACGGTCTCTCATCCACCGCGCAACCCACCCAGTCGCTGGTCGCGGAAGGCCGCTTCCTTCTCACCGCAAACCCTTCCCAAAACCTCAACCACCCCATCAAACAACTCCCGGCCCAAGCCGAACCAACCCACACCATATGAAACTCAACCTCTCCTTACGAATCATCCTGAGCATGGCGGCCGCAGGGCTGGTCCCATTGGCCGGCCTCGTCGCCCTCGCGATCAAGGGCGCGAACACCATCACCGAAATGGCCTCGGCGGAGATGAACACCCTCGCCACCGCCTCGCTCGACACCATCGAGAGGAACCTCTTCGAGCGCTACGGCGATGTGCAGGCCTTTGCCTCGAACGCGGTCCTGAAATCCGGCCCGTGGACCGATCCCCAAGTCAACCAGGCGATCGTCGAGGCCATCAACAACTATGTCCGCCTCTACGGCATCTACTCGCTCAGCATGGTTCTGGACCGCGACGGCCGCTGCATCGCCGTCAACACCGTCGATGCGAAAAACAAGCCCATCAACACCGCCCCGCTCATCGGGAAGGATTTTTCCCAAACCGAATGGTTCAAAAACAGCAAGGGCGGCGCCTTCACGGAGAGCGAAATCCTCTCCGGCACCGTGGTCACCGATGTCGCCCGCGATCCCGATGCCGTGGCGGTCTTCGGCCCGCAATCGCTCGTGATCGGCTACTCCGCCCCCATCCTCGGGGCCGGCGGGGAGTTCCAAGGCGTTTGGAGGAACCTCGCGGATTTCACTCTCGTCGAGGACATCCTCCTCGCGACCAACAAATCCCTCGAGAAAAAGGGGATCAAATCCGGCGAGATCACCATGGCCACGAAGGACGGCACACTCCTCGCCTACCTCGAACCGGCCCTTTCGGGGGCCGCATCCTTCCACCGCTCCGGGGAAACCATCCTCAAGCAAGGCCTCGGCGAGATCGGCACCGAATCCATCAAAAAGGCACAGGGAGGCAACTCGGGTTCCCTCCGCGAAAAATGCCCCGACAAGCATGTCTGGCAAATCTCGGGCTACGCCAAATCCCAGGGCGCCCTGGGTTATCCGGGCCTCGGCTGGATTCTCACCGTCAGCGTCACCGAGCAGGACCTCCTCCGCAATGTCCATGAAATCGCCTACGGCATGGCGGCCGCCGCGGTGCTGATTCTCCTGGTCTCCGCGTTCTTCATCGGGCGCTCGATCAGCAAGCCCGTCGTCGCCTGTGCGAAGGCGGTGGAAAAACTCGCCAACGGCGACCTCACGGCCCGCGTCGATGTGGCACGCAGCGACGAGGTGGGTGTCCTTGCGGACTCCGTCAACCAGTGCGTGGAAAACCTCCGGAAAATGGTCGAGGAAATCAAAAAAACCTCGGACTCCCTCACCGGCGCCTCGTCGATGCTCACCGAGACGGCCAACCAGCAGGCCGCCGGCGCCGAGGAAACCAATGTCCAGGCGCAAACCGTCGCCGCCGCGGGCGAACAACTCGCCAGCAACTCCAAGTCGATGTCCGATTCGGCGAACCAAATCAACCAATCGGCCACCACCGTTTCCGCCGCCCTCGAGGAGATGTCCTCCTCGATCAGCGAGGTCGCCCGCAATTGCGCCCAGGAATCCGAGATCGCCCGCAAGGCCGACCAGCAGGCCCGCCAAACCCGGGAACTCATGGTCAAGCTCGACGACTCCGCCAGGCAGATCGGCAAGATCGTGGAACTCATCAACCAGATCGCCGAACAAACCAACCTCCTCGCCCTCAACGCCACCATCGAAGCCGCCAGCGCCGGCGAGGCGGGGCGCGGATTCGCCGTCGTCGCGAACGAGGTCAAGGAACTCGCCCGCCAGTCCGCCTCCGCCACCGAGGACATCCGCAGGCAGGTTTCGCTCATCCAGGAAAACACCGCGAATTCCATGGTGGCCATCGACGATGTGGCCTCCGTCATCGAGCAGGTCAGCCAGATCGCGAGCAGCATCGCCGCCGCGGTGGAGGAGCAATCCGCCACCACTTCGGAAATCGTCCGCTCCCTCCATAGCGTGACCTCGTCCACCAAGGTGCTCTCGGAAAATGTCCAAAGCGCCTCCTCCGGCGCCGCCGAGGTCTCCCGCAACATCCACGGCGTCTCCCAGGCCGCCGGCGATTCCGCCAAGGGCGCCGCCAGCATCTCCTCGGGGGCGGGCGAACTCAGCAACCTGGCCGGGTCCCTCCGCGGGCTCGTCTCCCGTTTCAAAATCTGAAACCCCGCCATGCCGCTGCGCCTCCTGGTCGTCGATGATTCGGCGCTTTACCGGAAAATCCTTTCCGAAGCGGCCTCCTCGCTGCCGGGCGTGGAAACCGCCACCGCGCCGAACGGGGCCATCGCCCTCTCGCGCCTGGCGGCGGACCATTACGACCTGGTCCTGCTGGATATTTTCATGCCCGAAAAAAACGGGCCGGAAGTGCTCGCAGACATCCGCAGGGAGCATCCCGGCGTTGCCGTTGTCATGGTCAGCGGAGCCACCGGGCGGGATGCCGAGATCACGCTGGGCACGCTCTCCTCGGGCGCGATGGATTTCATCGCGAAACCCGCCGCCGGTTCCATGGAGGCCGGCATCACGGACCTCAAGGCGGACATTTCGCGCGTTTTGCAGTTGCTGGCCGCCAAAACCGCCAAAACCGCCCCCCAACCGGTCCCTCCCGCGCAATCGGCGCCCCCCGCAGCCGGTGCAAGCCGCCCGTCGGTGCCGCCCCACCTGGACATCCTCCTCATCGGCGTTTCCACCGGCGGCCCGAAGGCGCTCGGCGAAATCCTTCCTCTCCTTCCCCAAAACTTCCCCGTCCCCGTCGTCATCGTCCAGCACATGCCCCCCGTTTTCACCCGCTCTCTCGCGGAGCAGTTGGACCGGCGCTGCGCGCTGAAAGTTCTGGAAGCCCCGGCCGGGCACATCCCGAAGGCCGGCGAAATCCTCATCGCACCCGGCGGCTGCCACCTGGAACTCTTCCGCGATCCAAGTGGCGCCCTGGCCACCCGATTTTCCGACGCACCGCCAGTCCACTCCTGCCGCCCCTCCGTCGATGTGCTTTTCGAATCCGCCGCCCGCTGCGGCTTGCGCGGCGCTGTTGCCATCATCCTCACCGGAATGGGGTCCGACGGCGCCGAAGGCGTGCGCGCCCTGAAAAACGCCCTCCCCGTCTGGTGCATCGCGCAAAACGCGGAGACCTGCACCGTTTATGGAATGCCCCAGGCCGTCGTGCAGGCCGGCCTCGATGACGAGTGCCTGCCTTTGGAAAAAATCGGCCCCAGGCTCAACCAGTTGTTCCGCGCCGCCTGAGCGATGTTCGATATCTCCAAAAGCCTCGGCGATTTCCCGCTCCTCTCCGAATTCGTTTCGGAAACCTGCTGCATCCACATGGGACCGGACAAACTCTACCTTTTCCAGGCCCGCCTGGGCAGCCTCATCGCGGAAACACGCGCCCAATCGGTGCGCGAATTCATCTCCAAGGCCAGGACCGACGCCACCGGCCGCCTCCGCGACAAGATCATCGATGCGATGACCACCCACGAAACCTACTGGTTCCGCGATTCGCGGCCATGGACCGCGATGGAAGAGGAGGTCCTGCCCCGCCTCGCCGCCAAGGTCGCCGGCGGCGAAAAAGCCCGCATTCGCATCCTGTGCGCCGCCTGCTCCACCGGCCAGGAGCCCTACTCGATTGCCCTTCTCTTGAACAAACTTTCCCGGGAAAACCGCCTCCGCGGCCTGTCCCCGTCGGCTTTTGAAATCATGGCTTTCGATGTCTCCCCGGGCTCCCTCTTCATCGCCTCCGCCGGCCGCTACAGCCAGCTGGAAATCGCACGCGGGCTTCCCGACTACTGGAGGGAAAATTTTTTCGACCAAACCCCCGGCAACACCTGGACCCTCCGCGACCCGGTCCGCCGCCTCGTCTCGTTCAAGCGCCACAACCTCCAGGACAGCTTCGCCCAGTTCGGGATGTTCGACCTCGTCCTCTGCCGGAATGTCGCCATCTACTTCCGCGACGATTTCAAAAAAGACCTCTTCACCCGCATCGCCCACACGATCCTCCCCGGCGGCCACCTCCTCCTCGGCGGCGCGGAAACCCTTTTCACCCACCAGGACCTCCTGCAGATCGAGCGCATCCGCGAAGCGATCTTCTTCCGCCGCCTGCCGCAAACCGCCAATTAGAAACACCACCATGCAAAACCAACCCACCGCCCCCTCCACCCAAGAAGAAGGCGCCCGCATCCAGAGCCGCTTCGAAAGCATCGTCCGGCTCACCCGGAGCATCTCGGCAAACATGGGGAATTCCCTGCGCCAGATCGACGATATCAACATGCAGGTCCGCCTCCTCTCCTTCAACGCCCAGGTCCAGGCCGCCAAGGCCGGCGAGGCCGGCCGCACATTCGCCGTCGTCGCCAACGAAATCGGCAACCTCTCCACGAAAACGGCCAGCGTGGCCGAAAGCCTCGCCGCCCAGACCAGCCAGGACATCCGCCAACTCTCCGAGGTCAGCGAAAAACTCGCCTCCGAAGTCTCCGGAAACCGCCTCGTCGACCTCGCCCTCACCAACATCGACCTCATCGACCGCAACCTCTACGAGCGCTCCTGCGATGTCCGCTGGTGGGCCACCGATGCCAGCGTGGTCGACGCCCTCGCCAACCCCACCCCCGAGAAAAAATCGCACGCCGCCAAACGCCTCGGCGTCATCCTCGACGCCTACACCGTTTATTTCGACATCGTCCTCTGCGACACGAACGGCAATGTCATCGCCAACGGGCGCTCCGAACGCTTCCACTCCGCCGGGGCGAATATCTCGAACGCCACCTGGTTCCGCGAGGCGCTCGCCTCCTCCTCAGGCAACCAATTCGGCTTCCAATCCGTCCACGCCTCCCAACTCGTTTCCGGCAAACACATCCTCGCCTACTCCTGCGGCGTCCGCGAAAACGGCGAGGCCAACGGCAAGCTCCTCGGCGTCCTCGGCATCCTCTTCAACTGGGAATCCCTCGCCCAAACCATCGTCGAATCCACACCACTCGACGCGGAGGAAAAAACCCACACCCGCGCCTGCATCGTCGACCGCACCGGCACCGTCCTCGCCGACACCCGCCGCGAAATCCTCACCGGGCGGATTTCCCTCGAACCCCTCCAATCCCTCATCCAGGAACGGAAAGGCTACCGCCTCGTCGATGGCGCCGAAGGCCCCCAAATCGTCGCCCTCGCCGTCGCCCCGGGCTTCGAGACCTACTCCACCGGCTGGTATGGCGTGATCATCCAAAACACCACCGCCGCCCGAAAAACCGCTTGATGCCCCGCCGCCCGCCACCAATATGCAAAACCTCCTCCCGCCCCATGCCGGCTCCCTTCCAGTCCCATGAAAATCCTCGCCGTTGACGACTCCATCCTGGTCCGCCGGATCGTGGCCTCCGCCGCCTCCGTCATCGGGGCCGAGTGTGTCGGGGCCGGCGACGGCCTGCTCGCCCTCGCCGAACTGGAACGCGACCCCTCCGGCTTTTCCCTGGTCTGCCTGGACTGGAACATGCCGAACATGAACGGCCTCGATTTCCTCAAACGCATCCGGGCCGACGAGCGCTTCGAAAAAATCCCCGTCCTGATGCTCACCACGGAAGGCAGCCAGCAATCGATTGTTTCCGCCATCAAAGCCGGCGCCACCTCCTACATGACCAAGCCGTTTTTTGAAAAAGACCTCCAAAGCCGCATGCTCGACTGCCTCGGCCTGGGGTTTGAATAGGCGCCCCGGGTCCATACTTGGACCGTTTTTGTTCCGGCGCTTTGTGCCGGCCGCCGGTCCGCCCGCTGTCGCCGCAAAAACCCGAACACCACTCCCCATGACCACAGACCCGAAACTCCCACACATTTTCGCCGTCCCCGCCCTGGCATTCATCGCCGTGCTGATCGGGCGGAAAAACTGAGTCCTTTGCGGATGCTGCGACCCGCCGGGCTACCAAGGAATTCGACTACGCCTTGACCCGTTCGATTTGCGCGCCGAGGGCGTTGAGCTTCTCGTCGATGGACTCGTAGCCGCGGTCGATGTGGTAGACGCGGTTGACTTCGGTCACGCCCTCAGCCTGCAAGCCGGCAAGGACCAGCGCCGCCGAGGCACGGAGGTCGCTTGCCATCACGGGCGCAGCGCTGAGCTTCGGCACGCCGGTGATGACCGCTGTCGGACCTTGCAATGCGATATCCGCCCCCATGCGCTTGAGTTCGGCGACATGCATGAAGCGGTTCGGAAAAACATTTTCGGTCACCACGCTGATCCCCCCGGTTGATGCCAGGAGCGCGCACATCTGCGCCTGCATATCGGTGGGGAAACCCGGATACGGCATCGTGGAAATCTTGAGCGGCCGCCTCTGCGCGCCGGGGCGGATGGTCAGTTGCGAACCGTTGGAAAGGATTTCGAACCCCGCCTCCGCCAGCGGTTCGGTGACCGTGCGCAAGTGCTCGGGCTGGATGCGCTGGAGCGCGACCTCGTCGCCGGAAATCGCACCCGCCACCAGGAATGTCCCCGCCTCGATGCGGTCGGGAATGACCTCGTGGTTGGCGCCGTGGAGTTCCTTCACGCCCTGGATGGTGATCGTCCGCGAGCCGGCACCTTCGATTTTTGCGCCCATGGCGTTGAGGAAATTCGCGAGGTCCACCACTTCGGGTTCCTCGGCTGCGCCGTCGATGACCGTTTCGCCCTCGGCGAGGACGGCCGCCATCATCACATTGCCGGTCCCGAGGACGGTGGAGCCGAAGTTGCTGCGGAGAGAAATCCGGGCTCCCCTGAGCTTCGGTGCCAAAACCTTCACATTCCCGCCGGCGACCCGGACAGTGGCCCCGAGCGCCTCGAACCCGCGCAGGTGGAGGTCGATTGGGCGGTCGCCGATCACGCATCCGCCGGGCAGCGAAACCGTCGCTTCGAGTTCGCGGCCGAGCAACGGCCCCAAAACGCAAACCGATGCCCGCATTTTCCGCACGATGTCGTAGGGCGCTGCGGTGCTGACATGCTCGGCGCGGATTTGAACCATCCCGCTGGCGCGCTCCACCTCGCAGCCGAGCTCGCCGAGGATCGTGAGCATGTAGTGGATGTCGCTCAGGTCCGGCACGCGCGTGATCGTGCAGGGTTCCTTGGTCAGGAGCGTGGCGGCGAGGATCGGCAGGGCGGAGTTTTTTGAGCCGCTGATCCTGACGCTGCCGCGCAACCGCCGGCCGCCGTGAACGAGAATTTTATCCATGTCTTGCGAAAACGAACCGCTCGGCGCCTTGATAGTCGCGCTCCACGGCGATGTCCCGCCAATTGTTGGAGGACAAAACTTCCGCCACCGCCGCGGCCTGCCCGATGCCGATTTCCAGCGCCAGCAAGCCGCCGGGGGACATTTTCCCACCCGCTTCCGCAACCAGCCTCCGCACCAAAGCCAAGCCGTCCGCCCCCCCATCGAGCGCCGAGAGGGGATCGCAGCGCACTTCGCGCGAAAGCCCCGCCACCTCGCCGGTGGGAATGTAGGGAAGGTTCGCCAGGACCGCATCGAACGGCCCCGCGAATGCCGCCAGCAAATCCGATTCCAACAATTCCACCCGTTCCGCCAACCCCAGCCCCTCCCGGTTCGCCGCGGCGAGCGCAAGCGCATCCCCCGAAACATCGCCACCCGCCACCCCCGCCTCCGGAAAAAGGAACGCCATGGTGAGCGCGATGACCCCGCTCCCGGTGCCCACATCCACGATCCTGCTCGGCGCCTGCAGCATCTTTGCGGCAAGTTCGACCAATTGCTCGGTCTCCGGCCGCGGCACGAGCGCCCGCGCATCGCAGAGGAATTCCCGCCCGTGGAATTCCACCGTGCCGAGCAAGTGCTGGAGCGGCACGCCTTCGCCCCGGCGCTTCACCAATTCCCGCAGCGGCGCCCTCTCCGCCTCGCCGAGCGGCCGCTCGAATTCGAGGTAGAGTTCGATGCGTTTTTTCCGCCCGAGCACATGCGCGAGCAGGTGCTCCGCATTCAGCCGCGGGCTCTCGACCCCCTGCTTGTCCAAATACGAAGCGGCGGCATTCAACACCTCAAGGGTCGTCATCAACACCGCGCGAACCTCGCAAAACCCCGCCCCACGCGGAAGCAAACACTTTGCGGTTCCACGCCGCGCCCCCGATGTGCTTTTCTCCTCCCATGTCCCAGCACGAAATCGAGAACACCCCCGGCGACCGCGTCCAATACCGCGAATACAAAATCATCCTCCAGCCCCAGCACTTCACGACCCCGCAGGCATTCCCCGATTTCTGGGAAATCGTCCGCAAGACCGCGAAAAAATTCGATGTGAAGGTCCATGAAAACGAAGACGCGTTCGTGAACCAGGTCCGCGAGGTCCTGTTTTTCGACACCGCCGATTTCGACCTCTACAAAAACCATTTCATCCTGCGCCTGCGGACGAACTACAAAAGCGGCTGGCCCCAGGGCATCCCCGAGCTGACCTTCAAATACCGGCACCCGGAGTTCAAACAATCCGCCGCCGTCGATGTCCGCCCCGCCACGCCCGGCGGCATCGCGCGCATCAAGTTCAAGGAGGAACTCCTCCCGCTCCGCGAAACCCTCGGCGGCGTGCGCTCGATTTTCTCCCACAATTGCGTGCTCGCGAAACCCCGCGAGGGGCTTGAAATGGCGCTGAAGGACCTCGCCGCCACCTTCCCGGCGATCCACCAGCTCGGCGCCGACCGCGAGTCGCCCGTCCGCCTCGTCAACGACATCGCCGTCGAGGAAATCCAGGTCGATGTCGGCGAACTCCATTTCGGGCACGGGTTCAACGGCAAGACCACCATTTCCGTCTGGCGCATGAGGAAATACGAAAAGGCGTTCTGCGGCGAATTCGCCTTCCAATGCAAATTCGACAGCGAGGACGACCTCCACAAATCCAGCCTCAAGCGCGCGGACGACTTCTACAGGGCGCTCCAGACCGCGGCGCCCGATTGGGTCTCGCTTGGCACGACGAAAACTGCGCTGGTTTACAACCTCTCGCCCTCCGGCGGCGCCTCCCACAGTGAATAGCGCCCCCTCCCCCCGGGAAATTTTTCTCGCGTTCGCGCGCATCGGCGTGACCAGCTTCGGCGGCGGGCTCGTCGCCTACCTGCGCGATGTGCTCGTCACCGACAAAAAGTGGATGGACGAGGAGGAATTCCTCGGCGCACTGGAAATCGGGCAGACGCTCCCGGGGCTCAACTCCGTGAATGTCGCCATCATCGCGGGGCGCAAGCTCGCCGGTCCCGCCGGCGCGATTGCCGCCGCCACCGGTTTGATCCTGCCGGGCGTCATCCTCCTGCTCATTCTCGGCGTCCTCTACCAGCGCTTCCGCCACAACCCCGATGTCGCCGCAGCCCTCGCCGGCGTCGCCGCAGCCGCTGTGGGACTGCTCCTGCAGGTGACCCTGAAAATCGGAGCGAAACAATTCCTCAACCCCCGCGACCTCGCATTCATCGTCCTCACCTTCGTGCTGGTGGTGTTTTTCCGCGCCTCGCTGCCGGCGGTCCTTTTCCTGGTGGCGCCCTTCGCCATCATCCTCTGCCGCCCGCGCAAAACCACGCCCTCCCCGTGAGCGACCTCGTCCGCATCCTCAATGTTTTTTGCCTGCTCTCGCTCCTCGCGGTGGGCGGCGGCAGCGCCGTGTTGCCGGAAATGGAACGCGAGACCGTCGCCGACCACAAATGGGTCACCGGCGAGCAATTCGCCACAATCTACAGCCTCGGGCAAATGGCGCCCGGACCGAACATGTCGATGGTCGCCCTCATCGGTTGGCAAGCCGCCGGCACAGCGGGGCTCCTCGTCGCACTCGTCGCATTCTACCTGCCCTCGAGCTTCCTCACCTACGGCGCGAGCTATGTTTGGGACCACTTCCGCGGGAACCCCTGGCGCACCGCCGTGCAGGCGGGCATGGCACCGGTCACCATCGGGCTCATGCTCGCGGGCGTCCACGCTGTCGGAAAAACCGCCTGGATTAACCCGGAACACTCCCTGCGTTTCAACACCACCGCCACGCTCATAGGGCTCGCCGTCACCGGCATCCTCTTCGCAAAGCGCATCAACCCCGCGCTCCTGATGCTCATCGGCGGCGCCGTGGGCTGGTTTTTGCTACGTGGGAATTGACCTTCCCCCGCAAGGAAAATCTGTTCAGCCGCGCGGGTTTCCAATATCCGAAAACCGCATGAACCCTTCCCTGCTGCCCGACGACGATTATTTCCCCCTCATCGAGGCGAGGCATTGCGACCCCTTCCGCATCCTGGGCCTCCGCAAATCCAACGAACAAATGGTCGCCCGCGCCATCCGCCCGGATGCCGCAAAGGTCGACCTCATCCCGGACAGTGGCAAAAAAATTCCCCTGAATAAAATCGACCCGCACGGCGTTTTCGAATCGCCCGTGCCCGACCTCGCGATCGGCGACTCCTACACGCTCGAGTTCACCTCCCATGGCGGCGAAAAGTGGCGCCAGCGCGACCCCTACTCGTTCGGCCCCGTGCTCGGCGAGATGGACATCTACCTCTTCAACGAAGGCACGCACTACGACATCTACAAGAAGCTCGGCGCGCATGTGAAAGTCATCGACGATGTGCCCGGAGTTCATTTCTCCGTCTGGGCACCGTCCGCACAGCGCGTCAGCGTCGTGGGCGATTTCAACAACTGGGACGGCCGCACCCACCAGATGCGCAAGCTCGTCCCCTCCGGCGTTTGGGAAATTTTCCTCCCCGGCGTGCACGAGGGCGCGCACTACAAATTTGAAATCCGCAGCGCGCACGGCGATGTCATGTTGAAGACCGACCCCTACGCGTTCTTCGCCCAGCACGGCACCGAAACCGGCTGCATGGTCTTCGACCTCGGGCGCTACCAGTGGAACGACGCCGAGTGGCTCGAACGCCGCCCGCGCATCGACCAATACAACAGCCCGATGAGCATCTACGAGGTCCACATCGGCTCCTGGCAGCGCATCGCGGAGGACGGGAACCGCTTCCTCAGCTATATCGAACTCGGCGACCGCCTCATCCCGTATGTGAAGGAAATGGGCTTCACCCACATCGAACTCATGCCCGTGATGGAGCACCCGTTCGACGGCTCCTGGGGCTACCAGGTCGTCAACTACTACGCGCCCACCAGCCGCTTCGGGAACCCCGACGAGTTCCGGAATTTCGTGGACCGCTGCCACCAGGCGGGGATCGGCGTGATCCTCGATTGGGTGCCCGGGCATTTCCCGAAGGACGCCCACGGCCTCGCCCGCTACGACGGCAGCGCGCTCTACGAGCACGAGGACCCTCGCCTCGGAGAGCACCAGGACTGGGGCACGCTCATCTTCAACTACGGCCGCCACGAAGTGAAAAATTTCCTCATCGGGAACGCCCTCTTCTGGCTCGACGAATACCACATCGACGGGCTCCGCGTGGACGCCGTCGCCTCGATGCTCTACCTCGACTACTCGCGCAAGGCGGGCGAGTGGATCCCGAATTGCTTCGGCGGGCGCGAGAACCTCGACGCGATCAATTTCCTCAAGCGCTGCAACGAAGTTTGCTACGACCGCTTCCCCGGCGTCGCGCTCATCGCGGAGGAATCCACAGCCTGGCCCGGCGTCTCCCGCCCCACCTACACCGGCGGGCTCGGCTTCGGGTTCAAGTGGAACATGGGCTGGATGAACGACAGCCTGCGCTACATTTCGAAGGACCCCATCCACCGCCGCTACCACCAGGGCGAAATCACCTTCTCGATGCTCTACGCGTTCCAGGAGCATTTCATTCTCGTCCTCAGCCACGACGAGGTCGTGCACGGCAAGGGCTCGCTCATCGACAAGATGCCGGGCGACTATTGGCAAAAGTTCGCGAACTGCCGGATGTTCCTCGCCTGGATGTGGGCGCACCCGGGCAAGAAACTCGTCTTCCAGGGAATCGAGTTCGGGCAATTCGCCGAGTGGAAGCACGGCTTCAGCCTCGATTGGCACCTCACGAACTACCCGATGCACGACGGGCTCCGCCGCCTCGTCCAGCACCTGAATTGGCTCTACCGGAACGAACCGTCGTTCTACGAACTCGACGATTCCTACGACGGCTACGAGTGGATTGATTTCAACGATGCCGACAACACCGTTTGGTCGTTCATGCGGAAATCCCGCAACGGCGCCACGCTCGTCTTCATCGTCAACGCCACGCCCGTCGTGCGCGAGGGCTACCGCGTCGGCGTCCCATCGCCCGGCTTCTACGAGGAAGTCCTCAACACCGACGCCGAAACCTACGGCGGCAGCAATGTCGGCAACTACGGCGGCGTGCCCGCGCAGCAGGATTGGAGCTGGCAGGGCAAGCCCCACTCGATCCAGGTGAACCTCCCGCCGCTCTCCGTGGTCGCCTTCAAGCACCACGCGCCGCCCCCCGCCGCCTGAACCGCCCGGAATCTGCTTCCCTTGCGGGGGCGCGCCAGTAGATTGGCGCGCCTTATGGAAACCACTCTGATTCTCCTGAAGCCGGACTGCATCACCGGGCGCAAGTCCGGCGAGGTCCTCAAACGCTTCGAGGACGAAGGACTCCAGGTCCGGGGATGCAAAATGTTCCGGGCCGATGCGGGCATCCTGCGCGAGCACTATGCCCACATCGCCTCGAAACCTTTCTTCCCCGAGGTCGAGCAGTTCATGTCCTCCACGCCGGTCATCGCCGTCGCCCTCGCGGGCCCCGGCGCCATCGCCCGCGTGCGCGACCTCCTCGGCCCCACCGACTCCACCAAGGCGGCACCGGGGACGATCCGCGGCGACTTCGGCACCACGATGATGAAAAACATCGCCCACGCCTCGGACAGCCCCGAGTCCGCGGAAGCCGAACTAAAGCGCTTCTTCAAGCCGGGCGAACTTTTCGACTATTCGATGTCCCCCGCCTAAGGGCGTTTTTAAAAACCGAGCCCGCCCCGCGCCTTGCGAGGAGGGCGCTGCTTGTCAGCGCCGGTTAGGTTTGTTTGCACCACCCGCTCACGCCCCGCGGCGCTCGACCACCGAAAACTTCTGCTCGAGTTTCGCGATGTGCCCCGGCGGCAGGAACCCGCGCCACATGGCGCCGGGGTAAACCACGCTCCCGCGCCCGATCATCGAGCCCGGGCTCAAAACCGCATTGCACCCGACCTCGGCATTGTCGCCGAGGATCGCGCCGAATTTTTTCAAGCCCGTTGCAATCTTTTCGCCGCGCGCGTGGACAGCCACCGGGTTCTTGTCGAGACGCACATTCGAGAGGATGGCGCCGGCGCCGAGGTGCGCCTGGAAGCCGAGGATCGAGTCGCCCACATAATTGAAATGCGGGACCTGCGCGCGGTCGAAGACGAGGCAGTTTTTGAACTCGCAGGAATTCCCCGCCACCACGCCGTTGCCGAGGATCACATTCTCGCGGATGTAGCACCCCGTTCGGATCTCGCAGTCCTCGCCGATCCACGCCGGGCCCTTCACCATCGCGCCCTGCTCGATCACGGTGCCCTTGCCGACGAAGACCGCGCCGCTCACGAACGGCTTCCCGACGAGCCGCCCCTGCATGCCGGCCTTCAGGCGGAACTTCAGGTAGGGCGCGATTTTCGGAAGCACCTCCCACGGGTTCGAGATGTTTTCAAAAAGCGCGCGGTGTTCGCAGTGCGAGAGGTCGAAAAATTCGTCGAGGGAAAACATGGTTCAGGTGGTTGCGACCGCGTGCGGCCCGGGGGCGAGTTTCTGCCCGTCCTTGGTGTCCTTCACCGTCCAGCCGGCGGCAAGGATTTCGTCGCGCAGCACATCGCTGAGCTTCCAATCCTTCGCCGCTCGCGCCGCGGCGCGCCGCTCCAGCAGGGCGTTTACGGTCGAAGGGACCGCTGCCCCATCGGGCCCGAAGGCGAGGACGGTTTGGATTTTTGAAAGTTCGGCAAGGAGCCCCGCCGCTTGCGGGGCGGAAAGGGCGCCTTCGTCCATTTTGCGGTTGGTCGCGCGCACGGTTTCAAACAACGCCGCAAGCGCGGCGGAGATATTGAGATCGTCGTCGAGCGCTTCGCCAAATGCGGCGAGTTCGTTGGAGACGCTGTCTGGCTGCGCGCCGGCGGCGGTTTCGGCAAGTCGCACCGACCATTCGTCCAACCGCTGAAGCGCGCTGCGGGCGGCGGAGAGCCCGTCGAAGGTGAAGTTCAGCGGCTCGCGGTATTTCACGGAGATGAGCGCGTAGCGGACCTCGCGACCGGTCCAGCCCTTTTCCAAAAGGTCGCGCAGTGTGAAGAAATTCCCGGCGCTCTTCGCCATTTTCGATCCCTCGACCTGCAAATGGCGGCAGTGCATCCAGAGCCGCACAAAAGTGCGGCCGGTCACGCATTCGCTCTGCGCGATCTCGGCCTCGTGGTGCGGGAAGATGTTGTCCTCGCCGCCGCAGTGGATGTCGATTTCGTCCCCCAAAATCCCTGTTGCCATCGCGCTGCACTCGATGTGCCAGCCCGGTCGGCCGCGCCCCCAGGGGCTGTCCCAAGCGACATCGCCGTCCTGCCCGCTCCACGCCTTCCACAACGCAAAGTCGCCGGCATTTTCCTTGTCGTATTCGTCATTGCTTACCCGCACGCCATCGCGGAGTTCGTCGAGGTTGTAGTGCGCGAGGCAGCCGTAGCGCGGGAACGAGCGCACCCGGAAATACACCGAGCCATCCTCGGCGCGGTAGGCGTGACCTTTGTCCACCAGCGCGGAAATCATTTCGACCATCCGGGAAATGTGCTGCGGCTCGGTGGCGGCGGGGAAGTGGTCCGCGCGCTTGATGCGGAGCGCATCGAGGTCCTCGAAGAAGGCATCCTTGAACGGCTTCGTGAACTCGGCAAGCGGCAGCCCGGCGGCGCGGCTGCCCCGGATGGTTTTGTCGTCGACATCCGTGAGGTTCATCACCCGGAGCACGCGCAATCCGCGGTATTCCAGGTGCCGCTGCAGAAGGTCCTCGAAAATATACGCGCGGAAATTCCCGATGTGCGCGAAATTGTAAACGGTCGGCCCGCAAGTGTAGAGCCGCACCAGGCCCGGCTCGCGCGGCGTGAACCCCTCGACGGCACGGGTGAGCGTGTTGAAAAAACGCAACGGCATGGGCGCGGAAGGTAATCCCTGCGCCCGCCGGAAATCAACACCCGCGAATCCCCACCCGGATGCCCCGGACCCCGCGCCGGGCAGCCCAAAACTCCCCCGAATTCCCCAAAAAAAACCTAAAAAAACACTTGCCGGCGGTCGATAAAAGTGGGTAGAAGTGGGGAGAAGTGGTGAATTGTGATTAGCCAACCCTGAACGAGATGCCTCAACCCGAACCATCAGAGCCCGTATTTTCCGGGACTTACGAAAGGTCTTTGGACGCGAAAAACCGCGCCTCCGTGCCTTCGGCATGGGCGAAAGGCGATGGTTGCGAGTTTTTTGTGATTCCCCACCCGCAGGACGGCTACCTCATGGTCATGCCGCCGGGCGAATTCCACGCCACCGAGCAACGCATTTTGGGCTCCGCCGTCTCTGCCCAGGAAAAACGCCACGCAATCAGGCTGTTTTTCAGCAATGCGCACCGGGTTTCGACCGACAAACAGGGGCGCGTCCTGCTGCCGGACCAACATGTCGCAGGGGCGGAATTGCAGGGGGAAATCGTTTTCGTCGGTGCCGGGCGCCGCTTCGAGATCTGGTCGAAGCGCCGGCACGAGGCCAACACGGCCGAGAACACCGCGGCCTACCAGCGCGTGGCCGTCGAAATCGGATTGTGATGCGCCATGAGGGACCTCGATTGCGACAACTTCCTCGGATTGCTCATGACACCCGCGGGTAAACCTGCCGCGCAGTGGCATGTGCCGGTGATGACCAAGCAGGTCCTCTCCGCCCTCCGGCCCGCGCCCGGAATGTTGTTCCTTGACGGCACTGCGGGCGGCGGCGGGCACTCCTCGATTTTGCTCGAAGCCGGGGCAACCGTCATCGCGCTCGACCAGGACCCCGAAGCGCTGGAGCAAAGCCGCAAGCGGCTCTCGGGCTACGGCGACCGCGTGCGTTTCGCCCAATCGAATTTCCGCGATGCGGTCAAAGCCCTCGACAAACTCGGCGAGGACCGCCTGCTCGATGGTGTCCTGCTCGACATCGGTGTTTCCTCGCACCAATTGGACGAGCCCTCGCGCGGGTTTTCCCTGCAACGCGAGGGTCCCCTCGACATGCGCATGGGCCCCGGCGCCCGCACCACGGCGGCCGAAGCGGTCAACACCCTGCCCGAAGCGGAACTCGCCAGGATCTTTTTCGAATACGGCGAGGAACCACGCGCCCGCGCCATCGCCCGGAAAATTGCCGAACAGCGGGCAAGCAAGCCGTTCGAAACCACGCTCCAGCTTGCCGAAGCCGTGGAATCCGCCTCGCCCCGACGCGGTCCGCGCCATCCGGCCACCAAAATCTTCCAGGCGTTGCGCATCCATGTGAACGACGAACTCGGCGCCCTCCGCACCGCGCTGCAAACGATCCCGTCCCGCATGGCGCCGGGTGGCCGCTTTGCCGTCATCACCTTCCACTCGCTCGAGGACCGCATCGTAAAGGTCTTCTTCCGCGAACACAGCCGCGAGGAAATCGACCGCCCGGAATGGACCGCCCCGCGCCCGAACCCGGACCGCCTTTTCAAGTTGGTCACACCACACCCCCTCGAACCGAGCCCCGGGGAGGTGGAGCGGAACCCAAGGGCACGCAGCGCCAAATTGCGCATCGCCGAAAGAATTTAGGAGGACTCCCCATGAACCCAGCACTCGCCCAAAACACCGAAAACACGGAGTCGAATCCGATTCATATCCGGAAGCTGCTCCAACTCGGCCTTCTCGTCTTCACCGCTGCAGGCATCGCGCTCGCGTATGTTTACGTGAAGATGCACCAGCACACGCTCGGCAAGGAGATCCGCATCACCGAGCAACGCGTGAAGGAAGTCCGTGCGGAAAATGAAGTCCTTCTGGCCGAGATCACGAAAATGACATCGCCCCGCGAACTTCGCCGCCTCGTGGCCGAGGGTTCGATTCAGCTTGTTGAAATCCGGGCCGACAGCATCGCCCGCCTCACCCCGCCTGAACAAGCCACCGAAGATGGAATCCTTCGCACGGCCTTCATCGAAAAACCGACGCAATGATCAAAACGGAGCGCGCACGCATCACCCTGGCCTGCGCGGCCGTTGCGTTGGTCTTCACCGCCTTCTCCTGGCGGCTTGTCCACTTGCATGTTGCGAAACACGAGGACTACGCGCGCATGGCCGCCGAGAAGCATTCGATGCGACAGACAATCCACGCGATCCGCGGCTTTATCTACGACCGCAACGGAGAAATCCTCGCCACCAATCTCCCGGTGCGCACCGTGGTGGCCGATGCATCCCACATCAAGGATCCGGAAAAGCTCGCGGAAACTGCATCGAAACATCTCGCCATCCCGGTTCCGGAACTACTGGAGAAATTCGCCACTGGGAGAAAATACATCGTCCTCAAGCGCGAAGTTCCCGAGGAAACCGCAATGGCACTCAACCGCGAGATGCAGGAACTCAAACTTCGCGGCATTCACTTCGAGCGCGATGCCATTCGCTACTACCCTCATGGCGAAATGCTCGGCCACGTCCTTGGATTCCTCGATCACGAGGGCAAGGGCGTGCAGGGCATCGAAATGACTTTGGAATCGGAACTCCGCGGAAAAGACGGCCACCGATTCATCGAGCGTGACCGCATGGGCCGCGAGATTGTCCCCTACCGGGGCCTTGAGCAACCCGCCGAGGACGGACGCAATATCTACCTCACTGTCGATTTGGGTCTCCAATCGATTGTCGAAGGCGAACTCGACACTGCCTACCGGGATCTCAAGCCGCAATCCGCCACTGCCATCATGGTGGATCCCAAAACGGGAGGCATTCTCGCCATGGCTACCCGTCCGGCATTCGACCCCAACCACCCGGGCGGCTCAAAACCCGAGGCGATGAAAAACCGCGCGATCATCGACATCGTCGAGCCCGGCTCGACCTTCAAAATCGTGCCAATCGCGGGTGCGCTCAACGAAGGCAAGGTCGACGGCCTCAGCACCATTTTTTGCGAAAACGGCCGCTTCGCCTACGGCGGGCGCACGCTCAAGGACCACAACGGCTACGGCTATCTGACTGTTCACGACATCATGGTGAAGTCCTCGAACATCGGCTGCGCCAAGCTCGCGATGCTCATGGGCGGAGACAAATTTCACGAATATGTCCGCGCCTTCGGCTTCGGCTCAAGGCTCGGGGTCGAACTTCCCGGCGAGGTCGCGGGTATCGTCCATCCGCCGGCCCGCTGGGACAAGCTCACCATCACCCGCATGCCTATGGGGCACTCGGTGGCGGTCACGCCGCTCCAAATCACCATGGGAATGGCAGTGATCGCGAATGGCGGGAAGTTGATGAAACCGACGATTGTAAAATCGATGGCATCACCGGATGGAAAATTCGTCCGCGAAAATCCTCCTCGCGTCATCCGCAAGGTCATCCCCACCACGACCGCTTCATTCGTGAATGAATCACTTGTGGGTGTCACCCAACCCGGCGGCACAGCCACATACGCACAGGTCAACGGATTCCTCGTTGCAGGAAAAACTGGCACTGCACAAAAAGTCAGCCCCACCGGCGGCTACACTCCCGGAAAGTATGTCGTCTCCTTCGCGGGTTATATGCCTGCCGAAGATCCGAAATTCGTCTGCTACGTCATGATCGACGATGCCCAAACAGCGCCCGGCCTGAACTACGGCGGCCTCGTTGCCGCTCCGATTTTCGCGAGAATCTCCGAAAAAGCGGCCCGCCACCTCGACCTCGTCCCCACCCTGCCGGCCATGCCGGTCGCCACCGTTTCCGCAAGCGCGAACTGATCCGATGCAACTCCGTGTCCTGCTCCAAGCCGCAAACATCCCTGCCGGCTTGGCCGACCCGGAAGTTTCCGCGCTCTGCCACGACTCGCGCCAAGCCACGCCCGGCTGCCTTTTCTTCGCCATCCCCGGGGCAAAGAGCGACGGCACGGACTACATCGCCCAAGCCGCCGCGAATGGCGCCGTTGCCGCCATTGCCGAGAAGGAGCCCTCATCCGCACCGATGCCTGTCATCGTTGTGCCAAGCGCCCGCGCCGCCATGGCGGATATCGCCGCCGCGTTTTTCGGCCACCCGGACCGCTCGTTGAAATGTGTCGGCATCACGGGAACCAACGGGAAAACCACCACCGCATTCCTGGTCCACCACATTTTCCGCAAGGCCTCGCTCATGCCCGGCCTCATCGGCACCGTGAAATACGAAATCGCCGGGGCCGAGCGCCCGGCCCCGCACACCACGCCGGAATCGATCGAACTCCAGTCGATGCTCGCCGAAATCCGCGAAACGGGCGGCCGCGCGGTGGCCATGGAAGTCTCGAGCCATTCGCTGGTCCAGGACCGCGTGCGCGGGATCGAGTTCGACGCCGCGGTGTTCACGAACCTCACACAGGACCACCTCGACTACCACGGCGACATGGAGTCCTACTTCAAGGCGAAGTCGATCCTCTTCGAATCCCTCGCGGCGCAAAAAAACAAACGCGGCCGGGCGGTGGTGAATGCCGATGACCGTTTCGGCAGCCGGCTCCTCGACCAAATTTCCAAAAAGGTGAAAACCGTTCCGTTCGGCCGTGGCGCCGGTTGTGAGTTCCGCGCGGCATCGATCCGCCAGGAACCGCACGGCACCACATTCGCCCTCGAGGCCCGCGGGAAAAGCTACCTGGTCCGCACACCACTCATCGGCTTGTTCAATGTCTACAACGCCCTCGGGGCCATCGCCGCGGCGGTTACGAGCGGCGTCGAATGCCGCACCGCCGTGGACGCCCTCGCCAGCGCCCCGCAAGTCCCCGGCCGCATGGAGCGCGTCGCCGCGAAGCGCAACTTCCAGGTTTTCGTCGACTACGCCCACACCGAGGACGCGCTCCGCAACGCCCTCCGCACGCTCCGCGAACTCCAGCCGGCGCGCATCCTCACCGTTTTCGGCTGCGGCGGCGACCGCGACCGCGCCAAGCGCCCCCGCATGGCATCCGCCGCCGAGGAACTCTCGGACCGCATCATCATGACTTCCGACAACCCGCGCAGCGAGGACCCCGGAAAAATCCTCGCCGAAATGGAAACCGGACTGCGCGGGAAAGGTTTTGAAAAAATCGTGGACCGCAACCTCGCGATCCGGCGCGCCGTCGAACTCGCAGGCCCCGGCGACATCGTCCTCGTCGCGGGAAAGGGCCACGAAAAATACCAGGAAACCAACGGCACCCGCACACCGTTCGACGATGTCTCCACCGCCGCCCGCGCCATCGGCGACAAGAAAGGGGAAATTTGAAATGAATCCCCTGCCACTCCGCGATATCGCAGAAATGTCCGGCTCCAAAATCCTGGGCGGCGCTCCGGAAACCATTATCTCCGGCGTTGGCAAGGACACCCGCACGCTCCGCCCCGGCGACCTCTATGTCGCACTCCGCGGCGAAAATTTCGATGGCAACGCCTTTGCGGCCGATGCGCTTTCAAAGGGCGCTGCAGCCGTGCTGCTCGACAACCGCGGGGAGGCGGAAAAATTGCCGCCCGGCTCGCCCGTTCTCCTCGCCGAGGACAGCCTCTCAGCCCTCACACGCCTCGCGGCGGCATGGCGGGCGAAATTGAAACTCAAGGTCCTCGGCATCACCGGCAGCAGCGGAAAGACCAGCACCAAGGAATTCGCCGCGGCCATCCTCTCGACCCGCTACCGGACGGTCAAAACGCAAGGGAACCTCAACAACCACATCGGGGTCCCGCTCTCCATCCTTGCCGCCAACACCGACGACGAAGCCGCCGTCTGGGAAATCGGGATGAACCACCCCGGCGAGATCGAGCCCCTCGCCCGCCTGGCGAAACCCGATTGCGCCATCATCACGAATGTCGGCACCGCCCATATCGAGTTCATGAAAACCCGCGAGGCGATCGCCCTGGAAAAGGGAATGCTCGCCGAAGCCATCGGGCCCGGAGGCGCCGTCGTCCTCTGTGCCGACAACGACATGACGGATTCGATTGCCGGCCGCTGCAAGGCGCGCGTCGTCCGCGCCGGACTCACCGGCGGCGATATCACCGCGGATTCCATTTCCCCGGTCGGCTCGGGTGTTTCGTTTTCACTCAACGCCTGCGGTTCCCGCCACATCGCAGCGATCGCGGTGCCCGGAGACCACATGGTCCAAAATGCCCTGCTCGCGCTCGCGGCTGGGCTCGAACTCGGCGTGCCGCTGCAGCAGTGCATCAAAGGCCTGGGCTCCGCATCCCTGACCTCCGGCCGACTCGAGCGCCGGGAACTGCGCGGCGTCCACTACCTCGACGATTCCTACAATGCCAACCCCGACTCGATGGAAGCCGCCCTCCAGACCCTGCGCTCGCTCCCGGGCCCCGGGCATCGGATTGCGGTGCTTGGAAAAATGGGCGAACTCGGCGAGTATGCCGCCGAAGGATACCGCAGGACCGGAAATGCCGCAGGGAAATTGGCCGACATTCTGATCACGGTGGGCACTGAAACCGCACCCATCGCCACCGCCGCACGGGAAGCGGGTCTCGCCCGCATCCACGAGGTCGGCGACACCGCCTCCGCCGCCCGCATGCTCGACCAGCTCGCCAAGCCCGGCGACTTCGTCCTCGTCAAAGGCAGCCGATCCGCACGCATGGAAACCGTTTTCCAAAACCTCGCCACCTGATGCTCTACCACCTCTCGGCACTTTCGGAATGGGCCGCCGCGCACGGAATCGAAAGCGATTTCTTCAAGGCGATGAATGTTTTTTCCTACATCACCTTCCGCGCGATTTGCGCCGGGGTGACGGCGTTCATCCTGAGCCTCGTTTTCGGGAACTTCGTCATCCGGAAATTGATTTCCCTGAAGTTCGGCCAGCCGATCCGCACCGCCGAGGAGGTCCACAAACTCTACGAACTCCACGGCTCGAAAAAAGGCACCCCCACGATGGGCGGCATCCTGCTGGTTGGTTCGATCGTCATTTCCACGCTGCTCTGGGCGCGCCCGGAGAACCCGTTCGTTTGGCTCGTCCTCTTCAGCACGCTGTTCCTCGGCGCGATCGGGCTCTACGACGATTGGCTCAAGGTCGCCAAAAAAAATTCCGACGGGATCAGCAGCCGGCTCAAGTTCGTCCTGCAATGCGTTCTGGCGGGCATCTTCACGGTGTTCTTCCTCACGAACCCGAAAGTTTCGACCGTCGCGCAGCAACTCTTCATCCCGTTCTTCAAGGAGCCGTTCCTGATCGGCATGGGCTGGTTCACCTTTGTTTTCTACCTCCTGGTGATTGTCGGCACCTCGAATGCCGTGAACCTCACCGACGGCCTCGACGGCCTCGCCACCG
The DNA here is from genome assembly GCA_018970255.1 of Verrucomicrobiota bacterium. Taxonomy (GTDB): domain Bacteria; phylum Verrucomicrobiota; class Verrucomicrobiia; order Chthoniobacterales; family Terrimicrobiaceae; genus UBA967. The sequence continues at coordinate 33,106 of JAGWWS010000017.1, read as the reverse complement.
GTTGCACGGCCACGGTCGCGGCGTCCTACGCGGTGCTCGCCTATGTGGCGGGGAACATCAAAGCCGCGACCTACCTGCAAGTCCCGTTTGTCGTTTTCTCCGGCGAACTCACCGTGCTTTGCGTGGCGCTCCTCGGCGCCTGCCTCGGATTCCTCTGGTGGAATGCCCACCCGGCGCGCGTGTTCATGGGCGACACCGGTTCGCTCGCGATCGGCGGCATGCTTGGCGCCGTGGCCATCTGCTGCAAACAGGAACTCCTGCTCGTCATCGTCGGCGGCGTTTTTGTCATCGAGGCGATGTCGGTCATCCTTCAGGTCGCCAGCTTCAAGCTCACGGGCCGCCGGATCTTCAAGATGTCCCCGATCCACCACCATTTCGAACTCAGCGGTTGGAAGGAAAACACCGTCATTGTCCGCTTCTGGATCATGTCTGTGCTCTTCGCGCTGCTGGGGCTCGCGACCTTGAAACTGCGTTGATGGAATACCACGGACAAAGTGCGGTTGTGCTCGGCCTCGGCCAAAGCGGTGCAGCGGCTGCGGAGCTGTTGCAATCGCTCGGCGCACGCCCCGTCGTTTGCGATTCCTCGGACTCTCCTCAACTCCGCGAGCGCGCGGAATCCCTGGGCCGCAAAGGTATCGCAAGCATCCTCGGCCCCGCCGCGGATTCCGACCCCGCGGGCTACGACTTCGCCGTGTTGAGCCCGGGGATCGATCCTTCCGCCCCACTCGTCCGCAATGTCGCCGCCAAAAACATCCCGGTCATCGGCGAACTCGAACTCGCCTTCCGCGAATGCTCCTGCCCCGTTGCCGCCATCACCGGGACCAATGGGAAAACCACCACCACCGAACTCACCACCCACATCCTCAAGCGCTGCGGGCTGCGGGTGATCGCCAGCGGAAACATCGGGCTGCCCTTCTCGACAGCCGTCCTCGGCAGCGCGGAGCTCGATGTGATGGTCCTCGAGGTGAGTTCGTTCCAGCTCGAGGCCATCCGCGACTTCCATCCGCGCGTGGCGGCCTGGCTGAACCTCAGCCCGAACCACCTCGACCGCTACGCAAACATGGGGGAATACCGCGCCGCGAAGCTCCGGATCTTCGAAAAACAAACCACCGGCGACGATGCGGTGGTCAACGCACTCTCCGACCTTCCCGCGCTGTCGGCGAGGAAAACGACCTTCAGCGCCATGGGCGGCAACGCCGATTTCACGCTGCGCGGGACCGAAATCTATTTCCACGCTCGCCGCGTTTTGGACCAATCGCGCACCAGCCTGCCGGGCGTCCACAATGCCGAGAACACGATGGCCGCACTGGCGATCGGCAAAGCGCTCGGGCTCGACCTCGGCATGATGGCGGAATCCGTCTCCGACTACTCGCCGCCGTCCCACCGCTGCGAATTCGTGCGCGAAATTTCCGGCGTCCGTTGGATCAACGACTCGAAATCCACGAACCTCGACGCGATGGAGAAAGCGATCCTGTCCCAGCCGCAACCGCTCATCCTCATCGCCGGCGGCAAGGACAAGGGAACCGGATTCGAAGCCAACACCGCACTCGTCCGCGAAAGAGCCAAAACCGTGTTCCTCATTGGCGAAATGCGCCACCGCATTGCGGAGGATTGGAAAAACTCCGACTGCCGCATTTGCGAATCCCTCGGCGAGGCCGTCGCCGGCGCGCAGGCCGAGGCCCAGGCTGGAGACACCGTCCTTTTCTCCCCCGGCACATCGTCGTTCGACATGTTCCGCAACTACGCCGACCGTGGAAACACTTTCAAAACTCTCGTCAACCAACTCAACCCGCAACCACCCAAACAACCATGATGTTCCGAAAACAAGCACCCAACACACGGCGACCCGTTCGCCGAATCGTTCCGCGCAAGGTCCTCAAGGCCCGCGCGGCCTCCAGCCAAAATGAATTCGATGAATACGAAACCGAAGCCGAACCCGGCATGAAACTCTCACAGGCCTTCATCGTCGTGCTCCTGCTTCATGTTTTGGCAGTCGGCGGCATCTACCTTTTCAATCAATTCAAGGAAAAGCCGCAAAAGGCCGCCCAACCAGCTCCGGAGGTCGTCCACAGTGAGAGTGCTCCGCCACCTCCGGTGACAAAACCCGCTCCCGAGGAGGTGAAAACCGCCACGGCACCGAAGCCCGCGGCCACTCCGATGGCCAAGCGTGAAACCTACACTGTGGTCGCCGGCGATACGCTCCGCCGCATTGCCGCGAAGTTCGAAACCACAGTCGAGGCCCTCGAAAAAGCAAACAACCTCACGAGCACCTCGATCATCCGGACCGGTCAGGTTCTGGTTGTTGGAACGGCACCCGCTGCGGTGGCTTCAAATGTGGAAACGCAAAATCCAGCGCCCGTTGCTGTGAAAGAAGAGCCGAAGCCGGCTCAAGCGACACCGATTGCGAAATCCGAACCGGAGGCTCCCGCCTCCTCCGGCAAGACCTACACCGTGGCGAAGGGCGACAACCCCTACAACATCGCCAAGAAATTCAACACGACCCAGGACGCGCTGATGAAAGCGAACAACATCGACGATCCACGCAAGCTCCAGATCGGTCAGAAACTCGTCCTTCCTTAATCTTCACCGCAGCAAGGCAGCCACCCGCCAATGCAACGACACGCCGTCAACATCATGCTCCTCATGGTTGCGGGGCTGACTGCGCTCGGCCTTGTCATGCTTTTCAGCACCGGCGGCTTCGCCAAGGACAGCCATGGCGACATCTACCACTTCGTGAAGCGGCAGGCAGTTTGGATGGGGATCGGCATCGTCATCGCCACCGCGATCGCGTGGTTCGACTACAGAATCCTCCAGAAACTCTGGCTGCCTTTCCTAATCGGCACGACGATTCTTCTGGTTCTTTGCTTCGTCCCCGGAATCGGACTCCGCATCAACGGCTCTTCGCGCTGGATCAACACTGGAATCATGGCATTCCAGCCCAGCGAGGCCGCAAAACTCTCGGCCATCGTCTTTCTCGCCTGGTGGTTTTCCCGGCCGGAAACCCGTGTTAAAACCCTCGTCGATGGAATCGCGATTCCGCTCGGTGTTCTTTCGATTCCGCTTTTGTTGATTCTTCTGGAGGTGGACATGGGAACGACGGCGCTGATCGGCGCCACAGCACTCACGGTCATGTTCATCGCCGGTGCCGCCATGCGATGGCTCGTCGGTCTTACTGCTGCAGGATTTGCAGGTTTGCTGGTGCTGGCGTTCGGAATCGATGAGCGCCAAGGGCGCATGTTGGCTTTCTTGAATCCCGAAAAATACGCGCTCGGCGAGGGACTTCAGCAATGGCAGGCCTTGATCGCCTTTGGTTCGGGTGGCTTTGGTGGCGTGGGTCTCGGCGAAGGCCGCCAAAAAATGCTCTACCTGCCCTACGCGCACACGGATTTCATTTTCCCAATGATCGGGGAGGAACTCGGCCTCAAAGCCACAGTGCTGGTGGTTTTGGCTTATCTCGTCATTTGCATTTGCGGGTTGTTGATCGCCGCGAATTCGCGCGAGCGCTTCGGTATGCTTCTGGGATTTGGCGCAGTCATGGTTCTCACCATTCAGGCAGCGGTGAACATCGGAGTGACCACCTCGCTGCTTCCCAACAAGGGAATGCCCCTCCCATTCATCAGCTACGGCGGCTCCAACTTGGTCGTTTGCTTGGCGTTGATCGGACTTCTCGTCGGAATCCATCGACGCGGCCGCCCTGTGGAATCGCGCATCGATCCCACCCTTTTAAGGCCCCATTTCGAACCGCGGGTATGAGTGACTCAAAACCATTCCGTGCGGTGATCGCCTGTGGGGGAACAGGCGGACACCTCTTTCCCGGATTGGCCGTCGCTGAAACCCTCCATGCCCGCGGCCACGAAATTCTGCTTCTTGTTTCGGAAAAGGAAATCGACAGCACCGCTCTCGCGGCTCACCCGGAGTTTCGAGCCGAGAAACTTCCCTCTGTGGGAATGCCCTCGATGCTTGTCTCACCGGCGTTCATCGGGTTCCTGAAGCGCCTTTGGGAAAGTCATCGCCGCTGCTCAACGATCTACCGCAAATTCCGTCCTGATGTCGTGCTCGGCATGGGGGGATTCACGTCAACAGCACCAGTCATAGCGGCTCGCTGGCGGAGCCTTCCGGCATTCATTCACGAGTCGAACGCGATTCCGGGGCGCGCAAACAAGATCGCCGCGCGCTTTGCCACAAATGTCCTTCTCGGCTTCGAGGATTGCCGGTCGTATTTCCCCGGCGCCGATTGCGTCGTCACCGGAACCCCGGTTCGAAAAAACCTCGGCACTCCGATTCCCCGCGTCGAAGCAGCCAAGATTTTCGGGCTGGACCCCGACCGCCCGATTCTGCTCGTGACAGGCGGAAGTCAGGGAGCATCCGGAATCAACCAACTCCTTTTCAAAACGGTTCCTCTACTCGACAAAAACCTCACCCAAATCATCCACCTCACCGGAAAAAATGACGATCGTCTGGCCGCGGCCAATTACCAGCGCGATGGAATTCCCCACCATGTGGCGCCATTCCATCACCGGATGGAGGAGGCTTACTCCGCAGCAGACCTTGTGGTTTCGCGCGCGGGGGCATCCAGTCTTAGCGAACTTTGCCTCTTCGGGCTTCCATCGATTTTGATTCCCTACCCCCACGCCACAGCGGATCACCAGAAAGCAAACGCGGAGATTCCCGTCCGGGCCGGGGCGGCGGAAATGCTCATCGAGAGCGAAGCCGTTCCGGAATTGTTCGCCGTGAAACTGTCGAATCTTCTGGGAGACGAAAGTCGCAGGAGGCAAATGTCCGAAGCCGCCCGCCGTATCGCTCCCGCCGAAGCCGCCGAGAACGTCGCGGGCGTGATGGAAAGAGCTGTGGGAGGAAATTTGAAATGACCTCTGACGAGGCCAAATCCGCACTCGCCGGCAAATTGCCGCTCCGCGTTCATTTGATCGGAGTCGCAGGCTCGGGAATGAGCGGGATTGCTGCGCTTCTTCTTGGGCTGGGCCATCGAGTCAGCGGATCGGACCGAGTGGATACCATTGAGGTGGATCGTCTGGTGAAAAAAGGACTCGAGTTCCACTGTCCACATTCCGCCGAAAGCGTGAAGGGTGCTGATGCGGTGATTTACTCGTCGGCCATCAAGCCAGGCAACCCGGCTTTCGACGAAGCAAAGAGAATGGGCCTGCCAATGCTCCGCCGTGCGGACGCGCTCGCCGCGATCATGGCCACCAAATCCGGAATTGTTGTTTGCGGTATGCACGGCAAGACGACCACTTCCGCCATGGCCGCACATGTCCTTCGCGAGTGCGGCTTGAAACCATCCCACTATGTGGGCGCGGAAATCCCGATCCTCGGCACCAACGCCCGCTGGGACTCGGACGGCGAGTGGTTTGTCGCGGAAGGCGACGAGAGCGACGGAACGCTCGTGAATTACCATCCGCACCACGCAATCGTTTTGAACATCGAGCCGGAGCATCTCGATTTTTACAAAGATCTCGATGCGATCGACGCCGTTTACAGCGCACTGGCCTCGCAAACTTCGGGAAACATTTTCTTTTGCGCGGATGACGAAGGGGCACGCCGGGTTTGTGGGAAAAGGCCGAATGCCGTCTCCTACGGAAACTCCGAAAGCGCGCGATATCGGCTGGTGGATCTTTCCACCGAGAACTTCCGATCCGAGTTCCATGTCCTTCGGGATGGAAAGCCTCTTGGAAAAGCGACACTGAATATACCGGGTGCACACAATGCCATGAATGCACTGGCGGTGATCGCTCTCGCCACGGAGATGGGCGAGCCTTTCGAAAAAATTGCAACGGCACTGGAAAGCTTCCGAGGGGCCAAGCGACGCTTTGAAATCATTTACCAATCACCGCGCCAGACTGTCGTTGACGATTATGGACACCATCCAACCGAGATCGCCGCGACACTGGCCACTGCTCGCACCGGTCCGAACCCTCGGGTGGTGGTGATGTTTCAACCACACCGTCCCTCACGAACCCAAGCCCTTCGCAAGGAGTTCGGCAGCGCCTTTGAAAAAGCCGACCGCATTTTTATCTCCGACATCTATCCAGCCAGCGAACTGCCCATCGAAGGCATTTCCGGTGCCACGATCGTGGAGGAGATTTCCGCTCGCGGACAGCAATCGGCGGAGTTTGTTCGGGATGTCGCTTCGATCCATAAAGCCGCAGCCGCAGCCCTGCAGGATGGCGATCTCGTTCTGAGCCTCGGTGCCGGAAACATCCACGAAGCCGGGAAGCGTCTGGTTGAGGACCTGCAAGAACGCGACACGCTTCAGAAAATCATCGGCAAGGGCCGCGTCAAACTCCACGAGCCACTTTCCCGCCACACCACCATGAAAATCGGTGGACCCGCCCGTTTCTGGATCGAGCCAGAGACGGAGGCAGGTTTTGCGGACCTCGTCCGCCATTGCTTCGACGAAAACATTCCCTTCATGATCATGGGCCGCGGCTCGAACCTTCTCGTCCGCGATGGTGGTTTCCCGGGCGTAGTAGCCCACCTTTCGCAAGGCGAGTTCGCGCAGCATCAAATCGACGGCGTTGAAATCACCGCAGGCGTCGGTGTGAAATTCAAACAACTCACCGCGATCGCCCGCTCGGCGAACATCGCCGGGCTCGAGTGGATGGAAGGAATTCCGGGGAGCCTCGGCGGCGGCCTGCGGATGAATGCTGGAGCCATGGGCATTCAAACCTTCGATCAGGTCGAGCGCGTTCGCTTCTGCGATCAGGATGGAAACATTTTCACAAAGACTCCCGCCGAGATGGAGGTTTCCTACCGCGATGTGCCGACGCTTCGTCAGAATTACGCGCTCTCGGCAACCATCCGCGGCACCCCCGGTTCACCCGAAAAAATCGATGCAGCCATCGCAGAGTCGGTGGCCAAGCGCAAAACCAGCCAACCGGTTGCAGCCAGCGCCGGTTGTATTTTCAAGAATCCTGCCGCCATTCCAGCCGGCAAACTGATTGAGGAACTGGGACTGAAAAACCTTTCTGTCGGCGGAGCCCGTGTTTCGGAGGTTCACGGTAATTTTATCGTGAATGACGGCGGCGCCTCGGCTTCGGATGTGCTTTCACTCATCAAAAAAATCCAGTCGGTCGCCGAGGCCGAACGCGGCATAAAATTGGAAACAGAAGTGCAAATCGCAGGCATCGACGCATGAAACGGAAATTCCAAGGAATCCTGGCTGGAAAAAAAGTGGCTCTCCTTGCCGGAGGTCCTGGCAAAGAGCGTGAGGTTTCTCTGCGATCCGGCGCGGCAGTGGCGAATGCCCTGCGCTCGCTGGAGGCCCAAGTGACCGAGATCGATGTCCGAGGCCGAGGCTTTCAAATCCCTGTCGGCACAGACCTCGCCTACAACATGATCCATGGAACCTTTGGTGAGGATGGAGAAATCCAAGGGATTCTGGATCAACTCGGTGTTCCCTACACCGGAGAGGGAGAGCAGGGCAGCCGTCTGGCTTTTGACAAAATCGCGACGAAGCGCCGTTTCGATGAAGCATCGGTGCCGAATGCAAAATGGGAAATCCTTGTATTGAATCAAAGGCCGAATCTTCCACTTCCGATGGTGATCAAACCCCCACGCGAGGGTTCGAGTGTGGGGGTGCACATCGTTACAAAAGCGGAGGATGTCGACTTTGCCCTCAAGGATTGTCTGGAGCGCGATAGCGAGGTGCTCGTTGAGGAATTCATCAAGGGCAGCGAATTGACCGTCGGCATCGTCGGAGACACCGCTCTGCCAATCGTGGAGATCGTTCCGAAAGTCGATTTTTACAGCTACGAAAACAAATACACGAAGGGCAACTCGGACTACTTCTGCCCCGCAAGAATCGATGCCGCCACAACCGTTGCAGTTCAGAAAGCCGCCTTAGAAGCCCATCGATCGCTGTCGCTGGAAGTTTATTCCCGCGTCGATGTCCTTCTGGACTCGCAAAACCGCCCGTTCGTTCTTGAGGTCAACACGATTCCAGGAATGACCGAGACAAGCCTTCTTCCCAAAGCCGCGGCGGCGGTTGGAATCGATTTCGCCGCTCTCTGTGAAGAGATCGCCGGCCTTTCCCTTGCGAAACGCAAACCATGAAAGCCCGGCGCCAACTTCCCATTCACCGCAGCAGCCGGTCACCGCGGAGCCGGATACTTTTGAATGTGAAAATGCGCGCGGTGACTGCGCGCCAGCGCCGGAAGAAAATGGCGTGGGGATTTGCAACAATCGCGATTGCCGTGACGCTGAGTTGTGGAACGCTTTGGTTTTCGATCGGGCTTCTCCTAGACCACTTCTTCTACTCAAACCCGACTTACACTCTACGGGAAATCGTGCTGGATTTGGATGGAACGATGGATTCGCAATCCGCGCTGGAGAAAGCCGGCATCTCGGAGGGCACAAACATCTTCACTGTGGATATCGCAGGAGCGGCGGCGAGGTTGGGATCGATCCCATCCGTCGCGGATGTCGAAATCTCGCGGCATCTGCCCGATCGCTTGGAGATTCGCGTCGTGGCACGAGACCCGGTCGCTCGCATCGGCGCGGCGACCGGCACTTTGCACCCCTTGTTGGTGGACGATTCAGGCTTCACCATGCGCCCGGCGACGTGGACCACTGAATATGACCAGTTGCCGCACATCACGGGCGCTCCCGTGCCAGAAGCTGAGGGCGTTCTGGTTAAGGATCAGGATTTCCAGACAGCCTTGCAACTCCTGCGCGAAGCACGCAGGCAGGGTGATTTCCAAATCGCAACGTTGGATTTATCGAAAGACTACTGCCTCGATGCGGTGGCTCTCGATGGCGCGAAAATCCGATTTGCTCCCGAGGATTTTCCCGAACAACTCCGCCGTCTGGCCAAGCTTCTTGCACACTGCCGGGAAACCGGACGCCAGTTGGAATCGGTCAACTTGATGGTCCGAAAGAACACGCCGGTCAAATTTGTCATGAATACTCCTCCACTCGAAACCGCAGAGACCCCGCGGAAAACACGAAATCTCCCGAACTGATGGCACGCGAGCGCATTCATGTCGGATTGGAAATTGGAACGACCAAGGTCTGTGCCGTCGTTGCCGAATCGGGACGGGACGGCGAGTTGCGACTTCTGGGTGTTGGCGAAAGCCCGTCCCGCGGAGTTCGAAAAGGTGAGATCATTGATTTCCAGAATGCCTCGAAGTGTGTTCACGACGCATTGGCGGACGCCGAGGAACGGAGTGATCAGGAAATCAATAGCGTCTGGCTCGCCATCACCGGCAGTCACATCCAGAGCTTCAACAACCGCAGTTCAGCCCCTCTCGACGGAGAAACCGAGATCACCGACAAGGAGGTCGAAAGCGTCGAGTTCAAGGCGAAGGATGTCGGCATTCCGAAAGAGAACGTCATCCTGCACTCCCTCTTGCAGTGCTACTATGTGGATGGGCAAGAGGGGGTGATCGATCCGATTGGAATGTTCGGAACCCGGCTTGAAGCCGATTTTCACATCATCCACGGGGTTTTGACGCGAATTCAAAACACCATTCGCTGTGTGCGCGAATTCAACATCGCAGTCGAAGACATCGTGGTGAATTCCGTCGCCTCAGCCCAAGTCGTGCTGGATGAAAGTCAAAAACGGGCCGGCGCGGCGGTAATCGACATCGGCGGCGGTGTGACCGACTTCATTGTTTATCTCGATGGAGCAGTGCGTCACAGCGGCGTGGTAGCTATAGGCGGGGACCACATCACGAATGACCTTTGCATCGGTCTGCGAATCCCGATCACACGGGCAGAGAAGCTGAAAATCGAGGAAGGCTCGGCGCTCTACGAAAACATCCCAGCCAACGAGCGCATTGTTTTGAAGAACGACACGGGCTTCTCGGGCAAGGAGGTCGAACGCGGCCTTTTGAACATGATCATCAATGCGCGGATCAAGGAACTCCTGCAAATCATCCGCAAACAGATCAACGAGCGAGTCCCCGAGCACATGCTCGGCTCCGGTATCATGCTCACCGGCGGTGTGAGTCTCACGCATGGAATCAAGGAGGTCGCCGAGTCGGTTTTCCAAGGACTCCCGGTTCACATAGCCCATGCGAATTCAGTTTCGGGTCCGACTTCGGCCTTCGAAAACCCGCAGCTTTCCACCTGCATCGGCGTGGCGAAATACGCACAGGCCGTGCAGTCCGAGATGCCACCCGGGAATCTGCTCACCGAATTCTTTTCCAAAATCAAACGCTCGTTCCACATCGCATGATCACTTACCCGCGCCGGATCGAAGCCGGCAAAATTCCGGTTCTTCGTCTCATTGGAGTCGGCAACGCCGGCGTGAACATCGCCGACCGAATCGCCATGCGTTCGACGATTTCTTTGGAAACATTCGCGGTGAATTCCGATCAGCAATCCGTCGCGGCATCCGTGGCTTCCACAAAAATCGCAATCGGTCCCCTCGCCACCCACGGCCTTGGAGCCGGCGGGGATCCCGATACCGCAATCGAGGCGGCGAAGGAGTCGATGCAGGAACTCAAAACTGCCGTGGCCGGAGCGGATGTGGTTTTTCTCTGCGCGGGATTGGGTGGTGGCACTGGAAGCGCCACCGTTCCGATTCTGGCCAACCTCGCTCGAGAAAACGGAGCACTCGTTGCGGCGGTGGTCACCTCGCCGTTCCAGTTCGAAGGACGCCGTCGAACCACCCAAGCCCAGCAAGCGCTTGCGGAAATCGCCAAGTCCACCGACGCGCTGGTTCATTTCGAAAACGATCGCATGGCCGAACTGGATGCGGCGCGCGCGGATGCCTCCGAGACTTTTGCGGCCTGCGATCAACTCCTCTTCCAAGCCGTGTGCGCGTTGGCACGGCTGGTCACCAACTCCGGCCCGGTTCCGGTTCCGCTTGCGGACCTGCTCGCAGTTCTTCGCGGAACCGGTCCTTGCCTTTTCGCGTGCGGCGAAGCTTCGGGACCGAACCGTGCACACGAGGCTTTGGAATCGGCGTTGCGGAGCCCCCTGATGGATCGCGGGCGTTCGCTTCAAGAAACCGGCCGGCTACTTGTCCATGTCTCCGGCCCTGCGGCGATGGGCTTCGCGGAGGTCAGCGCCGTGATGAATGGCGTCTCGAAGCACACCTCTCCCGATGCGATTTTGAATCTCGGCGTTGGCTCATCCGGCGACTCCACAGATTCGCTGGTCGTAACGATCATTGGTCGCAGCGGAAGAGTCGAAAAACCAGCCGCGCCCGTATCGACTCCATCCTTTGAAGTTCCGAAGCGCCCGGCGGAGCCCTTCCAACCCGCGAGGGAAAAACCTCCCGAGCGCTCACCAGAACCCGTTGCTGCGCCGCAACCCAAAGTGACCCAGGATGTGCTCCCGCTGGAACCGGTCGCCCGTGGTCGCTTTGACAAAATCGAGCCGACTATCGTGGAGGGCGAGGACTTGGATGTCCCCACCTTCCTCAGACTGCGGTTGAAAAGGTGACTGCCCGGCTCGCGCCGGGGGTCAGAGCGTTTTGCAGAAGTCTTCGATGCGATCGATGCCCGACTTGATGATGTCGAGGCTCGTCGCATAGCTGAGACGCACGGTGCGGTCGTCGCCGAACGCGATGCCGGGAACGACAGCCACACTTCCCTTGCTGAGAAGACGGTCGGCGAAGTTTTGGGACTTCAACCCGAACGAGCTGATGTTTGCCAAGACGTAGAAAGCTCCCAGCGGACGCACCGCAGAGATTCCGGAAATTTGTCCGAGGCGCTCGCACATGTATTGGCGGCGAATGTCGAATTCCTCGCGCATGTCGGCTACACATTGCTGGTCGCCCGTAAGCGCGGCGAGGCCGCCGTATTGAGCGAAGGAGCAGGCGTTCGAGGTCATGTGGCTCTGCATGGAGTCGATCGCGCGGGCGATCTGCTCCGGAGCGCCGAGATAGCCGAGGCGCCAACCGGTCATGGAGTAGGCCTTGCTGAAGCCGTTGATCGTGATGGTGAGGTCGTAGGCCTCGGGCGAAACCGTGGCGATGCTGACATGCTCCGCGCCCTCGTAGGTGAGTTTTTCGTAGATTTCGTCGGAGAGGATAAAAATGTCCTCCTCGGCGGCGACTTCGGCGAGCGCCTTGAGTTCCTCGCGGGTGTAAACTGATCCGGTCGGGTTGCCCGGCGAGTTGATGATGATCATCTTCGTGCGCGGGGACATCGCGTTTTCAAACTCCTCGGGAGTGATCTTCCAGTTGTTCTCCTCGCGGGTGTGAACGAGGACCGGTTCCCCACCGACGAGGCGGACCATTTCCGGATAGCTGAGCCAATACGGGGCCGGGATGATGACCTCGTCGCCCTCGTTCACGACGGCGGCGATGGCGTTGAAGCAGGATTGCTTCGCGCCGCTGCTGACGATCACCTGGCTGGATTTGTAATCGAGGCCGTTGTCTTTGAGAAATTTTTGGGAGATGGCCTGGCGGAGTTCGGGAATTCCGGAGCTGGGGGTGTATTTGGTGCGGCCTTCTTTGAGAGCGTTGATCGCCGCAGCCTTGATGTGCTCGGGGGTGTCCATGTCCGGCTCGCCGGCGCCGAATCCGAAGACTTCGATGCCCTCGGCTTTCATGGCCTTGGCCTTGCTGTCGACCGCGAGGGTCAGGGACGGGGTGAGATGCTTGAGACGGGTCGCTGTTTCCATTGTTGATCTTGTGATTAGGGCGCTTGGTTTTTCGTCAAGCGGGGTCGTTCCCGTGACGAGAGCCGGGCAACTTACTTGCGGGTTTCACACCCCGTCAACCAGCAACTTGGAAAAAGCTGCCATCCCCACGCTCAAGGCGTGACGGAAACCACAATGCGGTAGAAACGCCGGGAGGCCGGGGTGGTATCCGGGACGGATTTGGTGCTGCCGTCACCAGGAACCGAGGAGCCAACATTTTCCCATGTGCCACTCACGAGATCCCCGCGCGCTTGGAGTTGGTATGAGCGGCCGGAAACCGTGGGAAAAGAGATGACACGGCCATTTTGATCGAAGGAAACGGTTCGCGCGGGTTGACCACTTCCAGCGGATGTCGGGTTCGAGCCGAAAATGTATTCCTGGAGATTTGTCAGGCCGTCGTTGTCAGGATCCGCGGATGCGGTGCGCTGGTTTTGGGCGATGGATTGCTGATCCCACCAGGAATTCGGAATTCCGTCGGTGGCGGAGCCGGGATCGGTGATGTCTGTGCCTTCGTCGAAGCCGAGGGTGACGATGGTGTTGTTGGTGATTCGGGCCTCGACTTGGTGGGTTTGAGCCTGGTTGCGACGGGCGATCGTGGTGGCGTTGCCGGGGTTGTCGGAGGCGGTGGTGACAATCGGGCCGGCGACCCAAGCGCGGACGGTTTCGTTGCCGCTGACATTCGTGAGCGTCGAGCGGGTGATCGTTTCGTTTGCAGTGAGGCCTTGCTGGCCGCGAAGCTTCAAGTCGAGCAGGTTCGGGGAGAGACCGAAGCGGACGTAGACTTCGTTCGGACCGCTGAGCGTGTAGGTGGCTGTGATGTTGCCAGTCCAAGCGTTGGCGAGGGTGATGGCTTTCGTGATTCCGGATGAGGAGAATTGCCAACCCGTGGCGTTTCCGGAGAGGGCGGTGGGCGTGTAGTTCGCGTTCACGGCGGTGCTGTTGCCGGCGCCGAATGTGCCACCAATGGTCCACCAATCCTTGAAGCCGCTGGTGCGGAATGCGGTTGGGTTGCTAGTGCCTTCATCCTCGGTGTCGGTGTTGCTGTAGGCGGCGAAGTTGCCGGCAACCTGCCAGATTTTTCCGGTGGTCGGACTGCGGAGCCACGCGGCGGTCATGCGGCCGCCTTTGGATTCGAAGACAGCGAAGATGCGCGAGTTAAAGAGGAGGTATTCGGGTGTGCTGTCGAGATCCACATCGACCGACTGGGTGCCAAGCGTAGTCGAGTTCGCTGTGGAAGCCCATTGCTGCACCCGTTCGTAGATTTTCGCGAAGCGGGCTTGGGATTGGGCGTGGCGGGCAAACGGGGCGAGCGTTTGGTTGCCGCCGTTGTCCGGGTAGATGTAGTCGCCGGTGCTGAATTTTTGGAGGCTGCCGTCCGGCGTGTTGTGGAATGCAGTTTGGAACATTGCGGCGTGGAGAACGGCACCGGAGAGGTCGCGCAGGGCGGGCGTGGTGGTGGAATTCGATGCGAGCCAGGCGTCGCGCGCGGTTCCATTGCCGGACCAACCGAAAGCCGATGGGGTATTGAAGGTTTGATTGCGAAGGCCGGTTTCGCGCGGGGAGCCGAAATACCAGTGGTCGTAATTCTCGCCGCTGGCCCAATCGACCCAATCCTTGGCCGTTTGGACAAGGGTTTGGCCGGTGCCGCGCTGCTCGGTGCCCCAAGTGTTGTAGGTATTTCCGTCCTGGCCTTTGTAGGAAACTTCGTTGTCAACGATCTGCTGGGCGGTCACAACACGAATCCATGGTCTCGAACCGAGCCAGCGGACATTTGAAGCGTAGCTGTCGGATTTCGCGGCACTGGAGAAATCGCCCATGTCGCGCCAGAGCACGGCGACCTGATCCTGCACGCCGCTGCGGGAGCGGCGCGAGAGGAGTTGACGGATGGGCATGGCCGAACCGCCATCGCGCACCTGGTCGAGGTATTCTGACGCGGCATCGTGAATCGGTATGATTTTGAGGCCGTTGACCTCGTTGATGCGGTAACCTGCCGTGCCGAGTGCGGCGGAGCGGCCGAACCACTTCACAAAGTGACGCATCTGATCGGCGAAGGTGTAGGTGTAACCCATGTTGCGAATCATCTCGACGGTGGTGGTGTCGAGGACACGCTCGGTGGGCCAGAAGATTTGGCGCGAGGCGGCTTGGGTCCCATTGCCGTAGATGGAATCGAGGAATTTCTCAGAGAGTGCCTTATTGGCATTGTTGAATTCCTGCAGGAAATATTTCGGCACGTGATCGGAGAACGAGGAGCCGACAAGGTCGAGGCGGTTTTGCGAGATGAGGTTCCGGATGCGGGTGTTGAATGCAGGCCCGTCGGTGGAATTGTTTGAACTTGATGCCCACTGGAGAGCGGAAGCGAGCGTGGGCGTAAGGTGAAGGGTGAGCGGGGCGTTGTTCTGCTCGTGTGCTTCCAGCATTCGGGAGTAGCCGGTGGTGGCGTTCGTGGTGCCGCCGCGGATGAGGCTGTGGATGACGCTGCCGGGCTGCATGGCCTGGTTGCCGTGGGCGACGAGCATGACCTTGGCGGATTTGTTCCGATCGTTTGCTCCGCTGCGGCTGAACCAGCTCGCGAGTTTGCCATTGAGCGCGACATTGTCGAAGTCGCGCCAGTAATCGGACGCCACCCAGTCGTCGTAGATGGAGTCGCGGATGTCATTTCTTCCACCGATATCTCCGGTTCCGTTGCCGGTGGTGTTCGGCTTGGTGACGAAAACCTGGAAGTTCAGCGAATTCGGATCACCGAGCCACCCGGCGTCCTTGAGGTGCTGGCGTTCAATGCCGATTTCCACGGCGTCATATGGCGACGACCATTGAGCCTCGTTGCGTCCACCAAAGTTGCGGGACTCGACACCGCCTTCTGTAACCGGATTTTGGGTTTGGGTGGTGGTGTTTTGCGCCGAGTTGCGGTCCACAAAAATGGAGCCGAAGTTTTGCCCGTAGACAGCAACCACCGCTTCCCAGCGCATGTCGGTGGCGATGTCCACCTCGTTCGGGATCGAACGCTCGCCGGCCGCTGTGTTGCCGGTATCGATGACGATGTAGGCATCGACCTCGCCCTGCCATGCGTTGTCCGCAAGGTCGAGGAAATCGATGCGGAAGTAGACGCGACCGTCCCCGCCTGAGGGAATTTCTCCTCCATCGCGGAAGGAGAAAGACAGCATGTCGCGGGAGTGATCGGTATCGTTCCAGGAGCGGTAAACATCCGATGCGGAATGCGCGCTTCCTTCGCCATACTCGTCCAAAACGAGAAGGTCCTGATGGCCCCAGTCGGTGAATTTTCCGATCGAGATGGAGCCTTCGCCCTGGCCGCCG
The DNA here is from genome assembly GCA_018970255.1 of Verrucomicrobiota bacterium. Classification (GTDB taxonomy): domain Bacteria; phylum Verrucomicrobiota; class Verrucomicrobiia; order Chthoniobacterales; family Terrimicrobiaceae; genus UBA967. The sequence goes on along the minus strand of JAGWWS010000017.1, from coordinate 17,182 downwards.
CCGATGATCGTTGGTTGGGTGGGATGGGTGCCCGCAAGAAGCTCGGCGGCGTTGTTGAAGCCGTCGTTGTCCGGGTCGCCGTTCGGGCCATTGTTGACATTACCCTGACCGTCGAGGCGCTTGCTGAAGGCCCCGTCGTCGAGCGGGTCTAGGCCGTATTGAACCTCCCAGCCATCTGGTAGGCCGTCTCCATCGGAATCGGATTTCAGGGGGTCGGTTTCGGACCAGAGTTCGCCGGTGTTGTGGTTGCGGTCCTTGTTGGTATCGCCGTCAATGAATCCGTTGAAGTTTTTGTCCTCACCGAAGCCATCCTGCAAAGCGTCCTCGTCGCAATCCGGCTTGGTGGGGCTCGTCTCGGTCCAAGTTTCGCCGGCATCGATCTTGTTGTTTGGCCAGGCGCGCTCCAGCCAAGGTTCCCAAGTTGGTTGCATGGAGACACCGTCGCCGTCTGTCCAGCCATTGATATTCGCATCCTCGATTCCATCGGAAATTCCATCGCCGTCAGTATCCGCTTTGGCGGGATCGGTCACCGAACCGGCGGCTTGGCGCGCGCGGTCGTCGCCTTGGTTGAGGGAACCCACTCCGGGGACTTTGCCGTTGTTTGAGACGACCGCGTAGAATGGCGGGTCGAGATCGGGAACGAAATTCTTGATGCCATCGCCGTTGGTATCGGTGGAATTGTTGGTCAGGTTACCGGCTACGCGCCAACCGACCTCGAGGCCATCGGGAAGACCATCGCCGTCGGAATCGGGCGAGGTCGGTAATGTCAACCCGGAGGCGCGGTGGATGTGGACATCACCGTTGCTCCAAGTCTCCGCATTGGTTGCGGGGAGATCTTTTTTGTTCGTCTCGTCGATGTCGATGAGGCCGTCGTGGTCATCGTCGTTGCTTTGATTGAGATCGGAATCGACGATTTGGCGGAGCAGGACGCGGGCGTTGCGCGCGGTGGATGTGGACTGGCTGTTGAGAGTGGCGGTGGCGGTAAGGAGGTAGGTTCCGGGCGCAGTGATGTTCCAGCTGAAGTCCCAGGTTTTGGTGTTTCCGCTGACGGTGACTTTGGTTCCTTCGCGGGTGCCGTTGGCGTTGGTGTCCGTGAAAGGTTCAGCGGGGTCGCGGAGTTTGTTGTCGTTTAGATCGAAGAAGCCCTCGCCGGTGTCGAATTGGTTGTTGTTGTTGAGGTCTGTGTAGGACTCCGCAGGATCCCGGACGCCGTTGTTGTTGGTATCTGTAAATGCCTCGCCGAGATCCCAAATTCCGTTCGTATTTGTATCCGTGAAGCTTTCGGCGGAATCCCACTGGTTATTTTTATTGGTGTCGGTGGATGGCTCTTGGTCGTCCCAGACGCCGTTGCTGTTGGAATCCGTGAAAGGCTCCTCGAACAATGTGATGGCCGGGTTTCCAGTGAGAGTGAGGTTTCCGACAGTGGAGTTGGTTTCCACGCGGACCGAGTAAAGGAGTTGGTCCGCACCGGGGCGGTCGGGCAAAATGATCTCGGTGGGACGGCCATCGGAGCCAACTTCGGACGGCCGGGTGATGCGAACGAAAGGCTTCGTGCTGGGGTTAGCCCTAACCTTGCGGATGGCCTCAAGCTCACGGTTGTCGGGGAAAGTGTAGGTGACCGTGAGGGTGTGGAGGAAATCCGGGATGTCGTTGTAAAGATTCGGCAGCGGGATCGCGAGTTCGTGAAATTGGTCGTTGGCGTGGTAATTGATAATGAAGTTCGAGCGACTTTGAACAACGGCGTCCCGGTTGCTGCCGTTTTCCGTGCTGGCGATGGAGAAGGTGAAGCGCTGTTTGAGGGTTTCCTCGTTGATTCCGTCGGCGAGGGCCTTCGTGAAGTAAACCTTCATCGTGTAGTTGTCATCGACTCGGTCGCCGTCGCGCTGGGGCCAGGCAATATTCACGCGTTGGTCAGGGCCACGGGTCTGGACGGTGCGAACGACCTCAGTGGTGTGCGCCGTAGTCGGATCGAGGAAGAGATTGCGCGAGGAGGAGGGCTCAAGGAGGCGGATTCGAATCGAGGCCTCGCCGCTTGCAGGGATGTTATTGTAGCGGAAACGCCATTCCTTCTGGCCCGGCAGGTTGATGGAATTATTTTGCGTGGCTTGGCTCCAAGCGGAGGTTAGCGCCGCATCATATTGGCCATCGCCATCGAGATCGGTGAAATCTTCGCCCGAATCCCGCACGCCATTTTGGTTGGCATCGTCGAAAGGTTCGAAGCCGGCGCCGTTGCCGTTTTGAATTTCCATGGTGGCATCGTCGTTTCCATCGTCGGAGTCATCGATGTGGAACCAGACCTCCTCAACGGTCTTGTCCGTGCGTAGGACAAGCTCGTAGCTGGAACCGCCGACAGTGTCGCCGTTGTTTTGCGGCCAGAGGAGGGTGCCGTTAGGCGTGAGCGCGTCGTAATAGAAAACTTGAGTGAAGGTGTTGTAGAGGGGGGTGCCGGAATTTTGATCGCGATTCAGATGTGCGCGCGCACGGACGACATGGAAGCCCTCGGGAAGGCCGGTTTGCATGTCCCATGGCCAGTCGGTGTAATCTGCGCCGATCGTCGGAACGCGGGCATAGTCGTTGTGCGGGAAAAACTGCACCGTTGTGGGGTTGAAATTTTCAACGCGGAAAGTGGTGAGCATGCGTTTTTTGGTATCCACCTGCGAGGGACCGCTGGGCCAAATGGAGCTCGCGCCAGTCCTGTAGAAACCAATCTTGTAGGCGAACTGAGCTCCGGCGGTTGGCTTCGGAATGTTGACCGATCCCCACCAGTCGTCAGCGCCTTGGTTGTGGCGCCAATTTAGTTCTGCAACGCGGGTTGATCCGCGACCATAACCACCCGCGCCTTCCGGGAATGAACCGTCGACCGTGTAGTAGACGAAGGCTTTGAAACCACCACCGACAGAATTGCTTTTTGCCCAAATGACGATGTTTGATCCGGAGTCATCAAATTGCTTCGGAGGAGTGGAAATTCCACCCACATTGTCATCGGGATCGTGGTAGATCCAGGATGCCTGGGTTCCGCTGGCGTTGCCGTAGTTGTTCGCGTTCGCAGGGCCGTTATTGATGGTGAGATTTCCGCCAATGGTTTTGACGTAGGTCTCCGCACCGGGTGAACCAATCTGGCACCGCGTGGTGTCTTTGGCTGCGAATTTCTCCGCGTGTTGGCGCTCGTGGAATGCGGGTTGTTCGTAGCCGACCCAAATGTCGCTGTAGACGCCTGGCTGGTGGTCGCGCTTGCCAGGATCAGTGACTCCCTGCGGAACGGTGCCGTTCAAATCGATGCCGCCATTGAGTTTGAGCCAGATGTTTTCGGCGGATCCGTCGGCACGCGCCAGGATGGTGAAGTTGCCGCTTTTCACAACAGGCACAGTGGTTTGATAGGTATACTTCGGCGGAGTGACACCTGCGGGATAGCCGCGGTTTTGGAGGCCGTAGGGATTGAACGACTGGTCGCCATCTGGACCGTCCTTGCGAGTGACGGTGATGCGGTTCACTTCCTGTCCGTTTTGGTGGAACGTCACAGCGGCTTGCGGCCACAGGGTCGAGAGTTCCGGCGTGCGCCAGCTGAAGAGATAGTAACCGCCGGGCGGAACGACGACGGTGCCGAGTTCGCCGGCGTATTTGTAAAATCCGCCCATGAAGGAACCATTCGGGCCCTCGGCGTATTGCCAGAGGTAGGCGCCGGACCAGAAGCTCGAGGTGATGGGGCGCGACTGGCCTTGCGCGGTGTTGTCATTGAACATCGCGATCATCGTGATTTCCTCGCTGGCAGTGCCGCTGCGGGTGTTTCCGAATTTGTCTCTGTTGTCGCGACGCTCGAAGGCGAGGAAATCGCCGTCCGCCCAGCGCCCCTGCTGAAGACCGCGGGAAAAATCGTTGTGCAATCTCATGATGTTCGGGATGCGCGGGTCGCCGAACTGGCCGAGGAAATTCGTGTTCGCGTGGCGGGGAAACGCACCGCCGGATTCACCGAGCGTTCCAGCCTTGTAGTAGCCATCGGTGTAAACAAGCCCCATCCCCTCACGGAACATGTAGTAAGCGTGCTGCCACTCTTTTTGAGCGGCGAAATCACTATCGTGACTGTTTGCGTGCGTGACACCGAGGCTGGCGGGAAAACCACCAGCTCCAGAGGCATCGAGGCCAGCCAGCGTGGCACCGGGATTCCCGAGGCGATTGTTCAGAAGGGAGCGGAGATCGTTATCCACGAGCCGCATTCCGGAATCCCAATATCCACCGTAGCCGGGCGGTTGGCCCAAGTGCTCACCGAACATCATCGCATCGTCGCGGCCGCGTTTGTCTTCGAAGACAGAGTCGCGGTGGTTCGAGTCCGTGAAGCCGCGTGATATGTTGAACTGCAGCTGGGCGCCGCCGAGGTAACCGGCATCCGAGGAGTCTTTATTCGCGCCAGACATCTGGCCGTAGAAATAATCCGGCACGTGTTTGACGGCATCGAGGCGAAGTCCGTCGATTTTCAGGCGGTCCATTTTGAAACGAACGGCCCGAATGAGGTAAGCGCCGACATCTTCGACATAGGCCGCGCGGTTGTCTCGGATGTATTGGGTGGCATGAGCGCGAAGTTGCTCCGTAGTGGCATTCGAGCCTAATGCCGTTCGTGCGCGGTCGATCAGCCAACCGAAGTAGATTCGTTTGCCGTCCTTGTCCTGATCGTATTGCTCCGGCCGATTCAGGTCGCGGACGAACGAGTATTTCGGGTGAGTCGATCCCTCGCTGAAACCGTGGTTGGCGTTTGGCGTTTCGTGGGCGATGTCGATGAGGTCGGAAAGGCCGAGGTTTTGGACCTGCCAAGCGCTTTGCCAGTCACGCGTGTTATCCCACTTGCGATAGAAGCCGTCTTCGGTTTTCCGAAGATGGAAATCCTCCGGAACCATGCCGGGATAAAGTTCATCCTGCCCCTCCCCGCCGGTGGGGGTCGTTTCGTTAAAACCGGGAATGTCGAATGCCCGGTGGTTCATAATATTGTCGAAGTAGATCCGGATACCGAAGCGGTGGGCCACTTCAATCATGTGCATCAACTCGGCCTCGGTGCCGTAGCGGGTGCGGACTGTGCTGCGCTGGTCCTTCGAGCCGAAATCAAACGGGTCCCAAAGGTCGTAGCCGACGGAGAGACCGCCAGAGCCCTTTGTGGGCGGCGGTAGCCAGAGAGCGGTGTAGCCAGCTTCCGCGAGTTCCGGCATTTTTTTGGCGATGTCCATGTAGGACATCTGGAACAATTGCAACAAAGCTTCCGCGCGCGCGAACCCGGGCATCAGGCAGAAGAATGCCACGAGCAACAGCGTCAATGCGCCGAATCGTGGGCGGGTTGGAAGCATGGGGATTGGGGTTTTCGGGTTGCAGCTGTTCTTGGTGATTCGACCACCCTGCGAACAGATTTGTTCAAATGTGAGGAGGTTTTCTCTATCGACGTTACGCACGGGTCCTCACCGAACCAAGGGCAAAGTTTTGAACAGTTTAATTTTTGAGAAAAAACTTGCTCAGGAATTTTTATCGGCGTATAAAACAGATTATTCAACTAAATAACAAATGAGACGTCGCAAACCCGAAAACGCCCTCCGCGGCAAATTGAACCTCACCATGCATCCGGAAGTTCGCCAATGGGCCGACGAAATCGCGCTGAAGCGCCGCCGGTCGATTTCCCAGTTGTTCGAGGACCTCGTGGAAGCCGAGTGGCAGAGGCAGAATCAACCCCAAACGCCCCCTGCTCCTCCCGCACCAGCACCAGCTCCGGTCACCTACGCACAACCGCAACCCTACCCGGCGGTTCCGGTTCAAATGCCGCCCTACCCGATGCATCCTTCTCCCTACGGCACGCCGCAGGGTTACTGAAAAATTACGAGAGGCGTATTTTTTGCAGGGTGAGACTGCGACCCTGCGAGATAATCAAGCTGCTTCGCTTTCAGGCGAGGCCGTCTCAGTGATTTCCACAGCGGCCGGCTGAACATTTGCCAGCAACGCTTCAAACAGCCGGCTTACGCTGATCCCGCGCTCTTCGGCGAGTTGGCGAGCCTTGTCTTTCGACGCGCGATCGATGAGTAAGTTGAGCTTTACCGGCTCGTTTAGGCGGCGTGGTCGTGGCATATATTTATTCTATACTGACAACAGACAGCACTGTGCAAGTCTGCACCCTGTAGACGCAAAAATTTACGAATCTTGCAGAATTTTTTTGAAAAAATTTCGACCTACCCCAAAAGGGCCGAAATCCGGGCAGAAACAGCCCCATAAGCCAACTCGGCACGAGTTTTTTCCCGGGAAAACCCGACCGTCTCGCTCCAAAATGCATCGTCCGTGAGCAGACGCTCGGCGGATTCGAGGAGTTGGGGCGCGGGGCGCGGACCGCAAACCGCTGGGAAGGCAAGCCTCTCGGCAGTGCCATTTCCGCCGACACACGGCAGGCCGCAAAGAATCGAGTCCGATGCGATGCGCCCCGGGGCGGAAGTGGTGTCGAGTTGCCACACGATGCGGTGCAGGCGGAGGACATCGAGAAAGTCGCTGCGGGTGATTGGCGCCTCGATGATGTAGAAGAGGGGGTTTCGGCGTTGAAAATCCTTCAGAATCATTCCGCCATCACGACCCTCGGAGTTCAACACGGCGAGCGGGATCTGAAGCCGGCGGGAAAGCGAGTCGGCGTGGGTGACGGCTTCGAGGTGCCGTCGCGCGGGTATGCGAAACTCGCGGGTGCCGACGAAAATTCCCCGAAGCTCGGCGAGGGGTTTGGGCGCCGGGGCGGATTCAAAATCGATCGGAATGGGAAGGAACTCGGTGCGCGGCGATCCGGCCTCGTTAAAGAACGGAACAAGGTCTTCCACCTGCGCCAACGCCAGATCGCAACGCGAACAAATCGAGCGGAAAAACTCCCAGCGGGTAGTGTCGCCGAGCGTGTTGGCGATGTCGTGCGAGGAAGTGCCAGCAAGCGCGATGAGAATTTTTGAGCCGCGCTTGCGAAGCTCATCGATCGCGGCCGAGGCTCGGCGGAGATTGGTTTTTCGAAGAACAATCAGGACCGGGCCGGCGGGAACTTTTTTGAGATTTGTGAGAACCGATCCGCCCGTGCAGGCCGCGTAGGAGTGGATGAACGGGGGTTCGTAACCACGCCAGCCGAAATCGAGCACACTGAGCTTCACTGGGGTGGGCATGCGCGGCGGCTCAGTCGTTTTTTGCGAGTTCCCAGAGGCGGTCGAGTTCCGCCAGGGGCGTGTCCCCCACCCTGCGGCCTTCGGCTTCGAGCCGGCGCTCGATGGACCGGAAGCGCGAGATGAAGCGGCGCGTGGAACCGGAGAGGGCGGTCTCGGCATCGACGCCGAGCTTGCGGGCGAGATTCACCACGCTGAAGAGGAGGTCGCCGAGTTCGGCTTCCAAAGCGGGGCGGTCGCCGGCCGCCATGGCCCCGCGGACCTCGGCGGTTTCCTCGGAAATCTTTTCAAAGACAGGTTCGGGGTCCGACCAATCGAATCCAACGCGGGCGGCTTTCTTCTGGGCCTCTTGCGCGCGGAGCAGGGCGGGCAGGGATTTGGAAACCCCGTCGAGGATTCCCGCGGGCGGCTTGCCGCTTTTTTCCAAGCGCTTGATTTCCTCCCATTGCTTGAGGACGGCGGCGGAGTCGGAGGCTTCGGCGTCGCCGAAGACATGCGGGTGCCGGCGGACCATTTTTTCGCAAATGCCATCGGCAACCTGTGCGAAATCGAAGGCGCCGCGCTCGCGGCCCATCTCGGAGTGCATGACGACATGGAGCAGGAGGTCGCCCAGTTCCTCGCGCAAATTCGCATCGTCGCCGAGGTCGATCGCCTCGATGACTTCGTGGCATTCCTCGATGAGGAGGGGGCGGAGCGAGGAGTGGGTTTGCTCGCGGTCCCAGGGGCATCCGCCGGGCGCACGCAGGCGCGCGACGATCGCCCCGAGACGTTCGACGCCGTTCAGTTCCTCCATAGCGGGCTGCGGGTGTTGCCGAATTCGCCGACCTCCTCGCTGCTGGTGCGCAGGACGAGCACGAGCAGGACCAGCGAGGCGACGATCGTGCCGGCGTAGAATGCGAACGCCAGCCAGGCGGGCAATTCCTGCACGGCGAGCGCGCTGTAGAAATCGCCGAAGGATTCGATCGGCTTCGGGGTGTGGAGAAAAATTTTCAGCGTCCAGGCGAACAGCACGATGCCGAAGATGAAGGCGTAGTTGCGCTTGATGCGCCGACCGAGCGCCTCGAGCCGCGTGATTTTGAACGAGGGCAGGATCAGGTCCTCGCAAACGAGACGCCGCCACTCGCCGTCGAGGATTTTCGGGCTTTGGGAAACCATCGGGACGAGGAAGTGGGATTCGAGCATGCGCACGCGGCCGCGGAAGGCGTCGTAGAACCGGTATCGCCGCGCCTCGATCCACAGCATGATCCAGACGAGGGCGAGGTTGAAAAAGAAAATGATGTGCGGGACCTCGCGGAGCGAGAAGGCGAAGCCGATGATCGTCGTGCTGGTGGTGATCGCCCAGGTGGTGGTCACATCGAGACGCTGGCGCCAGACCATGATGCGGCCGAGTTCCCCGCGGTAGAAGTGCGAGAGGGCGTTGACATAGCAGGGGTCGTGGAGGCGGGTGTCGCCGGTTTTTGCGGCGTCGGGCTCGGCGGGCATCTCAGGGCCGCCCGTCCTTCGCGATGAGCCGCTCGCGGGCGCGCTCGAGGAGGTCCCTCTCGCGCTTCGTGAGGCTCGCGATGCCGGACTTGGAAATTTTTTCGAGGATGGGGTCGATGGATTCCAACTGGTCTTCCCCGCCCCCGCGTTCGGCGGCGGGCGGGCGGATGACCGGCGGGCGCGACACCACCGGGCGCACGGGGAGTTTGAGCGAGAGCCTGCCTTGGGAAAACCCGATGAACAGGCACGCCGCCACGCAATCGACCGCCAGCACCGCGAGCGCCGTGTAGTCGGAAAGCGCCAGGCATTGCAGGGAACTGACCGCCAACAGGGCCAAGGCGATCCATTTCGCCTGGATGCCGAAGAACATTTCCGCCGAGGGGAAAATCAGGACGAACGCCATGAAGATCCCGAAATGCAGGGCGCTCGAACCGGAATAAAAACTCCCCCAGCCGAACCATTGCGCCGCCGTGAGGACCAGCACCGGTGCGAGCAGAAGCAGGAGGTAAAGTTTGATGAACGAGGCCCGCCCGAGGTAGCCCTCGATCTCGCGCCCGAAGACCACGAGCAGGTAAAGTTCGATCAGGAAAAAAATGTAGGGCGGCTTTTGGACGAAGGCGTAGGTGGCGAGTTGCCAGAGCGAGCCGTGGTGCGCGACCGCCGAGCTCGAGAAGCTGAACGCCTGCAGGACCGACTCGGCACCGGCACCCATCGAGAGCGCGGAAAGGACCAGCGTGATGCAATAGATGCCGGCCAGGGCGGTGCTCACATGGACCGGCACGGAGCCGATCCAAGTCAGCGGCCCCTCGTTGTCGGGAGAACGGCGCGCCAGCATTTGAAGGAAAGCTATGCCATCACGCGCCGCCCCTCAAGCGGGAATAGCCGGCGGTTGCGTTAGGCGGTGCCGTGTGTATCTTCCCGCGCCCGTATGCTCCTCAGGAAACAATTCGAGTCCGTCGAACAAATGAACCCCCTCTTCGAGCAGGTGGATGGCTCGCTTTTGCAAACGGGGCCCGGCGGCAAAGAATGGGAAATCACGATGGCGCCCCTGCCCTCCGGCGGCATTTCGCACATCAAATGCTGCGCGCCGGTCACCGGCCTGGGGGCAACGCGGGACGGGGATGTTTGCTTCCTGGTCCCGTGGCAACAAAAGGCGCCTCATGTGTTCATGGGGATCGATATGTCGCAGGACGGTTTTTCCGCCTACGGGCCGCGCACCAGCCATGTGGGCCGCGTGAAAAGCGAGAGCGAGATCACCATGATGCTCTTCAGCGAACGCCGCGCGCTCTCCTCCTTCGAAACCCTCGCCGGCCCGCCGGGCGCGGCATCCCTGAGGGGCTTCAACGCCATCAACCCCCCGCCCGGCTCGCGCCGCAGGCTCGACGATTACCTCGGCAGCATGCTCTCCAGCGCGCGCAAGGATGGCGCAATGCTCCAGCATCCGTCCGTCATCGGCGAAATCGAGGGCCGCATCCTCCAGATCCTTTGCGAGACCATGACCGGCTTCGGCAGCCACACCCAGCGCCCGCCGCTCCGCTGCCGCAACCGCGCCGCCGTTGTCAAACGCAGCTGGGACATCATCCGCGCCAGCGGCGACACCCCGGTCACGCTCGAGGCGCTCTGCCGCGGGAACAATGTCTCCCTCCGCACGCTCGAATACGCGTTCCACGAAATCGCCGGCATGAGCCCGAATGTCTTCCTGCGCATCCACCGGCTCCACATCGCCCAGCGGAAAATGGTTTGCGGCGGGGCGCGCTTCGTGAAGGAGGCCGCCTACGCCGGCGGATTTTTCCACCTCGGCCGCTTCAGCGCGGACTACAAAATGGTCTTCGGGGAAACGCCGCTGCAAACGCTGCAACGCATCCACGGCCGCAGGGCCGGGCGGCGTGCGCTTGAGCCGGCCTAACCCGCGGCGCCGAATTCCATCTTCGGGTAGGTCTTGAGGTAGGCCGCCACTTCCGAGGCAAAAAACCCGCCGAACTCGCGCGCCTTTTTCTCGCCGATCCCCGCCACATCCCGCAGCGAGCCCGCATCCACGGGATACTCGCGCGCCATCTGCCGCAGGGAATTGTCCCCGCAAACCACATACGCCGGCACGCCGCGCTCGTCGGCGAGGCGCTTGCGGAGCTTGCGCAGCCGGTCGAAGAGCGCCTCGTCGCATTCGATCTCGCCCGCCCTCGGCGCCTTGGCTTTTTTCGCCGCCATCGGCTTCGTCAGCATGATCACGCGCCGGGATTTCAAGGCCTCCAGCCCGGCCTCCGTCAGAGCCACCACCGGGAATTCGCCGGATTCCTGCATGATCAACCCCTCGCGCAAAAGCTCGCGCCCGACCGCCGCCCACTCGCGCCTCGGCAACTCCGCCCCGATCCCGTGCGTGCTGAGTTTGTCATGGCCCCAACGGAGGATTTTTTCCGAGGTCGAGCCGGTGAGGATTTCGATAATGTGGTTCATGCCAACCCCGAACCTCCCCGCCTGCCGCACCCGGTAAACGCAGGAGAGCATTTTTTGCGCGGGCAGCGTGGCGTTGTAGCTCTCGCGCGGCTCGAGGCAATTGTCGCATGCGCCGCAGTTCGGCTCGGTGTAGTCCTCCGCGAAATACCGCAGCAACTCCACGCGCCGGCAGTTCGGGCACTCGGCGAAATTCAGCATCAGGCGCAATTGCTCGCGGGCGATCCGCTGCTCGTGTTCGCTGCCCATCTGGTCGATGAAGTGCGTTTGCTTCGCCGCATCGCCCGCGCTGTAGAGCAACAGGCAATCCGCCGGCAGCCCGTCCCGCCCGGCGCGCCCGGTTTCCTGGTAGTAGCCCTCGATGTTTTTCGGCAGGTCGTGGTGGATCACCCAGCGCACATTGGGTTTGTTGATGCCCATGCCGAACGCGATCGTGGCGCAAACGATCCTCGCCTCGTCGCGGATGAACAGCTCCTGGTTTTCGGACCTTTCGGCATTCGTCAGCCCCGCATGGTAGGGCACCGCGGGGAACCCATGCTTGCCGAGCCCCTCCGCAAGCCGGTCCGCCGACGCCCTCGTCGCGCAATACACGATCCCGCTGTCCATTGGCCGCCGACGGATGAAATCCGCGATCTGCTTCGCACCCTGGTCCTTCGCCACCACGCGGTAGGAGAGGTTCGGGCGGTTGAAGCTCGCCACGAAAACCGCCGGGTCCCGCAATTTCAAATGGTGGATGATATCCTTGCGCACCCGCTCGGTGGCGGTGGCGGTCAACGCCATCACCGGAATCTCGGGGAGAAGCGACCTCAGCGACGCGATGCGGCGGTATTCCGGGCGGAAATCGTGGCCCCATTCCGAAATGCAATGTGCCTCGTCGATTGCGACCGAAGTCACCTTCCAAGCCGTGAGGTTTTCCTTCCAATGGTCCAGCATCAACCTCTCCGGCGCCGCGTAGAGCAACCGGTATCGCCCGCGGTGCAGGTCGGCCAACCGCGCCTTCGTCTCCTTCGCGCCGAGCGAGGAATTCAGGAAAGTCGCCGGAACCCCGCAGGCTTCGAGTTGCCCCACCTGGTCCTTCATCAGGGCAATCAATGGCGAAACCACCAACGTCAACCCCTCGCGCAGGAGCGCCGGGAGTTGGAAGCAAAGCGACTTCCCCCCGCCCGTGGGCAGCAGCGCGAAGGTGTCCCGCCCCGCGAGCGACGCCTCGATGATCTCGCGCTGGAGCGGGCGGAATTCGTCATAACCGAAAACCGATTTCAAAACCCGCGCCGCTTCGTCCTTCGCCATGGACCCACCCTCTCCAAGCCGACCCACCGAATCGAGCCGAATCCCGGGGATTGTTTTGGAAAAAACCACGCACTCGATTACCTTTCACCCGTGGACTCCACCCGGCCCAACCGGCAACGCATCTCCGCAGCAATCCTTGCGGCGGCACTGCTCTTGGGCCATTCCGCCGCCGCAGCCGTTTCCGACTCCATCATCCCCGGCGAATTTTCCGAACCCCTCCCGCTCGAACTCGGCGACAAGGCCGCGCAAACCGCCGAAGCCCACGCGCGCTACATGCTCGCGGTTTTCGAGGAGGAAACCGAGGGCCCCGACAAGGCCCTCGCAAACAAGCGCCGCGTCCTCCTCATCGACCCCGGCTTCTCCGCCCTCGCCGTTGATGTCGCGCAGCACCACCTCCAGCGCGGCGACACCGCCGAGGCGCTCTCCGTGCTGAAAGACGCCGCGAAAGCCTCGCCCACCGAACCCGAGCCCTGCCTGGCGCTCGGCACCATCTACCTCCGCCACCTCCAAAAACCCGTCCTCGCCGAAAAATACGCGATGCAGGCCCTCAATGCCGCCCCCAACCGCGCCGGCGTTTACGAGTTGCTCCATGATATCCACCGCTCCACCGGCCAGTCGCGCCGCATGGATGCGATCCTCGACCGCGCCGCCGGCCAAGACAGCAAGGACCCCGAATTCTGGCTCTCCATCGCCGACCTCCGCCTCCGGGAATCCCTCCGCACCCGCCGCCAGCCCTCGGAATCCACATCGAAAAAAACCACCGCCCTCCTCGAGAAAGCCATCCAACTCGCCCCCACGGACGCCAACACGCTCGCCCGCGCCGCCGACGCCTTCATGCTCTGCGGAAAAACCAACCGCGCCGCCGACCTCTACCGCGAGGCGCTCGCGAAGAACCGCCGCATCGAGGGCCTCCGCGAAAAACTCGCCACCTGCCTCATAGAAACCGGCTCGAACCAGGAAGCCGCATCCCTCCTGCGCGAAATCGTCGCCGAGAACCCGCTGAACCTCTCCGCCTACGACCACCTCTCGCGCATCCAGGTGGAGTCGGGCGAATACGAAGCCGCCGTCGGAAGCATGCGCCAGGCCATGCTCATCGCGCCCATCGATCCCCGCCGCCACGAGGAAATCATCCGCACCAGCCTGCGCGCAGGCGACCCTTCCACCGCACTCCTCTACGCGGCCGATGCCGAAAAACGCTTCCCCCGCCTTACCGTCTTCTCCTTCCTCCGCGCCATTTCGCTCAGCGAAGCCGGTCACCACGATGCCGCCCTCATGGCATTCGAGCGCACCGCCATCTCCGCATCCAACAACCTTCCCGAACTCCTCGACAGCTCCTTCTTCATGGCATTCGGCGCCGCCGCCGAGCGCGCCGGGCATTTTGCGAAAGCCGCCGAGCTCCTCAAACGCGCCATCGAACTCGACCCCGAAAATTCCGCCGATGCCTGCAACCACCTCGGCTACATGTGGGCCGACCGCGGGGAAAACCTCGGCGAAGCGGAACGCCTCATCCGCCGCGCGCTCGAGCAGGAGCCGAACAACGGCGCCTATGTCGACAGCCTCGGCTGGGTTTTCTACCGCCAAGGGAAATACCCCGAGGCCCTCGCCGAACTCCTCCGCGCCGCCGAACTCCTCGAAAAGCCCGACCCCGTCGTCCTCGACCACATCGGCGACGCCTACGAAAAACTCGGGAAAACCGCCGAAGCCCTCTCCTACTGGCGCCGCGCCGCACAGCTTGACCCGGACAACACCGCCATCGCCGTGAAAATCGAGTCGAACTCCCGCAGCGTCGCCGGCCAATAGCCCCGCACCCGGTTGACACCGGGCGGGCAAGTCCCCATTTTCCCGCGGTGCATTCCTTTTCCTATGTCGATGGATCCTTGCACTGCGAGGATGTGGACCTTGAAAAAATCGCCGCCGAATTCGGCACGCCAGCCTATGTCTACTCCGCAGGCACCATCCGCGGGAACTACCAGCGCCTCGACGCCGCCCTCGCCCCCCTCGACCACCTGATTTGCTATGCCGTGAAGGCGAATTCGAACCTCGCCGTCCTCTCGCTCCTCGCGCGGCTCGGCTCCGGTTTCGACATCGTCTCTGGCGGCGAACTCTTCCGCGTGCTGAAAGCCGGCGGGCAAGCCGGCCGCTGCACCTTCGCCGGCGTCGGGAAGACCCGCGAGGAAATCGCCTACGCCCTGCGCGAAGGCGTCTTCTCGTTCAATGTCGAAAGCGAGTCCGAACTCGAGCGCATCAACTCCGTCGCCGGCGAACTCCGCCTGCGCGCCCCCATCGCCATCCGCGTGAACCCCGATGTGGACCCGAAGACCCACAAATTCATCTCCACCGGAAAAAGCCAAAACAAGTTCGGCATCGGCATCGACCGCGCCGCAGCCGTCTACGAAAAAGCCGCCAGCCTCCCCCACCTGAAGATCCGCGGCGTCCAAACCCACATCGGCTCCCAAATCCTCGACCCCGGCCCCTTCGCCGAAGCCTCGCAAAAACTCGCCGCCCTCGTCGCCGAACTCCACGCGAAGTTCGGACTCGAGTTCTTCGATTTCGGCGGCGGCATCGGCATCGTCTACGACCAAGCCCTCCGCAGCGGCACCGGCACCTGGTGGGAACGGGAGGAAAACGCCAGCCGCATCACCCCCGCCGCCTACGCGAAAGCCATCCTCCCCGCCCTCCGGCCGCTCGGGTTGAAAATCCTCTTCGAGCCCGGCCGCTTCCTCGTCGGCAACGCCGGCGCCCTCCTCGCCACCGTCCAGTATGTGAAGCAAACCCCCGCCAAAACCTTCACCATCGTCGATGCCGGCATGAACGACCTCATCCGCCCCGCCCTCTACGAAGGCTGGCACGAAATCGTCCCCCTCCGCGAAACCCCCGCCGCACCCGTCCCAATGGACCTCGTCGGCCCCGTCTGCGAAAGCGGCGACTTCTTCGCCCAGGACCGCCCCCTCCCCCCGCTCGCCCAGGGCGACCGAATCGCCGTCCTCAGTTCCGGAGCCTACGGCTTCGTCATGTCCTCGAACTACAACTCCCGCCCCCTGCTCCCCGAAATCCTCATCGACGGAAAAAAAATCCACCTCGCCCGCAAGCGCCAATCCCTCGAAGACCTCATCGCCGGCGAGTCCCCCGCCTAACCGTTCCACCAGGAGGGCGCTGCTTGTCAGCGCCGGAACCGCCCCCGCAAAAACGCCGGTTCCGCCCAAACACCCGCGACTCGAACTGCCCCAAACGCCTACTGCGCCTGCATCCCCACGATGCGCCCCGCATACCCCGTCATCTCGAGATACCCCCTCGCCTTGATTGGCTCCCCGACCCGCGTCCCCTCCGCCACCACCGCGCCCTCCCAATAGGAAAACGGCTCCGCCGCCAACTCCTGCGCATCGAACCTTGCCCGCACCGTGAACTCCATCCCCGCCTTCGGAATCCCCACCTTCCACTCCACCGGATAATTCCCGCCCGACTTCTCCGATTTCCACCAACGCACCGGCTCCAGCGAAAAATCCCCGAACCCCACCGGCACCACCTCGCCCGATCCATCCACCAGCGTCCCCGAGGAAAACCTGTCGCGCCCGCCATCCTTCGTCCGGATTTGGAAAAGCATCAGGTCGCTCCCGTCCTCGAATTGCAGGCTGAACCAATCCCACCCCGTCTGGTGCGCCGCCAGCTGGTTCGTCGCCCACTCATGGTCGAACCAAGTCCAGCCCCGCACCGCATGCTCCACCCCGCCCACCCGCACCGTCCCCTCCGTCCGCAGCCGCGTGAGCGAATAATAATGCGACGCCCTCCCCTCGCCCTCCGCCTTCTGGCTCACGCCATCCGCCCCGTGGAAAACAGGCCCCCGCTCCGCCACCAGCCGCAAATCCACCGCCACATCCCCCTCCTCCGCCCGCAACCGGAAATCATGCACCCCCTCCAGCCGGCACTCCCATCCATCGATCCAAGCCAGCCGCCCCTTCCCATCGAACCCCGCCTCGCCGAACGCCCCCCGCGCCAGCTTTTGGAAATGGTGGAACTTCTGCGCGCCAATATCCGAAACCGCGAAATGCGCGAACTTCACATCCCGCTGCAAAAACCGTGAACCCTCCGGCACCGCCGTCCCCGGCTCCACCACGCCCTGCCGGAAAAAAGTCAGTTGGTAACCAAACTCCGCACCCGCCTCCGACTGCAGGTTCCCCGTGAAATACCACCACTCCGTCTTGAAATCCGGATGGCTCCCGTGGTCCCTGGGAAACTCATAAATCCACCCCGGCAAAGCCGCCTGCCACTCCGCCCGCAAAGCGCCGGAGCAGGCGAGCAACGCCAAAACCAAAAAAAGCAAACGCACCCCTAGAAAAAACCACCCCGCCCGCCATCCGCCCACAAAAATCGAAAAGGGCTCCCCCTCGCGGAGGAGCCCCAATCATTCGATATCAATCAGGTCTGTCGACCCGTAACTTAGTTGACGAGCAAGCGAAGGATCGACTGGGTCGATTGATTCGCTTGGGCAAGCATCGCTGTGCCAGCCTGCTGCAGGATGTTGTAGCGGGCGAGCTTGGTGCTCTCGTCGGCCACGTCCACATCCTGGATGCGGCTCACAGAGGCCTCGAGGTTCACCTTGTTGATCGACAGCATGTCCGCCGCGAAGCTCAAGCGGGATTGCTGTGCACCATTGACCGCACGGTAGTTCGCCAATGTTTGGATATCGTCTTGGATGGCGATGACGGCTGCAGTCGCTCCACCGGTGGTGCTTACGTCATATGCGCCAACTGATGCAGTCAGAGCGGCAAAGTTGGACTGGGAGATTCCAACGGTTTGAGCTCCGTCGTGGGAGGTGACCA
>JAGWWS010000071.1 GCA_018970255.1 Verrucomicrobiota bacterium | reverse complement strand
GCGGGCGGCGGGTGTGGATTCCTCGATCGAGAAGGGATTCATCAGGGACAATCGAATTCGCTTTCCCGGCGGAGGACGATTTTTTTCAACCCGAAGACGACGCGGGCGACGGGAACATAGCGCCTGTCGGCCAAGCGCCAGCGAGCGCCATCCGTTGCGATGTGGCCTTGCCGGGTCAACCTTTCGAGGCGCGCGGTTTTCACTAGCCGGTCGTCGTAGGCGGCACCGAGTTCCTCGATGGAAACGAAGCCGCCGCGAATCCGGCACTCCTCGAAAATCCGAATCCGGATGGAGACGAAGCCGACATTGACGAAGTTGAAAAACACATAGGCGAGCAGAAGAAAGATTGCGGGATTCACGGCAAGCGCCAAGACCCATCGGTCGGCGACAGCGGGAAACGCCGCGAGCAACCAAGCCTGCAGGGCCACAAGCAGGGCGAGTCCCGCCACGAAGCCCGCCCCGAGGCTTCTGTAGAGTCCCCCACCCCGCTGGAACCGCATCACGAGGGCTTGGACGAGCACCATGACCGCGAGAGCCGCAGGGGCGCTTGCCATGTGGAACCATTCGGGAGCGATCGTTGGCATTGGAGTGTCAGGCTCCGAATTGCGTCCGCCCGAAGACCACCCGGCGGTAAATCAGGACGATGCGGAAGAGAAAGGGTGTCCCGCCCGCGAGACGGTAGCCACTTTCCTCGCGAATCAGGATTCTGTCGTTCACCAACGCCGCGATCCGGGCACCGACGAACGGGCGTTTTTCAAAGAACACCTCCATTTCGCGATGAGAAATTCCAGCCTCGCCGGCCAACTCCAGATGCCGCACGAGGCTGAGCGTGGGGCTGTCGCCCTCCATCGCGGAATAGGTCACGAAGTAGGCCAGCGCCGCGGACCAGTAGAGCAGGCTGGAATAGGCAAGAAACACAGGGCCGTTCGGGAAAAAAAACGCCATAAAAGCCAGCCACGCGCCGCCGAAGATCGCAACCAGCACCGCGGTCTGCCGACGCGGAAGGGCGATCCGCCACAGGATCAAGTGGACGCCGAACGCGGCGACAAAGAGCAGGAATGCGGCGAGGAGGATTTTCACGGGGTTGGGTTGGACGACTTGTTTACGGGAGGAAGGGGGCTGGAAACCACTTCAACCAGATTCCGGAAAAAGTCCGGGCGTTTTTCCGGTTCGAGCCATTTGAAAAGCAGATGCGACCATCCCAGATCCACGGCGTTGTCTCCGAGCGATCCCTCGCGGACGACAACAAGGATTTGAGGGCCTTCGCGGGGCGTTTTCTGGAAATAATCCGGGATGGTTGTGCCTTCAGCCAATTGGTCAACTCCGATGCCGTCCATCGGCAAATACGGCATGTTGACCTGCAATCGGCCATTTCCATCGACGGATTCCTGATGAGGAGCGAGCGGGATGGTGTCGAAAACAATCGTTCGCGGGGGAAGCCGCTCGCGGGCGGCCAGGCTGCTCCAAATCACAGGCGGGTAGAAATCCACGGTTCCGGGAAGTGGAAAATAGTCGCGGAGTTGGACGACCGCAGGCCCGGCGTCGGCGATTTCCCGCTGCAACGCCAAACGAACAGCCTCATGTTTTGCTCCGAGGCCCTGCAGGCGAAGGATCGCGCGGTTTGATGCGACGACGCCCAGAATGAGCAGGGCCAACGGCAAGATGGCCCACACCGCGCCGAAGCGCTTTTGAAAAAGCCTCGTTGCCAGAATCGAGAAACCCACGATCAGCATTCCAAGGGGAGGTCCTGTGAGAATGGCGTTCCGAGACCACCAACCGTGGCTGCCGAGGAACTGCCCAACGAGAAAGTAAGGAGCGACGGCACCGGCCAGCAGCAATGCGCCCGCGAGCAACAATCGACCGCCGGAAGAAGACGCCGCGACGGCGCGGCGCGAACCCAAGACGGCCGCGGCCACCACGGCCGCGAGGGCGAACCACGGAGACACAAGCACGAAGACCACTTCGGGAATCAGGAACTGTTCGAAAAACGCGGGGATGGATTCCCAAACGACCGGCAGCGAAAGCGCGGGTTTGTTGTAGTCGGCGTAGTGGCCGGAGGTGGGCGTGAGGAGGGACTTCAAAATCCAGAAACCCACCGGCAGGACCGCGAAGTCCGCATGGCGCAGAACGAGCTTGGATGCGGAGCGGAGTTGAACGGCGGTGCGACGGGGTTCCCAACGCAAAACCGCCAGTGAAGCCGCAAGCGCGTAGAAAAACACGAGGAGCGAGTTCAGATTGAAGGAGACGAAAAAGAGCAACAAGGCGGTGGAGCGCTGCAGCCCGTGGGGAAGTCCTTTCCGCCCCGGAAGACCGACCAGCAACGCCGCCGCGATCCAGAAGAAGAGCAGCGATGTCGTATGCATCCACATGCTGAAAT
>JAGWWS010000070.1 GCA_018970255.1 Verrucomicrobiota bacterium | reverse complement strand
CCGCCGTCCCCGCTATCCGGGGAAAAATCCGCGCCGCTTCGAGCACAAATACAAGGAACTCGATCCAGACCACCATCCCGAGACCGTCGCCAAGGTCCTCGCCTCCGGCAAAACGCCCGCCGGTTCCCACGTTCCAATCATGGTTGGCGAGATGATCGACGTCCTGCAAGCGCGCCCCGGAGACTTCGCTGTCGATTGCACCCTCGGCCACGGCGGACACGCGCAGGCGGTTTTCCGTGCGCGGCAATTCGAGCGGGTCCACATCGAGTCCGATCAAATGTCCGCCGGGTATGATTCGTTCCAGGATCGCGCGGGCGTGTCCGCCGTGGCCGAGCGTGCAATCTACGGCAAAGTTCCCGGGCTGCGGCTGCAAGACGTCGATGATTTCCGCGACCATGATCGGAACGTGCGAACCGGCCGGGGTTTTCCCCGAGGCGAGAACCTTCGCGATGGTCTCGGGATGGCGGTTTGGATCGAGTTCTTTGTATTTGTGCTCGAAGCGGCGCGGGTTTTTCCCCGGATAGCGGGGACGGCGGCGATGCGGAGTCGTCGCGGATTCGTCCATCGCCTAGGCTGGAGTCGCCATCGCGGCGGAGAGGTTGTTCCACTCCTCATTGGCTTGCTCGAGTTCCTCAGTCAGGTCGGCGAGTTCGCGGTGGAGGGGGAATGACGTGGCGTCATTGGGCGCTGATTCGAGGATGGTGGCGAGTTCGCGCTGCCTTGTTTCAAGGGTGATGATGCGTTGTTCGAGTTCGCGGTGGCGTGCTTCCGACTGACGGCGCAAGGCGGCGGCTGCTTTGCGGGCATCGGCTTCGGCGCGGCGCTGTTGATTGATTTCTTTGAGTCCGAGTTTCGGTTTCGGTTCGGCGGCGACGGGTTTTTCCGCGGGGCGGTGATCGGAGAGGGCGGCGACGAGTCCGCCGCGATCGGAGGCGGCGCCGGATTTTTCGAGGTAGTAGTCGTAGTCGCCGGCGTAGGGCGTGAGGCGGCCCGCATTGATGTGCAGGACGGTGGTCGCCAGAGAACGGATGAAATGGACGTCGTGGCTGACGAAAACCAGCGTGCCTTCGTAAGGCTGAAGGGCGGCGACGAGGGCGTTGATGCTGGCCATGTCGAGATGTGTGGTCGGTTCGTCGAGGAGGAGAAGATTCGGCGGACGGAGAAGGAGTTTGACGAGGGCAAGGCGGCTTTTTTCGCCGCCGCTGAGCACGCCGACATTTTTGAAGACTGCTTCGCCGCTGAAGAGGAACGATCCGAGGACGGTGCGGACGGATTGTTCGCTCACGCCACTGGAGCCGTCGGAAGCCTCCTCCAACACAGTGCGGTTGACGTCGAGCGTGTCGGTGCGGTGCTGGGCAAAGTAGCCCACGCTGACATTGTGTCCTTCAGTGCGGGTGCCGGCTTCGAGCGGGAGAAGGCCGGCGAGGATTTTGAGGAGAGTCGATTTTCCGGCGCCGTTGGGTCCGACGAGGACCGTGCGTTGTCCGCGCTCGATGGTGAGGTTGAGGTCCTCGTAGACAACATGATCGCCGTAGGCTTGGCGGATGTTTTCGAGGACCATGGTGCGCTGTCCGCCGCGGGGCGGTTGGGGAAAGCGGAATTTCACCGTGGCCTCGGCGTTTTCCGGCGGCGGGAGGCGTTTGATGCGGGCCAGTTGTTTGATGCGTTCCTGGGCCTGAGCGGCCTTGCTCGCTTTGGCGCGGAAGCGGTTGATGAAGTCCTCGAGGTGGGCGATTTCGCGCTGCTGGTTCTTGTAAGCGGCGAGGTATTGCTCATCCCGGGCCTTTTTCTCGATGAGGTAATCGTCGTAATTGCCGCGGTAGCGGTGGAGGTGTTGGCGGGAGATCTCCACGATGCTTTCACAGATGGCGTTGAGGAAGGCGCGGTCGTGGGAAATGACGAGCAATGCGCCAGGGTAGTTGGTGAGATGGTCCTGGAACCAGCCGAGCGTCTCGAGGTCGAGGTGATTGGTCGGCTCGTCGAGCATGAGGAGGTCGGGCTCCATGACAAGGAGGCGAGCGAGGTGCGCGCGCATGATCCATCCGCCGCTCATGGTGCGGGCGGGGCGGTCGAAGTCCGTTTCGCGGAAGGCAAGTCCGGCGAGGATGCGTTTGGCTTTGGCTTCGAGGTTGTAGCCGTCGTGCTCGAGGAAGACATCGTGCGCCTCGTGATGCTCGGCGGAGTGTTCGTCGGGAAACTCGCGCAGTGAGGCGTAGGCGGCGGTCATGGCGGGGGTGGTGCTCGTGGCGAGTTGCAGGACGGTTTCGTCGCCGGACGGAGCGCTTTCCTGCGGGAGGAACCCGACGGTGCGTCCGCGCTGGAGACTGACGGTGCCTTCGTCGGGGGCGTTGTCGCTCAGAATGAGCGAGAAGAGGGTGGATTTGCCCGCGCCGTTGGCTCCGATCAGGCCGATGCGGTCGCCGGGATTGATTTGCAGCGA
>JAGWWS010000016.1 GCA_018970255.1 Verrucomicrobiota bacterium | reverse complement strand
TCGCTCTCGGGCGGGAGCTTCCCGGGCACCGTCGCAGCCCCTCCGCTGCGCCTTGCGCCGCCAGCCCCGGGCGAGCCCCCGCCGCCGCCCGGCTCCGACACCCACTTTGCCACCATCCGTCTTGCCGATCCCGACGAGCCCTTGAAAATCGGAATGACCGGCCGCGCCAAAATCGGGTGCGGCAGCCAATCGCCCGGCAGCCGCCTTCTTGAGGGCCTCCTCGACTTCCTCCACCTCGACATCCGCATGCGGTGAAGGCGCCCCGCGCGGATTGAAAACTTGGCGAATCTCTGGCATGGACATCCTGATGGTGCAATCGCTTGGCCGCACAACCCTCGGAATCGTCCGCGACACCGGCGACTTCACTGTGTTTTTTACGCGGGCGCTGGCTGCGCTGCCGAAAACGCGCAAGCTCCCCCGCCGCATCATCCGGGCGGTTTACGAACAAGGCGCCGTTTGCCTTCCGGTCATTGCCATCGTCGGCGTTTTCACGGGGCTCGTCCTCGGGCTCCAGGGTTACCATGTCCTGAGCCGCTTCGGTTCCGAGGGGCTGCTGGGAACGCTGGTCTCGCTTTCGCTCGTCCGTGAAATGGCGCCGGTCCTCGCCGCCTTGATGCTGGTCGGCCAGGCAGGCTCGGCGCTGGCCGCGGAACTCGGCATCCAGCGCAACACCGAGCAAATCGCCGCGCTGGAAACCATGGGCGTCAACAGCCTCGGCTACCTGGTTGCCCCGCGGCTGGTCGCGGCGCTCATCGTTTTCCCCGCGCAGGCCGCGCTTTTTGTCGTGGTCGGCCTTTGGGGCGGAAGCCTCTCCGGTTCGCTCCTGCTCGGGGTGGACCCCGGGGTTTATTGGTCCGCCGTCGAACGCGCCGTGGAATACCGCGACTTGCGCGAATGTTTTTCGAAAGCCGCGACATTCGGCCTGCTCACGACCTCGATCTGCGCCTACATGGGATTCCACGCGGACCGCAACTCCTCCTCGGCCGGCGCCCGCGCCGTGAGCGCTTCCACCACGCGCGCCGTCGTTTTTTCATCCATCGCCGTGCTGGTCGCCGATTACGCGATCAGTTCCTTCTTCGTCTAAATGGAATCCACCCCGTCACAGGAAATCCTTTGCGTCGAGGGCCTCGAAAAAAAATTCCAAGCCCGCGAAGTGCTCCGTGGCGTGGACCTGCGCGTGCCGCGCGGCAGCATTTCCACGGTCCTCGGTCCCAGCGGCGCCGGGAAGTCGGTCCTCCTGAAATGCATCGCCGGGATTCTCGAGCCCAATGCGGGCCTTGTTTCGTTCGAAGGCCGTCCGCTCTGCGATCCCGCCGCCCGCGCCGACTTCCGAAGCCGATGCGGATTTCTTTTCCAAAGCAACGCCCTCTTTGACTCCCTCACCGCGCTCGAAAATGTCGCCCTCCCGCTCGAACAAACCACACGGTTGCCCGCGCGCGAGGTCCGCGAACGCAGCCTCTCCGCGCTGCGCCGCCTCGACATCGAGGAATTTGCAGAACACTACCCTGGCCAGCTTTCGGGAGGTATGCAGAAGCGCCTTGCCCTCGCACGCGCCATCGTTGCACAACCGGAACTCGTCCTCTTCGATGAACCCACGGCCGGCCTCGACCCCCTGCGGCGCAACGCCGTTTTCGCCATGATCGCAAAATACCAGCGTCGCTTTGGGTTCACCGCCCTCGTGGTCACACACGATGTCCCCGAGGCGCTCGCCGCCAGCGACCGCGTGGCGCTCCTGGAAGGCGGGCGCATTGCATTCCAGGGAACCCCCGCCGAATTCTCCTCCTCAACCAACCCGACAGTCGCCATGTTCCGCGACAGCGTCCAGGCGCTCGGCGAGTCCCTCTCCGCCATCCGCAGCGAACCGCTCCAACCCGCATGAAAAAACTCAAAGTCGAATTCCTCGTCGGCCTGTTCGTCATCCTCGCCCTTGCCGCCCTGGCATGGCTCACGCTGAAGGTCGGCTCCGGCTCGCTCGTTGGTGGCGACACCTATTCGATCGAGGCGCGCTTCGCGAACGCCGGCGGCCTGCACGCCGGCAGCAGCGTCCTCCTCTCGGGCGTCTCTGTGGGCACGGTCGAGTCCATCCGCATGGACCCCTCGGACTACAGCGCCATTGCCACGCTCCGCATCCTTTCTGATCTCCGACTGCCCTCGGACACCATGGCCTCGATCAAAACCAGCGGCCTGATCGGCGACAAATTCATCGCCCTCGCCCCCGGCGCCGAAGAGGAATACCTCGCGCCCGGCGCCCGCATCACCATGACCGAGTCGGCCGTCGACTTGGAATCGCTCATCGGAAAAATGGCATTCGGCGCGGTTGACAAAGACGCCGAAACGAAGGATCAAACTGACAAATTGTCCCAGTGAAAACACTTCCCCTCATCGTGTTGGCGCTCGCCGCGGCATTCCAGCCGGCACTCGCATCAACGGCTGAAGCCGAGAATTTCCTCAAACAATCCGTCGACCGCGTGGTGGCGATTGCGAAAGCCTCGCCTGACTCCCTCACTCTCGAGAAAAAAATCACACCGGTTCTGCTGAATGTCATCAGCTTCGATGCCATGACGCGCCGCGCGGTCGGCCCTGGGTGGCGCCAATTCACGGCCCCTGAGCGCGAAGAAGCGGTCCGCCTCTTCACCAAGCTCATCATTCGCACCTACTCGAACCGCTTCACTCCCGGCGAACTGCCCGAGATCGACTACCGGTCAGCCACATCGCCGGAGCCCGGCCGTGTGGAGGTCAATACCACCACGACTTACAAGGGCAGCAAATACGGCGTTGTTTACCGCCTCGAGTCGAAGGAGGGCGCGCCATGGCGCATCACCGACATCGTCATCGAAGGCGTCAGCATGATTGCCAACTACCGCACCCAGCTCGACACCCAGTTCAAGTCCGGCGGAGCCGCGGCCGTAATCTCGTCCCTCCAGAAATCCCTCGCTGCCCGCAATCCATGATTCCCCTCAAAAAAACCATCCCGGCTCTCGCGGCCGCACTGGTGCTGACTCCGCTTGCCTCCGCGCAATCGCGAATCATGGTTTATACAACGGAAGGTTTCGAGCCCGTGGAGATTCGCGGAGGAAAACTTCCGAAAAATTCCGACGAAACCTTCTACCTCGCCACGCAGGAGCAGACTCAAAAGCCGAAAAAGGCACCCAAGCCGCCAAAGGAGAAAAAATCCCGCGAGCCGAAGCCTCCGAAAGCCAAGCCCACGCCGAAGCCGGCGACCACTCCCACCATCCAGATCACCAAGAAAGCCGCGCCTCAGCCGAAGGCTCCCGCCGGCGATGAGGAATTCGACGACCTCGATGAATATGGCAACATTCCCACCGTTGCCGACCCCATTGAACCAGTGAATCGCGGGTTCTTTTGGTTGAACCACCAACTCTACAATTACATCGCTCGCCCGGTTTCGAAGGCTTACACCACCATCTTTCCGAAGCCCGTGCGCAAGGCCATCGGCAATGTTTACAACAACGCCGAATATCCCGTTCGCCTCACCAACAATCTGCTTCAGGGCGACTTTAAAAACGCCGACCTCGAAACCCGCAAATTCCTTCTGAACTCAACGGCCGGGGTGGGCGGCATCATGAAAGTCTCGGACCGTTTCCCTTCGCTCTCGAATGTCCCGTCGACAGATACCGGGCAAACTCTCGGAAAATGGGGCGTCCCGCACGGACCTTATGTCGTCCTGCCTGTGGTTGGCCCGCGCACCGCTCGCGATACCGTCGGCTTTGCTGGCGATGTCGCCCTGAATCCCGTCACTTGGGTCGGAATCGCCGTCGGGGCCCCCGCGATCGCCCTGCCCATCACGACGCCGAATTCCGTGAACACCGCCCACACCCGTCTCGAAGTCTACGATGCCGCGACGAAGGACTCGATAGACCCCTACCTCGCCGCGCGCTCCTCCTACATCCAATACCGCGAAAAAAACAAAAAACCCGCCAAGCCCGCGGCGCCTTGACCCGCAATCGCCCGCCGGTCCTCAAACCTCTGTGCGACTGGCCTCGCATGTGGTTAAGTCTTCTCCCACAGCAATGAAAACGCTCGTCATCGGCCACCGCAATCCGGACATGGATGCCATCGTCTCGGCGATCGGCTACGCGGAATTCAAGCGCGCCACCGGCATGCAAAATGTTTTTGCCGCGCGCTGTGGCAACACGAACGAGCGCATCGACTTTGCCCTCCAAAAATTCGGAGTCGAAGCGCCCGTGTTCGTCCCCGATGTCTACCCGCGCGTCGAGGATGTGATGGAACGCAATGTCGTCAGCATCCATCGCAACGCTCCGATTTATCAAGCGATGACTCGCTTCGGCGAAGCCAAGTTCCGCGGCCTTCCAGTGGTTGATGACAGTCGTGCCTGCATCGGCCTGCTTTCCGCTTTCAAACTCGGCAAATACCTCTTCCCGCCGCTCGAAAGTCTTTCCTCGAGCCGCATCGTCGAGGCATCCATTTCCCACATCCGCGACGCCATCCGCGGCATGGTCATCACCGGCAAGGAGGATGCCGAAATCAAACCGCGCATCCTCGTCGTTGCGGCGATGCTCACCGATTCGTTCAAGAAACGCCTCGAGCAGCTCGACCTGCCATCCACCATTCTCATCGTCGGCGATCGCTGGAATATCCAGGAACTCTCGATCCTCGCCGGCGTTCCCGCAGTCATCATCACGAACAATTTCTCCCCGCCGGACCGCATCGTTGCTTTGGCGCAGGAGCACGGCGTCACACTCCTCTCCTCGCCGCACGATACCGCCACCACGGTGCTGCTCTCTCGCGCGGCCGTCACCGCCGGCCAGATGCTCTCACCCGACTTCATCCGTCTCACACCGGAGGCGACCCTTCGCCAGACACGCATGGACATCGCCTTGCGGTCGCAGTTCGCATTCCCCGTCATCGGGGCACAAGGGCGCCTGCAGGGGATCATCTCGAAGAGCGATCTGCTCAAACCCGTCCCCCGCCAGCTCATTCTGGTGGACCACAACGAACTCACCCAGGCCGTCGCGGGTGCCGAGGAAATCCCGATTGTCGAAATCCTCGACCACCACCGCATCGGCGTCGCCCCCACGCAACAGCCGATCCTGTTCATGAACCGCCCCGTCGGTTCCACGAGCACGATTGTCGCCGAGTGTTTCCTGCAGGCCCGTCTCCCGATTCCCAAACCGGTCGCCGGCCTGCTCATGTGCGGCCTCATTTCCGACACGCTCAATCTTACTTCGCCCACCACCACTGAGAACGACCGCGCCGCCATGACCGAGCTTTCGAAAATCAGCGACATCAATCCGGCCGATCTCGCTTCGGAAATTTTCAGCGTCGGCTCGCCGCTCCTCACACTCTCCACCAAGGATGTCGTTACGGCGGACTGCAAGGAATACGAGGAGCAGGGCGTGAAATTCAGCGTCTCGCAAATCGAGGAGATCAGTTTCGCCTCGTTCGAAAAACAGCGCGAGGCCCTGCTGGCGGAGTTGGAAAAATACCGCGCCTCGCACGGCTATCTCTTCTCCACTTTGCTCATCACGGATGTGAACACGCAAAACTCGCTCCTTCTGATTCGAGGTTCGGAGAGTTTCACCCGCCTCATCGATTTTCCGGAGGAGGGCGCCTGGATCTGGCGCCTCGACGGCATCGTCTCGAGAAAGAAACAACTCCTTCCCTATCTCACGGCCCTTCTCTCCCGAATGGCCTGACGGCTCCTCCCATCTCTCCACCCCATGGGACTCCTCCTCCTCGGAATCATTTGCGGCGCGCTGATCTGCTATTGGATCGGCATCCGCTTCTACCGCGGATTCGTGGCCCGATCCCTCGGAATCGATGAAACGCGCGAAACGCCTGCCATCCGGAAAAACGACGGCAAGGATTTCGTGCCGGCAAAAGTGTATGTGCTCTTCGCACACCATTTCGCCGCCATCGCCGGCGCGGGGCCGATCGTTGGTCCGACCCTGGCGATGGTTTACGGCTATCTCCCCGCGCTGCTCTGGGTGGTGATCGGCGCGATTCTCCTCGGCGGCGTGCATGACATGGTCACACTTTTCATTTCCACCCGTGAAGAGGGGCGATCGGTTGCCGACATCGCCCGCCAGTATCTCGGTCCGCTCGGTTATGTCTGCATCGTGAGCTTTTTGGTGATCGGGCTCTTCATGATCACAGCGACCTTCCTCAATCTCAGCGTCACGGCCCTCACGAGCATGTATCCCGCCGAGAAACTCGGAATGAAGGCGACCTCGGCCGAGGACATTCAGGTGGCGATGGAAAAGCCCGCCGACAGCATGGGAATGCATCCGTTCCATCATGATGAGGGTCTTCCCACGGCCGCCGTTATGCGTGATGGCCAACCCGTCGTGATGGCCCGCATCGGCGGCATCGCCTCCACGAGCGTTTTGTTCATCACCCTTTGCGCGCCCTTGTTGGGCCTCCTCATTTACCGGCTGCGGACCCCGGCCTGGATGAACTACGCGATCGCCGCCGTTCTTTGTGCTGCATCCGTCGTGCTGGGAGTTTGGTTTCCTGTGGTGGTCAGCCCCGATGTGTGGCGATTCCTCATGACTTTTTATGTGATTCTCGCCTCCGCCGTTCCGGTCTGGCTCCTCCTGATGCCGCGGGATTTTGTGAATGTTCAAATCCTCTACGCCGGCCTGCTCGCCATCGTGGCTGGAGTGATCATCGCCGGAGTGACGGGACGGTTCGCGGAAATCCCCGCCGCCCCGCAAGGCGTCGCGGAGGTCATTCCGGCATGGAATCTGGAAACCGGCCTGCAATATGTCGGCATCCTCTGGCCGATGCTTTTCATCACCTTGTCCTGCGGTGCGATCAGCGGGTTTCATTGCCTCGTCTCGAGCGGCACCACGGCCCGCCAACTTTCCTCCGAGCGGCACGCGGGCAAAGTCGGCTACAACTCCATGCTTCTCGAGTCGCTTCTCGCGGTTTCGATCATTCTCACCCTGCTGATCGGGCTCGATTGGAAAAACTATCTGAACATCACCTACACGGAAAAAAACCCGGTGCTCGCCGTGTCGCTCGCCACCGGGAGTTTGGTGAATCTCGCTTTCGGCCTTCCTGTCTGGACCGGAACCGTTCTGGGCATCCTGCTTCTGGAAGGTTTTGTCGTGACCACGCTCGATGTGGCGGTGCGTTTGAACCGCTATCTGCTTGAGGAAGTGTGGCGGTTCATTTTCAAAAACCCGCCCGCGTTCCTGCGCAGTGTTTGGTTCAACACGCTCCTCTGCGCGGGAATCATGTTCCTGCTCTCCCGCAGCAACACGCTACCGGTCCTGTGGCAGGTCTTCGGTTCCGCGAACCAGATGATGGGCGCGATGGCCTTGCTGGTCGCCGCCGTCTGGCTGCGCGATCACGGCCGCCGCTCCGCATTCGTTTTGATTCCCGCAGTGCTGATGTTTGCAACGACCTTTGCCTCCACCGGTCTCGCCCTGATGAAAAATCTGGCGAACTCAAACTGGCCGCTCGTCTCCGCCTGCGCTGTTTTGATTCTCCTCGGAGCCGCCACCGCATTCATCGGAACCCGACTGCTCCTCGCCCCGCCGCGGATTTCAAGAGCCTGAATTACCATGCTGAAACTTGTCCTCCTTAAGCTTCTTGCAGTCTTTTTTTGCATGGCACCAGCCCTCGCTCAAGAACAGGTGGCGATCGTTCGAAAAGGCGGGTTGCTCGTGTTTTTGCCGGGTGTTGGCGGACCTGACACCTATGGAACCTACTTTGTTCCAAACGCGCTCGGCCGCGACTCACTCGATCGCTTCCAATACTTGGGAAACCCGCTTCAGATCAATTTCCTGCCCCCCTCGGAACTTCCATCGGACTTCCCTCAGATGAACGAGGCGGAAAAGTTGGAGGAATTTTTCCGGACAGAGTCGCGCCATATGACGAAAGCATTCGGCAAACAAATTGACTTCAACAATTTCGAGAACATCCGCTGCGATGGAACTGACTGTTTGTCTGCTACAACTGTCTTGGACGACTCCGGACCGGAAAAAATGGAACTGCGCCTCACTGCCCGTGTCGCGGGTGAGGGAATCCTTCATGCCGCCTACCAAAATCTGAATCCCGAAACGACGGCGGAGACCCAATCGATGGCCGAAAAACTCCTCAGCTCCTTCAAATTCGTTCCCCGTCCACTCACTCCAGACGAACTCGCTGCGATTTCACAAAAAGCGCGCGAGTAATCCCAAATTTTGTTGCTGTGGAAGATATGGACATGGCGAAGGCGCGTGCCCTCCTTTGAGGATCAAGAAAATCCAACCATGCGGTGAGATTCTTTCAGCAATCCACTACGGAATCCGGTGGCCCTTGGCGGCTGTCCAGAGGGCGAACCAGTCTTGGCGGTCTATCCTGATTGAGGCGGCTTTTGCAGCGGCCCGGATTCGGTCGGGCTGATTGGTGCCAAGCACCGGGATCGGGCGCGACGGATGGGCCATGATCCAGGCGAGGGCGAGTTGCTCGAGCGTGGCCCCGCCGTGGCGCACCGAGATTTCGGCCGCCGCGGCGCGGATTCTGTCGGAGGCGGGGTTTTCTGTTGAGAAGAGTTGTCCGCCCGCGAATGGGGACCATGCCATGGGAAGGATGCGGAGGCGCTGGCATTGGTCGAGGATGCCGTCTTCCATGGCATTCATGTGGAGCAGGCTGAATTCGATTTGGTTCGTGGCGAGGGGGCGGTCCATGCGCGAATTTAAAAGTTCGAATTGATGGACGGTGAAATTCGAAACGCCGGCGGCGAGGATTTTTCCATCGCGAAGGAGCTTGTTCAGCGCTTCAGCTGTTTCATCGGCGGAGGTGAGCCAGTCGGGGCGGTGGATGAGAAAGAGGTCGAGGCGGTCTGTGCCGAGGAGGCGCAGGGATTTTTCGGCGGCGGAGATGATGTTGGCGGCGGTGGCGTCGTAGTGCGCGTTGCGGCGCCCGGGGTGGGCGGGGCAGGGGAATTGGATGCCGCATTTTGAGACGATTTCGATGCGGTTTCGAAAAGCTGGCTCGATGCGGAGGGCGGCACCGAGAGATTCCTCGACTTGGTAGAGGCCGTAAATTTCCGCGGTGTCGATTGTGGTGATGCCGCAATCGGCGCTGGTTTTCAGGCGGTCGAGGATTTCGGCGGGAGTGGGCTTGGAATCAAGAATCCGCCAAGTGCCGTAGGCGAGGCGTGAAAATTCTGGCCCGCCGGGGCAAATCGATTCGCGGGTGACCATGGTGATGGATTTTTCTCAGCGAATCGCTCTGCGGAAAGACCGCCTCACCTTTGGTTATGCCGCCGCTTGGGTGCCGATCGAGTGGAAGGTGGCGTCGGCGGGGAGGATGGCGCGGTCGCAGAAGTCGCCGAAGCCTTCGCCGTTTTGCCTCTCCAAGGCGTAGCGCTTGATGACCGGGCGGAGCATTTCCACGGCGCCTTCGACCGTGGTGCTGGGCGAATACAGGCGGTTCAACCGCGTGCCGTCATAGCGGGCGCCGAGGTAGAGCGCGTATTTGTTGGGGGCTTTGCCGACGAGGCCGATTTCGCCGAGGTAGGGGCGGGCGCAGCCGTTCGGGCAACCGGTCACGCGGATGCTGATGGCATCGTGGCGGAGGCCGTTCTCGTCGAGGACGGCTTCGAATTTTTCGAGGATGTCCGGCAGGGCGCGCTCGCTCTCGGCGAGGGCGAGGCCGCAGGTGGGCAGGGCCACGCAGGAGAGCGCGTTGAGCCGCATACCCGAGCGCTCGTTCTCGCGGTGGAGGCCGTGCTTGGCGAGGATGGCATCGACTTCGGCTTTTTTGCCGGGGGCGACGCCGGAAATGGTGAGGTTTTGCGAGGGCGTGAGGCGGAAGTCGCCGGAATGGATTTGGGCGATTTCGCGGAGGGCGGTTTTCATCGGCCAGCCGTCGCGGTCCACGATGCGGCCGCTGAGGATGTGGAGGCCGTAGAACCAGGTGCCGTCCACGCATTCGTGCCAGCCGAGCGGGTCCTCGATGGTGGTGAAGGCAAAGGGGCGGGCGGGCTGGAATTTGATGCCCGAGCGTTTTTCGACCTCGCCCTTGAACCATTCCACGCCGCGGTCCTGGATGGTGTATTTCAAGCGGGCGTGCTTGCGGTTCGTGCGGTCGCCGAAATCGCGCTGAGTGGTGATGACGGCTTCGCCGATTTTGTTGACCTGGCCGGGCTCGATGAACCCGAGGACATCGGCGAGGCGCGGGTAGGTTTCGGCATTGCCGTGGCTCATGCCGAGGCCGCCGCCGGCGGTGACATTGTAGCCGAGCAGGCGGCCGCCTTCGGCCACGGCGATGAACCCGAGGTCCTGCGAGAAGACATCGACATCGTTCGAGGGCGGGAGGACGAAGCCGGTCTTGAATTTGCGCGGGAGGTAGGTGTCGCCATACATCGGCTCGCGCTCGGGCTCGCCGCCGGCGACGAGTTCCTCGTCGAGGTAGATTTCGTGGTAGGCGCGGGTCTTTGGCAGGGCAAATTCGCTCCAGGATTTCGCGTGTTCGAAAACCTCCTGCGCGGCGGGGCTGCGCTCGGGGTTCGGGGGCGCCATGACATTGCGGTTCACATCGCCGCAGGCCGCGATGGAATCGAGCAGCGCGCGGTGCATGCCCTGGATGAGCTTTTTGACATTCCCCTTGAGCACGCCGTGGAACTGGAAGGTCTGGCGCGTGGTGAGGCGCAGCGAGGGCGAGGCGACATCGTCGGCGAGTTTGTCGAGGACGAGCCACTGGGAGGCGGAGGCGCGGCCGCCGGGCAGGCGCACGCGGAGCATGAACGAGAACGCCTTTTCCTTGCCGGCTTTTTTGAGGGCGATGCGCAGGTCGCGGTCGTCCTGCAGGTAGAGGCCGTGGAATTTCGTGAGTTGGCCCGAGTCCTCGGTGATGGCGCCGGTGGAGGTGTCGGCCAATTCCTCGGCGAGGCGGCCGCGGAGGTGGTTCGAGGCGGCTTTGAGGGTTTCGTTCGCGCTGAGGGGTTTTGGTTCCTGTGTGGCGGTGCTCATGGAAAATGGGGGGGAATCGTTCGGGAAAACCGCCCCCGCGGCAATGCGATTCTTCTCGCCCCCAAAATGAAAAAGCCGCCGCGGTCTGGCCGGGGCGGCTTTTCGGGTTGGGTGGGAGGAGGCGTTAGTCCTGCTTTTTCTCGGAGGACTTCTTGGAGGAATCCTTCTCGGCCTTCTTCTTGGATTTCTTCTCTTTTTTGTCGGATTTCTTGTCGGCCTTGTCGCCGGATTCCTTCTTGGATTTTTTCTTCGGCTTCACAGAGTCAGCGGCTTCCTTGGCGGCAGTGCCGGCGGTCTTGGCGGCATCGACGCCGGTTTTGGCGGTTCCGGCTGCTGCGGAAACCCCCGTGACAGTGGTGTCGGCTGCGGCCCCGAGGGCGGTTTCTGTGGCGTCGGCTGCGGTTTTGAGGGTTCCGCCCACGGCAGTGCCTGTGGTCTTCAGCGCTCCGCCTGCTGCGGCTTCAACGGCTTTCTCGGCACCCTTGAGGGGATTTTTGTTGAGGGCGGCCTTGCCGGTATCCACGACAGTTGCGCCAGCGGCCTTGGCCGTTCCGACGACAGTCCCCGCGGCGGCGCCAGCGGTGGCTGCGGAACCGGCGGCAGCGTTGGCAACGGTGTTGCCGACATTCGAGGCGGTGCCCTTCGCGGTTTTTTCGGCTTGTTTGCCCGTCGCCTTGGCGGCCTCGGCGGTGGCGCTGCCGGTGTCGGCTTCCTTTTTCGCGGGCTTGGTCGTGCCGGCGATGGCGCCCGAGGTGGCGAGGACGAGGGAGAGGGTGAGTGTGGAGAGGAGTTTTTTCATTTGTGTTTGGGAGTTGAGGAGCCGAGGAGACTAAATAGCGAAATGGCTGTCAACGCGGATCCCGGGTGGAAATTGTTGGAGTTCGACGAGGTCGAATCGACGAACGATGTGTGCCGCGGGCTGGGGCCATGGGAGGCGGCGAGGGCGGACCGGCAAACGCGCGGGAGGGGGCGGTTCGGGCGGAGGTTTGTTTGCGGGGATGGCGGGCTATGGATTTCCGCTGTGCTGCCGGCGGAGGGTCCGGCCGGCGCCTGGGCGGGGTTTTCGCTGCGGGTGGGGCTGGAGCTGCTGGCGCTCTTGGAATCGCTGGGCGTGGGGAACGCTCGGCTCCGTTGGCCGAACGACCTGATGTGCGGCGGCCTCAAACTGGCTGGGCTCTTGATCGAACAGCCGGCTTCGGGCGTGCTGATCGTGGGCTTCGGGATGAATGTCCGGAACGAGCCGTGGCTGGAGGATGTGGAACTGCGGGGAACGGCGTCGCGGCTGGCGGATTGGATCAAGCCGCCGCCGATGGGGGAATTGGCGAACGGGGTTCTGGCGGCGCTGGGGGATGCGCACAGGAAAATGCCCGCGGGGGGGATGGGTGCGGCGGTGGCGGAATTGAATGCACGGTGGGGCGACCCGTTGCCGGTGGAGGTTTTCCTTTCCGGCGGGCGGCGCGTGGCGGGGCTCTTCAAGGGGCTGCGCCCCGACGGGAATTTGGAACTC
Organism: Verrucomicrobiota bacterium; assembly: GCA_018970255.1. Classification (GTDB taxonomy): domain Bacteria; phylum Verrucomicrobiota; class Verrucomicrobiia; order Chthoniobacterales; family Terrimicrobiaceae; genus UBA967. The sequence continues at coordinate 49,426 of JAGWWS010000016.1, read as the reverse complement.
ATCGCAGAAGACGGTGCGGTTTTTGCCGTCGAACACGCCTTGGTCGAACGCCTCGCCGAGCGCCATTAGCCCGCTGGCGCGCTCAAATTTTTGGACAAAGCGGGCGCAATTCCCTACGGATATCCGCCCATGGGCAGTCCCAACCTTGATGTGCGAGATGTGGCGCGGCTGGCGAGGATCGAGTTGACCGGCGAAGAGGCGGCGACCTTCCAAAGCCAGCTCGGCCGGGTGCTGGAATATGTCGAGCAGTTGAAATCGCTCGATGTCTCGGGCGTGGAGCCGACGGCGCATGCGAACCCGGTTTTCAATGTCTTCCGCGCCGACGAGCCCAAGCCCGGGCTGCCGAGGGAACTCGCGCTCTCGAACGCACCCCACTCGGCAAACAACCTCGTGGTCGTGACCAAAGTGATCGAATGACATGGCCGACCTGACCGCACTCTCCATTTCCGAACTCCAAGCGGGCTTCCGCAAAGGCGATTTCACGCCGGTGGATGCCGTGAAGGGGCTCGAAGCGCGCATCGCGGCGGCGGACCCGCAAATCGGGGCCTACCTCTCGCGGGACCTCGAATCCGCGCTGGCGGCGGCGGCGAAGGCCGATACCAGCCTCCCGCTGGGCGGCGTGCCCATCGGCATCAAGGACGCCATCAATGTGCTCGGCGAGCCATGCACCTGCGCTTCGAAAATCCTGGCCGGCTTCAAGTCGCCCTACGACGCCACCGCGATCTCCAAGCTCCGTGCGGCGGGGGCCATCCCATTCGGCCGCCTGAACATGGACGAATTTGCGATGGGTTCCTCCACCGAGAATTCCGCTTTCCAAAAAACCCGCAACCCCTGGGACACCTCGAGGATCCCCGGCGGATCGAGCGGGGGCTCCGCAGCCTCCGTGGCCGCCCGCGAGGCGTTCGCCACGCTCGGCAGCGACACGGGCGGTTCCATCCGCCAACCGGCATCGCTTTGCGGCGTGGTGGGGCTGAAGCCCAGCTACGGGCGCGTCTCGCGCTACGGGCTCGTGGCGTTCGCCTCCTCGCTCGACCAAATCGGGCCGATCGCCCGCAGCACGCGGGATTGCGCCTTGGTTTTGAATGCCATCGCCGGCCGGGACCCGCGGGATTCGACCTCCCTCGATTTGCCGCCCGAGGATTTCACCTCTCAACTCGGCAGGGACCTGAAGGGCGCGAGGCTCGGCGTGCCGCGCGAGTATTTTGTCGATGGCATGGACAAACGGGTGCGCGAACGCGTCGAGGCGGCCATCAAGCTTTGCGAAGGCCTCGGCGCCGAAATCGTCGATGTCTCCCTGCCCCACACGGAATATGCGGTGGGCGTTTACTACATCATCGCCACGGCGGAGGCCTCGGCGAACCTGGCGCGGTTCGACGGCGTCCGCTACGGCCACCGCGCCAAGAACCCCCGCGACCTCCTCGACCACTACATGAGGACGCGCGAGGAGGGGTTCGGCAGCGAGGTGAAGCGCCGCATCATCCTCGGCACCTATGTGCTCTCCAGTGGTTACTACGACGCCTACTACCTCCGCGCCCAGAAGGTGCGGACGCTGGTGCGGCGGGATTTCACGGAGGCGTTCGAAAAAGTGGACGCGATTGTTTGCCCGACCTCGCCCGACCTTGCGTTCAAAATCGGAGAGCGCGTGGACGACCCGCTGCGGATGTATCTGGCCGATATTTTCACGATCGCCACAAACCTCGCCGGCATTTGCGGGATCAGTGTGCCGTGCGGATTCGTGGAGGAAGGCGACAAGCGGCTCCCCGTGGGGCTGCAATTCCTCGGCAAGGCGCTCGACGAATCCCGCCTGCTGGGAATCGCGGATGCCTTCGAAAAAGCCGGCGCCGGCGAAGTGCTGGGCACAGACCCGTTGGCCTAGTTTCTTCGAAAAGGCGGCTCAGGGTCTCGCGTATCCGATGAACCGCCCCTCGCGGCGGAACCACAGGAACCAATTGTAGCCGCCCATCCGCATTTTCGGCCGGAACTCGTGGACGCCCACGCCCTGCCCGCCCTGCGAGCCGGCCATCCACATGCGGCCGGCTTGGTCGCGCCCGAGGTAAACCATCACATGGGTCACCGGCGGCCTGCGCTGGGGGCGGTAGGTGTGTTCCCAAAACAACAGGTCGCCCCGCCGGAGTTCGCGCATGAGGCGATCGGGGTTGGTTCCGGCGCGGCGGAAGCGGCCGCGCTCGCGGAAGAAAAGGTATTGGTCCGAACTGGTCCTCGGCAGCAGCGAGCCGTGGGTTTCGCGGTGGAGCCAGCGGACGGTGTTTGAGCAATCCATTTTCCATGGCTTTGGCTCGCCGGGCGGCGTCCAGTGGGCGTTGTAGGGCAGCCCCAGCGAATCGAGCCAACGCGCACGCACTTCGAGTTCGCTTTGTGCCAAGCCCGGGAACGCGGCGGCGGCCAAAAACACAACCAAAAGCGCCCGTTTCACTTTTCCGAAAGTTCCGCAGTGATGGCGCGGATCAAGGCGGGACCGGAATAGACGAAGCCCGTGTAAAGTTGGACCAGGCTTGCACCGGCTTCGATTTTTTCCCGTGCAGATTCCGCATCCATGATGCCGCCCGAGGCGATGATGGGCAGACCGGTCACCCGCCGCAGGAGTTTGATCACACGGGTGGATTTTTCGCGCAACGGAGCGCCGCTGAGCCCACCGGAGTGCGAGGACTTTGCCTCAATGCCTTTCCTGTCGAGCGTGGTGTTCGTGGCGATGATGCCCGAGACACCTTCCTCCACGGCGGTGGCGGCGATTTGCGCGAGTTCCTCCTCGTCCATGTCGGGGGAAATTTTCACGAGCAGCGGCTTGTCGGCATCCACGGCGCGCACCGCCTGCACGATTTTTCGCAAAGGGTCGCTCTCCTGCAGCGAGCGGAGGCCGGGCGTGTTCGGTGAGCTGACATTGATGGTGAAGTAGTCGCCGAAGCGCTGCAGCAGCTTGAAGCTCGTCGCGTAGTCCGAGGCCGCCTGCTCCACCGGCGTGGCCTTGGATTTTCCAATGTTGATGCCCACTGGCACGCGGGGCCAGTTTGAGGCGGTCCACGCCTTTTCCAATCGCGCCGCCACAGCTGCGGCGCCGGCATTATTGAATCCCATCCGGTTGATCAGCGCGCACTCGGCGGGATAGCGGAAGCACCGCGGCTTGGGGTTCCCCGGCTGGGGCAGGGCGGTGACCGTGCCGAGTTCCATGAAACCGAACCCCAGCGCCTCCCAGGCGCGCGGCGCCGCCGCGTTCTTGTCCATGCCGGCCGCAAGGCCCACGCGGTTTTGGAATGCGATCCCGAAAAGCCGGAACGGGTCGCGCGGCGGCGGGCCGAAGGTTTTTTTCAGCAAATCGGGCGGCGAGGCCTTCAACCCTGCGAGCGCCAGGTTGTGCGCCGCCTCCGCCGGCAGGCGGAAAAGCAGGGGTCTCAGAAATGCCCGATACAAATCCACGCGGGCGGAATAAACGCCTTGCGCCTCCGCGACAACCAAAAGGAGCTTTTTGCGTTGAGCGCCCGCAGCCGATGCCCCAAGGTTTCTGAACGATGAAAACACTCCGCAACACCCTCGCGCTGCTCCTCCTCGCCGCGGCCCCCCTGTTTGCACAGCCGGCCCTTGCGCCGCTCCCGGACGACGGCTTCGTCACCCTCGAACAAATCGTGGACGATTTTTCCAACAACGAGGACGCCGCCCTGCAGAAATACAACGGCATGCGCATTTGCGTTTACGGCCGGGTGGGCGAGGTCACGCAGGCCGACGATTCCGAGGGCGACCCGCTCGCCGTCTACATGCAGCTCCCCGACCGCACCACGCCGGATGTGAAGGCCGTGTTCGGCGCCGATTTCATCCCGTCATCCGTCGTCACGGTTTCGGACGACGACACCCGCGCCACCGTTTACCACGCCGATTGGGCCGGCAACCTCAGCAACCAAAGCTCCTTCATCGTCCAAGGCGAAAATGTCGCCGTCCGCGGCACCTTCGACAATTTCGTCGCCGGCGACATCATCCTGAAGAATTGCTTCAAACTCTCGCCCGAAGCCCTCGCGCAGAAGCTCTCCGCACACGGCCTCGCGTCCGAATAACTTGAGCGGTTTCGCCTACCCGAAAGCCTACGATGTCATAGTCATCGGCGCCGGCCACGCGGGCATCGAGGCGGCCATGGCTTCCTCGCGGCTCGGCTGCGAGACACTCCTCCTCACGCAGAATGCCGATACCGTCGGCCAAATGTCCTGCAACCCCGCCATCGGCGGCCTCGCCAAAGGGCACATGGTCCGCGAAATCGACGCCCTCGGCGGCGCCATGGCCCTGAACACCGACGCCACCGGGATCCAATTCCGCATGCTGAATGCCACGAAAGGCCCGAGCGTCCGCGCCCCCCGCGCCCAGTGCGACAAAAAAGCCTACCAGTTCCGCATGAAGGCGCTCCTCGAGGCCCAGCCGCTGCTCGACATGAAGCAGGGCAATGTCACGCGCCTCCTGTCCGGCCCCGATGGAGTGGAAGGCGTGGAAACCAGCCTCGGCCTGCAATTCCGCGCCCGCGCCGTCGTTGTCACCACCGGCACATTCATGCGCGGTCTCTTGCATGTTGGCCTCCGCAATCAAGCCGGCGGCCGGCTCGGCGACGGGGTCTCAACCTTCAGCGATTGCCTGCGCGAGCTTGGCTTCGAGGTCGAGCGCTTCAAGACCGGCACGCCCTGCCGCCTGCTCGCGAAGGGCATTGATTTCTCCCAATGCGAACCCCAGCACGGCGACGAGCCCCCGCCGCTCTTCAGCTACCTCGCCGACACCATCACCAAGGGCGGCGACGACCTCCACACGCTCAACGAATGGCGCGATGGCGCCTTCCACGCCCGCCAGATCCCGTGCTGGATCACCCACACGAACGAATCCACCCACGAAATCATCCGCTCGAACCTCGACAAATCCCCGCTCTACTCCGGCAAAATCGAAGGCACCGGCCCGCGCTACTGCCCGAGCATCGAGGACAAGGTCGTGAAGTTCGCAGAAAAAACCCAGCACCAGATCTTCCTCGAGCCCGAAGGCCGCCACACCGGCGAGGTCTATGTGAATGGCGTCTCCACCAGCCTCCCGTTCGAAGTCCAGTTCGCCTTCATCCGCAGCATCCGCGGCCTCGCCAACGCCGAAATCCTGCGGCCCGGCTACGCCGTGGAATACGACTACTGCCCGCCCACCCAGCTCCACACCACCCTCGAGACGAAGCGCCTCCCGGGGCTCTATTTCGCTGGGCAAATCAATGGCACCTCCGGCTACGAAGAGGCCGCCGCTCAGGGCCTGGTCGCAGGCGCGAATGCCGCCTTGAAAATCCTCGGCCGCCCGGCTCTCGCCCCCGCCCGCCACGAGGCCTACATCGGCGTGATGCTCGACGACCTCGTCACCCGCGGCACCCCCGAGCCCTACCGCATGTTCACCAGCCGCGCCGAATACCGCCTCCTCCTCCGCCAGGACAACGCCGACCTCCGCCTCACCGGCAAAGCCATCGAACTCGGCCTCGCCTGCCCGCTGCGCGCCGAACGCTTCCGCGAAAAATCCCGCCAACTCGAATCCCTCCGCTCCCGCCTGCAGGAATTCAAAATCGATTCCCTCCCGCTCGCGCGCTGGCTCAAGCGCCCCGAAAATTCCACCGAAACCCTCCCCGCCGAAATCCGCAGCCAATTCCCCGACGCCGCCTGGCAGCAAGTCGAGACCGACCTCAAATACGCGGGCTACATCCAGCGCCAAGAGGAACAAATCGCCCGCACCTCCCGCCACGAATCGAAATCCATCCCCCAGTGGATCGACTACGCAAAAATTCACGGCCTCCGCACCGAGGCCGCCCAGAAGCTCGGCAGCGTCCGCCCCGAAACCCTCGGCCAAGCCGCCCGCCTCAGCGGCGTCACCCCCGCCGACATCGCCCTCCTCGGCATTTGGATCACCCGGGGCCCCGAAAAAACAACACACCCATGAACCGCATCGACCAAAAATTCCAAACCCTCCGCGCTGCCGGCCAAACCGGCTTCATCGCCTACATCACCGCCGGCGACCCCACGCTCGAAGCCACCGTCCAGCTCGCCTCCGCCCTCGAAAAATCCGGCACCGACATTCTCGAACTCGGCATCCCGTTTTCCGACCCCCTCGCCGACGGGGCCACCATCCAAGCCGCATCCGGCCGCGCCCTCGCCGCAGGCGCCACCGTCGCCGGCGTCCTCGCAGCCGTCAAAAAAATCCGCACCTCCTCGCAAATCCCTATCGTCCTCTTCACCTACCTGAACCCCGTCTATGTCTACGGCTTCGACCGCTTCCACGCCGACGCATCCGCGGCCGGCGCCGACGGCCTCCTGATCCTCGACCTCCCCCCCGACGAAGCCGCCCGCAACGCCGAACTCTCCGAAACCCACGGCCTGCTCCCCATCCGCCTCATCGCCCCCACCACGCCCCCCGCCCGCATGGAACTCATCGCGAAATCCGCCCGCGGCTTCATCTACTATGTCTCGCGCGAAGGCGTCACCGGCGAGCAATCCAGCATCTCCTCCGGCATCTCCGCCCAAGTGGCCGAAATCAAAAAACACACCGCCCTGCCCGTGGCGGTCGGCTTCGGAATTTCCACGCCCGCCCAGGCCGCCGAAGTCGCAAAGGAGTCCGACGCCGTGGTCGTGGGCAGCGCCATCGTCCGCCGCATAGGCGAGCACGGCAACGCCCCCGGCCTTTACGAAAAAATTTCGGAATTCGTTTCGCCGATGGCGAAGGCGGTGAAGAGCTGAGGGGGGATTGCCCGCGAAGCCGCGAGGGCGCGAAGGGAGGAAAGGGGGTGAGTTTGGTCAATCCTCCGAAGCGGGGGGCGGGAGTTCGGTGGGGTCGGGGGGGAGGAGTTCGGCGGTTTCCGATTCGGGGAGGGACTCGACCGAGCGGAGTTTGCGTTCCATCACTCGCGTGCGTGTGCCCACTTGTTCGATTTCGTTCGAGGCGGTGTTGAGCTTGCGTTTCACGCTGTCGAGCGCCGACCCGAATTTCGAGAACTCCGTTTTCACGGCGGCGAGAATTTGCCAGACCTCGCTGGAGCGTTTTTCGATGGCGAGGGTGCGGAAGCCCATTTGCAGGCTGTTCAGCAAGGCGACGAGTGTGGTGGGACCGGCGATGACCACGCGGTGTTCGCGTTGGACGGATTCGGTGAGTTCGCGGCGGCGGAGGACCTCGGCGTAGAGGCCCTCGGTGGGCAGGAACATGATGGCAAAATCGGTCGTGGCCGGCGGGTTGAGGTATTTTTCGCGAATGTCGCGGGCGTTGTTCTTGATTCGGGTTTCGAGTTGGCGCGCGGCGGCCTCGGCCTCGTCATTCGCGCCGGCTTCGAGCGCGGCAACGAGGCGTTCGTAATCCTCCTTCGGAAACTTCGCATCGATGGGGAGCCAGACGGTCGGGCGTTCGGCATCGCGGCCGGGGAGTTTCACGGCGAATTCGACGCGTTCGTTTCCGCCCTTGGTGGCGACATTCGTGTCGTATTGTTGCGGGCTGAGGAATTGTTCGAGGATGGCGGCGAGCTGGAATTCCCCCCAGGCGCCGCGGCGTGTGACATTCGTCATCACGCGTTTGAGGTCGCCCACGCCCTCGGCGAGCGTTTGCATGTTCAGCATTGCCGTTTGAACCTTGTCGAGATTGTCGCTCACGATTTTGAAGGATTCGCCGAGCCGGCGCTCGAGTGTGGATTGGAGTTTTTCCTCCACCGTCGCGCGCATGGCTTCGAGTTTGGCATTGTTGTCCTGCTGAATCGCGGCGAGGCGGCCTTCCACAGCGGTGCGGACGGCTTCCAGTTTTTCCTCGCTGAGTCGGGCGAGGTTCGCGAGTTGCTGGTTCTGCAGGTCGAAGGCGTTTTTGACCGAGGCGGCGAGGGTTTGGATTTCCTGTCGGGTCGAGTCGGAGAATGTTTGACGGAATTCCGTGATGCGCTGGTCGAGCGATTCGCGGAGCGCATGGACGGAGGCGGAATTCGTTTGAAGCGATTCGCGGGTGGAATCCGAGTGCTGGCCGAGCGCGGTGCGCAACCACTCCAGAAGTTCCTGTCGGGCGGCGGAATTCTCGGAGCGGGAGTCTGCGCGTTGGGTGGCGAGTTCCGAGCGCAAGAGGGTTTCCAGCACGCGGGCCGACTCGGTGCGCTCGTTGGCGGCGTTGCGACGCTGACGCAGAATCAGAAAGATGATTCCCGACAATGTGGCGGCGCAGAGGACGAGCGTGGCGGCGGAGAACAATTCCATGCGAGAGATTCAAGTTTCCAGAGAATCGGGTTTTTGAAAAGCGGGCTTCCGGTCCGCAGCAGTGGCCGAGTTTTTACTTCACCGAGCCGGTGCCCCAGCGGCGGTGGAAGAAGCGTTCCCAGGGGGAGAAAAGGATGCGGTCGGCGAGGAGGCCGATGACGATGATGATGGTCATGACCGCCACGACCTGGTCCATGGCGAGGAGTTCACGCCCGTATTGCAGGAGCTGGCCGAGGCCGAAGCCGGTGAGGATGGTGACAAAAATTTCCGCAGCCATGAGCGAGCGCCAGGCGAACGCCCAGCCTTGCTTCATCCCGCCGACGAGGTAGGGCAGCGAGGCGGGGAGGATGACATTGAACCAGGTGTGCAGGCCGGTGGAGCCCATGGTGCGGGCGGCGCGGAGGTAGATGGGGGGCATGGCGCGCACGCCGTCGCTGGTGGCGATGAGCACGGACCACAGCGTTCCCATGACGACGACGAAGAGCATCGCGGCTTCGGTTTGCCCGAACCAAAGGAGCGCGAGCGGGACCCAGCAGACGCTCGGCAGGGTTTGGATTCCAAGCGCCAGTAGGCCCAGCGTGTCCTGCATGATGCGGGAGCGGGCTGTGAGCAGGCCGAGCGGAATGCCGAAGAGGAGGCCGATGCCGTAGCCGGCCAGCAGGCGCTGCATGGTGACGAGGGTGGCGGACCAAAGCGTGCCGTCGAGCGCGGACTGCCAGAGGTATTCCAGGACATTGAGAGGCGAGGGCAGGAGGACCGGCGAATACAGGCCCGAGCGCGAGGCCGCCTCCCAGGAGAGGAGGAGGACGACGAAAAATGCGATTGAGGAAATGGCGCGGATCATTCGGAGGCCTGCCTGCCGGCGGTGGAGGTGAACCCCTTGAGGGCGGCGGTGATTTCGGTCGAGTGGCGGGCGAGTTCGACGCTGTTGATGTCGCGGGGGCGAGGGAGGGAGATATGGAATTCCGCCTGGATGCGGCCGGGGTTCGGCGAGAAGAGGAGCACGCGGTCCCCCAGGCAGGCGGCTTCGCGGACATTGTGGGTGACGAAGATGATGGTCTTGCGGCGCGCCTCCCAGATGCGCTGGATGTCGCCGTAGAGTTGCTCGCGCGTGAGGGCGTCGAGGGCCGCGAAGGGCTCGTCCATGAGGAGGACGCTGGGGTTTGGGGCGAGGGCGCGGGCGAGGGCCACGCGCTGTTTCATTCCGCCGGAGAGTTCGTGGATGTTTGCCCGGCCGAATTTTTCGAGCCCGACGAGCTGGAGGTAGTATTCGGCAACCTCGCGCCGCTCCTTGTTCGAAAGGCCGGTTTTGAGCCGCAGGCCGAACATCACATTCCCCGTGACATCGAGCCACGGGAAGAGGGCGTGCTCCTGGAACATGACCATGCGGTCGCGGCCGGGGCCTTGGATGGGTTGGCCGGCGGCGAGGGCGCGCCCGGAGGTGGGTTCGTCGAGGCCCGCGATGATGTTCAGCAGGGTGGATTTCCCGCAGCCGCTGGGGCCGACGAGGCAGAGGAATTCCCCCTCGGCGACCTTGAGGCTGACATTGTCCAGGGCCACAACGGTGCCGCGGTCCGTGGTGAAGGATTTCGTGACGCCGATGATTTCGATGCGTTCGGCCCGGGCGTTGGCGAGTTCGGATTCGAGGCTCATGGCAGCCAGAGGAGGTTCGAGAGGTCGATCTTCGCGCGGAGGAAACCAACCTTGCGGGCTTTTGCGAGGAATTTTTCGAAGGGTTCGATGGAAAGTTCGGTGCCGGGCGAGAGGCGCGTCCATGCCTCGTCCACAAGCGCCTGGCTGATTTCTCGGCGGGTGATGGCGGAAAGTTCGTTCCGCACGCGGATGCGGGCTTCTTCGGGGTTGGCGAGGATCCAAGCGGTGAGTTCGCGGTGGGCCTCGACGAATTTGCGGGCGGTTTCCGGGTTCTCCGAAATGAAGCCGGAGCGGGCGGTGAGGATGGTGGTGAGGGCGTGGGGGTCCGAGTAGAGGATGGCGGCGCCGCCTTCGTTCATGAGGCGCGTGACCCAGGGCTCGACGGTCCAGGCGGCATCGAGTTTGCCCTGCAGGAAAAGCTGGAGGATGTCGGGGTTCGCCGTGGGGATGACGCGGGCGTCGCCGCCCACGAGCGTGGCCTTGATGCCGTGGCCGATGAGCCACGCGCGGCATTCGATGTCCTGCGTATTGCCGAGCTGCGGGGTGGCGATGGTTTTTCCACGGAGGTCCTGCGGGGTGGCGATGGTGCCGTTGCGGACGGCGAGCGCTTCGCCGCCGAACATCGAGCCCGAAACGACCCGGACTTCCTTGCCGTTCGAGCGCGCATGGGCGTTCAGCGCTGGGCTGGGCCCGACATAGGTGAGGTCGATGGCCTTTGTGAAGAACGCCTCCATGGCCGAGGGACCTGCGTTGTAGACATTCCACTCGATTTTTGTGGGGGTTCCGAGCCGGGTTTCGAACCAACCCTTCCCCTCGCGGGTCATGTTTGCGGCCACGAGGGCTTGGGCGTGGGTGATGTTCGGGAACATGCCCACGCGCACGGTCGCCTCTGCGCCGACGGCCGGGGCGGCACCAAGTGCCAGTGCGATGACGGCGGTGGCGCAGAAAAAACGACGCACCGAATCAACAAACCGGCAAAGGCGGTTTTCGCGTGCGGGTTGGGATGTTCCGTTTTCCATGGCGGGCGCGGAAGAGTGTCTTCCAGATTGGAATAGTCAACAAAAGAGGGGGTGCCAAGCCGGTGAGAGGATTCTTTCTTGATGTTGCCGTGATTTGCCCAGAAATCCGCTTGGAGCGGTATCAGCGGGCGACGAGCTGCAGGACGGTGTCGAGGGATTTCGTGTAGAGCGCGTGGCGGCCGGCGCGGCTGAGTTCGCGCAGCAGGGTTTCCTCCAAACGGCCCTGCGGGGCGGGGGAGAGCTGGTGGGCTTCGGGGATGCCGGGGATGCGCATCGTGGATTCGAAGAACTCGGCGTCTTCGGTGAGCTTGAGCTCGAAGGAGGCTTTTCCGCACTCGAGGCGGACGCTTTCGAGGATCCCGGCGCCCGCGCCGCTTTCGATTTCGAAGGCGATGCGCCGGCCTTGGGCGGAGGTGAACGAGCGGCCGTCGGAGGCGAGTTGCCAATTCAGGCGGTTGGCGAACCAGCCGGCGATGAGCAGGGCGGCGGTGCGGCCGGAAGGCGGTGCGGCGATGGAGAGTTTTCCGATTTCCGGCAGGCAGGGCAGGGCGGCGGAGTGGTCGAACATCCCGGCGAGGGCGTAGCGCCAGGGGAAGAGGCGGGTCCAATTGAGGTCGCAGAGGACGATACCGTTGCCCTCGCGCGAGGAGATGTGGCGGACGAGGGCGAACTGGTGGGCGGGGTTTTTCCAGGAGGCGCTGTCGTAGATCACGCGGTCGACCCATCCCCAGAGTTTTTCGTCGAGCGGCTCGGGGAAGTCGTGTTTCCACCAGAGGCAGAGCGGGAGGTCGGAATCGAGGTGGGAAAAAACGATGTTCGGGAGGGCGGCGGCGCTGTCGCCGTCGAGGCGGAAGGTGATTTGCTCGGAGCAAATCTGGCGGCCTTTGCCGGCCATGTGGCAGTGGGCGTTGATCCAGGCTTTCGCGACGGACTCCTTCGCGCGGGGGTTCGCGATGATGAGGATGGCGCGGCAGGCGTGCTTGCCGGCGATGGCGGAGATGAGCGCGGTGTCGGCGGAGGTGGAGCCGGGGTCCTCGGTGTAGACGACGAGGTTGATGAGGGAGGCGCGGGTCTTGGTGTCGCCGCTGGACTCCCAGAGTTTGCCGAGCTCCTTTTCGATCCGGCCGATCTCGACGGGCAGCCCTGGCTCGAAGGCTGTTTCCATTTTTACAGCCGCCTCCAGGTGGCGCCGTGGCGCTTGATGAGGTCGTCGGCCTGCGAGGGTCCCCAGGTGCCGGAGGAGTAGAACGCGAGGTCGTCGTTGCGCGTCTTCCAGGCGGCGTGGATGGAGTCGACGAATTTCCAGGCTTCCTCGACCTCGTCGCGGCGGGCGAAGAGGGTGGGGTCGCCACTCATGGCGTCGAGGAGCAGGCGCTCGTAGGCCTCGGGCGTGGCCTTGCCGAAACTGGTGCCGTAGTGGAAATCCATTTTCACGGGCTCGATGCGGAGGCTGGCGCCGGGCATCTTCGCGCTCATGCGCAGCGAGATCCCCTCGTCGGGCTGGATGCGGATGACGAGGACATTGTCGTCGATGGTTTCGCCGGTGGCGCGGAAGAGGACGGGCGGGACGCTCTTGAAGTGGACGGCGATTTCTGTGCCGCCCTTGGGGAGGCGCTTGCCCACGCGGACGAAGAACGGGACGCCGGCCCAGCGCCAGTTGTCCACATTCACCTCGAGGGCGACATAGGTTTCGGTCTCCGACTCCGGGTTGACATTGAGTTCGTCGCGGTAGGCGGCCACGCGCTTGCCGTCGATGGCGCCGGCGCCGTATTGGGCGCGGACGACATGCTTGAAAACATCGTCGCCCGCGAGCGGGCGGAGGGAGCGGAGGACCTTGACCTTCTCGTCGCGGATCGAATCGGCATCGAGCCCTGCGGGCGGCTCCATGGCGGTGAGGCAGAGGAGCTGGAGCAAGTGGTTTTGCACCATGTCGCGGAGGGCGCCGGATTTGTCGTAGTAGCCGGCGCGGCCCTCGACGCCGAGGGGTTCACTCGCGGTGATCTGGATGTGGTCGATGTAGCGGGCGTTCCACATCGCCTCGAAGAGGGCGTTGGCGAACCGGAGGACCATAATGTTTTGCGCGGTCTCTTTGCCGAGGTAGTGGTCGATGCGATAGGTCTGCGACTCGTCGAAGGCGTGCTGGACGAGGTCGTTCAGCTTCCTGGCGCTGGGGAGGTCGGTGCCGAAGGGTTTTTCCACAATCACGCGGGACCATGTGCCCTCCTTGGGTGTGCTGAGGCCGCTGGCGCGGAGGTTGTCGAGGATGACCTCGAACTGGTCCGGCGCGGCGGCGAGGTAGAAGAGGCGGTTGCCGCGCGTGCCGCGGGTGGCGTCGAGTTCGTCGAGGCGCTTGGCGAGCGAGGCGTAGCCGGCGGCGTTGTCGAACTCGCTGCGGTGGTAGCCGATGTTCGCGCCGAAGCTGGCCCAGAGTTCGTCGTTGATGGATTGGCGGGAGAACTTGCGCGAGGCCTCCTCGAGTTCCTGGCGGAAGGCTTCGTCGGTTTTGTCGCGGCGGGCGAAGCCGAGGACATTGATGGCGGGCGGGAGCGCGCCGTCGGCGGCGAGGTTGTAGAGGGCGGGGACGAGCTTGCGGTGGGTGAGGTCACCAGTGGCGCCGAAGATGACGAGCGAGCACGGGTCGGGCATGGCCCTGGCGGTGAGGCCTTCGCGAAGCGGATTCTGAGTTTGGGTGGGCATGTGTGGCGTGATAGACCTGCGGGTGGCGTTGGGCAATCGAGAATACGGGAGTGGTTCGGCAGTGGAGGCGCTCCGCGAGCGCCGGGATTCGGTCAGAGCGCCGGCGCGAATTTGCCGTCGGCATCCACTTTGGACATCGCGATGGATTCCGCCTCGTCGGCGAGTTTTTTGAATTTCTCCACCTGTTCCGGTTTGGGCGGAGCGCCTTGGGTTTCCAGCGCGGCGGTGCGGATTTTTTTGATGGATTCGATGAATGACCGGACGAAGTCGGTTTCCTTGAGGCGCGGGTTCAGGGTGCCGAGGCGGTCGAGGAAATAGTCCATCACTTCCACACGGCCGAGGAGCTTGGCTTTCTCCTCCGAGTAGCGCTCCACCGTGCTGTGCGCGCCAAGCTGGAAGCCGCGGAGCCAGCCGCCGAGGCTCACCATGTGGGCCATCTCCTCATCATGGAGTTCCATCATCGATTCCTCCACATCGGACTGCGTGCGGACGAGTTCTTCGCGCATGCCGGCCCAGTTGGCGGCATCGCTGAGTTCGAAAAGGCTCTTGCTGCGCTTCGTAAGCCGCTCGCCCACGCCCAGCGCGCGGGCCTGGCGGATGAGTTCCTTGCCGATGTTTTGAATATCCTGCGGACGCTCGGCGACCGTGAACATGAACCCGTCGGCGACGAGCGAACCGAAGTGCATCGCGGTTTGCATGCGGTTCGGGAACGACGCGCCGCGGTCGGATTTTTCCATGAACGCCACCGGCACGGGGCGGAAGGTTTCGAGATCGCGCAAAAGATCCGCGATCGCCGGCGTGGTGATGGGATTCACGCCGAGTTCCTCGCGCATGTGCTCCTCGGAACTCGCCTGCAACTCCTCCTCAATTGTCGCCTGCGCACGGGACTCAAAAAGCCCCGATCCCACAGCGAGTCCCAAAGCCATCAACCAATTCCTCACGCCTCAAACACACCAGCAGCGGGCGATGGAATCAAGTGGGAAACCTAACAGTTTATGTGCAATCTGTGACAAGCCCAAACTTGACTAAAATCGCATGAGGGAGTCAATTTTATGCTCACATAACACTTGTCAGGTTTCCTTTCCATAACGCGGTGCCCTTGCGCGAGCAGTTTGAATAAATTGCGTCGTGTTTTGGTATTGTCACTTTTCTCTTTTTCAGTTGTTTCCACGTCTCATTTTGCGGAGGCGCGGTTGGGTGTCGGAAACCAAACTGGGCTCGGGCGTCCGACGGATGCTGCGGTCGATGCGACGCGGCGGACGGATTATTTGATTCCGAGGGATCAGTTCGTTCTCTCGTATAATGACAACACGAGGCAGGCCAACTGGGTGGGGTGGAGTTTGTCGAATGCGGACCGCGGCGCGACGGATCGCACGGATGCTTGGTCGGTGGAGACGATGTTGCCGAGCGGTTATCTGCGGGTGGGGACGGCGGCGTTTGGAACGGGTTGGGATCGCGGGCACATGGCGCCTTCGGCTGACCGGACCCTGAGTTACGCGGATAACGCGGCGACTTTCGTGATGAGTAACATCATCCCGCAAGCCTCGCGGAACAACCAGGGCCTATGGGGGGATTTTGAGAATTACAGCCGCCAAACTCTGGCTGCGGACGGGAGCGAGGTGGTGATTATTTCCGGACCCTCGGAATTCGGAGGGTCGATGCTTTCGAACGGCATGGCGATTCCGGCGTCGGTTTGGAAAATCGCGGTGAAGGTTCCAGCGGGAAATGGAACCGCGGCGCAGCGGGTGACGGCCTCAAGCCGGGTGATCGCGTTGCTCACACCGAACATCAACAGCACCACGCTGGGTTCCTGGCAGGGATACATCACATCGGTGGAGGAGATCGAGTCGGTAACAGGCTTCGAGTTTTTCCGCGACATCAAGGCGCTGAACCCGGCGCTGGCGACCTATTTGAAAAATGTGGTGGATACCGGCACGGGGCCGAATTCGCCGACGGTGATCACCTCATTCACGCCGACCAGCGGCGCGCCGGGAACGCCCGTGACGATCTCGGGCTTCAATTTCGGGAGTGCGCCGCAGGTGCGCTTCAACGGTGTGGCGGCAACGGCGACCGTCAGCGGAAACGGGTCGCAGATTTCCACATCTGTGCCTTCCGGAGCGACGAGCGGAGCCATCACCGTGGTTTCCACAAACGGGACGGATTCGAGTGGGGCGGTTTTCACGGTTCTGACATCGAACACGCCCACGCTTTCGCTTTCGACCACACAGCTGGCCGGGCTCCCGGCCACAGCGGGGGCGCCGGGGTTGTCGAAAACTTACACTCTTTCCGGATCGAATCTTTCGGGAGCGGTTACGCTGAACGCCTCGGCGGGTTTTGAAATGAGCCGCGACACCACGCTTTTCAGCCAGACGCTTTCGATCCCACCGGTGGCCGGAGCGTTGGTGAATGTTCCGATCTATGTGCGCATCGCGACCTCCTCGACACCGGGGACCTTGGAAGGACAGATCGTCCACTCCACATCGGGAGCGCAATCGGTGGCATTAGGACTCGCCGGGCAAATTCTCTCGAACCTGCCCACTCTCACGGTCTCGCCGAGTTCGCTAGCGGGTTTCTCGGCAACCCAAGGCAGTCCGAGCCTAGAAAAAACCTATACTGTTTCGGGATACAATTTGACAGGTTCTGTGACGGCCGCAGCACCTACGAACTTTGAAATTTCAGGCGATGGAACGAGTTATGCGGACTCACTGGTGTTCGTTCCATCGGGAAGTTCGCTGGCGGCAACCCCCGTGCGTGTGCGGCTCAAGGCCTCCGCGCCGCTTGGCGCAAGTAGCGGAAACATCACGCATTCAGGCGGCGGCGCGACGGCGAACCTTCAACTTTACGGCGAGATGTTTCTCGCGGGATCGGAATCCATCACGCTTGTGGAATGGGAGATGGGCGGATTGTCAGGCGGGGCCGCCAATTACGGGCCCTCGCCCTTCACGGCGAACCAGACCTCTTCCTCGGTGACGACTTCCGGGTTGATGCGGGGAGATGGCGTGCAAACCTCCGGCTCAGGTGCGGCGAATGCGTGGGGCGGCAATGGTTTTGGAAACGGCACTTTGGCGGATGCCATTCAAGCCGCGGATTTTTTCAGTTTCAGCATCACTTCCGACAGCGACACTCCGTTGTCTTTGAGATCGATCCTGCCCCACCGAATGCGGCGCTCCAGCACGGGGCCTCGCTTTGGGCAATGGCAATACCAAGTTGGCGCCGGGGAGTTCCGTGATCTGGGATCCACTTCCACGTGGACATCCAACAGTTCGAGCGGGTTTGCGGTCGGCGAAATCCCTCTCTCCGGAGAAACAGATCTCCAGAGTCTTCCTCGCGGCACGACGGTTAATTTCCGATTAGTGGCATTCGGGGCGAATTCGTCCGGTGGCAATCTGTATTTAATGAACGGAACCACGGCCGGACCCGATTTCGTGGTGACCGGGGCTATTGGATCGACGGCACCCAGCAACAGTCCCCTCATCAACAGTCCCCTGATCGTTTCGGCCACCGCGTTTTCCAGCTTCACCTACCAAATCACCGCCACCAACAATCCCCTGTCCTTCTCGGCCTCGGGACTGCCAGAAGGGCTGTCCTGCGATCCGGCCACGGGCGTGATTTCCGGCACGCCGACGATTCCGGGTAACTACGCCGCCACCCTCACCGCCAACAACGCCGCGGGCGATGGAACCGCCACACTTTCGATCACCGTTGGCTCCAATCCGCTTTCGCCTGCTATCTCGGGAAGCCTCAGCGCCACGGGCAAACTCCGCGAGCCTTTCGATTTTCAGGTGGAGGCCACGAATAGCCCCAAGGCCTTCCTGGCTTCTGGACTCCCGGCGGGACTTTCCATGAACCCATCCACGGGGGAAATCACCGGCTCGCCGGAGTTGGCTGGAAATTTCAGCGTTTGGCTGACGGTTCAAAATGATTACGGCAGCGATTCGAAAACCCTGCTCATCACGATCAAGAATCCCGTCTTGGCCGTCTCGCAATCATCGCTCGCCGGGTTTTCCTCATCACTGGGTTTCGCAGGAACGGCGCAGTCCTACTCGCTCTCGGGCTCTCAACTCACCGGCGACATCACGGTGATGGCGCCTCCGAGTTACGAGGTAAGCGCGGGCGGGGGTGTGTTTTTGCAGAGTCTGGTTTTGACACCAGCGAGCGGTTCGATCTCGGCGAATCTCTCCGTCCGTCTCTCGGCAAACGCCACGCTCGGCGCCCATGAGGAAACTGTGATCCATTCCGGCGGCGGCGCCGTGCCTCAATACCTCCCCCTCTCGGGCAACACCACGGCTCCGGTTCCGACGCTGAGCCTTTCGACAGCCGCCTTGGAGCCGTTCTCCACCACTACCAACACTCCCTCGAACTTCCAAACCTACACCGTTGCCGGCAGCGGGCTCACTGGAGACTTAAACATCCAGGCGCCGTCGGGATTCGAGTTGAGGCCGGAAGGCGCGGGCAATTTCACCAACAGCGTTTCGATCAGCCCGTCCAATGGAGCGATTGCTCAAACATCGATCGAGGTCCGCTTGGCGTCGCGCTCCACCGGCGGAACCTTCGCCGGCAGCATCACCCACAGCGCGGGCGGCGCCGGTGTCAAAAACATCTCTGTCAACGGAACCGTGATTGCCGTTGCGCCGCCTGTGATTTCCACCAGCGGCAGCGGGTCGGCTTACCGCGGCAGATCGCACTCTCTCCAAATCCGCCTGCAAGGTTCCACCACCGCAAACGGCTATGGAGCCACGGGATTGCCTTCCGGACTATCCGTAAACACCGCCACAGGACTCATCAGCGGAACGCCAACGGCGAAGGGAAATTTCACCATTGTGCTCAGCGCCAGCGGCGATGGAGGAACCGCTACGGCGAATTACACTCTCCAAGTGCGCGACACCACCGATGATGTCTCCATTCCGCTGGAGGCTGTTGTGAACAAATTCCTCAACGATGGCACCGCAGATCTTTTGGAAATCCTCGTCACCGCCCGCGGCACTCCCGGCGGCACAGCCGATCTCCGCGGTGCGGTGCTCAAGGATTTTTCTTCAAATGTCGGCGCCGACCTCGGCGGCAAATACATTTTCTCAAACTCCACGACATGGCAGTCGCTCAGTGCCGGAACGCTGATCGTCCTATCTTCCACAAACTCCACCGAGGATCTCGATGGCTCGGACTTTGTCATCCGGGCGAATCTCCTGAATCCGAGTCTTTTCACAGTGGCTTCCGGCGGTTTCGACATTTCCTCCACGGACATGGTTATGCTGAAGCCGGCGGGAACCGGAGCCGATGGAGTGGCGGGAGGAATGCATGCCCTTTCTGTGGGCAGCGCCGGCTCGCTTTTCTCAAATTTCAACGGCAGAAAACTCAACGCTTCGAGGGATCTCACATCCAATCGCCCGTTTGGTTTCGCTCTCAGCCCATCGCGCTCTCTTGCGGATTTCTACTCCTCCTCGGGAGCGGACATCGCCCGCTCGCTGACGTTCGGCACCGGAAACAACGCCAACAACAACACCTTTATTCAATCACTGCGCACCACCGCCAACACCCCGCCGGTCATCACTCTCAATGGCACAAGCCCCATGACGATCGCTCACGGCACGGTTTATTCCGAGCCGGGAGCGGTGGCCACAGATCAGCAGGACGGTTCGCGGCCGGTCACGATTTCCGGGGTCGTCAATCCCATGGTGGTCGGCACCTACATCATCACCTACCGCGCCTCCGACACGGGCAATGCCACGGCCACCGAGGATCGCATCGTCCATGTCACCGACCAAACCCCGCCCGTTGTTACGCTCAACGGAAACTCCACCATCGAAGTTCCATTCGGCGGGCCGTTCAATGATCCCGGTGCCACCGCTACCGATGCCGTGGATGGGGCGGTTTCCGTCGACATCAGCGGAACCGTGAATCCATTCGCCGCCGGCGAATACCAACTCCTCTACTCCGCCACCGACTCCGCCGGGAACACCTCGCCGAACACCATGCGCACCGTTGTCGTGGCCAAAGGCACTCCAACAATCACTCAGGCACCATCCGCCTCACCGATTGTTTCTGGCAACTCGCTCGCCACTTCCACGCTCAGCGGAGGAAACGCCAGCATCGCCGGTGCGTTCGCCTGGACCCATCCCAACACCATCCCGCCGCTCGGCACCGGGAATTTCTCCGTGACTTTCACGCCCGCCGATTCTGGCAACTACACCACCGCGAACACCTCAGCCGCCGTCACCGTCAGCGCGCTGCCCAGCACTTTCGAATCCTGGGCCTCCTCGCAAGGCCTCGCCGGCGGGAATGCCTCGCCCACTGCCGACCCCGACGCCGATGGCTGGACCAATGCACAGGAATTCGCCTTCGGCCTGAACCCGCAAACCGCCGGAGGCCGCCTCGTCGAAATCGGCCAAACCATCGACGGCCGTGTCCGCATCACCTTCCTCAAGCGCGCCGGTATGAACTACACGGTCCGCCTCGCGACCTCGCTCGAGTCGGGCTTCACCGCAACCCTCGCATCCACCGAGTCCGCCGACCAATCCAACACGCCCGCCGACTACACGCGGCACGAGGCCGTTTTGCCTGAGGACGAAAAAGCCTTCATCAAAATCGAGGCCGCGCCGTAGCCGCGCCCGGGAAAACTGGAGGCGAGGGGAGTCGAACCCCTGTCCTTCAAACGATCCGCACAACCTTCTACATGCTTAGGCGGTCTTTGGTCTCGGCCGGGGCTGGCGAACCGCCACGCATCCCCTGCCAAAGCGTCCACGGAATCGATTCACCCGGGGTAGCGGTCGCCCCATCCCGGACCAGCCTGCTGTCGTCGCGTTCCGGCTTAGCAGGCGTCCGCCGGAACGCGTCACGGCTCAATTAGGCCGCGAGAGCGAGATCTTCGTAATCTGCGTTTGTTTGTGTGATCCGATTTTTTACGAGGCCAACGAATCATCCTCGGCATGCGGGCCGGGTTTCACACTCGAAGTCGAAACCATTACGCCCCCGTGTGGATTCAATCTACGCACCGCCGGGGCAAACGCAAGCCGCCGCGTTTTACCGGCCCGTGGGTTTTGGCAAACCGGTGACCCGTTCGCCCGGCCAGACGTTGTTTTCGGTGAACCACCCCTGCGGCATCTCAAGCGCGTAGGCGATGTTCGGGAACGCGCTGCGGACGACTTTTTCGTTGCGGGGCTGGAGATCGTGGAGTTCGAGGATTGTCCCCTTTTCATCGAGATAGGCGATGGTCAGAGGAACGAATGTGTTGCTCATCCAGAATCCCGCCGGCCCCGGCCGCGGCATGACAAAAAGCATTCCTTCGTCTGCGCCGAGTTTTTCCCGGAACATCAAGCCCGCCGCGCGCTCGTGCTCCTCATCGGCCACTTCCGCATCCACAGCCTTCCCGCCGACCCGCAACTCCACCACCGGCAACTTCGGTTGCGCGGCCTCCTGCGCCAGGATCGCCGCCGCAGGCAACAAAAAAACCACCCACACGGGTGCGATTTTTTTCAACAGGAATTTCGCGAATCTATTGACAGGCGCGGATGAATTTGGAGTCATGGCTCGAACGTCCCACACATGTATCCGCCTCGCCGCCTCACTGCAACAGCCCCCGTGTCCTCCCCCTCTCCGAAATTGGGGGAAAAATAAGGAAAACGGCGAGCTGACCCGATGGCGAATTTTTTTCCAAAGTGGACGAACTGGATCCCGCTTAAGCTGGTCATCTGCTTGGGCGCTCTAGCGACCGCGATCGTGGGAGGCATCACCTACTACTTCACGCCGAAATACACCCGCGTGGGGTATGAGCCGAACCAACCGGTTCCGTTCTCCCATGTGATCCACGTGCAGCAGCTCGGGATGGATTGCCGCTATTGCCACAGCTTCGTCGAGGTCGCCTCGCACTCGAATGTCCCGACCACCCAGACCTGCATGTCCTGCCACACCCAGATCAAGGCCGACAGCCCGAAACTCGCCGCCGTCCGCGAGAGCTGGAAAACCGGCCAGCCTGTCAACTGGGTCCGCATCCACCAGGTTCCCGACTACACCTACTTCAACCACGCGGTCCATGTGAACCGCGGCGTGAGCTGCTACAGCTGCCACGGCGCCGTGAACGAAATGAAGGTCGTTTACCAGCACGAGCCCCAAAGCATGTCCTGGTGCCTCGATTGCCACCGTGCGCCGGAAAACCACCTCCGCCCGCCCGAGGAAATCTACAACATGGCCTGGAAGCCGCCGCAGGGCGAGACCCAGCGCGAAATCGGCCTGAAATTCAAGGAAGAGTGGGAAGTCAACCCGCCCGTCACTTGCGGAGGCTGCCACCGATGAAGAAAGACCTCCACCACCCGCCCCCGGAAAAAAATCCCCGCATCTGGCGCAGCCTGCGCGAACTCGAGGGCGACCCCGAATTCCATAAGCACCTGCAGCGGGAATTCCCGCGCGGTGCCGAGCTCTTCCAGGACAGCGGCCTTTCGAAGCGCGATTTCATTAAGCTCATGGGCGCCTCCATCGCGCTCGCCGGCGTGGGCCTCTCCGGTTGCCGCCGCCCGGAGTCCTACCTCGTCCCGTTCACCAAGGGCGTCGAATACACCATCCCCGGCAAGTTCCTTTACTACGCGACCGCCATGCCCGCCCGCTACGGCGCGGTTCCGCTCATCGCCACGACCAGCGACGGCCGCCCGACCAAGCTTGAGGGCAACCCGCTCCACCCATTCACCAATGGCGGCACCGACAGCTTCGCCCAAGCCGAGACGCTGAACCTCTACGACCCGCACCGTTCGAAGCAGATTACGGAAAAAGGAAAACCCGCCGACCCCGCCGCGTTCGACGCCTTCGTCCAATCGATCGCCGCCAGCGACGGCCAGGGCCTTGCCATTCTCGCCGAACCGAAATCCTCGCCCACCCGCGACCGCCTGCGCGCCTCGCTACAAGCGAAATACCCTGGGCTCCTTTGGGCGGAATACGACCCCCTTGCCGCAGTCCCCGCCGCCACGGCTGCCGCAGCCTCGTTCGGTCCTGGCATCCGCCTCATCCCCGATTTCAAAAAAGCCGACATCGTCCTGGCCATCGACAGCGATTTCCTGAACCCCATCGAGACCGGAATCGGCTACGCGCAGGGCTTCGCCGCCCGCCGCAACCCCGAGCAAAAGGGCGCGCCGATGAACCGCCTCTACGCCGTGGAGAACCACTACACGGTCACCGGCGGCATGGCCGACCACCGCTTGCGCTGCAAGGCCTCCGAGATCGGCGAATTCACGCGCCAGCTCGCCACGGCCATCGCTGGAATCACCAAGGATTCCAATCTCGCCGCCGTCGCCGATGCCTACCCGAAATCGGAATCTTCCATCGACCCCGTCTGGGTCAACGAATGCGCCGCCGACCTTGCCGCGAACCCCGGCCGTTCGATTGTCGTCACCGGTCCGCTCACCCCCGCGCCGGTCCAAGCCCTCGCGAACGCCATCAATTCCGCCCTCGGCAATATCGGTGCCACGCTCGCCCCGGTGAAGGCGGATACGCCCGCCGCCGCCTCCATCTCCGACCTCGCAGCCGCCATCGGCAAAGGCGAGGTCAAAACCCTCTTCATCCTTGGCGCGAACCCGGCCTACAACGCCCCCGCCGACCTTGGTTTTGCCAAGCTCCTGGAAAAAGTCCCCGACACCGTCCACCTCGGATTCTTCGAGGACGAAACGGCGAAGCTCTCCCGCTGGCATGTCCCCGCCGCGCACTTCCTGGAGGCTTGGGGCGATGTCCGCACCTGCGATGGCACCTACACCTCGGTGCAGCCGATGATCCTGCCCCTCTGGAACGGCGCCTCCGAACTCGAAATCCTCAACAAACTCGCCGGCGCACCGGCGCCCCAAGGTCCCTCGCTCATCCGCGAAACCTTTGACCAAATCGCGCCGAAGCCCACCGACGAGGCTTGGAACGCTTTCCTCCGCGACGGCTTCCTGCCCGGTTCCGCCTACGCCACCGCAAAAGTTTCTTTCAATACCGCCGCCACGGCCGAACTCGCGAAAACCGCTTCCGCTGCGAAACCCGGCGCCCTCGAACTCGTCTTCCTCCAAAGCTCCAGCGTGGACGACGGCCGCTACGCGAACAACTCCTGGCTCCTCGAGACGCCCGATTTCGTCACGAAGCTCACTTGGGACAACGCTGTCCTCCTCAGCCCCGCCACCGCGAAGAAACTCGGCGTCAAGGCGAACAACTTCGACATCCTCGGCGACATCGCCGAAAAACTCGGCAACGATGTCAACTACGACCTCGTTGCCGACATCGTGGAAATCTCGGACGGCAAGAACACCATCGAAGCCGCCGCCCTCGTTGCCCCCGGCCACGCCGACGATTCGCTCTCCATCGCCCTCGGCTACGGTCGCAAAAACGTCTCCGCCCTCATGGATGGCGTGGGATTTGATGCCTACCCGCTCCGCACCACCGCCGCGATGCGCGTCCTGCCGGGCGTTTCGCTCAAGGTCACCGGCCGCGACTACCCGATGGCCCAAACGCAGGAGCACCGAAGCATGGAAGGCCGCGACCTCGTCCGCGAGGGAACGATCGAACGCTTCGAAAAAGAGCCCGATTTCGCCCAGAAAATGGGCATGGACAGCCACATCCCGCCGAACATCTCGCTCTACACGCACCCCGAACTGACCTCGAAGGAACAGTGGGGCATGACGGTGGACCTCAACACCTGCACCGGCTGCAATGCCTGCGTCGTCGCCTGCCAGGCCGAGAACAATGTTCCCGTCGTCGGCAAGGAACAGGTCCGAAAAAACCGCGACATGGCCTGGATTCGCCTCGACCGCTATTTCGCCGGCGATGCGAACGACCCCGAGATGCTCTCGCAGGCCATCATGTGCCAGCATTGCGAGAACGCCCCGTGCGAAACCGTTTGCCCGGTCAACGCCACGGTCCACAGCGAGGACGGCCTGAACCTCATGGCCTACAACCGCTGCATCGGCACCCGTTATTGCGCGAACAACTGCCCCTGGAAAGTCCGCCGCTTCAATTATTTCGACTACAACCAGCGCCCGCTCGACGAGCTCTACTGGGGTCCACTCGCCAAAAAAGGCATGGCCGACAGCCTCAAGATGTCGAAAAACCCGAATGTCACCGTGCGCATGCGCGGCGTCATGGAAAAATGCACCTTTTGCATCCAGCGCATCGAGGAGGCGAAAATTTCCCGCCTCGTCGAGGCCGGCCCCACGCCCGCCAGCGAGACGCCCATCGCCCCGTTCAAAGTCGCCTGCCAGCAGGCCTGCCCGAACGACTCGCTCGTCTTCGGCGATGTCGCGGACCTGAAGAGCCAGGTCAGCCGCCTCCGCAAGGACCCCCGCGCCTACACGATGTTTAAATACCTCAATGTCGCACCGCGCGTCTCCTACCTCACGCGCATCCGCAACCCGAACCCGAAAATGCCGGGTGCGGACCAGGTCGGCATGGCAAACGGCAGCGGCCACCACGGCGATTCCCACGCCGCGCCGCACGATGCCCAACCCCCGGCCGGCCCCGCCCACGCCGCGCCCGCAGCCCATTAGGATTTAGGAAATGTCCCAAGCCACCGCCGAACACCCCGAGCAGTTGACGGAAGACGACAAGAAACTCGTCCGCCAGCCGCTCGTGCTCAACCAGCGCACCATGGGCTGGATCAGCGACTACATCAGTTCGATCGTCGAGGGCAAAACCCCCGCCTGGTGGTGGGTCTCCATGGGCATCACCGTGCCGCTCACCGTCCTCTGCGTCGCCCTGCTCGGCTACCTCATCTCCACCGGCGTCGGCGTTTGGGGCAACAACCACCCCGTCGGCTGGGCGTGGGACATCACGAACTTCGTCTTCTGGATCGGCATCGGCCACGCCGGCACGCTCATCTCGGCCATCCTTTTCCTCACCCGCCAAAAGTGGCGCACCTCGATCAACCGCGCCGCCGAGGCCATGACGCTCTTCGCCGTCGTTTGCGCCGGCATTTACCCCGCACTACATGTCGGCCGCGTGTGGATGGCGTGGTGGCTCGCGCCGGTGCCGAATGCCAATGCGATCTGGCAAAACTTCCGCTCCCCGCTCCTGTGGGATGTCTTCGCGGTCTCGACCTATTTCACCGTGTCGGTCCTCTTCTGGTATACCGGCCTCATCCCGGACCTCGCCACGCTGCGCGACCGCTGCAAAACGAAAATCCGGAAGTTCGTCTACGGCGTCCTCGCCCTCGGTTGGCGCGGCGGCAACCGCCAATGGCGCCACTACGAGATGGCCTACCTCATCCTCGCCGGCCTCTCGACCCCGCTCGTGCTCTCCGTGCACTCGGTGGTGTCGTTCGACTTCGCCACCTCGGTCGTCCCCGGCTGGCACACCACGATTTTCCCGCCCTACTTCGTCGCCGGCGCCATCTTCGGCGGCTTCGCGATGGTGCTCACCATCATGATCCCGGCCTGCGCGATCTACAAACCCCTCCACGACCTGGTCACCATCGACCACGTGGACAAGATGTGCAAAATCATCCTGCTCACGGGTTCCATCGTCGGCTACGCCTACCTCATGGAGTTGTTCATCGCCTGGTATGGCGCGAACCCCTACGAGCGTGCGGCCTTCTGGTATCGCGCCTTCGGCCCCTACTGGTGGGCCTACTGGGCCATGATGTTCTGCAACGTGGTCGCCCCGCAGCTCTTCTGGTTCAAATTCTTCCGCACCCACCTCCTCTGGGTCTGGATCATCGTCCAGTTCCCGAATGCGGGCATGTGGTTCGAGCGCTTCGTCATCATCGCCACCACGCTCGCCCGCGACTTCATGCCCTCCGCCTGGGGAATGTTCCACCCGACTTGGGTCGATGTTTGCACCTTCGTCGGAACCTTCGGCCTCTTCACAACGCTGTTCCTGCTCTTCATCCGCTTCCTGCCGATGATTTGCATGTTCGAAGTCAAAGCGGTCCTGCCCGAGGCGGACCCACACCACGGGGAGAAGCACTAAAATGGAAGCCGCCGGAAACACATCAGCACCGGTTTACGGGGTCGCCGCCGAGTTCCAGTCCGCCCGCGACCTCTACCACGCGGCCGAAAAAATCCGCGACGCCGGCTTCTCGAAGTGGGATGTCTTCTCGCCGTTCCCGATCCACGGCATGGACGAGGCGATGGGCCTCAAGCGCTCGATCCTCGGGAAAGTCGTCTTCTTCGGCGGTCTCACCGGCTTCCTCACCGCAGTCACCCTCGAGTTCGGCACCTCGTCGTTCCTCTACCCGCTCATCGTCGCGGGCAAGCCGACGAACCTCTACACCGTGCCGGCCTTTTTTCCGATCATGTTCGAGTTGACCATCCTCCTCTCGGCCTTCACCGCCGTCTTCGGGATGCTCATCATGAACGGCCTCCCGCGCCTCAACCACGAACTCTTCAACTGGGACCGCTTCAAAAAGGTCACCGAGGACAAATTCTTCGTCGCCATCGAGTCCACCGACCCGAAATTCTCGCCCCGCTCCGTGAAGGATTTCCTCGAATCCCTCGGCGGCACAAACATCACCACCATCCACGGCGACTGACCCCATGTTGAAATACTTTTTCTACATTTTCGCCCTCCTCGTAGTCCTCGTGGTGACCGTCGCTGGCTTCCGCGGCCAAAAATCCCAGAAGACGCCCATCGAAATTTTCCCCGACATGGACCACCAGCCTAAAGTCAAGGCACAGGTCCCGAGCCAATTTTTCGCCGACGGCCGCGGCAACCGCGAGCCCGTCCCTGGCACCGTCCCGCTTGGCTACGCCATGCCCCTCCACAAGCCCATCGACGGCTCCACCGGCGAATCCCAGAGCCCCTACAAGCAAGTCAGGTTTTCCAGCGGCGTCTCGTATTTCGACACCGGCAAGATGGACAACAAGTGGGGCACGGGCATCCCGTTCGAGGTCACGCCGGAACTCATCGCCCGCGGCCAGGAACGCTACGCGATTTCCTGCCAGGTCTGCCACGGCGCCACCGGCGCGGGGAATGGCATCGCCGGGAAATACGGCCTCGTCGCCATTGCGAACCTCAACCAAACCCGCATCCGCGATATGGCGGATGGCGAAATCTTCAACACCATCACCCACGGCAAAAACACCATGATGGGCTACGGCGACCGCATCCAGGTCCAGGACCGCTGGGCGATCGTCGCCTACATGCGCGCGCTGCAGTTCTCCCAGGGCGGCGCCACCGTCAACGACCTCCCGCCCGCCGAACGGACGAAACTCGAATCTCAGAACCCATGAGCAGCGGACACGAACCATCCACACCCGGCAGCCACATGTTCGACTACAAGCATGTCGGCGGCCGCTTCCTCGGCCTCGTTGCGCTTGCCATCGTGTCCTTCGCCGCCGTGGGCTTCGGCGCCTTCACCCAGACGAAGCAGTTCGCCTTCTCCTACCTCTTCGCCTTCACCTTTTTCCTCACCATCTGCATGGGCGGCCTGTTCTGGACGCTCGTCCACCACGCCGTCGATGCCGAGTGGAGCGTCGTCGTCCGCCGCCAGATGGAAAACATCGCCAGCCTGCTCGTGGTCATGGGCGTCCTCTTCATCCCGCTCGTCTTCGTCGCGCCGAAACTCTGGTATTGGATGACCAAGCTCCCCGGCCAGGACCTCCTCCTCGACGAAAAGTGGCCCTACCTCACGAAGGAATTTTTCTGGATCCGCGCCGCCTGCTACTTCCTGTTCTTCGGCATCGCCGCCGTCTGGCTCCGCGCGAATTCGATCCACCAGGACTCCTCCGGCGCCGCCCGCTACACCCTCATCAACCGCAAGATCACCTTCGCCAGCCTCCCGCTCTTCGCCGTCGCACTCACCTTCTCGGCCATCGATTGGCTCATGGGCCTCGACTACCACTGGTTCTCCACCATGTGGGGCGTCTACATTTTCGCCGGCACCGCGCTCAGCAGCATGTGCGTGCTCGTCCTCGTCGTCACCGCCCTCCGGAACGCAGGCTACCTCCAAAATGTCGTCACGCTCGAGCACTACCACATCATGGGCAAGCTCATGCTGGCCTTCACCATCTTCTGGGCCTACATCGGTTTCAGCCAATACATGCTCATCTGGTATGCGAACATCCCGGAGGAAACCACCTACTACCTCCGCCGGAACACCGAGACCTGGCAAATCCTGAGCACCGCCCTCGTCGTCGGCCACTTCTTCGTCCCGTTCCTGCTCCTGCTTTTCAATTTCGGCAAAAAGAGCCCGGCGTTCCTTTGCGGCATGGCCGTCTGGATCCTCGCCATGCACCTTCTCGACATCTATGTGGTCGTCCTGCCCGCGCTCCACAAGGCGGGCGTGGTGGTGAGCTGGCTCGACATCGCCTGCCTCGCCGCCATCGGTTGCACGCTGGCCGCGGTGTTCCTCAAGCGCCTGGGCGACGCCCCGCTCTGGCCGCTCCGCGACCCGCGCCTGCAGAAATCCATCGCCCTGAAGAATTGATGCAATCCACCGTCCAACACGCGGAAGCCCCCGCGCCGAAGAAGTCCGGATTCTGGCCGTTCGCGCTGGGCATCGGCCTGCTCGCCCTCTTCCTCGCCGCCACCGCCATCCTCCGCGGCGGCAAGGCTGCCGACCCCAACCCCGAGGACGCCGCCCGCGATGCCGAGCGCACCAAAAACCTTGCCGACCTCCAGGCCGAGGATGCCGCGAAACTCAACACCTACGCCTGGGTGGACCGCCCCGCAGGCAGCGTGCAAATCCCGATCGGCGAGGCGATGAAACTCGTCCTCCCCTCGCTCAACGCGAAAAAACCCGCGCCCGCCTACCCCATCCTCGACTCCGCTGGCAACCCAATCCCCTCCGCCAACGCCCCGGACGATCCGCTCCCAGAGCAACCGGTCGCCACGCCGGCGGAAAATGCCGCCGAGCTCGCACCGACCCCCGAGCCCACGCCCGAACCCACCCCCGAACCGAAAAAGAGGAAATCGAAGAAGAACCCATGAGCGCCTTCCCGTCCATTTCCGCCAACACGCTTTCGACCGCCGACCGCGCCCGCATCGATGCCTCCACGCGCGGTCCGGTCCTGCTGTTCTTCGGCTCCGCCCTTTTCTGGCTCGTCTTCGGCCTCGCGCTGGAAACCCTTGCCTCGGTCCAGCTCATCCTCCCGTGGTTCCTCGAGGGGATCAGCTTCCTCACCTACGGGCGCATCACCCAGGCGGCCACCACCATTTTCGCCTACGGCTTCGCCACCCCCGCCGCCATCGGCGCCGGAATCTGGCTCGCCAGCCGCCTCTGCCGCGTGGAACTCGACCACCACAAGCTGCTCGTGAGCGCCGGCATCGTTTGGAACCTCGGGCTCCTCATCGGCGCCAGCGGCATCCTCTCGGGCGACAGCACTTCCCTCCCTCTCCTCTGCCTGCCGGGCTACTCCACACCCATCCTTCTCCTCTCCTACCTTCTCGTCGCCATCTGGGCGCTGCTGACCTTCTTCCGCCGCGGCGACTCGCCCCTTTTCGTGGCCGAGTGGTTCCTCTTCGCCGGGCTCCTCGCCTTCCCGTGGCTCTTCGCCGCCGCGAACACCCTTCTCGTCTGGAACCCCGTCAACGCCCCGGCACAGCCCGCCATCGCCTACTGGTTTGCCGGCGGGTTCGTGAACCTCTGGCTCGCCCCCATGGGCGCGGCCGCCGCG
This sequence comes from Verrucomicrobiota bacterium, assembly GCA_018970255.1. Lineage (GTDB taxonomy): Bacteria > Verrucomicrobiota > Verrucomicrobiia > Chthoniobacterales > Terrimicrobiaceae > UBA967. The sequence continues at coordinate 19,276 of JAGWWS010000016.1, read as the reverse complement.
TTTTACATCATCCCGAAAGCCTCCGGCCAACCGGTCGCCAGCCACCACCTCGACCTCCTCGGTTTTTGGACCCTCATGCTCTTCGGTTCCTGGACCGCGGGAGCCTCGCTCATCGGCGGCCCCGTCCCGGCATGGATCCAAAGCGCAGGCGTGGCCGCCTCCGTGATGATGCTCGTCCCCGCCTTCGCCATCGGCGTCAACCTCCACCTCACCCTCTCCGGCCACTACGCCACCGTCGGCTGGAGCCCGGCGCTCCGCTTCCTCGCCACCGGCATCGGCTGCCTCTTCGCCTACTGGGTGCTGAACGCCATCAATTCCCTCCCGGCCGTCAACGCCGTCACGCATTTCTCGGACATCGGCCGCGCCCTCACGGTGCTCGCCTTCTACGGTTTCTTCGCCATGGCCGCCTCGGGTGCCATCTACTACATCGTCCCGCGCCTCACCGGCCACGAGTGGCCCTGCCACGGCGGCGTCGCATGGCACTACTGGCTCGCAGCAGTCGGCGTCGGCCTCATCGTCATCGACCTCCTCACCGGCGGCCTCATTCAGGCCTACGCGCTCACAAACCCCATCGTGGAATTCCGCAGCGCCCTGGATTTCATCTGGCCGTTCCGCTTCATGTCCGCAGTCGGCTTCATCCTGCTCTTCCTCTCCGCCGCGAATTTCGCACTCCTCTTCGCGGGCATCCTCCTCGACACCCGCAAAAACGCCGCGCCCGCCTACCTTGCCGTGCGTGAAGCCGATTCCACCGAGCCCGTCGCCGTATGAAAAAACTGCCCTCGCTCTTCTTCGGCATCCTTGTCCTCTTCGGTTCCGCATGGATCGGCGTGGTCGCCTATTCCTACAACAATCTTTCCGTCCTCGAGCCCCTGCCCGACGAGGAAACCGGCGGCACCCTCCCGCCCACGCTCCCCGGCCTCGCCGTCATCGGCGAAAAAGTCTATGCGGCCAATGGCTGCGTGGAGTGCCACAGCCAGCAGGTGCGCCTCGCCCCGCTCACCACGGATATCGCGAAGGAACTCGGCAAACGCCAGACTGTCGCCCGCGACTACCTCCGCCGCACCACCGCATTCCCCGGCTCGAACCGCACCGGCCAGGACCTCTCGAACTACGGCGCCCGCAACGACGATGCCAACGCCATCCACAAAAAACTTTACGCCCCGCGCAGCGTCGTCCCCTGGTCCACCATGCCCTCCTACTCCTACCTTTACGAGGTGAGGAAAATCCAGGGCCAGCCTTCCAATGAATCCGTCGTCGGCCTCACCGGCGCCGCCGCGCCGAAGCCCGGCTACGAGGTCGTGCCCACGCAAAAGGCGAAAGCCCTCGCCGCCTACCTCCTCTCGCTCAACCAAAGCTACGCGCTCCCCGAAGCGCCGCCCCCGCCAGCCCAGTAATCCACAGTGAACCAAACGCCCAACAACGATCCCGGCAGCCACGACAGCATCGAGGCCAACGCGCCCGAGCTGCGCGAGGCGCCCGAGCCCGTCGAGAAAAGCTCCCCGCTGCCCTTCTGGCTCGTCATCCTCGCCGGCGTCCTCATCTTCTGGGGTGGCTTCCACCTCGCCGGGAACAGCGGCGGCTTCAAACCCGATGTCTACAACCCCGAGCTCGCCGCAGGCGGCGCCGCCGCACAGGCCGGTCCGCCGGACCCCAGGGTCGTCGGCAAGCGACTCTTCAACCAAAATTGCGCCGTCTGCCACCAGACCAGCGGCATGGGCGTCGCCGGCCAGTTCCCGCCGCTCGTCGCCAGCGAATGGGTCGTCGGAGGCGATTGGGTGGGGGACAACCACCTCGTGAAAATCCTCCTCGCCGGCGCCCAGGGCCCCATGCAGGTGAAGGGCAACACCTACAACAATGCCATGCCCCCGTGGGCGCAGCTCAAGGACGAACAGATCGCATCCATCCTCACCTACATCCGCTCCGAATGGGGCAACGCCGCGCCGCCCATCACCGCCGAATATGTCGCGAAAGTCCGCGCCGACAGCGGAGACCGCAAGGAACCCTGGACCCAGAAGGAACTCAAGGCCATCCCGGCCGAAACCCAGCCCGCCGCCGGCGCCGCCGCACCTCCCGCGCCGGCGCCAGCGCCCGCCGCACCAGCCGCCTGACCCACGCCATGCGACAACTTCCACGCATCCTCGCCCTCGGCCTCCTGCTCCTCGGCGCCTTCGTCCCCGAAGCCCGCGCCCTCATCGGCGAGGAACGCACCCACAACCTCTACTACGCCCCCACCAACCTCACCACCGGCGGCGAAAAGATCGACCAGATCCTGAATTTCATCTTCTGGCTCACGCTCGCCGTCTTCGTCCTCACCCAGGGCGTCTACATCTACTACCTCGTCAAATACCGCCGCCGCCCCGGCCACAAGGCCTTCTACAGCCACGGCAACAACACCCTCGAATTCTGGTGGACCATCATCCCCACCGCCATCTTCCTCACCCTCGCCATTTGGGGCAACCGCGTCTGGGGCGAGCTCACCCAGTCCCCCATCCCCCCCGATGCCGTCACCGTCGACATCGTCTCCTACCAATACGGCTGGGATTTCCGCTACCCCGGCGCCGACGGCAAGCTCGGCGAATCCACCCCCACCGGCTTCACGGTCGACAACAAATTCGCCGTCAACCCCGACGACCCCGCCGGCAAGGACGATTTCAACACCACCGAACTCGTCATCCCCGCCGGCCGCACCGTCCATGTCCTCCTGCGCAGCCGCGATGTCATCCACTCCTTCTATGTCCCCTCGTTCCGTCTTTACCAGGACGCCGTCCCCGGCCGCACGATCAAGTGGGTCCACTTCACGGTCACGCGCCCGGCGGAATTGGAACTCGCCTGCAGCCAGCTTTGCGGCACCGGCCACTACAACATGAAGGCGAAAATCCGCGTCCTCCCCGAGGCGGAATACGAAAAGTGGCACGCCGAAAAATCCCAAGCCGCCCTCGCAGCCCTCGCCGGCTCTTAACCCCTCGGCCCCCGGCTTTTTCCAATCACTCGCCGCTGTTCGCCTCGATCATTCCCTTGGCGCAGCGGGCCAGCACTTCGATGCCGGCGTGGGAGTATTGCCTCTCTCCGGTCACGAGGAACAACTCGTCCTCGATGCCCGGCTTGAGCGGAAGAACGGTCAGCCCGTAGCGGCGGCAGACATCCTTCAGCACCGGCTCATGCACCGGAGCGGCTCCCAGCCCGCCCGCGGCCAATTCAAACATCGCCGCCGAGTCGTCAAACTCCGCCCTGATGTCGGGCGCTCCACCCGAGAGAGACCACCATTGCTCGAGTTCGCGCCTGAGAACCGATTCCCGTGCCGGAGATAAAAACGGGAACCCAGCCATCGATTTCCGCCGACCGAATTTTTTCGCCACCTCCCGCGAGGCTGCGAAGCGCACGCCCAGCCTTCCGATGCGCACGCCCGGCAGCAAATTTTTCATCGAGCCCGCTGGAGGTTCATTGGCGATCACGAGATCCACCTGATGAGCCGCCAGCGCGGGAAACAATTCCCCCGGCTGTCCCTCGCGCACGGTCACCCGCAACTCCGGCATCTCCGCACAGGCCCGCTCGAGCAACCGTGACGCCAGCAACTTCGGCACCGCATCCGCCAGCCCGAGAAAAACCGTGGCCGGTCCCCCGGGTTCACCCCGCTTGACCACCTCCGCCAACTCGTCCCCCAGCGAAAAAATCCGCTCGGCATACCGCACCACCACCCGCCCGGATTCACTCAAAACCATTTTTCGCCCTTGCCGGTGAAAGAGTTCCGTCCCCAAAAATCCCTCCAACTCCCGCACCTGCGCGCTCAAGGTCGGAGCGGAAACCCTTAGCGCTTCCGATGCGCCGGTAATGCCTCCGCGAGCAGCCACAGCGTAGAAATATCGGAGATGGTGATAGTTGAGTTGAAGGTTCATATTTTTCTAAACTTAGATTTTTATTTTCGTAATTTTCAAAACACAAGCATCAACGACACTCGCCGAATGCTAATACCACTTCTTCTCTTTGCAGGAACCATGCTCCTCTCGCTGTGGGCTTCCATGCGGGTCAAGAGCGTCTACCGGAAATATGCCGCCGAGCCTTCGCTCACCGGCCTCACCGGCGCCCAAGCCGCCGCCCGCGTGCTCCAGGATGCAGGCGTGGACGGCGTCCAAATCGAATCCCAAGAGGGTGAACTCACCGACCACTACGACCCCCGCCACCGCCGTCTCGTCCTGAGCGCGGACAACTACCACGGCAGTTCGGTCGCGGCCCTCGCCGTCGCCGCCCACGAAGCCGGGCACGCCATCCAGCACGCCCGCGCCTACGCCCCGCTCCACCTGCGCATGGCCGCCGTCGGCGCCACGCAAATCGCCAGCCAGATCGTCATGTGGCTCCCGCTCATCGGCATGTTCACCGGATTTGTAAACACCTACACCGGCATCGTCCTCATGGCTGTGGGCTGGGGCATCATCATGCTCTTCAACCTCGTCACGCTTCCGGTCGAGTTCGACGCCTCCGCCCGCGCGAAAGCCGCCCTCCAGCACAGCGGCATCCTCTCCAGCTTCGGCGAAACCGACGGCGTGAACCGCGTCCTCAACGCCGCCGCCTGGACCTATGTCGCCGCGTTCATCACCTCGCTGGCCTACTTCATTTGGCACCTGTTGCCGCTCCTGATGGGCCGGCGGGACGAACATTGAAACCCCTCACTCAACGCGCAAGGATCATCGTGCCGCCCAACGCACCCGAAAAAGCCGTTTCCATCGATGAGTTCATCGACTCCCAAAGCGGGTCGATCGACTTGGAAAAATTCCGCCGCCTGCGCGGCCTCACCGGGGAGTTGCTCCTCAAAACCAAACTCGATCAGGCCCGCAGCCACTTCGATTTCGTTGACGGGGTGGCGGCCCTCGTCCGGTTCCTCGAGTCGGACGAGGCCGCCACCGCCAACGAGCCCCTCCCGCAGCACTTCCGCGAGGCGGCCGTCGCCGGCTACTACATTCTTAAAGGGGTCGACATCATCCCCGATTCCATCCCCGAGATCGGGCTCACCGATGACGCCCGTATCCTCGCCCGCGTCTTCGAGCGCAACCTCTCCCTCCTCGGCAAAGCCCCCGCCCGCTAAGAGATGGCGGACGCTGCACAAAACCCGCCCGGCATCGACCACGCGCTCGACATTTGTGTGAAGCACGCCGCGGCCGACGGCATCAACCTCTCCGAAGCCCTCGACCACATCGGGGCAAACGGCTTTTGCTTCGCCGCATTCCTGCTCGCCGTCCCGTTCGTCCAGCCCGTCCCGCTCGGGCCGCTTACCGTGATTTGCGGCGTCACCTTCATCGCCATCGGGTGGCAAATGGTCCGCGGGCACGACACGCTCAAGCTCCCCGAAAAAGCCCGCAACATGCGCATTCACGGCAAGGTTTGGCTCACTGCCCTCGCCTTTTCGCGCAAGCTCCTCGGCCTCTGCCGCCGTTTCACCCGCGAGCGGTGCTCCTCCTGGGTCACCGGCGAGCGCGGCCACCGCATCGTCGGCGGGCTCATCCTCGTCGGCGGCGCCCTGCTCGCCGTCCCCATGGCAAACCTCCCGCTCAACAATTTCTTCCCCGCCCTCATGATCGTCTTTGCCGCCATCGGCTGGATGGAACGCGACGGCATCATGGTCATCGTCTCGCTTGCCTGGGGAGTGGCCACCATCGTCTATTTCGCAGCCGTCGCCGTCGCCCTCATCTTTTTCGGCAAACAGGTCGCCGAGTGGCTCAAAATCCTGCCCGCCTGACCCGCCCCCAACCCCGCGCTATGGACATCCCGCAAAACGACTCCGCATCGAACGAAGCCCTCCTCACCATCTGCCTCCTCGCCGCATTCAGCGATGGATCGAAATCCGACACCGAGCGCGAAGAGGTCCGCCGCATCGCTACCGACCTCGGTGTGCCCGACCCCGCCGGCCTCGTCCGCCGCGTTCTCACCGGCCGCGCCGCCATCGCCGATGCCGCCGCCGCCCTCCCGGGCCAAAACGAAAAACTACTCGCCTACGAAATGGCCCTCGGAGTCTGCGAGGCCGACGGCCAACTCATCGCCCCCGAGCGCGCCTTTCTCGAGAACCTCCGCTCCGCACTCCAAATCGACAGTTCCCAATCCGCCAATATTGAAAAAACCGTCGAGCCCCTCGTTCTCGCACCTGTCGCCACTCCGGCCCTGCCCGCTCCCGAGCCGGCCGCCGCCGTCGACAACGGCTCGATGATCCTCAATTACTCCATCCTCAACGGCGCGCTCGAACTCCTTCCCGACACGCTCGCCACGATGGCCATCCTCCCGATGCAGATGAAAATGGTCTACCGCATCGGAAAAACGCACGGCATCGAGTGGGACCGCTCCCGCATCAAGGAATTCCTGGCGGTCGGAGGCATTGGCCTCGGTTCGCAAATGGTCGAGGGATTTGCCCGCAAATTCATGGGTGGCTTCGCCAAAAAAATGGGTGGCAAGCTCGTCGGAAAAGCCGCAGGCCAGCTCACCGGCTCCGCATTCTCGTTCGCCTCGACCTACGCGATCGGCCATCTGGCCGACCAATACCACCGCGGAGGCGGGCGCCTGGACACCGCCGCCGCCAAACAAACCTTCGCCAACCTGCAGGCCAAAGCCCGCGAACTCCACGCCCGCCACCTCCCCCAAATCCAAGAAAAAGCCTCCACCCTGAACCCCGCCTCCATCCTCAAAATGGTCACCGGGTCAGGCCAACCGTGATTTTCCTGCGGCGCGTCGCAGGTTTTTGTGTGTGATCGGCAGGCTTTATCTCGAATTTTTATTGTTGAATAATCGGAAATAAAAACCGAATATTCAACAATGATTGATCGGTCGGCATACGTCGAATCGGTTTCCCGAGCGCTCCGGCGATCTCCGATCTGCGCGATTCTGGGTCCGCGACAGTGCGGCAAGACCACGCTGGCCAAGGCCTTTGCGGCGCGAACAAAGTCGGTCTTTTTTGATCTGGAATCGCCGGGTGACCAGATGCGATTGGCGAACCCCGAGTTGGCGCTCTCTCCGCTGCGCGGACTGGTGGTGATCGACGAGGTTCAGACCATGCCAGGAATTTTTCCTGTTCTTCGTGTGCTGGCGGACCGCAAGCCGATTCCGGCCCGGTTTCTGTTGTTGGGCAGCGCTTCACCGGGGATCATCCGCGAAACATCGGAGACCCTCGCCGGTCGAGTGGAGTTTGTGGACATGGGCGGGTTCGACCTCTCCGAAACCGGTGTCTCAAAATGGCGTGAACTTTGGATGCGCGGGGGATTTCCAAAATCCTACCTCGCCCACACCCAAGCGGACAGCGCCGCCTGGCGCGAGGGGTTCATCCGGACATTTCTCGAGCGCGATCTGCCGAATTTCGGAATCCGCGTGCCCGCGCCGGCCATGAGGCGTTTTTGGACCATGCTGGCGCACTCGCACGGGCAGGTTTGGAACGCCTCGGAGATCGGCCGATCCATGGGACTCAGCGACAAGACGGTTCGCTCTTATCTCGACACGCTCACGGAGACACTCGTGATTCGGCAGTTGCAACCCTGGTTTGAAAACATCGCGAAGCGGCAGGTTAAGTCCCCCAAAATTTACCTCCGGGATTCTGGCCTTCTCCACGCGCTCCTCGGTCTCGGCACTTCCGCGCAGGTAGAATCCCATCCACGGTCGGGTGCCTCGTGGGAGGGATTTGCGATGGAGCAGGTGCTGAGGCGGCACAAAAACCAACCCGCATGGTTTTGGGCGACCCAACGCGGCGCGGAGCTCGACCTCCTCGTGCAGGATGGAAACAAACGGATCGGCTACGAATTCAAACTCTCGGAAAGGCCGGCCACGACAAGGTCGATGCGGGTGGCCATCGAAGACCTGCGGCTCGACGAGCTGAGGATTGTCTGCCCTGGAAATGTTTCCGCCCAGCTTGATGAAGGGATCTCGGTCATCGGTATTGAGAATCTTTGGGTATAGCGCGGAGGCAAAATCGGTGCCCTTCTTGGGAACGAAACGCTGTGATGGAGGGACGACCTCCGTATCGTCCGGGGGGCGGGGCATTTTTGAAGAAGATGGGGCCGCGCTTTGCGCTGGGGACGGGGGTGCGGTTCAGGGGGTGAGGATTTTTTTTAGGAAGGGGGCGGTGTGGCTGGTTTTGGATTGGGCGATTTTTTCGGGGGGGCCGACGGCGATGATTTTTCCGCCGCGGGACCCGGCTTCGGGGCCGATGTCCAGGATGTGGTCGGCTTCGGCCATGATGTCCAGGTGGTGCTCGATCACCACAACGGTTCCGCCTTCGTCGACCAACCGGTGGAGGACCTGGACCAGTTGTGCGACATCGTGGGCGTGGAGGCCGATGGTGGGTTCCTCCAAGACATAGAGGATGGATTTGCCCTTGCGGGTGGTGCGGATTTCCTCGGCGGCGGAGGTGGCGCGGCGGGCGAGCTGGGTGACGAGCTTGATGCGCTGGGCTTCGCCGCCGCTGAGGGTGGGGCTGGGTTGGCCGAGCTTGAGGTAGCCGAGGCCGGTTTCCAACAGGAGCGAGAGCGGGCGGCGGATTTTCGGGTGCGCTGCGAAGAATTCGACGGCTTGCTCGATCGCCATGTCCATCACATCGCCGATGGATTTCCCGTTGTAGAGGATTTCGAGGGTGGAGGGGTTGTAGCGGCGGCCGGAGCAGTCCTGGCAGGGCATGTAGGAGGGGGGGAGGAAATTCATCTCGAGCTTGGTGACGCCCTGGCCGAGGCAGGCTTCGCAACGGCCGCCCTCGTTGTTGAAGGAGAAGCGGCTGGCGGTGTAGCCGCGCATGCGGGCGGCGGGGATGTTTGCGAAGAGTTTCCGGATTTCGTCGAAGACCTTCACATAGGTGGCGGGCGTGGAGCGGGAGGTTTTCCCGATGGGGGATTGGTCGACCTCGAGGACGCCGGCGAGGTTTTCGAAGCCGGAGATGCCGGTGTGGAGGTCGGAGTGGGCGGGGGCGCGCTTGCGGGCGAGGGCGTCGCGGATGGAGGGGACGGCGATGCCGCGGACGAGTGTGGATTTTCCCGAACCCGAGACGCCGGTGAGGACGGTGAGGCGCTGGAGGGGGATGCGGAGGGTTTCGTTTTTGATGTTGTGGAGGCGGCAGCCCTTGAGTTCGAGCCACTCCTTGGCGGCGGGGCGGCGTTTTCCGCGGAGCGGGTGCTTCATCGGCTCGCGGAGGGCGCTGGCGGTGTGGGAGGTGGGGTGCCCGAGGATTTCGGCGAGGGTGCCGCTGGCGACGACCCGGCCGCCGCGGCTGCCTGCGCCGGGGCCGAGGTCGATGATGCGGTCGGCGCGGCGCATGGTTTCCTCGTCGTGCTCGACGACGACGAGGGAGTTGCCTTTTTTGGCGAGGGTTTGGAGGGCGTCGAGGAGGCGTTCGTTGTCGCGGGGGTGGAGGCCGATGGTGGGCTCGTCCAGGACATAGAGCACGCCGCGGAGGTTCGAGCCGAGCTGGGCGGCGAGGCGGATGCGCTGGGACTCGCCGCCGGAGAGGGTTTTCGCGCTGCGGTCGAGCGAGAGGTAGTCGAGGCCGACTTTCGCGAGGAACTCGAGGCGCTGGGTGATTTCGGCGAGGATGTCGCGGGCGACCTCGGCGGCGGGGCCGGTGAATTTCAGCGTGCCGGAGAGCGAGAGGGCGTCGGCGGCGGGGGAGCGGGTGAAGTCGGCGATGGAGGTTTTCCCGATGCGGACATGGGTGGCGGTTTCGTTGAGGCGGGTGCCTTTGCAAATTGGGCAGGGGCGGGGCTCGCCGTCCTCGAGGCCCTCGTGGCGGCGCTCCTCGTCGAGTTCGGCCTCGATGGCGGTTTCGAAATTGCCATCGCCCGAGCCGAGGCCGCGCCAGACTTCGCCGAAGCCGCGGCAGTGTCCGCACCAGCCGTGGGGGGAATTGAAGGAGAAGAGGCGGGGGTCGAGGGGTTCGAACGCGCGCTGGCAGGACGGGCAGTTCATCTCCGTGCTGAGGGTGGTCGATTTGCCCTTCGCATCGACGAGGCGGGCGGTGCCTTTGCCGAGGCGGAGGGCTTTGCGGACGAGGTCGTCGGCTTTTTTCAGGTCGGGCGCATCGAGTTCGCCGACGATGGCGTCGATGGTGTGTTCCTTGAAGCGTTCGAGTTTTTGGAAGGCGTCCACGGCGACGCGGCTGCCATCGACGATGAGGGTTTCGATGCCCTGGCGCGCGGCGGCGCGGGCGATTTCGGTGTGGAAGCCTTTTCGGCCCTTCACGAGGTTCGCGAGGATTTTGACGGGGCCCTTGGCGGCGCGGGCGTTGACCTCCTCGGCGATGGCGGTGGGGGTGCGGCTGGCGACGGCGACATCGCACTCGGGGCAAAATTGGGTGCCGAGTTTGGAGAAGAGGAGGCGGAGGAAGTGGTAGATTTCGGTGACGGTGGCGACGGTGGATTTGCCGCCGCCGCGCGTGACGCGCTGCTCGATGGCGACGCTGGGCGGGAGGCCCTCGATGGAATCGACATCGGGCTTCTCGAGTTGGTCCACAAACTGGCGCGCGTAGGCGGACATGCTGTCGAGGAAGCGGCGCTGGCCCTCGGCGAAGAGGATGTCGAAGGCGAGCGTGGATTTGCCCGAGCCGCTGAGGCCGGTGACGACGACCATGCCGTCTCGGGGGATGTCGATATCGATGTTCTTGAGGTTGTGCTCGCGGGCGCCGCGGACGGAGATGGTTTTCGCGGGCGGGGGATTTTTTGGGAGGGGGGATTCGTTGAGCAGCGGGGAAGGGCCCGACGGGGCGGGTCCCTCCAGGAGGGGTGCGAGGAAGCGGGCGGTGTGGGAGGCGGGGACGGAGAGGATTTTTTCGGGGGTGCCCTCGGCGACGATTTTCCCGCCTTCGTCGCCGCCCTCGGGGCCGAGGTCGATGATCCAGTCCGCGCATTTGACGACTTCGAGGTTGTGCTCGATGACGATGACGGAGTTGCCCTGGTCCACGAGGCGGTGGAAGACCTTCACGAGGAGGGCGACATCGTCGAAGTGGAGGCCGGTGGTGGGTTCGTCGAAGATGAGGAGGGCGCGTTCGCGGGATTGGCGGACGAGGTGGTGGACGAGCTTGAGGCGCTGGGATTCGCCGCCGGAGAGGGAATTCACGGGCTGGCCGAGCTTGAGGTAGTCGAGGCCGACTTCGGCGAGGAGCTTCAGCGGGCCGGTGATTTTCCCGGCGGGGTCGAGGGGGGCGAAGAATTCGACGGCTTCGGAGGCGGTGAGTTCGAGGACTTCGTGGATGGATTTCCCGGCGACCTGGATTTTCAGGAGGGGTGCGCGGAAGCGGGTGCCTTCGCACTCGGGGCAGCGGAGGAAGAGGTCGCTGAGGAATTGCATCTCGACCTTTTCGAAGCCGAGGCCGCTGCAGCGGTCGCAACGGCCGTTGCCGGAATTGAAGGAGAAGCTGGAGGGGGTGAAGCCGGCGGCTTCGGCGGCGGGGGTGTCGCCGAAGAGTTCGCGGATGTGGTCGTAGACGCCGAGGTAGACGGCGGGCGTGGAGCGCGGGGTTTTCGCGAGCGGGGACTGGTCCACCATGACGACTTCGTCCACTTCGTCGTCGCCGGAGAGGGATTTGACGAAGCCGGCGGCTTCTTCCTCGGGTGCATCGCCCCCGACGAGCTGGCGGTGGAGGACATCGCGGACGAGCGAGGTTTTTCCCGAGCCCGAGACGCCGGTGACGGCGCAGAGGACGCCGAGGGGGAATTTCGCGGAGAGGTTTTTGAGGTTGTGGTGGGTGACGCCCTTGAGGGCGATGTGGCCGGCGGGCTTGCGGCGTTTTTTCGGGACGGGGATGGATTTTTTCCCCGTGAGGTAATCGGCGGTGAGGGAGTTTTTCGCGGAGGCGAAATTTCCGGCGGGGCCGCAGTAGAGGAGTTGGCCGCCCGAGCGGCCGCGGCCGGGGCCGATGTCCACGAGTTCGTCGGCGGCGCGGATGACGGCTTCCTCGTGCTCGACGACGAGGAGGGTGTTCCCCTTGTCGCGGAGGCCTTGCATGGTTTCGATGAGGCGGGAGGTGTCGCGGGGGTGGAGGCCCACGCTGGGTTCGTCGAGGACGAAGAGGGTGTTGACGAGGGAGGCGCCGAGGCAGGTGGTGAGGTTGACGCGCTGGAGTTCGCCGCCGGAGAGGGAGCGCGTGGGGCGGTCGAGCGAGAGGTAGCCGAGGCCGATGCGGCAGAGGTAGGCGGTGCGGGAGGCGATTTGCCTGTGGACGAGCTTGGCGGAGGAATCGGCGTGGGGGATTTGGAGGCCTTCGAGGATGGGGAGAAGGCGGTGGAGCGGGAGGGCGGCGAGTTCGGGGAGGGTGAGGCCGGCGATTTTGTAATTGAGCGTTTCGGGCTGGAAGCGGCCGCCGCGGCATTTCGGGCACGGCTGGTAGCTGCGGTAGCGCGAGAGCAGCACGCGGATATGCATTTTGTAGGCTTTGCCCTCCAGCCAGCGGAAATAGCCGTCCACGCCATACCACGCGCCGGATTCCCAGGCTTCGCCCGGCTCGAGGCCGGGTTCGCCGTGGATGACGAAATCCTGGTCGGGTTTCGGGAGGCGCTCGAAGGAGCGGTGGATTTCGATGCCGCGCTTGCGGCAGTGGCGGAGGAGGTCGTCCTGGCACTCGGCGGACTGGCCGCTCTGGAACGGGCGGATGACGCCTTCGGAAATCGAGAGCGAGCGGTCGGGGATGGCGCGCTGCATGTCGATGCCGATGATGCGGCCGAAGCCTTTGCACTCCGGGCAGGCGCCGAGGGGGGAGTTGAAGGAGAAGAGGCCCGGCGAGGGGGGGCGGATGTCGATGCTGCAGGGGGCGCAATGCCAACCGGAGGTGTGGGTTTCGATGCGGCCGGTGGCGGGGTCGATGGCGGCGAGGCGGTCGTTGCCGAGGCGGAGGGCGGTTTCGAGGGATTCGGTGAGGCGGGGGGTGGCTGAGGAATCCAGGTCAATGCGGTCTTGGATGACAAGGATTTCGGTGGGGAGTTTTTTTAGGGAGGGGGGTTCGTCGGTGCGGTGGGTTTTTCCCTCCAGCCACACGCGGAGGTAGCCCTGGCCGGCGAGGAATTCGAAGAAATCGGCCGGTTTGGTTTTTTCCGGGACCTTGATGGGGAAGGCGATGAGGAGGGTTTTCCCGGCGTGGGCGGCGAAGAGGCTGCGGAGGATGGAACGCGGGGTGCCGGGGACGATTTCGCCGCCGCATCCGGGGCAGAAAGCCTTGGCGGCTCGGGGTAAGAGGAGCTTCAGGTAGTCGTTGACCTCGGTGATGGTGCCGACGGTCGAGCGGGTGGTGCGGACATTGTTCGCCTGCTCGATGGCGATGGCGGGGGGGATGCCTTCGATGCTGTCCGCGAGCGGTTTGTCCATCCGCTCGAGGAACTGGCGCGTGTAGGGGCTGAAGGTCTCGACATAGCGGCGCTGGCCTTCGGCATAAATGGTGTCGAAGGCGAGGCTGGACTTGCCACTGCCGCTGGGTCCAGTAACGACAATGAGCTTCCCGAGGGGAAGCTCAAGGTCGATCGATTGGAGGTTGTTTTGTCTGGCTCCGCGGAGCCGGATGGAATCCACCCGATGGAATCAGGCGGGGCGGTTAGCCCTGCTTGCCGCGCAACTCGTCGGTGCGGAGCAGGACGCGCTGGCGCATGATTTTGCCGGACTTGAACTTCACGGTGGCACGGGCCGGGATGACGACATCGTGCTCGGGTTTGTTCGGGTTGCGGCCGACGCGGGACTTGGTGAGGCGGACTTCGAAAACGCCGAAGTTGCGGAGTTCCACATCGCGGCCGGTGGCGAGGGCGTCTGTGATGCCGTCCAGGGTGAGCTGGATAACGCTAAAGACTTCCTGCTGGGTGAGTCCCGTTTGTTTGCTGATCTGCATGACGAGATCGCGTTTGGTGAGGTTTGCCATAGTGCTTGTTTTTTGCTTCTTGGGTTGGGTTTGGGTGTTGCCGAAACAACGGGGAATTTCTTAGCGAACGGAAAATGGCTTTTGCAAGGCGTTTCTGGAAAATTTTTTAACCTGTCCGGAAAACGCAATACTACGAAGGGTCAATCCTGCGGCTGTGGCGGGAGGGTTCCTTCGATGCTGGCGGTGGCGGGGGTGCCTGCGGGGGAGTCGAGCGGGGAGGTGGTTTCGATGGTGGCGGTGCCGTCGGTGGCGATGGAAACGATGGTGCCTGCGAGGCGCTCGGGGTCGGCGCCGGGGACGCGGATGAGGACGCGCTGGCCGGGTTGGATGTTGGCGCCGGGTTCGAAAAGGGCCTTGATGATGGCTGGATTACCGGGGGATGAAACGGAGGCGTTGGTGCTGAGTGGGTTGAATTTTTTATAGTTCGAGACGGTAGCGAGGAAGCCTATCAGGCAGAGGATGATGAGGATGAGGACGACGAGTCGTCCGGAGGCGCGTTTGACTGTCGGGGTGGGGTTCAATTTTTTGAGGTCAGCTCGAGGAAAACGGTTTCGAGCGAGCGCTGGGGCTGGCGGGCGGCGACGAGCTTGGCGGGGGATTCGCGGACGAGGCGCTCGATTTGCGCCGCGAGCTCGGGCGTGGCGTTTTCGACGACGAATTCGGTCTGGTTTTTTACCGCGACGAGGTCGCCGAGGGGTCCCTCGCGCACCATTTCGCCGCGGGCCATGATGCCGACGCGGTCGCAGATTTCCTGGACCTGCTCGAGGAGGTGCGAGGTGAGGAGGATGGTTTTGCCGCGTTTCTTGAGGTCGAGGATGAGGTCGCGGATCTGGTGCGAACCGGCGGGGTCCACGCCGGCGGTGGGTTCGTCGAGGACGAGGAGGCTGGGGTCCTGGATGAGCGCCTGGGCGAGGCCGATGCGCTGTAGCATTCCTTTCGAAAACCCGCCCACGCGGCGGTCCGCGGCTTCGGAGAGGCCGGCGAGTTCGAGGAGTTCGGGGATGCGCCTGTCGAGTTCGCGGCGGGGGATGCCGCAGACCTTTCCATAGAAGCGGAGGGTTTCGGCGGCGGTGAGGAATTTGTAGAAATACGGGTTCTCGGGGAGGAAGCCGACCTCGCGGCGGGATGAGTAGTCGCGGCAATCGCGGCCGAAGAGGCGGGCGCTGCCGGAATCGGGGGTGACGAGGCCGAGGAGGATTTTGAGGGTCGTGCTTTTGCCGCTGCCGTTCGGGCCGAGGAGGCCGTAGATGCCGCCCGTTTCCACGGAGAGGCTGAGGTTTTTCACCGCGACCACGCGGCGGCGGCGCAGGTGGACCGGGAAGGTTTTGGTGATGTTTTGGATTTGGACGGCCGGAGTGCTCACGGGATGATGGAAAAGCCGCGGAGGGCGCCCGGGCGCGGGATTTCGCGCGGGGTTTCGAGGGCGATGTGGCCGGCGAGCGCACTGGTGCGGATGGCTTCGAGGAAGGATGAGACCTCGGCGGGTTCGCCGGCGGCAACGAGGCGAACGCGGCCATCGGGGAGGTTTTCCACGGTGCCCGAGACCTCGTATTCGCGGGCAAGGTTTTTGACGGTGTATCGGAAGCCGACGCCCTGGACATTCCCCTCGTAGTGGACTTCGAGGGTTTTCATTTTTGGAGGCGGAGAAGCATCTCCAGATCGATGCGGTCTTGGTCGCGCTGGGTCTGCTTGCTGCGGATCAGGTCGGCAACCGAAAGGTAAGGGATTTCGATTCCATCGACCGAAGCCCGCTGTGCGTTCGGCGCCGCCTCCCCAAAAGTCACCGACCAAGCCCTTCTGCTCACATCGACTTCGACTTCATCGGCGATTTTGACGACCACATTGTTCTCGAAGTCTTCGGGCTTGAGTTCCGCTGCGGCCCCGTCCTCGAGGCGCGAAAGCGCTTTGATCACCTTGAGATAATTTCCCGCATTTTCGGCGATCAGGATATCCACATCCTCCGTGGCGCGGATAACATTGTTCAAAATCAGCGCCCAAGCGCCGACGACTATATACTCCGCGGATTCCGCATTCAGGAGGCTGCAGACTTTCAACAAAGGACCATGCGGCTCGGTCGGCATCTACCAAAAGCGGGGGTGCGGATGGGATTTCCGCCAAACTTCGTAATCCTGCCAAGTCTTGAATTTTGCAACGAAGCCGCGGGGTTTTTTCAGGGGTGCGATGCGGAAAGCCTCGGAGATAAGCCGGTTGGCCCGGTTCACCGCGTCGGCGGCAGTGGCGGGTCCTGCGGTGCGGGTGCCAACAATTTTCATGTGCGGACCTGGCCGTTGCCTTGGATGAGGTATTTGTAGGTGGTGAGTTCCTCGAGGCCCATGGGGCCGCGGGCGTGGAGCTTGTCGGTGCTGATCCCGATTTCGGCGCCGAACCCGAATTCGCCCCCGTCGGTGAAGCGGGTGGATGCATTCCAGTAAACGGTGGCCGAATCGACTTCGGCGAGGAAGGTGCGGGCGGCATCGGCGTTTTCGGTGACGATGGCGTCGCTGTGGTGCGAACCGAATTCCCCGATGTGCGCGATGGCTTCGGCGAGGCTGCCGACAATGCGGACCGAGAGGATGAGGTCGAGCCACTCCGTGCGGAAACTCGAATCGTCCGCGGCGCGGAGGGGCTTGTAGCCGAAACCGGCGAGGGCTTGGAAGGCTTCGGGCTCGGCGACAAATTCGACCTGGCGGGATGCAAACTCCGGGGCGGCGAGTTTGAGGAACGCGGCGGCGGCATCGCGGTGGACGAGGAGTGTCTCGGCGGCGTTGCAAACGCCCGGTCGCTGGCATTTGGCATTGATGGCGATCGCGAGGGCTTTTTCCAGGTCGGCATCGCGGTCGACATAGATGTGGCAGATGCCGTCGTAGTGCTTGATGACCGGCATGCGGGCGGCGTTGACGACGGCTTCGATGAGCGAATGGCCGCCGCGGGGGATGATGACATCCATGTAGCGGTCCATGGCCGCCATGATTTTCACGGCATCGCGTTCCTTCGTGGGGATGAGTTGGACGGAGTAGTCGGGCAGCCCGGCGTGGAAGCCGCCGGCCTGGAGCGCCTTGGCAATCGCGAGGTTCGAGGCGAGCGCCTCGGAGCCGCCGCGGAGGATGACGGCGTTGCCGGTCTTCAGGCAAAGCACGGCGGCGTCGGCGGTCACATTCGGGCGGGACTCGTAGATGATTCCGATCACGCCGATGGGCGTGCGGATTTTTTGGATGCGTATGCCGTTCGGGCGCGTCCAGTCGCGGAGGATTTCGCCAACGGGGTCTTCGAGCGTGGCGACCTGGCGGATGCCGTCGGCCATGTCGGCGATGCGTTTGTCTGTGAGCCGGAGGCGGTCGATGGAGGCCTTGGTGAGCCCGTTTGATTCGGCGGCGGCGATGTCGGAGGCATTCGCCGCAAGGATGTCTGCCGACCGCACCACCAGCTCGTCCGCCATCGCGAGGAGGATGGCATTTTTTTCCTTGGGACCGAGGAGTGCGAGTGCGCGGGCGGCGGTTTTCGCGCGGCGGCCGATTTCGTGGATTTCCTGTTCGAGCGGGTTCATTGCTGGAACGGCGTGTGCGGGAGCCCGTGGGATTCGGCGACGGCCGGGCAGGCGACGGTCCCATTGAAGATGTTGATGCCGCCGAGGAGCGCGGGGTTGCGTTGGACCGCATCGCGCAGCGGGAAGTCGGCGAGGGCCTCAATGTAGCGGTAGGTCACATTCGTAAGGGCCTGCGTGGCGGTGCGGGCGTAGGCCCCGGGCATATTCGCGACGCAGTAGTGGAGCACGCCTTCTTCGACGAAGGTCGGGTTGTCGTGGGTGGTCGGCCGCGAGGTTTCCAGGCAGCCGCCCTGGTCGATGGCGATGTCCACGACCACACTGCTGCGTTTCATGAGCCGGAGCATGTCGCGGGTGATGAGTTTCGGGGCTTTCGCGCCGGGCACGAGGACCGCGCCGATGAGCAGGTCCGTGTGGGGCAGGAGGTCGATGAGGCCGGCTTCGCTCGAGAACAGCGTGTGGGCGGTGCCCATGGTGATGTCGAGGAAGCGCATCCGCTCGAGGTCCACTTCGAGGATGGTGACATCGGCGCCGACGCCCGTGGCCATGCGGGCCGCATTGACGCCCGAGGTGCCGCCGCCGATGACGACGACTTTGCCCGGCAGGACCCCGGGGACCCCGCCGAGGAGGACGCCTTCGCCGCCATTGTGCTTCGCGAGGAAATACCCGCCGACGAGAACGGACATGCGGCCCGCGATTTCGCTCATGGGTTCGAGGAGCGGGAGGCGGTTGTTCACCTTGACGGTTTCGTAGGCGATGCAAGTGGCGCCGGTTTTCATGAGCGCCTCGGTGAGCGGTTTGCTGGCGGCGAGGTGCAGGTAGGTGAAGAGGATCTGGTCTTTCCGGAGCAGGCCGTATTCCTCGGGCAGCGGTTCCTTCACTTTCACCACGAGGTCGGCGCGCCCGAAAACTTCGGCGTGGCTTTTGACGACCTCGGCACCGGCATGGGTGTAGTTGTCATCCCCGAAGCCGATGCCCGAACCGGCCCCGGTTTCCACAACGACCTTGTGGCCGTGTTTGATGAGTTGGTATGCGGCCGAGGGGAGGAGTGCGACCCGGTGCTCCTGGGCCTTGATTTCCTTGGGAACTCCAATGGTCATGCAGTGAATATGCCGCATCGCGGCGAATGCGGAAGGGGATTTTCGGTCAGAACATGGCGGTGCCTTCGGGCACGGCGGGGAGCGAGAGCCAACGGGCAAGGGTTTGACCGGTGTCCGCAAATGTGCGCCGGAGGCCGAGGTTCCGCGGGGCATTGAGGCCGGCTGCGTGGAACAACACGGGGACCCGTTCGCGCGTATGGTCGGTGCCGGGCCAAGTGGGGTCGTTGCCGTGGTCGGCGGTGATGCAAAGGAGGTCGCCGGGGCGGAGTTTCGATGCCAACTCCGGCAGGCGGGCGTCGAATTCCTCAAGGGCGAGGCCGTAGCCGGCGGTGTCGCGGCGGTGGCCGAAGACGGCGTCGAAATCCACAAAGTTCGCCATCACGAGCCCGCCATCGCGGCAGCGGTCGAGGGCGGAGAGGGTTTTGTTCCAGAGGGCTTCGTGGCCGGAGGCGCGGACCTCCTCCGTGATGCCCGTGTGGGCGTAAATGTCGGCGATTTTTCCGACGCCGATGGAATCGCGCCCGGCGTCCGCGGCTCGCTGGAGCAATGTGGGTGCGGGTGGCGGGACGGCGTAGTCGTGGCGGTTGCCCGTGCGTTGGAAGGGCCCGGCGGGCGGTCCCTGGAAGGGGCGGGCGATGACGCGGCCGATTTTCAGGCCGCTTTCGTCAAGGACGGCGCGGGCGGTTTTGCAAAGCGCGTAGAGCCGTTCGAGGCCGAAGGATTCCTCGTGGCAGGCGATTTGGAAAACACTGTCGGCGGAGGTGTAAAAAATGGGGAGGCCGGTGCGGA
>JAGWWS010000048.1 GCA_018970255.1 Verrucomicrobiota bacterium | reverse complement strand
CAGGACGATATTCCTTGGGACGACATCAAAAAAATCATGACCGGCACCCTTCAGGAAGGCCAAGAATGCAAGGTCAACTTCATCGCTTTCCAGCCCAGGGAAGAAGACATCAAGGAACTCAAACGAATCTCTTCACGCACCGGCGGAAAAACCGTGGAACTCAAAAACTGAGCGGCACCATTGCCCCAATCACCTCTTTCTGCTGAACATCCCCGGCACATGACCTTCGCCGACTTCATCGATTTCTTCCTCCACGCCGAGCGGCACCTCGAGTGGTTCATCCAAAACTACAACATCTGGATCTACGCCCTCCTCTTCGCGATCATCTTTTGCGAGACTGGCCTCATTGTTACCCCGTTCCTCCCCGGCGACTCGCTCCTCTTTGCCGTCGGCGCCATCGCCGGCAAGGGCCTGATCCAGGCGGAAATCATCGTCCCCCTCCTCCTCGTCGCCGCCATCGCGGGCGACGCCGTGAACTATGCGATCGGGAAATGGACCGGCCCGAAAGTGTTCCACTACGAGAGCAGCCGGTTTTTCAACAAAGACCACCTCCTCAAAGCCCACGCCTTCTATGAAAAATACGGCGGCCGCGCGATCATCCTCGCCCGCTTCGTCCCGATCGTCCGCACCTTCGCCCCGTTCGTCGCCGGCGTGGGGTCGATGACCTACTCGAAATTCGCCCTCTACAATGTCACCGGCGCCATCCTCTGGATCGGCATCTTCCTGGGCGGCGGTTTCTACTTCGGCGGGCTCGAGGTCGTCCAAAAAAACATGAAGCTCGTCATCCTCGGCATCATCGTCGTCTCGGTCATGCCGATCGCCTGGGAAGTCGGCAAAGCCTGGCTCGAAAAACGCCGCGCGGGCTGACCCGGCTTCCAGACCCGGCAGGCATTTCCACCAATCAAAACCGGCAGGGAACCCTGATGTCGGGCCACTCCGGCTTGAATTCCTTCGTGTTCCGCGAAACCAGCATGCACCCTTGGGTGCGGGCGGTTGCATAAACCACCGCATCCGGAATTTTGAGCCCCAGTTCGCGCCGGAGCGAGATGGCTTCATTCGCGATATCCGCGGAAAGCTCGAGGACCTCGAAAGATGCCAAGAAACCCCTCAGCGCATTTTCCTCGGCGGAATCCTCCGCCCCCACCAGCACCTCCATGAAGCTCACAATGCTGATCTGCCGCGTTTTGTAGCGGGCCAATTCCACCTTGGCGGCAGCGATTCCATTCAGGAAATCGATCAGGATATTCGTATCGAAAACCGCCTTCACCGCCCGCCCCACTCCGAGCGCAACCCGGCTTGGTATTTCAACCCATCCCTCCTGCGGTGCTTCCAAAGCCCGAAGGCGGTTTCCGCCTCCGGAACGGATTTCCCCCTCAGGAATTCCCCGATGGCTTCGCGGATCAACGCCGCCCGCGGTCGTTTTTCAAGCCCGCCCACCCGGTCCAGCATCTCCACCATTTCATCGGGCACATCGATAACCGTCCTCATATTCGATAGCATACATTGATGCTAGGTATCTTCAATTCGAGAAACCGAAAAACGGCGCGCCTCCCTTTCACTCCACACGGAAAAACAGTGGGATCACCCTCCGCATAGCTGACTAATTTACTTGGTAGGCCATTCTTCCGCGCCCTTGCCGACCCGCCTTTCGTCCGCCACCCGCGCTGCGCCGCGAGCTACTTCGGCACCGTTCGCTCGAAACTCTGCCGCAACTTCACCCCATGCTCGCGCGCCAATTTCACCCCGCCACGCACGATCTTCTCCGCCAACTTCGTGTCCGTCGGGCAGGTGATGTTCTTTTGATTCGGCTTCCCCTCACCTTTCAGGCTGCCTGCGGCAGTCTATCTCCGCTACGCTCCGGATCCTGGACCGTCGTATCGGCCACCACTTCCTTCCCTTTCGCCGACTCCCCGTGCAAGCCGATCGTCGCCGCCAGTATCCGCTCCGCCCCATCTTTGCCAATCCGGTTGCGGAAATGCGTCAACTCGCTCGCATCGCACGGCCAGCCACATTGGAACTCCAACTCCCCGCAGAAACACTGCGCGTAGGGGCTTTCGTTCCAAAACTCCACCACACCCTTGTCGCTATGGTTACTCATGCTCTTGAGCATCAAAAGCCCCACCATGCGCCGGATCGGCAATGCCGGACGCCCCCATGCAATAAAGCACCCCGAACTCCTTTTTGAAAACCCCCCAATCCATCGCGCGGGCAAGCCGACAAAGCGGATGCCGCGGATTGATCTGGCTTTTGAGGTCGGGGAGCAGGAACGAGATTTGGGTTCTGTCGGTAACGGTGGGTTTCATGGTTGCGGATTGCAGAGTTTTCGGGTCAAAGGCAGGGTTTTCCTGCAATCCAGCACAGCACAAACAATGATTATTACATTGCATGAAAATGGATTAATGAATTTTTTAGGATCGACTATCTGATTTACTTTAGAGCATTTTTATTTTTATTGTAGCCGTTTGGGTGGGTTTGTAATTTGTGTGTCGATGAAGACACTCTCCTTGGATTTGCGCGAGCGAATCTTGACCACCTACGACAGCGGGGAATGCACCCGGGAGCAGGTGGCGCAACGCTTCCGGGTCTCCCTTGGAATGGTGAAAAAGCTCCTGCAGCAGCGCCGGAACACCGGAGAGATCGGCTCGCGCCGCCACCTGTGTGGGCGCAAACCGGTGATCCTTGAATCCCACCGCACCCGGATGCGCGATATTCTCAGGGGCAAGCCTGACATCACACTCAAAGAGTTGCGGGAAGCCTTGGGCTTGGGCTGCACGCTGCCAGCCATCCACCACGCCTTGGGCAAGATGGGGCTGACATATAAAAAAAGACACTCCATGCCAGCGAGCAGGAGCGAGAGGATGTCGCCAAGGCACGGGCGCTCTGGTGTCGGCGGCAAGGCAAAATAGACCCCGCCCGGCTTGTGTTTCTGGACGAGTCGGCCGCCAAAACCAACATGACGCGGGTGCGTGGCAGATGCCCAAGGGGGCAGAGGTTGCATTTCGCCTGTCCCCACGGCCATTGGCGCACCACCACAATGATCTCCTCCATGCGCTTGGACGGGTCGACGGCTTGCATGGCCATTGATGGGGCCACCGACACGGAAGTCTTCCGCGCCTATGTGAGCGAAGTGCTCATTCCGACTCTGCGGGAGGGTGATATCGTGGTTATGGACAACCTCACCCCGCACAAGAACGAGGAAACACTCGCCTTGATCGAAAAGGCGGGGGCCAGCGTTTTGTTCCTGCCGCCGTATTCACCCGACCTCAACCCGATTGAAAAAATGTGGAGCAAAGTCAAAGCGGCGCTGCGCTCCCTGGAAGCCAGAACCCATGAGGAACTCTTGGCCGCGATCGCCAAGGCCCTTTCCCTCGTCAGTGCCTCGGATGCCAGAAACTGGTTCTCGGCATGTGGCTACAGTATTATTTAATATGCTCTAATGTCCGGGGAGTAGGCGGGAAGGAATAGGACCTTGGCACCAACCTTCATGATCAAGCGCAGGGTGGGGTCGCTCTTGTGTGGGGCAAGGTTGTCCATAACGACCAGGTCGCTTGGGCGCAGTGTGGGGCAGAGGACTTCGTGCACATAGGAGCGGAAGACTTCGGTGTCAGTGGCTCCCGGTATGGTCATGCAGGCGGTGCTGCCATCCAAGCGGATCGAAGAGAGTATCGTGGTGCTTTGCCAGCGGCCGGCCGGAGCGCTGGCATGGACTCGCTCTCCGCGCGGTGCCCGGCCCCAAAGGCGCGTCATGTTCGTCTTGGCACCCGATTCGTCGAGGAAGACCAACCGCGCCGGGTCCAAGCGGTCCTGCCGCTTTTGCCATCTTTAGCGCGCCCGGACGATGTCGGGGCGGTCTTGTTCGCTGGCCCGCAGAGTCTTTTTGTTAAAGTCATCTCCATTTTCGCCAACGCCACATGGATGGCCTGCAGGGAGCACTTGAGCCCGGTTTCCCGCTTCAGTTCCTTGAGGGTCATATCGGGTTTGGCTTTCAATAGGCGTTCCATCTCTTGCCGATGTCCGGCCGAGACCATCGGTTTGCGTCCGGCCAAGTGGTGCCTGTTGCCAATGTCCCCGCTGTGTCGCCGCTGCTGGATCAACTTCTTGACCATGCCCAAGGACACCCGGAAGCGGTTTGCCACCTGGTCCCGCGTCGCCCCACCCTCGTCGTAAGCCTTCAAAATCCGTTCCCTCAAATTCAATGAAATGGTTCGTCGATTGCTCATAAAGACTTCTCTATCTCACACAAAAACGACCTGCCCGGCTTCGCGGCCGGATTGGCGGCGGAGGCGGAAGATGTGGGCGGGGCGCTGGTGAGGGTCGAGGCCCACGAAATTCCGCGCGCCGCGCCAATGGAACCACTCGCCGCTGATGAGGTCTTCCAGGACATATTCCTCGTCCCCGCCGATGCCGAAATCGCCGAGCGGGACCGTGACGAAGCCGCCCTGGCCGTTGTAGGGGTCGAGCGTCACGGCGACGAGGATGGTGTTGTCGAGCGACTCGGTGGATTTCGAGAAGAAGAGGATGTTGTCGTTTTCGGCCTTGTGGAGGCGGAGGTTGTCGTAGCCGCGGAGTGCGCGGTTTTCCGAACGGATTTTGTTCAGGCGGGCGAGGTAGCCCTTGATGTTCCCGGGGGCGTTCCAATCCCGGCCCTTGAACTGGTATTTTTCGGAGTCGAGATACTCCTCCTTGCCGGGGACGGGGGTGTTTTCGCAAAGCTCGAACCCGCTGTAGATGCCGTAGACCGGCGAGGCCATGGCGGCGAGGACGGCGCGGATGTGGAACGCGGGGCGGCCGCCGCGCTGCAGGAACTCGGGCAGGATGTCGGGCGTGTTCGTGAAAAAATTCGCCCGGAAAAAATCGCGCACGGGCGGCGTGGTGAGCTCGGCGAGGTATTCCTCGAGTTCCCACTTGGCGTTGCGCCAGGTGAAGTAGGTGTAGCTTTGCGTGAAGCCGGCTTTCGCCAGCTCGTGCATCATTTTGGGCTTCGTGAAGGCTTCGCTGAGGAAGACGGCGCCGGGGTGCTTCGCGCGGACTTCGGCGATGACCCATTCCCAGAAGGCGATGGGCTTCGTGTGGGGGTTGTCCACGCGGAAGATTTCCACGCCATGGCCGCACCAAAAGAGGATCACATCGCGGAGTTCGTCCCAGAGCGCGCGCCAATCGGCGTTGTGGAAGTTCAGCGGGTAGACATCCTCGTATTTTTTCGGGGGGTTCTCGGCATATTTGATCGAGCCGTCGGGGCGCTTGAAAAACCAGTCCGGGTGTTCGTGGACATACGGGTGGTCGGGCGAGCAGTTGATGGCGAAATCGAGTGCGACCTCCATCCCGCGCTTGCGGACCTCGCCGACGAGCCAATCGAAGTCCCCCAGCGTGCCGAGCTCCGGTGCGACATCCTTGTGGCCGCCGCCGTTGGCGCCCTGCCTGCGGTTGCCGATGGCGTAGGGCACGCCGGGCTCGCCGGGCTGGCAGGTGGTGGAATTGTTGCACCCCTTGCGGTTCGTTTCGCCGATGGGGTGGATGGGCGGGAAATAAATGACATCGAAACCCATGGCCTTCGCGTCGTCGATGCGGCCGAGGCAATCGCGGAAGGTCGAGCCGGAGTCGGGCTTGCCCTCGGCGGAGCGGGGAAAAAATTCATACCATGCGGCAAAGGTGGCGCGTTCGCGGTCCACCACCACGGGGTGGAAGGGCTCGGCGACCGTGCTGAGCGTGCGGTCGGCATGCACGCGCATGAGCGCGCAGAGCTTGGGGTCGTGCGCGAGGCCGTGGGCGGCGGCGGCATCGGCGGCGCGCATCGATTTGGCGAATTCCTTGAGGGCCGCGGAATCGGGGCCTTTGCCGGCGCGCTTGGCGGCGGATTCGATGAAGGCGGCGCCTTCGAGGATTTCGCTTTGCAATTCGCGCTGGCCGGCGGCGAATTTTTTTTCGAGTTCGTGCTGCCAGGAGAAAAAAACCTCGCCCCAGGCTTCGATGGTGAATTCCCAATCCCCGGGCTCCGCGAGGGTGAACGAGCCGGCCCAGCGGTCGTTGCCGAGCGGGTGCATCGGCGCCTCGCTCCATTCGCCGCCACCGGCGCGGCGCCACTTCACGAGCGCCGCCAACTCGTCGTGGCCTTCCTTGAAAATATCGGCCTCGACCGCCACTTCGCCCCCGGCGGCGCGCTTGATGGCGAACCGCGCATTGTCGAGCGAGGGGGAGATGCGGCGGATGGCGACCGTTTCGGGGCTCTTGTTCATTGGAGTGAATCGATTTTTTGCACCAGCGGCCCGAGTCCATCAAGGCTCGAGGCAACTGCCCGCAGCGATGCCAGCGCGGCCGGGATGTGCGACAGGAAATGCGGGCGGTTTTTTTGGAGCCCGAGGAACCCGTAGGCTCCGAGCGCCTGCATCAGGCGCTGGACCGCGCACCAACGGAACACCCCGTCGAAATCCGCGGGAACTTCGCCGTCCGCCGCGGCGAGGGATTTGTAAAAATCCAAAAGCTCCCCGCGCCAGGGGTCTTCAAGCGCCGCATACGGGTCATAGAGGAGCGAAGCGAGGTCGTATTGCGGGAGCCCCAGCCGCATCCCCTGGAAATCGATGAGCCACGCCCCGCCGCCGCGGACCATGATGTTTTGCGACTGGAAATCCCGGTGGACGAGCGAGCGGGGAAGGGCGGCGAGCCTCTCCCCGGCTTCTTCCAATGAGGGCAGCGAGGCGAGTTCCGAAACCTCCCCGGCGGGCAGCTTGAAAAAACCGGCGAGGCAATTCGTGAAAAAATAATCGCGCTCCCAGCGGTAGAGCGCGGCGTCGAACACGCGCTCCAGCTTGAGGTTTTCCACGCCGCCCAGGCGCGCCGCCGCCGTGTGCATCCGCCGGACGGCCAGCAGGGCGGACTCGTAAAGCGGGCGCCGCGTTTCCCAGGGTTCGTTGCGGAATGCCCAGAGGTCGGTTTCGCCCATGTCCTCCATCCAGATGTGGCCGTTGCCGCCATCGTGCTCGAAAACCTCCGGCACCGGCACGCCGGCGCTTTTCAGGTAGCGCGCGATGTCCACATAGTGGCGGTTCTCCTCCTTCGCGCCGGAATACTTGATGAAAATCATCGAGCCCGAGCCGTTGCGGGCGCGGTAGAACTTGCGGTCGGACCCGCCCTTCTCGAGCGGTTCGACATTCGGCTGGGCGCCATCGGGCGGAAGGCGCGACGCGGCGAGTGAACAAATTTCCGTATCCTCGCCCACGGGAAGGTCAGGTCTTTTTGGCGGCCGCGGTTTGGAGAAAAAATCCGCGGGAGCCGGCGGCGGGCTCAATAGCTGTCCGGGTAAATGCGGCCGTAGTCGTAGCGTGTTTCAAATCCAAGCTCGGGCGGGAATTCCGAGTAGCCGGAATTGATCCACGGGATGTCGCTGCGGTAGGGCGGGTAGTAGGTGCCCTTGTGCGTGGGCAGCGGGAAGAGGGCGACTTCGTAAATGCCGAACCCGAGCCTCGCCAAAACCCTGCCCGTGCCACGCACGAGGCCGTAGCTCCAGGCGGCGGCGTTGCCCTCGAGGTCGTTGATGAGCGAAAGCTGGAACGGGATTTCCGTGATGCCGAAGGCGATGTTGCCAATGCCGCGCCCGAGCTTGCGCGTGGGACCGTAAGCGGAAGCCGGGGGCGCTTGGATATCGGCGTAGGCCGCGGAGCAAAAGGCCGCGGCAAGGAGGGCGCAGAGCAGCTTTTTCATACGGCGCTGTTTAAATCCCCCTCCCCCCGCCCGCACAAGCAAAAACGCCCCGCGCGCGGCTCACCTGGTTTTTTTGCGTGCCAGCCCGTGCGGGTTTGCGGTTGGATTCGCCGCCTCGAATGCAACAGAACCTTCTCACCATCGGCCTGCCGTCCGGAAGCCTCATGGAGCCGACCATCGCCCTGTTCGCGAAGGCGGGCTACTCCATCTCCGGCTCGAGCCGCTCCTACCGGCCTTCCGTGGACGACCCCGAGCTCCGCATCCGCTTGCTCCGCGCGCAGGAAATCAGCCGCTACATCGAGCACGGCTACCTCGATTGCGGCATCACCGGCCACGATTGGGTGCAGGAAAACGAGTCCGATGTGCGCGAAGTGGTCCGCCTCCCCTACAGCAAGGCGAGTTCCAACCCGACCCGCTGGGTGTTGGTGGTGCCCGAGGATTCCCCGGTCAAAACCACGCGCGACCTCGAAGGCAAGCGCGTCGCCACCGAGGCGGTCGGCATAACGAGGCGCTTTTTCCAGAATGCCGGCGTTAACGCCGAGGTCGAATTCTCCTGGGGCGCCACCGAGGTGAAGGTCCCCGACCTCGTCGATGCCATCGTGGACATCACCGAGACCGGCTCCTCCCTCCGTGCCAACAAACTCCGCATCGTGGACACGCTCATGGAATCCTACCCTGCTCTCTACGCGGGACAGGGCGCCTGGGCCAACGAATGGAAACGCGAAAAAATCGAGCGCATCGCGCTGCTCCTCCGCGGCGCCCTCGCCGCACGCGACCTCGTCGGCCTCAAAATGAACCTTCCCGAGCCCAACCTCAAAAAATTGCTTGAGGCGCTCCCCGCACTACGGAATCCTACAGTTTCGCCTTTGGCCCAACCCGGATGGGTCGCCATCGAAACGGTCATCGAAGAGAAGATCGTCCGCGAGATCATTCCCGGCCTCAAAAATCTCGGAGCCGAAGGGATCATCGAATATCCGCTCAACAAAGTCGTCCATTAAGCAGTCCCGAAAAAACCCATGGGTTCCATCAAAAAGAAGAGAAAAGCCAAAATCGCGAAACACAAACGCCGCAAGCGCATGAAGGAGAACCGCCACAAGAAGCGCCTGCGCTACAAGTCGTAAGGCTTTTCTCCACGCCGCCGCCCGTTCCGGGAAAAACCAATCACCCGGCGGCCCGGCGGCCGAAGGGACAATCCATGGCCAACCGCGTCACAGCCCGCCGCGCGGAAACAAAAAACCACCGGTCCCCACAAGGGGCATTCGTCCCTTTTCTTGCTTCGGCTATTTTCGCCGTGGCGCTTTCCGCCTGCGCTTCCAAACGCCCGCCTGCGGTTGCCTCAGCCGTGATTGCCCCGCCCAATCCGCCTGCCTCTTCCATGCCGGCAGGCAGCATCTCGGCAACCCAAACCCCCGCTGCACCCCAAATCCGCCCGGTTCCGAAAACCCCGCCGAAGCCCGCTGCCGCGGCCGAAGCCATCGACGAAGTCGCGGAAAAACTTTCCAGTTCCTTTGAAGTCGCCCGCACCTCGCCCGATTCGCTTTCCATCCGGCGCCGCTCGGGTGTTGGAAATTCCCGCGCCGCCTTGTTTGAACAAGCCATCATCCTCAGCCAAATCCGCGCTGCCTTGAAATCCGAGCGCCGCGCCGCCGCATCCTCCGCAGCCACATTCCAGCGGGGCACGGCCGCCGTGGCCTTCGGTCCCCAGGTCCAAGCCGGCCCCGCCGCCGTCGCCATCGCGAAAGCGCTCGCCATTCCAGGCGTAAACCAAGTCGACGCCTCGTTCGCCCGCCCGCCCGCCGCACCGCCGCGTTTCTGATCATTCGGAATTTATCGGGAATCGGTGGTTGAGCGCGCCGCCCGCGCCGCATATAACCCCGCTGCCCCGCACCACCCGATGAACATCCACGAATACCAAGCCAAGGAACTCCTCGACAAATTCGGCGTCGCCAACAGCTCCGGCGGCGTCGCCTCCACCCCCGAAGAAGCCGAAAAAATCGCCTCCTCGCTCGCGGGGAAAAACCTCGTCGTCAAAGCCCAAGTCCACGCCGGCGGCCGCGGCAAGGGCTCGTTTAAAAACGGCTTCAAGGGCGGCGTCCACCTTTGCAAAACACCCGCCGAAGCCCGCGAACTCGCCTCGAAAATGCTCGGCGAAACCCTCGTCACCCACCAGACCGGCGAAGCCGGCCGCCTCGTCCGCAAGGTCCTCGTCGCCGAATCCGTGGACATCGAAAAAGAACTCTACATCGCGATGCTCATTGACCGAGCCACCTCCGCGCCGGTCGTGGTGGCCAGCACCGAGGGCGGAATGGACATCGAAGCCGTCGCCGAAAAGACCCCCGGAAAAATCCACCACCTCGCCATCGACCCCCTCCTCGGCCTGCAGCCCTACCAAAGCCGCAAGCTCGCGAAGCTGCTTGGCATCCCGGCCGCGCTCCTGAAGCCCGCCTGCACCCTCTTCGAAAACCTCTACCGCCTCTTCATCGCCTGCGATTGCTCGATGGTGGAGGTCAACCCCCTCGTCATCACGAAATCCGGCGACATCCGCGCGCTCGATGCCAAGTTCAATTTCGACGACAACGCCCTCTTCCGCCACCCCGACATCCTCGCCTACCGCGACACCGCGGAGGAGGACCCCCGCGAAGTCGAAGCCTCGAAGTCGAACCTCAACTACATCGGCCTCGACGGGAACATCGCCTGCCTCGTCAACGGCGCCGGCCTCGCCATGGCCACCATGGACATCATTAAACACTGCGGCGGCGAACCCGCGAACTTCCTCGATGTGGGCGGCGGAGCCAACGAACAGCAGGTCACCGAGGCCTTCAAAATCCTCATCGCCGACAAAAATGTGAAAGCGATCCTCGTGAATATTTTCGGCGGAATCATGAAGTGCGACATCATTGCCCAGGGCATCATCAACGCCTCGAAAGCCGTCAACCTCCCCGTCCCCCTTGTCGTCCGCCTCGAGGGCACCAATGTCGACGCCGGCCGCAAGCTCCTCGCCGAGTCCGGCCTCGAACTCACCACCGCCACCGACATTGCCGACGCCGCGAAAAAAGCCGTTGCCGCAGCCGCCTAACCCCTCACACGCCATGTCCATCCTCGTTGACAAAAACACCCGCCTGCTCGTGCAGGGCATCACTGGAAAATCCGGCGGCTTCCACGCGAAGTCCTGCATGGATTATGGAACCAATGTCGTCGCCGGCGTCACGCCCGGCCGCGGCGGCGAAACCTTCGAAGGCAAGGTCCCCGTTTACGACACCGTGGGCGAAGCCCGCACCCACACAGGTTGCAACGCCACCATGATTTTCGTCCCGCCCGCAGGCGCAGCCGATTCCATCCTCGAGGCCGTGGACGCCGGGATCGAACTCATCGTCTGCATCACCGAAGGCATCCCCGTCATCGACATGATGAGGGTCAAGGCCGCGCTCCAAAAAAGCCGGTCGCGCCTCATCGGCCCGAATTGCCCCGGCATCATCACCCCCGGCCAGTGCAAAATCGGCATCATGCCCGGCTACATCCACAACCCCGGCAAGGTCGGCGTCGTCTCCCGCTCCGGCACCCTCACCTACGAGGCTGTGTGGCAACTCTCCAGCCGCGGCCACGGCCAGTCCACCTGCGTCGGCATCGGCGGGGACCCCATCAACGGCACCTCCCACCTCGATGTCGTGAAAATGTTCAACGACGACCCCGGCACCGAAGCTTTCATCATGATCGGCGAAATCGGCGGATCGGCAGAAGAAGAAGCCGCCGAGTGGATCGGAAAAAACTGCAAGAAGCCCGTCGCCGCCTTCATCGCCGGCGCCACCGCACCCCCCGGGCGCCGCATGGGCCACGCCGGGGCGATTGTCAGCGGCGGCAAAGGCACCGCGCAGGGAAAAATCGAAGCCTTGAAAAACGCTGGCATCGAAGTCGCATCCACCCCCGCCGACATGGCCGACGCCCTCCTCCGCCGAATCAAGCGGGGCTAACCCCTGGAGGGCGACGCTCCGTCGGCGCCCAAAGATTCCCGCGCGCTAGCGTAGAGGGGGCGGCTCAGCCGCAATCATGGGACGACACGGAGGTCATCCCTCCAGGTTTTTCTAAAAGGCGCTGCCGCGACGCCCGTCGTTGCCAATGGTAGGGTCGGCCCACCGGGCGGACCCAAGCTTCAGGCGCAAAGCGCCGTCACACCCTCCCCCGCATCCTCAAAACCGCCAACCACGCCGCGACCAAGCCCAGCGCCGCAAACCCGGCAAACAATCCATAACGCTCCGGAAAATCCGGGAATGGCACGAAGGTCCCATAAAGCGCCAGCCCCGGCACCACCGCCGCCGCCGGAAAAACCACCCACCTCCACAAAGGCTGCTTCCGCGGAGCCGCAGCCATGAGTTTCAAAGCCCCGAGCGCGAGCGCCGTGTAAACCAAGACCAGCAGCAGTGCCTGCGCTGTCGCCACCACAAACAGCGTATCGAATCGCCCGCCGGCGGGAACCAACATCCCGCATGCCACCGCAAAAACCGCGCAGCCGAAAACCACCCACGCCGCCCGCGCGGGCGCCCCATGCCGGTTGGTCGCCGCCAATCCCCCCGGGAGCTTCCCCGCCCGCGCCAGCGAGTAGATGCCCCGCGAAGCCGCCACCGTGAAACCAATGCAGGTCGCCGTGAAATCCACCAGCACGGCGATCCGGATCCACAAGGCCGCCCAGCCCCCGACGAGTTCCTCTGCCATCTGCGCATAACCATCCATCGCATCGCCCCAATCCTTCGCCACCCGCTCCGGACCGTAGTGCACCGTCCCCGCATACGAACAAAAAACCAGCAACAGCGCCGCCGCACCCACCGTCCCCACCAGCGCGAGCGGAATATTCCTCTTTGGGTCCGCGGTCTCTTCCGCCAATGCCCCGGCCGTCTCGAAACCCCCGAAAAGCAGGATGCAAAACAACAGCGCCCCGAACAAATCACCGCCATGCGGGTTGTTCCAGGAAAACACCGCCAGCGTGTTGGCCGGCCCCGCGTTGATGACGGCAGCCACGGCCGTGAGCAAAAACGGCACCACCGAAACCGCGATGATCGCCAATTGCGCATGCGTGGCCATCCCCGCCCCGCGCACATTCAGCCATAGCGCCGCCGCGCCCACGGCCAGCGCGAAAGCCCACCACGGCAGGTCCGCCCCGAAATACACCGAGGCGAACTTTTGCGCCAACTCCCCCACCGCCACCATGAAGCCCGCCGCGCCCGAAAACAGCAGTGACGCCAGGTAAATCCCCAGCGCCCCGGTCCCCGCCCACGGACCCCATGCCCGCGAAACATAGTCGCCCACCGCGCCCGCCCCTCCGGTCTCCGAGGCATAAAACGCCACCACCATCGAAAACGCCACCATCCCCAGCGCCGCCAGCAAAACCGCCAACGGTCCCACCGCGCCCGCCATCGCCGCCACGATCCCCAAAAACAGCGCCACATCGATCAGCGGCCCGATCGAAAAACACTGCCCCACCACCGGCAGCAGGCCGAGCCGGGCCCCGCGGAGCTTCCCCCCGTTCAGTCCTGCGGCATTTCCATTTTCCACGGCGCAAAAAAATCCGAACCCTGCCTGCCGCGCGAGGATTTGTTTGCGCCCCCGCCGCACAGCCTTGGACAAACCCGCCGCCCTTTTGCTACTCCTCCCGCATGCTCACGCGCGTCTTCTCCGCCGCACTGCAAGGCGTCGAAGCCACCCAGGTGGAGGTCGAGGTCAACACAGGCACCGGAAATCCGGTTGTCATCGTCGTCGGCCTGCCCGACGCCGCCGTGCGCGAGAGCAAGGACCGCGTCACCACCGCCATCTCGAACAGCGGCTTCCGCTGGCCCCGCGAGCGCACCACCATCAACCTCGCCCCGGCCGACATCAAAAAAGAGGGCCCCAGTTTCGACCTCCCCATCGCCGTGGGCATGGTCGCGGCGGCCGAGCGCTCCGAGTTGCCCCGCCTCGCCCGTTGTTTCGTCGTGGGCGAACTCGCGCTCACCGGCGAAATCCGCCCCGTGAAAGGCGCGCTCCCCATTGCCGTCGAAGCCCGCGCCCAGGGGAAGAAAGCCGTCATCCTCCCCGCGGCCAACGCGCCAGAAGCCGCCATCGTCGAAGGCATCGAGGTCTATGGCGTCCGCTCCCTGCGCGAAGCCTACGAATTCCTCGCACGCAAAACCGACCTCGTACCCGTGCGCGCGGACCCCGCCGAACTCCTCGCCTCCGCCCCCGGCTCCGACCTCGATTTCTCGGAAGTCAAAGGCCAGCACCAGGTCAAGCGCGCCATCGAGGTAGCCGTGGCCGGCGGCCACAACCTCCTGCTCATCGGCCCTCCCGGCTCCGGCAAGAGCATGCTTGCGAAACGCATCCCCACCATCATCCCGCCGATGTCGCTGGAGGAGGCGATCGAATCCACGAAAATCCACAGCGTTTGCGGCCTCCTCGGCGGCGGCAGCGCGTTCGTCTCCACCCGCCCGTTCCGTTCGCCCCACCACACCATCAGCGACATCGGCCTCCTCGGCGGGTCCACGAACCCCACGCCCGGCGAAGTCAGCATCGCGCACAATGGCGTCCTCTTCCTCGACGAACTCCCCGAATTCAAGCGATCCACCCTCGAGGTCCTCCGGCAACCGATCGAGGACGGGCGCGTCACCATCAGCCGCGCCGCCGGCACCATGACATTCCCCGCCGAGTTCATGCTCATCGCCGCGATGAACCCGTGCCCCTGCGGCTATTTCGGCGACCCCCAGCGCGAGTGCCGCTGCACCCCCGCGCAGATCGAGCGCTACCGCAACCGCATTTCCGGCCCGCTCCTCGACCGCATCGACATCCATGTCGAAGCCCCCGCCGTCGCCTTCAAGGAACTCTCCGGCACCGGCCACGGCGAACCCTCGGCGGCCATCCGCGGCCGCGTCGAACAAGCCCGCGCCGTCCAGAAGGACCGCTTCGCCGGTTCGAAAAAAACCGCCGCAAACGCGAGGATGTCACACAGCCAGATCAAAAAATTCTGCACCCTCGATGCGGCTTCCACCGAACTCCTGCGGCACGCGATGGAGGATTTGCACCTCAGCGCCCGCGCCTACGACCGCATCCTGAAAGTCGCCCGCACGATCGCCGACCTCGCCGGATCCCCGTCCATCGAATCGAACCACATCGGCGAAGCCATCCAATACCGCACCCTCGACCGCCGCCTCTGGGTTTGAGGGAAAATTCTGGGCCCCGATTGTGGCGGGCACCCGGCGCTTCGGTTAAGCGGGTCCGGCCAGCGGCTCCCCGCAGAGGGCGGTGAATTTGCGGAGCTGGGCGGGGGTGAGGACGGCGCGCATTTCGAGGGATTGCTCGAGGCGGTAATTCCGGAGGAGGTCGATGCGCTGATTGTGGTTGAGTGTGCCGTCCTCGAAGGAGGTGTTCGCCTGCGCGACGAATTCGAGCCCGCGTTTGCGGATGGATTCGACCTTCGCCACCTGCGCGGCGGAGAGGCCGAGCTGCCGCTGGACCTTGGGCGAGACCAGCATGGTGTAGCCGAGGATGCGGTTTTGGATTTCGTGGAATCGCGCGGCTTGTTCGGGCGTGAGGACCGAGAGGGCGCCGGCGTTGTTGCGGTCGATGAGGCCGAAGAGTTTTTGGTCGGCGGTCAGTTCCGCATCGCGGGACGCGGCGCCTTTTTTGGTGAGGGATTTTGCGGCGGAGCGGAGTTGGCTGCGCAGGGCATTGAGCCGCGAGGTTTGTTCGGCATCGAGTTGGATGTCGGCGCGCACCTGGGGGACGCCGAGCAGGATGGCCACGGAGCCGGGGTAGTCCGTGGCGCGCGTGGTGGCGCGGACCGTCGAGGCGCCGCCTGCCGCAAGGAGCAGCAGGGCG
>JAGWWS010000069.1 GCA_018970255.1 Verrucomicrobiota bacterium | reverse complement strand
AAGATTTGAGATTTGAGATTTGAGATTTGAGATTGGGGCAGGGGGCGGGGTTTCGAGGGTTTGCGGGCTTTGTTCGGCGAGGAGGGTTTCGGGTTCGGGCGTGGGAAGCGGTTCGGGCGTTGGCTCCGGGGTGGGCTCGGGCGTGTGGGCGGGGATTTCTTCGATGAGGAAAACTTCGGTGGATGGTTCGGCGGGGGATTCGGGGCGTGGCGCGTCGAGCGAGATGCGGGCGGATGTGGCGATGCAGATGTGCGCGAGGGCGGAGATGGCCAGGGCGGCGGGGAAGAGGAGGCGGGAGGGGAGTTTTTTCCGTGCGGGGCCGATTTGCGGGATGACATCGGCCTGGCTCTGACAAGCAGAGCCCTCCTGGGGCTGCGCCCCGTTTTCGGAAACGCATTTCACGGTTTGGGGGTGTGGACGAGGTGGAATTGGTTGGCGCCGGATTGGCGGGCGCGGCTGACCAATTCGAGGAAGAGGCCGTAGTCGACGGAGGTGTCGCCGCGGATGTGGACGGAGGTGGTGTTGTTTTGCGCGAGCGCGGATTGCAGGGCGGCACCGAATTCCGCGAGCGGGACCGGGGTTTCGCCGATGGAGATTTGCCCGTTGGAATCGAGGGAGACGGTGACCTTGGCGGGCGGGGGATTGTTTTGCGATGCGGCGGCGCGGGGGAGCTCGAGCGGCACGGAGGGCGGCACGAAGCTCGAGGTGAGCATGAAAAAAATGAGCAGGAGGAAAACGACATCGATGAGCGGTGCCATGTCGATGGAGAGCGTGGGGCGTTTGGCGCGGGCGAACATGGCGGGCGGGTCAGGCGACGGATGGGAAGTCGTCGAGGGGTTCCTGGCGGGCGGGGAGCGACGGGGCGCCGGCCTGGCAGGAGGTGCCGCAGGAGGGGTGGAGCGCGTCGTCGAGCGAGGTGACGGCGAGTTCCATGCGGCGGGCGATTTTGTCGGCGTGGCTTTCGTAGGCGTGGAAGGCGGCCATGCAGGGGATGGCGACAACGAGCCCGAACACGGTGGTGAGGAGGGCTTCCCAAATGCCGCCGGCGAGGTCGGAGGGTTTCGGCGCGCCGGCGAGGGTTTCGATGGAGGCGAAGGCGACGACCATTCCGGTGACGGTGCCGAGGAGGCCGACGAGCGGCGCGAGGTGCGAGATGGCGGCGAGGACGCGGAGGCGTTTTTCGACGCCTTCGAGGGCGAGGGCTCCGGCGCGTTTGACATTGTCGATGCGGACCTTCGCGGGCCGGGCGAGGTTTTCGAGGTAGGCTTCCACCACGCGGGCCACAGGGTGGCGTTCGCGGCGGGCCTCGGCGAGGGCTTCGGCGGTTTTGCCTTGTTCGACGAGCAAGAGCAGGGAGGCGAACCAGCGGTCGTTGGAAAATCCGTAGCCGAGGTAGACGGCGGCGCGTTCGAGGATCACGGCGGCGCCAACGATGGAAAACGCGAGCAAGACCCACATGAGGGGACCGCCTTTGTCGAGGTAGGCGAGGAGTGTTTGCATGATGGCGGGTAGATTACGGCGCTAGGGTGGTCCGAGTCATTTAGAAAATGAGACCTATTCTCACAATATTTATTGCAGTTGGGATTCGTTCTCAATAAGACGGCGGGGCTATGCGAGACAAAAATGTTTTTGGAAGTCGGATGGGGCGCTTTGGCGGGGTCTTTGGCGGAGTTTGGCGTTTCTCTGGGAATGGCCAGGAGGGCTGTGCCGGTTGGGCTGCGGGGACGGTTCCGGCGCTGACAAAACCCGCGAGCCAGCGCATCCGCCCGACCGAAGGGTGGAAGGTTAGGCCCGCATGGGCAACCAGCGCCCTCCTCGCATGGCGGCAGTGGTGGGGTTTTTTGGTAAGGATGTGCGCGGTGGGGTTGGTTTTTTTGATGGGGGTTCCGGCGGGGGCGCAGGATTCGGTGGAGCGGTTGGACCAGGTGGAGGTGCGGGCGGATTATGACCGGCGGGTGGTGGATTCGTTTTTGGACGACACCGAGGGGACGTGGGTGCTGGCGGGGAAGAAGACTTCGAACATCGTGATGGAGGAATTGCCGATGGTGGCGATGGACAATTTCCGGCAGGTGGTGGCGGAGGTGCCCGGGCTGGTTTTGGCCGAGGAGTCGACGCCCTTGCTGAGCATCGGGTATCGGGGCTACGACCCGCACCGGACGCAGTATTTCCAGGTGCTGGAGGACGGGATTCCGATCCACGCCGACATGATCGGGTATCCGGAGGCCTACTACACGCCGCCGCTCGATGCGGTGGAATCGGTGGAGGTGGTGCGCGGCGGGGCGGCGCTCATGTATGGCCCTCAGCCGGCGGGGGCGATCAACTTTGTGATGAAGAAGCCGCCGCTGGACAAAAAATTCACGGTGGAGAGCACGAATGTGCTGGGGAGTTTCGACACCTACTCGAACTTCAGCGCGTTCGGCGGCACGCTCGGGAGGTTCGGGTATTATGGATACTACAACCACCAGGAGACGCAGGGATTCCGGGAGGCGAACAGCCAGTGGTGGTTGAACTCCTGGGGCGGCAC
>JAGWWS010000015.1 GCA_018970255.1 Verrucomicrobiota bacterium | reverse complement strand
GCACGCGCGATGTCGCTCCGATGCCAGCAGTCGAGCCGGTTCTCCCCGCTCCATGAGATTTCCCGTTCTTCTGCTTGCCGCCCTGCTTGGCCTCACGGGCTGCGGCTATCATCTCGGCGAAATCCGCCCCACGCCGATGCGCTCCGTCCGGACGCTCGCGGTTCCGAATTTCAAGAACAACACCTACATGCCGCGGCTCGAGGTTCTCTTTGCCGACACCCTCGTCAAAAAACTCCAGCAGGACGGCACCTACGAAATCGTCAACACCGCCCAAGCCGATGCGGTGCTAAATTGCACCATCACGAGCGTGGACCGCAGCTCCCTGCGCGCTGTGCAAAACAACGTTCTCGCGACCAGCGAATTTGGAGTCACCGTCACCGTGCGCTACGAAGTCGTTGATCAAAGCACCGGCGCGGTCCTCATGCAGGGCACTTCGAAGGGCAAGGCGCAGTTCTTCAGCGGAAACGACTTGGTCACCATTCAACGCCAGGCGATGTCCGACGCCGCGGCCGATCTTGCAAACAATCTCGCCTCCCGCGTGACCGAGGGTTGGTGAGTCCGGGAATCCTCCCGTGCTCGTCGTCGTTCCAACCCCCATCGGCAACCGCCAAGACATCACACTTCGCGCGCTCGAAAGCCTGAAGTCCGCCGATCTCATCGCCGCCGAGGACACGCGCCACAGCGGCCTCCTCCTCCAGCATCTCGGAATCAAAAAACCCTTCCTCAGCCTCCACGGGCACAACGAATCCTCGCGTTGCTCCGAAGTGGCGGAGCGCATCGCAGGTGGCGCCACCGTCGCACTCATCACCGATGCCGGCACACCCGGAATCTCCGACCCAGGTCGGCGGCTTGTGGAAACCTGCGTGGCTCGTAGCCTGCTAGTCACCGTCTTGCCCGGTCCGTGCGCAGCCGTGACAGCTTTGGTCGGCTCGGGATTTCCATGCGACCGGTTTTTCTTCGGCGGATTCCTGCCGGTGAAAAGTGGACGCCGTCATCGCGAACTCAGCGAAGCTGCTGCCCGCAGCGAGACATCGGTCTTCTACGAATCCCCGCACCGCCTCACCAAAACTCTCGCCGCGCTCACCGAAGTCGCACCAACCAGAAAACTCTGCGTGGCTCGCGAACTCACTAAAACCTTCGAGGAATACCGACGAGGAACCGCCGCCGAGTTACTTGCCCACTACGAAGCACATCCTCCGAAGGGCGAAATCACCCTTCTCATCGCCGGAGCTGAAACGGAGCCGGGAGAATGAGGCCGCCTCTCCTTCCCCACCAAAAAGCCATCCGCTGGGTTTTGGCCCTCGGCGTGGCGGGAGTGCTGGCGTTCCTCGAATTCAAGCCGGACGGCGCCGGCCTTCCGTGTGCGTTCCATTCGATGACCGGCCTTCCCTGCGCGTTCTGCGGCGGGACCCGCTCGGCGTGCGCCCTGCTGGACGGCGACCTCGCGCGCGCCTGGCAAACCAACGCGCTGGCGATCCCGCTCGTTTTGACGGCCATCGCGGCGGCGCTGGGTGCGCTTTTCGAAAACCTCCGCGGCCGCGCCCTCCTGGATTGGGCGGCGCTCGGCGGCAAATGGAAACCCTTCGCACCGCTCTTGGTTTTCGTTTTCGTGCTTTGGTGGATTCCACACCTCGTCTCCGCCCTGCGTTCGCCCGAAGCAGGCCTGGCGGACCTCTCGAACCCCATCGCAGCCTGCATTGCCGAGTGGGTCGGTCGATAAAACCGAATCAAGCCTTCCCGAGCCTTTGTGCAGGCTTTTCGGA
The DNA here is from genome assembly GCA_018970255.1 of Verrucomicrobiota bacterium. Taxonomy (GTDB): domain Bacteria; phylum Verrucomicrobiota; class Verrucomicrobiia; order Chthoniobacterales; family Terrimicrobiaceae; genus UBA967. The sequence goes on along the minus strand of JAGWWS010000015.1, from coordinate 61,752 downwards.
AAAGAGTTCGTGGGCTTCGCGAAGGATGCCGGGGATGCGTTCCTTGAACGGGCTCTCGGCGAGCGCGAGCAACATCTCTGCATCGGAAAAATCCGCCGCGTTTTTTCCCGGGAACCAATGGTCCGCCTGCCCAAGCAGGTTGTAGCGCATGCGGGCGAACGCGAGCATGTCGAGTCCCTTCGCGAAATTCCAAAGCCGCAGGATTTCCCAGGCATTCACGCCGCCGGGGCACTGTTCCCACTCGGGGATTCCCGTTTCCCAGCCCCGCATCCAATCGGCGCCGAGCGCATCCTCCATCGCCCTTTCCAGCCTGGCCGAGATATCGGAAACGAGGTGCTGGGATTTTCCGAGGAACGCGAGCGAGGCGGTGTGGGCGTCGAAATCCGAAGGGCGCGCGGCGCCCACCGAAAGCGTGTGGATTTCGGGGTGCCCGAGGCAAAAGAGGTTGTTGAACGCCATCGGGTGCAGCGGCGCGCAGAGGCGCATGAGTTTTTCCGGCGGCTCGTAGAGTTTCCCGCCCTTGTCGTTCGGGCTGATGATGAAGACGCCCATGTCCTGCGCGCGGGCGGCTTCGATGGCCGGCCAGTTCCGCCGGTTCACCCAATACCAATGCAGGTTCAGGTAGTCGAAGTGCCCGCTGCGGATGGCATCGAGGATCACATCCAACGGGCCGTGCGTGGAAAACCCGATGAACCGCGCGCGGCCGGCGCGGCGGAACTCCTTTGCCTTCCAGAGCGGGCCGCCGGGCTGCAGGGAGTTGTTGAGGATTTCGCGGTTGTTGATCCCGTGCAGCGAGAGCAGGTCCACGCGGTCGAGCTGCAGGTTCGACATCGAGCGGTTGAAGAGGTCGGAAAACTCCGTGCCCGAAACGGACGCCGAGACTTTCGTTTGGACGATGAGGGCCTCGCGGGGCAGCGCGGGCAGGATGCGGCCGAGTTGGATTTCGCTGGTGCCGTAGCCCCGGGCGGTCTCGATGTGGTTGATGCCGAGTTCGAGCGCGCGCAGGATCGTTTCCTCAAGATTCTTCTGGTTGGCGTCCGTGATCTTTTCAGGGTCGATATCCTCCCACGATTGCTGGTAGCGCATGCCGCCGCAGCTCAGCGCGGGCATCGCCAACTCGGTGCGGCCGAATCTGCGTTGGGGAATCATGGGGTTTTCAAAGCCAGCAGCGCGGCGAGTTCGATGTCCGCCGTTTGGGGAAACATGTCCACGGGCTGAACGCGGTCGAGCGCGAATTTTTCCGCCAACCGCTTCGCATCGCGGGCGAATGTGGCGGGGTCGCAGGAAACATAAACGATCCGCACCGGCGGGTTTTCCAAAATGGCGGCGAGGACTTTTGGATCGAGGCCCTCCGCCGGGGGATCGGCCACCAGCACCGGTCGCGCTGGGCCGCTCCTCTTCAAGGTCGTCGCCAGCAAACCCTCCACCGAGCCCTCGAGGTAGGTGTCGTTGGCGCCGGCAAGTTCCCTCGCGGCAGCCACCGCCGCCCCGCTCCATTCAATGCCGGTTGCCGATTCGAAGCCCCCCCGCAGCTTCCGCGTGAAAAACCCGGAGCCGCAATACGCATCCACCAAGGCGCCGCCAGTGCCGGCCATCTCCTCCACCACATCCGCAAGGAGTTCGGCGGCGGGCGGGTTGACCTGCGAAAAACCCCTCGGCGGGTTTTCAGCCCGGAGCGTGATTCGGCTCCCCGGCTTCGCCCTGCGCGGATCGAGCGATGGGATTTGTGCGTTCACCCCCTCCGATGCCAATGGGCACGACCCCACCGGCACGACCCGGTGCGAGCCGCGCTGGAAAAATCCGAACCCCCGCGGCGAGTGGTGGAGGGAAATCCTGTTGCGGTAGCCGTATTCCAGCGGCGAGGCGATGGCGGGTTCGACCCTGGCATCGGCGAATCCCCCCAACCGCCGCAGCACCTCGCGCACCTGGGCGGTTTTGAGTTCGAGTTGCAGCGGATACGCGGCGTGCTGGTAGGCGCAGCCGCCGCAGGAACCGAAAACACCGCACCGCGGCTTCACCCGGCGGGGCGAGGCTTCGAGCAATTCCAGCAATTCGGCCTCCGCATGGTTTTTCCGTTCGTGCACCACCCGCACCCTCGCCCGTTCGCCGGGCAGCGTGCCGTGGACGAAACATACGCGCCCGTCGGGAAGCCGCCCCACGCCTGCGCCGCCGTAGCCCACACTTTCGATCGAGATTGCCGCTTCCAACGCCCCGACGATAGTGCCCGCAACGGCGCGTGCAATCGCGAAGCCGATCGTTTATCCCTTCCACATGGCAGCTATCGGTGTCACGGGCGGGATTGGTTCCGGCAAATCCACCTTTTGCCGCATGCTCGCCCCACTGCTCCACGCCGAAACCTTCGACGCCGATGCCGCCGCCAAAAAATTCCTCTCCGGCGACCCTGCCGTAAAAAACGAAGTCACCGCCGCGCTCGGCGCCGCCTGTTTCCTCGCCGATGGCACACCCGACCGCGCCGCCATCCGCGCCAAGATTTTTTCCGATGCCGGTGCCAAGCGGCTGCTCGAGGAAATCCTCCACCCTCGCGTGAGGGCGGAGTGGACAAGTTTGGCCGAAGCCGCGCGCGCCGCGAACAAACATTTCCTCGCCGACATCCCGTTGCTTTTCGAAACCGGTGCCGAAAAACACCTCGATTTCGTGGTGGCCGTCGCCTGTTCGCCCGAAATCCAACTCAAACGGGTCACATCCCGCGGATTGTCCACTGCGGAAGCCCAATTAGTCATCGCCTCCCAAATGCCGCTCGCGGAAAAAGTGCAACGCGCCAACTCAGTGGCATGGAACGACGGCTCCCTGGAAACCCTGCAAGCCCAGGCGGCATTGCTCGCGCGGCGTTTGGCGTAAAGGGGTTTACTTTCCGATACAAAACCGGCCGAAGATTTCGCCGAGGATGTCTTCGGTGTCGGTGGCGCCGACGATTTGGCCCAGGGCGTCGAGGGCGGTGCGGAGTTCCACGGCGGCGAGTTCGGGCGGGCGGTTTTCCCCGACCAACTCCGCCGCTGCGGCCAAGCCGGTGCGGGCGGTTTCCAGGAGCGCTTTGTGGCGGGCGTTGATGGCGGCGAGCGATTGTTCGGGGGCGGATTGGTTCAGCCCCGCAGAGGAGACCATTTTTTTTGTGAGTTCTTCCAATCCTGCACCGGTGAGGCAGGAGGTGCGGATCGCCCCACTTGGTGCGTGGCGGCCGGGGGCGAGGTCGGATTTGTTGAGGACGAGGATCGAGCCTTCGCGCGGGGGCGGCGGGATTTCTTCCTCCGTGGCATCGACCACATGGAGGACGAGGTCGCTCTGTTCCAACGCGCGGCCGGTGCGTGCAACGCCTTCGCGTTCGACGGGGTCGTTCGTCTCGCGGAGGCCGGCGGTGTCGGTGAGCTTGAAGAGGATTCCGCCGAGGCATGCGGATTCCTCGATCGTGTCGCGCGTGGTGCCGGGGGTTTCGCTGACGATGGCGCGGTCCATGCCGAGGAGGCGGTTGAGGAGGCTGGATTTCCCGGCGTTCGGTTTTCCCACGATGGCGGTGCGGACGCCTTCGCGGAGGATGCGCCCCTGGTCGGCGGTGGAGAGCAGGGAGGCGGTGGCTTTTTCGAGCGAGGAAATTTTGGCAAGCAATTCGCGCCCGCTGGCGGGGTCGATGCCTTCCTCGGGGAAATCGATCCAGGCTTCGAGGTTGGCGACGGTTTCGAGCACGCCGTCGCGGAGGGCTTCGATGCCGCGGCCGAGCCGGCCTTCGAGTTGGAGCGCGGCGGCGCGGAGGGCGAGGGGGGTTCGGGCGCGGATGATGTCCATCACGGCTTCTGCCTGGGTGAGGTCCATGCGGCCGTTTAAAAAGGCGCGGCGCGAGAATTCTCCGGGCTCGGCTGCCCGGGCTCCGTGGCGCAGCGCCAATTCCAGCACCCTTGCGGCCAGGAGGATTCCGCCATGGCAGGTGATTTCCGCCATTTCCTCGCCGGTGAAACTCCCCGGGGCTTCGAACCAGGTGGCGAGCGCTTGGTCCACGACTTCGCCCCCGTCGAGGATGCGGCCGAAAACGGCCTGGCGCGGCATGGAGGGTTTTCCGCTGAAAATCCGGCCGAGGATTTTTTTCGAATCGGGTCCCGAGAGGCGAACCATCGCGATGGCGCCTTCGCCGGGCGGCGTGGCGATGGCGGCGATCGTGTCGCCCGTCATGCCGGACCGGCGTTGAGGGCGCCTGCGGCGCGCAAGGCGGCGAGTTCGGAGATGAAGCGTTGGTTTTGCTCCATCGTTCCCACCGAGACGCGGATCCACTCCGGCAATTTGTAGCTGCGCATGGCGCGCACGATGACACCCCGCTTCAGCAGTGCTTGGAAAACGGCGTCGCCATCGCCCACCCGCACCAGCACGAAATTTGCAAAGCTGGGCACGAACTCGAGGCCCATCGCGGCGAATTCCCGTTGGAGGTATTCGCGGCCTTCGTGGGTGAGTTCGCGGGTGCGGCGCATGTGGGCTTCGTCGGAGAGCCCGGCGAGCGCGCCTGCTTGGGCAATGCCGTTTGCGTTGAACGGCTGGCGGGTTTTTTGAAGGACTCCTGCGATTTTCGCTGGGGCAAGGCCGTAGCCGATGCGCAGGTTCGCGAGCCCTTGGATTTTCGAAAAGGTCCGCATGACCACCACATTCCGCCCCTCGCGCACGAAGCGGAGCGTGTCGGGCGGGTGGTCGAGGAACTCGAAATAGGCTTCGTCGAAAATGACGAGGACATGTTCCGGCACGCGCTCCATGAAGCGGTCTATGGCGTCCTGCCGGACCATGGTGCCGGTGGGGTTGTTCGGGTTCGCGATGAAGACCTGGCGCGTGCGCGGCGTGATGGCGGCGAGCATGGCGTCGAGGTCGTGGGTGAAGCCGGGGTCGGGCACTTCGATGGCTTTCGCGCCAAAAAGCTGCGCCATGAGCGTGTAGACGGCGAAGGCGTGCTTGGCGGTCACCACCTCGTCGCCGGGCTTCAGGAAGGCATGGCCGATGAACTCGATGATTTCGTTCGAGCCGTTGCCGAGGATGACATTCGCGCGGTCGAGGCCGAGTTTTTCGGCGATTGCGCCGCGGAGCGCCCAGCCGCCGCCATCCGGGTAGAAATGGGAGCGTTCAAGCATCCCGCGCATGGCGGCAATGGCCGCCGGCGAGGGGCCGAGCGGGTTTTCATTCGAGGCGAGCTTGATGATCTGGGAGGGCTCGAGCCCCATCTCGCGGGCGAGTTCCTCCACCGGCTTGCCGGGTTCGTAGGCAACGAGGTTGAGCACGTGCGCGTGCGCCGAATTCCACATGGCGGGAGCGAACACCGAAAAATTGCAAACTTCAATGCGATTGCTTTCCATCGGGGTCCATGGGCACCTCCATCCGCATCGCAGTCATCGCCGACACGCACGGGCGTTTTCCGGAGGCGCTCGCCGCCGAATTGCGGGCCGCCGATGAAATCTGGCACCTCGGGGATTTTTGCAACTTCGCCACGCTCGCGGCGTGCCAGTCGGCCGGGCGCCCCTTCCATGCGGTGGCGGGGAACAACGATTTCGGCATCGACCTCCCGCAAACGCTGGAACTCGAGCGCGGCGGCCGGCGTTTCCACCTCGTCCACATCCCGCCCAGGCGCCAGCCCGCCTGCGACTTCCTGCTTTTCGGCCACACGCATGTGCCGTGCGACGAGGAATCGGATGGCGTGAGGAGGTTGAACCCCGGGACGGTTGGCAAGCCAAACAAGGGCGCACCGCCAAGTTGGGCGTGGCTCGAGGTTTCGGACGGAGGCGCGGTCGCCTGGACGCTCAACCGCCTTTGAGCAAATCCGGCCGCCGCTTGCGCGTGGCTTCCAGGGCGGCGGCGCGGCGCCATTTTTCGATTTCGGCATGGTGGCCGCCGAGGAGGACCTCGGGGACTTTCCAGCCCTTGTATTCGGCGGGCCGGGTGTAGTGCGGGTGGTCGAGGATGCCGGCCGCGAACGAATCCTGCGCCGCCGATTCGGAATCGCCCAGCACGCCGGGGATGAGCCTGACCACGGCATCCGCCACCACCAGCGCGGGAAGGACGCCGCTCGTCAGCACATAGTCGCCGATGGAAACCTCGTCATCGACGAGGTGGTCGGCCACGCGCTGGTCGATGCCCTCGTAGTGGCCGGAGAGCAGGATGAGTTCGGGGCATTGGGAGAATTCGCGGGCGATGGAATCGGAAAACTTGCGGCCTTGGGGCGACATCAGGACGACCTTCGACTGCGGCGTGCGGAGTTCGGAGAGGGCGAGGTCGATGGGTTCGATTTTCATCACCATGCCCGGACCGCCGCCGTAGGGGGTGTCGTCCACGGTGCGGTGGCGGTCGGAGGTCCACTTGCGCAGGTCCGCCGCCTGAAGGTCGGCGAGCCCCTTTGAAACGGCGCGGCCCATGATGCTCTCCGCAAAAACGCAGCGGCACACTTCGGGGAAGATGGTGAGGATTGTGATTTTCACGGCGCGGCGGTTTCTTTGCGGGATTGTCCGGCGGGCAAAATGCTTTAACCATGTGCCGTGCCCAAGCCCAAATCCAGAACGCGCGGGCGGCGCCTGAGGCACAGGCCCCGCCGCGGCAGGCGGTCCCTGTATTTTTCCCTCTTCAAAATCGGCTTCGCCACGCTGCTGCTCTGGTCCGTCGTGGCCGCGGGCTACTACGCGTGGGCGCTGACATTCGACCTCTCGAAAATCCACGACATGAACGAGCGGTCGGTCATTTTCGACCACCAGGGGAAATACTACACGCGCCTGGCCGGCGAGAACCGCGAGGTCGTGCCGTTCGACCGGGTTTCGAATCATTTCGTCAACGCCCTCATCAGCCGCGAGGACACCCGTTTCTACAGCCACAAGGGGGTGGACCCCATCGGCATCGCACGCGCCGCCGTGCGCAACCTCCTCCTCGGCGGGTTCCGCGAAGGCGCCAGCACGATCACCCAGCAACTCGCGCGCAACAGCTTCCCCCTCGGCGGAAAAACAATCCACCGCAAGCTCATCGAGGCCGCGCTGGCGTTCCGCATCGAAACCGAATTGACGAAGGAGGAAATCCTCGAGGCCTACATCAACCGCATTTATTTCGGGTCCGGAACCTACGGGCTCGAGGCTGCGAGCCAGGTTTACTTCGGCAAGCCCGCGTCGAAATTGAACCTGCAGGAATCCGCGACGCTCGCGGGGTTGATCCGCAGCCCGAACCGTTTTTCGCCTTTGAACAACCCCGAGGGCTCCATCCGCGAAAGGAACACCGTGCTCGGCCGCATGCGGGACCTTGAGTTGATCAACGAGGCGCAATATGTGAAGGCCGCCGCCAGCCCGCTCGTGGCCATGCCGCGCACCAAGACCTGGCCGGAGGAGAATTGGGCGATGGATGCCATCCTGCGCGAACTCGAACTCGTCCTCGAACCGGGCCAGATGGACGAGGGGGGCTTGAAGATTTTCACGACCATCGACGGTCCCTTGCAGGCCGCCGCCGAAAAATCCGTGGCCGCGAGGCTCGCGCAAACGGAAACCCGCCCCGGCTACCCGCACCAGCCCATGTCGGCCTTCGATGGTGCCGTGCTCGATTCCGCCAAATCCGCGCCCTACCTCGAAGCCGCCGCCATCGCGCTCGACAATTCCACCGGCGGCATCCGCGCCATCGTGGGCGGGCGCGACTACTCGCGCAGCAAGTTCCACCGCGCGCTCTACGGCAAGCGGCAGGCGGGCTCGGTGGTGAAGCCGTTCGTCTATGCCGCCGCCTTCGAAGCGGGCGTGGCGCCGAACGAACCCATCTCCGACGACCGCATCCAGCCGGGCGAAATGCCCCGCGAATTCGGCAGCTACGACCCTGCGAATTCCGACGGCACCCACAAAGGGCTGCAACCCGCCGGCGAGGGGCTCATCCAATCCCGCAACACCATGTCCGTGCGCCTCGGCCTGCGCGCCGGCCTCGACCGCATCGCCTCCACCATCCAGCGCGCCGGGGTGGCCCCCGAGCCCGAGCCCTATCCCTCGATTTGCCTCGGCGCCTTCGAAACCGGCCTCAAGGACCTCACCGCCGCCTACACGGTTTTCGCCACGGGCGGCGTGAAAATGCAGCCGTATTTGATCGACCGCGTTTTGGATTCCGGCGGTCATGTTTTGTATCAATCCACCCGCGGCCGGATCCCGGTCCTCAACCCCGCCGCCGCACGGATGACAACCTCGTTGCTCGAAGACGCCGTTTCGCGCGGCACGGCCGCCGGCGCCCGCCAACTCGGCCTCAAAGGCTACGGCGCCGGAAAAACCGGCACCACGAACAACTATGTCGACGCGTGGTTCGTGGGTTTCGACAAAAACACGACCTGCGGCGTGTGGGTCGGTTTCGATTCGCCGAAGGCGATCATGCCCGGCGGCTACGGCGGCGCACTCGCCCTGCCGATCTGGGTGGACATTATCGAAGCCTCGAAGCGTGGCGGCTGAATTCGCTCAGGGCTCGAGCAGGGTTTTCAGCAAATCGGGATTCGAGGCGAATGCGCCGGCAGTGCCGAGAAGGAGGAGTTGTCCCATGCTGACAGGGCCGCTGGATTCGATGAGCACGCCGTCGACCGTGTTTCGCTGGGAGAGAACGATCGGGGGAAGGTGCTTGGAAATCACGGATGCGGGCGGGATTTTGTCGGTGTCGATGTTTTCCCCGATCGATGGGACCATCGCGGCGGTGAATCGCAGAACGGGGACAAAGCCGGCGTGGAGTCGCTCGAAGGCGGCGCGAGTGTCGATATAGCAGAAGGCGCCATTCGCCCTGCGGAATGCAGGGAGAGCGGTTTTGAAGTTCGGCGAGTTTTCGAGTGTTTCGCTGTCGGATTTGGATTGAGCGGCCGCGCGGAGTTTTTCGGAATCGGCGGCAGCGAGGATGTAGTCGCCGGACTGGGCGAGGGAGATGCGGGTGAATTGGGTGGGCAAGGTCACGATTTGCAGACCGTCCGATTCCTCAAGCTCCGCTCCGGGGATGATGCCGGGGAGCGATGCGAGCGCGGATTTCGAGGCGGCGGGGTCTTGGGTTTGAATGGCTGCCAGCGGGGAGGGGGCTAATGCGCCCTCGTTCCAATTTGCGATGACGGCGACTTCGGGTCCGCACGAGTCGCTGAGCACTTCCGCGATTTGGGCCAGTTCCGCGGGGATCAGCGGATGGAGTTCGGCCAAATCACGCAGATGATCGGGGAGCGATCCGAACCCGAAGGAAAAGTCCCGCGCGTAAAAGAAAGTGTCCGGTCGTGTGAATCGGATGGAACCGCTTGAGGGTTGCTGTGTCGATGGCTGGGTTCCTGGGCTGAGGACGAAGACGGCATCGGTTTGAAGATCGCCGTCCATCTTCATCACGGCACCGATGGCTTGCGCTTTGCTCATCGAGCCCATTTGTGAGGCGATGGCTTGCGAAGCGGCTGGGAGTTGTGCGGCGGATAGCGCGTTCGAGGCTTCGGCCGGTTGGAGGAAAACCAGGAGGTCGGGGGATTGCGGGAGCTCGGAGAAGGTTTTGGAAAACGACGGGTTGGAATCGAGGCCGTTGCCGGGGGATTTTCCGAGCGCGCGATCCATCGCGGCTTTGAGAGCCTCGGCATTGTTCGAGATCAGTCCCCAGCGACCGACTGCAGCGCTGTGCACCTCGATTGCGCCGTGGGTTGTGGAGAGAATTTCCAGATGGCTGTGGGTTTCCGTGGTGGGGCCGAAAGTGACGGCAGGAAGGGCTTCACGCAGTCGGGCCACAGCGTTGTCGAAATCTTTTTTGGTTCCCCAGAATTGGAATCCGATGAGGACCGACGGTCCGTTTTTTCCCGGAGAGACACTTGCAAAGATATTCCCCGGCTTCACGGCTGTGAGTTGGCCGGTGGCATCTTTGGCGGAGGGGTCGCCGCCGAATTTGGCGAGGGGTTTTTCAAGAAACGCACGGACCTCGGGCTCAGCGGCGATGCGGGCGAGCGAGGAGGATGTCCAGCGGAACCCGGCGAGCGGAATGTTCGGGATGTTCAGGAAAACGGAGGAATCGCCCGGCGCGATGGTGGAGGCTTTGGCGGGGCCGCCCGATCGCATAAAAATCGCGACTCCGACAATTCCCAGCACACCGACAATGGCGAGCCAGATGGCAACTTTTTTCATGGGGCGGACACCTAACCGCAATCTGTTTGACACGGCAAGGGTGTGGTAGGACTCTTCGCGATCTATGGACACCTCCAGCATTAAGGATTACCTAAAACCCGCCTACGACTCCTACAATCGCGAGAACCTCCGGCTTCTCTCCGATGTCTGCCTTTATCTCGGCTTCCTCTCGATCATCGCCTCTATCGTGACCTGGTTCACCGCTTCGCGTGAGAACCGCGCCTACGGCGAAAGGTTCGGAATTTTCATCGGCCTCTGGGTGCCGAGCTTCTTCATCCTCTCAAATCGTCTCTCGCGCAAAGCGGATGAGTTGATCGAGGTGAAGGAAGACGAAAATTAAGACGAAAACTAGTTCTCAGCGGCTTCGCTGAGGGGAGAGGGAGGCGAGGGTCGGAATCGAACCGACGTATACAGCTTTTGCAGAGCCGTGCCTTACCACTTGGCTACCCCGCCGACTGGAGTTGAAAATATCGCCACCCCTCTCCACCCGCAACGCTGATCTTCGGAAAAGTTTCAGGGCTGCTTCGGTTCCGCAAACAGGGGTTTGTATTTTGCGTAGCCCTCTTTTTCAAGGTCCTCGGCGGGTATGAAGCGGAGGGCGGCGGAGTTGATGCAGTAGCGGAGGCGCGTGGGGGCGGGACCGTCGGGGAACACATGGCCCAAATGCGAGTTGCCGGGTTTCGAGCGGACTTCCACGCGTTCCATGCCGTGGCTGGAGTCGGATTTTTCTTCGATGGTGGCGGGTTGGAGCGGCTTGGTGAAGCTCGGCCAGCCAGTGCCGGAATCGAATTTGTCACGGGAGCTGAAGAGCGGCTCGCCGGAGATGATGCAAACATAAAGGCCGTCGCGCTTGTTGTTCCAATACTCGTTGCGGAACGGCGGCTCGGTGCCGCAGTTCATGGTGACGTGTTCCTGGAGGGGGGTGAGTTTTTTTTCGGTGGCGTTCACGGTGGATAGGGCTGCGAGGAGGATGAGGAGGCGCTTCACGGGGAATAGGGTTCGAGGCAGCGGGGCGGGCCGATGATTTCGCGGAGGGCGAAGGCTTCGCGGAAGCCTTCGTGGGTGCGGAGTTTTTCTGCCCAGGGGTTCGGGCGCCGGGCTGCGACTTGGGCGGGGAGGGACCTCGGGCGCGGTGCGGGCTGGCGGACTTCGGAAATGGCGGGGGCTGGTTCCTCGAGGAAGGCGGGTTCGGGCGTTGGCTCGGCACGCGGCAATGGCGGCGGCGGGGCTTGTTCTTCTTCCTCGATGGGGAAGCCCATCGACTCGAGCATGCGGCGGAGTTCCTCCTGCGTGCGGGAGGGCGCTGCGGGAGCGGGGATGGGCTCTGGGAGCGGCTGCCGGGCGGGAGGGGGCTGGGCGGCCTGGCGGGGGAAGCTGTTTTGTTGCTCTTCGCGCTCGCGGCGGAGTTTCTCGAGGCGTTTTTCCTCCCGCAGTTTCGCGGATTTTTCAATCAGCCAATTGACGAGGCTGATGGCCGCGATGATGATGAGGAGGACGAGTTGTTCCATGCCGCTTTAGGCGGGGTTCACGGGCGTGGGCGTGGGTGCGGCGATGGACTCGCGCATGGAGGTGTCGGACTGCAGGTTTTTCATCCGGAGGTAGTCCATGATGCCGAGGTTGCCGCTGCGGAAGGCCTCGGCCATGGCGAGCGGGACCTGGGCTTCGGCCTCGACGACCTTTGCCTGCATTTCCTGGGTGCGGGCTTTCATTTCCTGCTCGGTGGCGACGGCGGCGGCGCGGCGCATTTCGGCCTTCGCCTGCGCGACGACCTTGTCGGCCTCGGCCTGCTCGGCCTGGAGCTTGGCGCCGATGTTGTCCCCGATGTCCACATCGGCGATGTCGACGGAAAGGATTTCGAACGCGGTGCCGGTATCGAGGCCTTTTTCGAGGACGGTTTTCGAGATGCGGTCGGGGTTCTCAAGGACATCCTTGTAGGAGACCGAGGAGCCGATGGAGGTGATGATGCCTTCGCCGACGCGGGCGATGATGGTGTCCTCGGTGGCGCCGCCGACGAAGCGGTTGAGGTTCGAGCGGACGGTGACGCGGGCGCGGGCCTTCACGCCGATGCCGTCGCGGGCCACGGCGTCGATGGTGACCTTGCCGCTGGCGGGGTTCGGGCAATCGATGACTTTCGGGTTGATGCTGGTGCGGACGGCCTCGAGGACGGTTTTCGAGGTGCCCTTGATGGCGAGGTCGATGGCGCAGGCGCGGTTGAAGTCCAGGGTGATCTCGGCCTTCTCGGCGGCGATGAGGGCGAGGACGACATGGGAGACATTGCCGCCCGCGAGGAAGTGGGCTTCGAGCGGGTCGGTGTCGAGGTTGATGCCCGCTTTCACGGCGGTGATGCGGTTGTCCACAATGAGGCCGGTGGGGACGCGGCGGAGGCGCATGCCGATGAGGTTCGCGAAGGAAACGGGGGCGCCTGCTAGCTTGGCGCGGAGCCAGGTGCCAAAGAAATTGATGAGGATGACAACGAGGGCGAGGGCGAGGAGGAGCGCGATGCCGAAAATGCCGTAGACTAAGAGTTGTGGAATCATGGTTGTGTTTTTTCGGGGCTGAAGATTGCACACGAACGGCGGCTTTCCACCGAAAAATCGCGGCGCCTCAGGCGGGCAGGGTGGCGACGAGGAGTTCGGCGGTTGCGCCCGATGGCGAGACGGCCGGTTGCGTGGACGAGGCGGGGACCAGGAAAAAGCGGCCGCGGGGGATTTCAATGCCGCCGCAAACGACCGGCGAATCCAATGGCACGGCGATGGCGAAGCGGCCCCGGGGGCGGATATCCAGAGGGGCGGGAAGGCGGATTTTTTCGACGTGGAAGAGCGGGCAATCGGCGATGAGCGGTTCGGAGGCGGGCTGTGCGGGGGGTTCGAAGTCCGCGAAATCGATCGAGGCCATCGACTCGGGGATGTGGAGCGCGCGGGGCTTGCCGTCGAGGCCATGGCGGTTCCAATCGAAAACGCGGTAGGTGGTGTCGCTGTTCTGCTGGATTTCCACGATGAGGTTGCCGCCGCCAATGGCGTGGAGCCGCCCGCTCGGGATGAAGAGGCTTTCGCCGGTGTGGACGGGGATTTCGTGTAGGGCGGATTCGACGCCGCCGGAGGCGAGGAGCGATTCGAACTGCGCGCGGGTGGTGCCTTTTTTCAGGCCGGCGTAAACCGAGGCGCCCGGGGCCGATTCGAGGAAATACCAAACTTCGGTTTTCGGTTCGCCGCCGAGTTCCGCGGCGCGGTGCCCGGGCGGGTGGACCTGGACGGAGAGTTTTTCCGAGGCGTCGAGGAGTTTGACGAGGAGCGGGAAACGCTGGGAGGGGTGGGGGATGTAGGCATGGCCGAAAACTTCCGCCCGGCGCATGGACCAGAGGTCGTGGAGTGGCATGCCGTCCAAGGCGCCGCCGGCGACCGTGGATTGGGCCTCGGCGCGGTCCACGATTTCCCAGAGTTCGCCCACCGGCACAGAGGGCGGGAGTTTTTTTCCCGGGAGGGACTCGAAGCGGCGGCCGCCCCAAACGCGCTCGACGGGGATGGGGTGGAAGAAAATGGGCGAGTCCATGCGGCGGGATTTCAATCCCCCATGGCCAATGAGGCGATGAAGTTTGCGGCGTCGGAGGCGCCGGCGGGGTGGCCGAGTTTTTTTGCGGCGGCGGTGCGGGCGGCGTGGAGCTTTCCGTTGTCGGCGAAGAGCGCGCGGACGGCTTCTGCAATGGCTTCGGGGGTTTCGGCGAAATCGCCTGCGCCGTTTTCGAGGACGAGGCGTGCGTTGCCCTCCTCCTGGCCGGGGACGATTTGGGTGATGACGAGCGGGGTGGCTGCGGCGAGGCACTCCTGCACGGTGGCTCCGCCCGCCTTGCCGACAAGGGCGTGGCTGCGGCGGATGAGGTTCGGCATTTCCTTGGTCCAGCCGTGGAGTTCGAGCGGGCGGCCGGTTTCCTGCGAGACCTGGAGCAGCCGGCGGCCGAGGGAATCGTCGCGGCCGTAGGTGACGGTGAGCTCGATGTTTTCGATGCCGAGGAGCGCGCGGACGGTGTCGGGTGCCGTGTGGGGCGAGACATTGACCATGTAGAGGACGCGCCATTTTCCGCCGGCCGGCGGCGAGGTGCGGGTGGCGTCGGGCTGCGAAAAAATTTCGGGGACGGGGAATCCGGTGGCGCGGATTTGGTCGCGGGGAATGCCCGCGGATTCGAGTTGGCGGGCGGTGGGTTCGTTGGCGACGAGGTAGAAATCGCTGCCGCCGCGCAGCCAGATGGAATTGATGGTGAGGGAATCGGTGACGACCGTGACGAGGCGGAAGGTGCGGGGGAGCGTGTTGATGAGGGGCGAGTAGCCGGGGAATGTGGTGGCGACGACATCGGGCTTCAGGCGGGCGTGGATGCGTGCGAGGCGGTGGCGGGCGGGGAGGAGGAGGTGCACGCCGGCCGAGGCGCCGGGCGCGCGGTCGAGGAAATCGTAGAAAAGTTTCCAGAGGCGCGGGGTGCGATTGATGGCGAGCTTGTAGCCCGAGCAGCAAATGCGGTTCAGCACCGGGTGGGCCTCGGCGTAGATATCGTGGAGGTCCGCGGTGATTTCGCGGTGGTCGCGCCGGAGGGCGGCGAGGATGTTTTTGGCGGCGGCATTGTGGCCTTCGCCGAAGCCGGCTGTGAGGATGAGGACGGAGCCGACGACCATTTCAGGGACGGGGGTTGGCGGCGTTGGATTCCTCGATTTGTCGGGTGACTTCGAGGGCGAGGTCGAGCGCGTCGGCGGCGGCGATGCCGGTGACCTTCGGCTTCGTGCCCTCGCGGGCGCATTGGAGGAAGGATTCGAGTTCGATGCGGAGGGGTTCGCCCTGCACGACTTCGACGGGTTCGCGAACGATGCGCTTGCCCGCGAAGCCCGTGACAATGCGGGAATCGGTGGCGAGGCCGATGAGCTTGCCGAGGCCGGAGGTTTCCTTTTCGCCCTCGCGGGCGAGGCGGAGGAGGTAGCCGGCCTGGTTTTTGTAGTCCAGCGAGAGGTAGGCGTTTTCCTGGAAGACGCGGATTTTGCGGACGCGGTCCTGGCTGATGCGGCTGGCGGTGACATTGGCGACGCAGCCGTTCGCAAAGCGGAAGCGCACATTGGCGATGTCCTCGCTGGCGCCGAGCACCGCGATTCCCACGGCATCCATGGAGGCGACGGGCGAGCGGACAAGGTGGAGGATGATCTCGATATCGTGGATCATGAGGTCGAGGACGACGCCGATATCGGTGCTGCGGTTCGGGTAGGGCGAGAGGCGGGTGACTTCGAGGAAGCGGGGGTTGTTGAGCTGGGACTCGAGGGCGTGGAGGACGGGGTTGAAGCGCTCGACATGGCCGACCTGGAGGATGCGGTTTTTTTCGGCGGCGCGGGCGGCGAGTTCGCGGGCGGCCTGCGGGGAATCGGCGATGGGTTTTTCAACGAGGAGGTGAACACCGAGGCCGAGGAGTTCCATGCCGATGGCGTGGTGCGTGACGGTGGGCGTGCAAACGGTGGCGGCATCGACGAGGGAGGCGAATTCGGCCAGCGAGGATGCGGCGCGGCAGCCGAAGCGCTTGGCGGCCGCGGCCGCGGCGGAGGGGTTCGAATCGAAGACGGCGGCGAGTTCGCTGCCGGCGATTTCGCCATACATGCGGGCGTGGTTCGAGCCCATGTGGCCAACGCCGACGACGCCTGTGCGGAGGGTTTTCACAATCCGTGGATGGAGATGCCGAAGCGCGCGGCGGTTTCGCAGACGAGCGGGCGGTTGAGGAGGAGGGTGGAGCCGGCTTCGACGCCGAGGACCTTCACGCCGGCATCGGCGGCGGTTTCGAGGGTTTTCGTCCCGACGACGGGGACATCGAATCGCATATCCTGGCCGGGTTTCGAGACCTTGACGAGGACCGCCCCGCCTTGGCCCAGCCTGCCGCCGCGGCGGATGGCCTCGTTGGTTCCCTCGAAGGCCTCGACGGCGAGGACGGTGCCGTTTTTGACAACGACAGTCTGGCCGATGTCGAGGCGGCTCGTTTCGCGCGCGATACGGAAGCCGAATTCCAGGTCGGATTTTTGGCGGGGCTTGAGGGCGGGGCCGGCGATGGGGCCTTTCGGGGCGATGTGGTCCTCGAGGAAGGTGGTGGCGTTGACGAGTTCCACGCCGGCATTGGAAAGTTCCGTGGCGACGGCGCCGAAGAGGGTCTCGGCGTTGCGCTCCTTCAGCTTCGCAAGGATGAGGAGGGCCCGGAAATCGGGGCGGAGGTTGAAGAGGTTGCCGGGGGTGATTTGGCCTGCCATGAGGGCGCGGCGGGCGCCGGATTTTTTCGCGGAATCGATGAGGCGGCCGAGTTGCCCCACGCGCATCCACTCGGCGGAATCGGCGAGGACGGCGAGGTTGCGGTCCGTCTCGCCCTCGAAGGCGGCGATGGAAATTTTCGAAACCCCGGCACGGCGGGCGCCCTCGAGGACGAGGCGCGGGTAGTCGCCGCTGCCCGCTATGAGGAACAGGGGGTCGGTCGTCGCGGGATCGGGCATGTGTTTTCCCTAATACCCGACATCGTCGAAGCGGTTCACGCGGAAATTTTGTTTTTTCCACGGGAGGAGCCGGTCGAAGGCGGACTGGTTGCCGGTTTGGCCGGGGGGGAGTATGCCGCCGGGTTGGTCGGTTTTGTAGGTGTTGATGGGGACGGAGGTGGTCTGGCCGCCGCCGGGGAGCCTGCGGCGCTGGGCGATGAATTGCCCCGGCACATGGTAGTTCACGAGGTCGCGCGCGAAGGCCGAGCGGTTGATGCCGATGAAGAGGTTTTTCCGGACCTCGTAGTGGAGGTGGGCGGTATACATGCCTCGGTTCGTGCCGATGGTGCCGACCTGCTGGCCGCGTGTGACCTGCTGGCCCTTGCGGACCATGATTTGGTTGAGGTGGGCATACATGGAATCGACGGTCTTGAGCTTGCCGCCCTCGACATAGGCGTGGCGGATGATGACGACATTCCCCCAACCCATGCGGGCATCGTGGGCGAAGGTGACAAGGCCGTTGCCGATGCTATAAACAGGGGCGCCGAGGTCGCTGTTGCCGCCCCGGATGCCGTTCCAATCCTCGCCGGGGTGGTAATACTTCCAGCCGCGGGACATGTAATAGCCGTCGCCATTGGGCTTTCCGACGGGCAGGTCAAAGCCGTCGGCGACACGGACATTCGCTCGGTTCGTGTTCGGGACGGCCACCAGCCCCGTGACGAACAGCAGCAGGAAAATCCAGAAAAGCCAGCGTCGCATGAGCCCGCAAGACTACCCGCCGTTCAACGCGCGGGGCAAGCCGCAGGCGTGGTTACTGGGCTTCGGAAACCTCGCAACCGGCTGCGAGCCCGGCGGTTTGGACTTTTTTGAAAAAAAGCGCGCGGGCTTCGGAAGTGGTGGTTTTCGTGAAGCGGGATTTTGCGGCGCGGCGGAGGAGGCGTTCGGCGCGTTCTCGGGCGGGACCGGGGAGGCCGGCAAGGGCGGGGGCGTCGATGGCGAGGTCCAGGATGCGCATTTGGGGGAGGGTGGCGGCGGCGGTGCGGCCGCCGCGGTCCACGCGGATTTCGAATTTCTCGCGGGGGAAGAACCCTGCCCTGAAGGTGGCGGTGGCTTCGACCGGGCCGATGCCTTCGATGGTTTCCGTGAGCGGGTAGGTTTTTTCGAGGATGGTTTTTTGGTCGCCCTCGGCGGATTGGGAGAAGAGGGCGCCGGCATTGGCGAGGATGCGGGGGGAGATGCCGGTTTCGGCCAGGACGGTATCGCGGAGGGTGCCGGCGGTTTTGACGGCTGCGCCCGTAGGTTGCATCAAGAAAACCCAACCCGCCCAGCAGGAAAGAATGGTGACCGCGGCGCAGGCGAGCAGGACCAGCCAGAAGTGCCAGGGTTTTGATTGGGGCATCTCGGGGCGTTAGAACTCGCGGGCGAGGAGTTGGTCGGCCAACGCGTGGAGGAAATCGGCGCGGCGGCCGAGTGGCTTCAGCGCGGAATGGGCGAGCGTGGTGAGGCGGGCGGCCTCGCGGCGGGATTTTTCGAGGCCGAAAACCGATGGGTAGGTGGCCTTGCCGGCGGCGGCGTCCTTGCCCGCGCTTTTGCCGAGTTTTTCGCTGGTCTGAGTGAGGTCGAGGATGTCGTCGATGATTTGGAAAGCGAGGCCGAGGTGCGCGCCGAAACTGCCGAGCGCCTTGACCTGCGCGGGGGTGGCATTGGCGCTCATGGCGCCAAGGCGCAGGCTAGCGGCGACCATGGCGGCGGTCTTGCCGCGGTGGATGAACAGAAGTTCGGCCGGGGTGGTTTTTTTGCCCTCGGCTTCGAGGTCGGCGGCCTGGCCCCCGATGAGGAGGTGGCTGCCGGCGGCGGCGGCGAGTTCGCTGAAAAAATCCTGCAGGCCGTGGCGCGGGGTTTGGCGGGTTTGGGCGAGGATTTCGAACGAAATCGTCAGGAGCGCGTCGCCGGCCAGGACGGCCATGCCTTCGCCGAAAGCCTTGTGCGTGGTGGGGCGGCCGCGGCGCATGTCGTCATCGTCCATGCAAGGGAGGTCGTCGTGCACGAGCGAGTAGGTGTGGATGCATTCGATGGCGCAGGCGGCGGGCAGGGCGCGGGCGGGCGAACCGCCACAGGCCTCGGCGGCGGCGAGGCAGAGGATGGGGCGGAGGCGCTTGCCGCCGGCGAAAATGCTGTAGCGCATCGCGCGGTGCAGCGTGGCCGGCCGGGCCTTTTCGGAGGGGAGCCAACGGTCCAGCGCGGCGTCGGTTTTTTTTCGGAAGGCGGCGAGCTTGCGTTCGGTCGGCATGGGCGGGCGGCATGGATGGATAGCGGCGGGCCGGACATGGCACAACTTCCAACTGCGTCCTTTGCTCGGGGGCGATGACCGGGCATTGTCACGCGATGCCTGTTTTGAAAATCGCCGTGCTCGGCTCGGGGAAGGGATCAAATTTCCGCGCCATCCTGGATTGTATCCGCTCCGGCCAACTGCGCGTGCGCCCCGTGCTGGCGGCTTCCGATGTGCAGGGCTCGGGAATCCTTCGGCTCGCGGACGACCTCGGGATCGACACGGAATTCGTGGAGGAAAAAAAATTCCGCACGCGCTTGTCGGAAGATGTCGAGGCGCGGTTGGCGGAACGCTTGGTGGCTTCGGGTGCGGAATTGGTTGTGCTCGCGGGTTGGATGCGGATGCTGAGGGAGCCGCTGCTTGCCGCTTTCCCAAGGCGGATCATCAACATCCACCCCTCGCTCCTGCCGGCGTTTCCGGGCTTGGAAGCTTGGAAACAAGCGCTCGCGGCAGGGGTCGCCCAGACCGGTTGCACGGTCCATTTTGTTGATGGCGGCATGGACACCGGCGAGGTGATCGCGCAATCCGAGGTCCCCGTTTTGCCCGGGGACAGCGCCGAAACGCTCCACGCCCGCATCCAGGAAGCCGAGCACGCGCTTTACCCCGAAGTGGTCGGGCGCTTTGCGCGGAGGGAGATTCTTTAACGGGCTTTTAGGGAACTGACGCTGGTGAGGATGCCGGCGATCATGGAGTAGGCGACCACGCCGACAAACAGGGCGACCATCAGGATGATTGCGGGTTGGACCAAGGTGGTGAGGTGCCCTATGCGGGAGGTGAGTTCCTTGTCGTAGCGGCGGGCGGCGCGCTCGAGGGAACTCGCGATGTCGCCGGTTTGCTCGCCGACGGCAAGGATGTCCATCATGACGGGCGGGAAGAAACCGACGCGGCGGAGGGAGGTGGCGAGGCCTGTGCCTTCGCCGACGAGTTCGCCCACTTTGACCAGCAAGCCGTTGAGGAAAACATTCGTCGAGGCGGCGGTCATGAGTTGGATCCCGTTCAGGAGTGCGACGCCGTTCGAGACGAGGGTCGATAGGGTTTGGAGCATCTCGGCGTAGAATTTTGCGCGGAGGACGGGGCCGACGACCGGGACATCCAGGATGGCGCGGTCCCACCAGGCGCGGCCGGCGGGGGTCCTGACACCGGCGCGGGCGAGGAGGACGGCGAGCCCGATGAAGGCGATGATCGCCCACCAGTATTTCCCGCAGAATTCGCTGGTCCAAATCAGGGCAAGCGTGATGGTCGGGAGCTTTTGCCCGGTTTTTCCGAGGAGGACGGAAAGTTGCGGGACGAGGAAGGTGAGGAAAACAAACATCAGCACCACGGCCGAGGCAAAGACGACCGAGGGGTAGAGGAGGGAGGAGACGACGCGGCGGCGGAGGTCCTCGATGAGGGTGAGGTAGGCGCACTGGCGCTTCAGGATTTGCGGGAGTGCGCCCGAGGCCTCGCCTGCGGCGGCGAGGTTGCAATAGAGGGGGTCGAACGAGTTGCCGCATTCCTTGAGAGCGGCGGAGAACCGGACGCCGTCGCGCACGCGCTGGCGGAGGTGGGCGGCCACGGGCTGGATGCCGGATTTTTCCTGCCGCTGCTCGATGACCTTGAGGGCGCCCTCGAGTTTCAGCCCCGCCTCGAGGAGTTCCGCGAGTTCTTCGGTGAAGGCGAGGAGCTGGGGGTTGGTGAGTTTCGGGAGCGGCTCGTCGCCGCTGCGCTTTTGTTCGGGGGCGGAGCCGTCGGCCGCCGCGACGGATGTGGGCTGGAGGCCGCGCTCGCGGAGCATGCGGTAGGCTTCGCCGCGGGAGTTGGCGGAAATTTTTCCGGCGGCCGAAGTGCCGCCTGCGTCGGTCGCCTTGTAGGTGAATTCCGGCATCCGGCGTTACTCGTCGAGGGCTTCGAGGTCGGTGGCGGTGACGCGGAGCACCTCCTCGATCGAGGTCACGCCCTGCACGACTTTTTGCCAGCCCGCCTTGCGGAGCGGGACCATGCCCTCGCGCATGGCCATTTCCTTGAGTTCGCTGGCCGGGGCGCGGCGCTGGATCATTTCCTGCAGGCGCGTGCTCATCATGCAGATTTCGTAGATGGCCGTGCGGCCCGCGTAGCCGCTGTTCCGGCAATGCTCGCAGCCGACCGGGCGGCGGATTTTGTCGGTGAACTCAAGGGGGAACCCGATTTTCGCGAGTTCCTCTTTTTTGATGTGGTTCGTTTGCGAGCAATGGGGGCAGAGGCGGCGGACGAGGCGCTGGGCGATGAAGGCGCGGACGGAGGAGCCCACCAGGAAGGGCTCGATGTTCATGTCCAGCAGGCGGGTGATGCCGCCCACGGCGTCGTTCGTGTGGAGCGTGCTGAAGACGAGGTGCCCGGTGAGCGCGGCGCGGATGGCGATTTCGGCGGTTTCGAGGTCGCGCATTTCGCCGACCATGATGACATTCGGGTCGCCGCGCAGGATGCTGCGGAGGGCGGTGGCAAAGGTCAGGTCGATTTCCGGCTTCACGGCGATTTGGATGATGCCGTCGAGCTTGTGTTCCACGGGGTCCTCGATGGTGACGATGCGGCGCTCCTTGATGTTGAGCGTGCTGAGGAATGTGTAGAGCGAGGTGCTCTTGCCGCAACCGGTGGGACCGGTGACGAGAACGATGCCGTTCGGCAGCGAGAGGAGGCTGCGGATTTTCTTTTCGTTCTCCGGGTCGAGACCGAGGCCGGAGAAGTCGAACTTCTGCTGGCCGAGGAGGCGGAGGCTGACATTTTCGCCGTAAACGCTCGGGATGGTGGCGACGCGGACATCGATCGGCTGCCCTGCGATTTCGAGCGCGATGCGGCCGTCCTGCGGGCGGCGGCGCTCGGCGATGTCGAGGGCGGACATGATTTTCAGGCGGGAGATGACGGAGTCCTGCAGGAGCTTGATGCGCTGGGGCACGGGGGCCTCGTGGAGCACGCCGTCGATGCGGTAGCGGATGCGGAGGTCCTGCCCGAGGGGCTCGAAATGGATATCGGTGGCGCCCTGCTGGAGGCCCTCGCGGAGGATTTGGTTCACGAACTTCATCACCGAGGCCTCGGAATCGTCCTCGTCCACGATGTTCACCTCCTCCTGCGCGCCGCCGGGGATGTCGTCCTCGCGGCCCTCGAGCAATTCCTCGAAGGTTTCCGCGCCGACGCCGTAGGTTTTTTTGAGGGTTTCGAGCAGGCGGCGGCGGGTGGTCATGACCGGTCGGACCGGTCCCTGCCAATGCTGGGAAACCGCGGCGAGCCCCGCGTAGTCGAAGGGGTCGAAGCACAGGAGCTTCAACTCGCCGCCGTCGACCTGGGCCTCGGGCAGGACAATCTGGCCGAGGGCGAGGCGGGCGGGGAATTTGTCGCGGACATTCTCGATGGCGGCCACATCGTTTTCCTCGCGCCAAGGGAGGTCGAGGTCGGCGGCGAGGGATTTCAGGAAATCCTGCTCGCGGACGAGCTGGGAATCAAGGATCGCGGCGACAGGCGAACGCTGGGCGAAGGATGCGCGTTTGAGCACCTCCCGGCACTTTTCGGTTTCGCTGCAACCGGCGCCGGCGGCCAGCTGCAGGAGGTCCTCAGTCAAATTGATCATTGGACCAGGGCCAGCGGAATTTTTTCTTCTTTTCGGGGGGGAGAGGCGTGGGAGTCCAAACAGCGGGCGGGCGGGCTTGTTCGGCGATGGGGGCGGTCATTTCCTGGCCGTCGCGGCCGAGCGGCGAGCGGTCGGCCTCGTAGGCACTGGCCTTCATCATGTCGTGGTTTGAGTCTACGACAGTTGGTTGGATCATCACGACTAACTCGCTTTTATCAATTTTCATCTGGGTGCGCCCCCCTAGAAGTGATCCAACCACTGGAATATCAACTAAATAAGGAATTCCCTCGCGGTCTTGTGTTTTGTTTTCCTTTATTAATCCCCCCAATACAACAGTAGAACCATTTGGAACCCTAACACTTGTAGTTATTTCTTGAGTTGAAATTCGTGGAACACTATTTCCCGAAACAGTATCAAACCCTGCAATATTGTCATTTGTTTGTGCAATTACGAGATTAACTTCGCGATCAGAGTTGATTAGAGGAATGACCTCTAATTTCAAAACCACATCTTCATACTGTATATTTGAGGTTATTGCAGAACCATTTGCAGAAAAACCGGTTGAAGTTGTAAGGGACTGAGTTGGAACAGGAACCTTTTCGCCAGACAGGATTGTAGCCTTTCTGTTATTTGTTGTATAAACCACTGGCCGAGCCAAAGTCCGAAATCGGTTTGTTGACTCAAGAAATTTTGCAAGAATATCTACAGAACTCCCGATAGATCCAAAAACCGTTAGTCCTGCAAGCCTTTCAATACTTTTTGCATCTGAAAATGAAGGGTTTAAGATATTGGGAAGTCCGGAGACAGGCAGCATTGTGGGGTTTAATGAGAGTAAATTCATTTCACTAGCCTTAATTAGATAGTTAACACCAAAGTCAGTTGCTTTACCGAGGCGCAACTGGCCGATTACGACGGCAAGGTAGACCTGTTTCGGCCGCTGGTCGAGTAGGTCGAGAATTTGCTTCGCGCGGAGCTTCGCCTCGGGAGGGCCGTAAACGATGATGCTGTTTGAATTGCTGTCGCCGATCACGCGGATCTCGCCGATGGTGATGGCCTGCGGGGTGCCTTGCTGGGCCTCGTCGGCTAGGCGGTCTGGGGTATTGATGCCGTCCGATGAACTTCCGGTTCCGCTCAGTGAGTTCCCACCGGAGTTTCCGGTGTTTGAAAACGGGTTGCTGTTTGTGGATGCTTGGTTGGAGCCGGTGCCACCCTGTGATTCCGACTCGGGGTCCGCTAACATTTCCGCGAGGACCGAGAAGATGTCGTTCATCGGGACATATTTCAGCGGGCGGACGTAGGGTTGTTCGAAATCGGCGGCAGCGTCGAGTTGGGAGATGACGTCGCGGACGAAGCGGTAGTTTTCCGTGCGGGTAACAACGAGAATGCGATTGGTGCGTTTGTCGGCGAGGAAATTGGCCTTTCCGGTGATGAGGCGGTTTTCATAGCGGGCACCCGAAGCCGCGGCGGGTGCGGCTTGGCCGCCATTTGGCGCTCCGCCTTGCGGGGACTGGCCCTGTTGCTGGCCTTGCGGCGTGGCTGGAGTGGTGGCGCCGGTTTTGCCCGACTCGCCGGTGCCGAACATTTCATCAAGGATTTCCACGATGCGTTCGGCGTTGGCGCGCTCGAGCTGCACGAATTCGGTAACAACGCGGGCTGGTTCGATGTCGATCAACTCGATAATCCCGAGGGCGCGGCGGATGATCGGGGTTTTGTCCGTGAGAATGAGGGCGTTCGTGTTCGCAACGGGGACGATGGTTCCGTAAGGGTTGATTTGAACCACGCCCTGAATCACGGTCATCGCTTCCTCAGGGGTGATGAAGGTGAGCGGTTTGTAGAAGCTGATGACTTTGTCGCCATCGTCTGGGATTTCAATGACCTCGCTGAAGAGGGGCAGGCCCTCGGTGCGGGGCGCGCGGCTGGGACCAAGGACTTTGATGGTTTTTTCGTCCACAGGCACGATGCTGTAGTTGTTCATCAGGAGCGAGGTCTCGATGATCGAGATCGCCTCCTCGCGGGAGACCGGCTTTGAGATGAGAATCTTCAGATTTTGGCCGGCAAGGTTCGAGTCGCGGATAATGCGTTTGTCGGTGAGGGTTTCATAGAAATTCAGGACGTCGTCGACAGGGTTGTTCGGGAAGGTGACGCTGACATTTTCCACCGGTGCGGGCGTGGGTGGGGGCTGGAGTTGTGGTGTGACCGGTGTGCCCGGAGGCATGACGGCGGCGGGGGGTGTGGGTGGCTGCTGGGCGCGCGCGGATTGCGCGAGGATGGCCAGCAAAATGGCGGCGAGGAACAGGGAAGCGATGTGTGGTTTTGTCATGGACCTTGCTGTGGAGGAGCGACGGGTGGTTGGTTGGAAATGACGCGGCGGCGGATCACGCGGCGCGGAGGTTGGGTGTCGGTAGCGCCTGTGGCGGGTTGGATTCCGGGCTGTTGCGGAGTTGGGGGAATCGGAGGGACTGGTGCTCCTGCAGCCTGGGGAGGCGGAGGCTGCATCGGCGGGATTTGCTGAATTTGCTGGGATGGCTGTGACGCATCGCCGCCGGGATCGCCGTAGTTCACAGCAAACTCGACACCACCGATGCGGACGCGGGCGCGCATATCTTTCGGGGTCATGGCGGGGGTGTATTCAACGAGCCTGTCGTTCGAGGCATTCGGCGTGCGGCCGAGCATGTGGCGGACCTGCGTGTTTTTATCGAAAACAAAGACAACAGGTTCGTCGTTGATCGTGGCGGCACCCGTGAGGAAGTAGCGGTCGGCCTCCGGGGCGGCCTCCTCGGCGGTGGGGAGCGAGAAGGGAGAGCGGTCGAGGAGGACTCTGAAATTATCCATCGAGCGTGGGGTGAGCCACGGGGCGGCAGGGTTTTCCGCCGGTTCCGCATGCAGGACTGCGGAGGAAACGAGCAGGGCGGCGAGCGAAATCGTGGAATGGCGGCGATTCATCAAGGCTGGACCGGTTCGGCGCCGGTTGCGGCGGAACGGTAATGCTGGCGAATCTCCATGTCCACCACCACGTTTGGAGGTTCGCTGTCGCTGCGAATCGCCATTTTTGCGATCGAGCGCCATGCGGTCGGGCCTTGCAGGGCGAAGAGAAGTTCAGCCACTCCGGCAAAGGGGCCGTTGATCTTGGCTTGGAGGACCGCGATGCCCGGCTGGTCGGAGGGCAGGAGGGTTTCCTCGGCAATCTTGAGGTTGTTTTTTTCGGCCAAGGCGCGAACCGAGTTTAGGAGGTCGGTGCTGGTGGACTCAGCAGAGGATTCAGGCGGCGGATTTTGGTCGATCCAATCCTTCGCATCAGAAAGGGCCTCTGCCGCGATCATGAGACTCTCGGCGACGGCGAGGCGGGATTCCGCCGACGCGATGGCGGTGTCGAGCGCTGTGCGGTGGGAAAGCCACGCGCGGACGGCGAAGAGGTTGAGTGCGACGAAGACCGCCGCGCCAAACAGGATCAACAGCCGTGTCTCATTCTTCGCGAGCTTGCGCATCGGGTTTCGCTCCTTCCATTTCAAACCGCACTTTGTTGCGTCCCGCCAGTTGCGGTTGGCGGGTGGTCCATTCGAAGTCGCCGAGAAGCGTGTTTCGTTTGACCCTTTCAAAAAACTCGTAGGCTTGTGAGACATCGACGGCCTCGCCGGCGATCACGAGGCGGCCGTTGTCGAGGTTGTATTGGGTGAGGCGGACCTGCTCGCCGGGAATCTCGCCTGCGACGGCGGCGAGTTGGTCGATGGCGAATTCGCCGGGATCAACCGCGGGACGGAAGGCTTTCCAATCCGCCACCAGCTTTTCCGCGGAACCGGATTGCTCCGCGAGGGCGTTGATGCGCGAGTCGAGGCCGGAGAGTTCGATTTTTTTTGCGGCGAGGTCTGCGGCGACGATCAACAGGATTCCGGCGTAAACGGCGAGGACAATGGCGGCAGCCACGCTGGCTTTTTTGATGCGGGCGCGCTTGAGAATTTCCGTGTTGCCGATCGGCGGAGCACATTCGGACACGCGCTCCGGGATGGATGGTGGCGGGATTTCGCGGACGTGATCCCAATCGATGCGCAGGGAGTGGCCGACGGCCTCACAATCGGATTGCTCGAACGTTCCGAGCATTCGAATCCGCGCGGGAATTCTCTGGAGCACGCCCTCGGCTCTGAGGCGCAGAGCGGTGCGGGCGAGTAACCCGCAGAAGGCCGGCCCCAATGTTGATTCGCCGGTCGCTGAGAAAAAAACGCAGAGTCCCTCACGGTAAAGCGCGAAGCAGAGGTTCCCGAACTCTCGCCACACGAGGATGTCGGCATTTTCCGAGGGAAAAAGGAGAGCAGGGGATTCGAAAGACAGGGCCTTCGCGGCGAATTCGTTCGATTGCTCGTCGTCGGAGACAGCAAGCGCGAGGACCAGCGAGCGGCCTTCGTTCTCCAAGAGCAGGGTGCTGTAAACCATCGCGCCTTTGCGGAGGAGGTGTCGGCTGCCGAGCTCGAGTTCGGCGAGTTCGCGCGGCTCGCCTCCTGGTGAAATCCAGAGCGGAACGGCGAGGACGCTGCGGGTCGGCACAGCCAGCAGAGGGTGGCGGCAATTTGAGAGGGATTTCGCCGAGGGGGAAGAATCGCAGGACGGCTCGCCTTTTTGAGGAAAGCGCCAAAGCTCCCACCCATCGGCTGCAGGGCGCAGCACGGCATCGGGGCGGGATTTGCTCATTTCTCCTCCCAGCTCATGATTTGGCCGGGGGCGCCGGACGGGGCGACGACGATGATCCGGTGCTGGATTCCTCCACAAAAACCGGTGCTTTCGATGCGGCGGATGTCGCCGGAAGTGTCGAAAAACTGGAGCAGGCCTGCGAGTTGGCGTCCGCCCGCGCCGAGAAAGGCAGCCACGGCCTCGATGGATTCGAATTGCTCGTCGTCCTCGGTTCCCTGAATGCCATCAAGTCCGTTGCGAACCTCGAAAAGCGTCTCGATTTGAATCGGAGTGAGCTCCGCGAGGGTCGAAAGTGTTTGTTCCGAGGCATGTTGGATACTGATCTTCCCACTATACCAGACTGTGAATAACTCCTGCCAGCCCTCCTTTGCGGCGAGGAGCGGGGCCAGATTTAAGACGGCCTCCATTTCGCGGATGTGCTTGATCGGGCGGTTGGCCGGATAGCCGGGGCGGCCGGCGCGCTCGTATTCGCCGCGCTCCGCGCCGTTCAATGAAAGGAGATCGTCGGGGTCGATCCAATCCTGCAGGCTGTCCGTGGCCGTTTCACTTTGCTTCAAATCCGCGCCCCAGCTTGCGAAGAGTTTCAGGAACAAGGGGCGACCGCCTTGTTGGATCCAGAAGTTCGGATTGATGCGAGAGGCCTCGTTCGCGATGCGCACATCGAAGCCTTCGGTTTCTTTCGAGCCTTTTTGGAGGAGCGGGTTGCCGGGTTTGATTTCGGGATTGAGGCCAAAGGCGAGGCCGCTGAGTGCCATTTGGCGGGCGATGAATTTCCGCTCCGCGCGTGACTCGTTTTCGATCCAGGAATTCACGATGCCGGCGGTGAGAACGACTAGCCCTGCCATGAATGCCAGGCACCAAAGCACGATCGGCAGCGCCACAGCGCGGGAGTTATGGCGTGGTCGGTTCATTCGGTGTGGGCACCTCGAGTTCGATATTCTGGTCCTGACCACCGGGTGATCCGGGCCCGCCCGGAGGCGCTTCCTGTGGCGGAGCGAGCGGTGGAATCCAGAATTCGGCATTCACGCGCGAGCCGGGCATCTCGATGTATTCAAATTCCAACCGCACGAGCACCGGCCGCCCCTGCCCCTCGGGCCATTCCTCAACCCACTCGCCGGCGTTGTAAAAAGTCCACGCGACTTTTTCCACGCCCGGCAGAAGCGGCATCCAAGCACCCTGCGAGACCAGGCGATCCAATTCGACACCCTCCGTTCCCGAGGGAATTCGCAGGATCGAAAAAACGCGGGTGCCGTCCGGGCGCGGTCTTGCGGCAAGAATCACCGAGCCACCGCCAAGGCTGGAAATCCCGAACGCCCCCGAGGTCTCCGCGAACACCATCTCCGGCACCGGGGCGCCACCCATGCTCTTTCCCATTTGCAAAAATACGCGGGCTTCGACGGGGAGATTTTGGAAAGTGTCGCGAACGATCCGCAGGAACGCCTCCAACCGGCGCGCCGAGGTTTGCTCCGCTTGAACTGTGCGGGTGGTTTCCAGGGCCGCGGTGGAAATCGAATAAACCGCGCCGCTGATCAGCCCGATGATCATCATCGCCATGATGACTTCGAACAAAGTGAAGCCTCTGGCCCCATGTCGTTGAGGTTTCATTGGCGGAAGATCAAAATTTCCGCGCGCTCGTTGATCTCCGCCCGCTTGAGCTTGGCGGTGACGGTGAGCTTCCACATTCCCGGCAGGACCTGGCCGTTTGTGTTCTGAATTTCCACTGGTTCAAATTCTTCAAGGACTTCCAGCCCGTTGTTTTTGCTGGGGTCGATCTCCCGTTTGCCATCGAGCGGCGGATCCGCCATGGCAGCGGCGAGGCGGGATTCGATGATGACGCGTGCGAGCATACGCTCGCGGGCGGCGAGGCCGGCTTCCACGGCGGATTGAAGCGCAATCGCGAGGCCGGTGACCGCCACCGAAAAGACGCCCAGTGCGATCAAGACCTCGAAAAGTGTGAATCCACGCCTATTCATTCAAGGGAACGGTCATTGCCGTGAGCGGATCGAATTGCAGAACGATCTTGTCGTTCTCAGAAACCAGTCGCAGCGCGAGCGGCTCGCAAATTCCCGCGCCGTTGAATTCCCAGAACTCGCCGCGCTCCGGCTTGCGAAAACGGTTTTCCGTGAATCGTCGCACTTGCAGTTTCCACTCCTCCGGAAGCTCCGCCGAGGCCACGCCGGCGGTTCCTTTGAGCCCCTTGTCGGTAATGAACACGCGGCGGGCTTCGCCGGAATTGAGCGCCGACTCGTGTGCAGACAGTGCCGTTTTTTCAATCGCCCGAACCGCTTCCTCGCTGGGTTCGAGGCTGAAGGAATTCATCACGGCTGGCACCGTGAGCCCCATGAGGATCGCAATGACCCCGAGGGCGAGGAGGATTTCAAACAGCGTGTAACCGCGGGCCGCGCGACGCCGGTCAGTCCTTGCCCGAGTCGTCATCGCTCTCCTTGCCGTCCGGCCCGAGCGAGTAGAGGTCGAAGCCGCCGCCTCCCTTGCCGGGGTTGCGGTAGACGTATTCGGCGCCCCAGGGGTCGAGCGGCACGGACTTCATGAGCTGCTTCCAACGGCGCGGGCGCGGCTCGGTGGTCGGCTGGGTCACGAGCGCCTCGAGTCCCTGCTCGGTGGTCGGCATGCGGTAGTTCAGCATCTCGTAGGTTTTCAACTGCATCGTTATAGCCTCGATGTCGCTCGAGACGCGCTGTTCCTTCGCCACATCGATGTTGCCCACAAGCATGTAGATCGCGGAGCCGACAAGCACCGCGATGATGCCCAGCACGAGCATGATTTCAAAAAGGGTGTAGCCGGCGTTGGCAAAACGGGACCGGGGGCGGAATTCGGAAACTTTCATGTCAGTGCGGAATATCCCTGCGGCGGATTCGCTCAGCAAGTCCTTCCGAAATAAAACTTGCCAGCGAGGGCTTCCGGCAGCAGTTTCTGTCGTTCAGTTTTGACCCTATCGTCCAGCGGTTAGGACACCGCCCTTTCACGGCGGTAACACGGGTTCGAATCCCGTTAGGGTCGCCAACCAATGTGGCCTTCCCAGATGTTCAGAAGTCAAATTCCAGCAATCGTCTTGCTCGCTACGCTTGCTGTTGTTCAAGGCGTTCATGCAAAAGACAAAGACTCGCTGAAAAAAGCTCAGGCGCCGATTGTCATCCCACTTACTGGCGGAGGTCAGGCTACCACAAGCAAGCTCGGCAACTCCTACATCACGCGGGCGCCCGGCGGGCAGTCGTTCACCACAACCCAGCTCGGTTCCTCCACGATCACGCGCGATTCGAAGGGGAATACTTGGACCACCACCAAACTCGGGAACAGCTTCGTCACGCGTGGTCCGGGCGGTCAGCAGCAAACGACCACCAAGGTTGGGAATTCCTTCGTCACCCGCGACAGCAGGACGGGGTCGATGCTGACAACTTCTCCGCTCGGCCATTCGCTTCAGACCCGCGGCAACTCCGGAGCCGCATGGTCCACCTCGCCGCTGGGTTCCTCGCTGGTCACGCGCGGCGGTTCGGCGAAGAAGGAGGAAAAATCCACCAGACTGATTGTGATCCCGGCTTCGCGGTGATCGGTCTTACAAAGCCCTGGCAAAGAGAGTTTCTTGCGAACGCTGAAAAGTAGGGCGCGCGTCTCGCCTGCGCGACTTTGCGGGAATCCAAAAGAGGCGGATTTTTACTCCGTCTTCGGCTTGGCGATTTCGTCGACGTTCAGGAATGGCACGACTCCGTTTTCTCCGCTGATGCGGGGGAGGACGCCGTCCCATTTTTCGATGGCGCGGAGTTGGATGATTTCGGGGCTTTGCTTAAGGGCGAGGGCTTCGCGCTGAATGGCGTCAGCTCGGGCTTTGGATTGGACTTCGGTCGAGAACGCTTCGGCGGAGGCGGCGAGTTTGCGTTCCTCGGCGGAGGCTTCGGCCTGGGTGACGCGCATGAGTTTTTCATTTTTCGCCTGAAGGGCCATTTGCTCGGCTTTCACCTTGGCTTCGATGGCGCGGTTGAATTCCTCGGAGAAGTTGAAATCCGTGATGGCGAGGTTGGCAATGTTGATGGAGCCGGTGAGTTCTTTTTCGCGGAGGGTGTTGTTGAGGAAATTCGTGAGGGCCTCCTGGATCTGCTGTTTCACGACCTCGCGCTTGGTGACGAGTTCCTCGGCGGTGAACTTGGCGGTGACGCCCTTCACGCACTCTTGGATACCGGGCTCGACGAGGGAATTCGACACCTTCGGGAGCGTGCCGATGCGCTGGTAGATTTGCGGGGCGAAATTTCCGTTGAGGGAATACTGCGTGGTGACCTGGGTGGTGACGGTCTGAAGGTCCTTCGAGGCCGCGGTGGCTTGGGCATTGCTCGCAGTGAGGCGAATGTCCATTTGTTCGACCTGGTCGATGAAGGGTTTTTTGAAATGGAAACCTTCCGGGAGCGCGGTGGGTTGGACGGCGCCGAGCGTGCGGACGACGCCGACATGTCCGCTTTCCACAATCACGGTCATGCTGGAGAGGACCGCAAAAGCGGCCACGAGGATTACGACGAGCGGGGCGAGAATCTTGGCGAGGTTTGAAGGCATTTGGTCCATGGCGGCGGGAAGGTATGCACGGAGATACCTTTGTGCAACCGAAAGCGGACCGGCGACCTTGTGGCCACGGACTCCATGGGTGAGAGTGTGCGAGTGTCTTGGATTTTTCGCGTCCTGATTTGTCTGTTAGCTGGATGGTTTCTCACCGGATGCGCCTCCGTGAGCCTTTCCAAACGCGAATGGATCGAGCCAACTGCCACTGCTCCTGAGCGAATCCTCGTCGGGCCGTTTACGCTGGATCGGGCGAATGTGCGTGTGGATCGAGAGGGCGATGAGTTTTCGGAGTTCGAGGGGGAGTTTTTGCAAGAATTCGCCGGGCGCTTGGCGGAGAGGCTTTCGAAGCATGTTGCGCCTGCGGAGATCCTTGAGACTGGCGCAAAAATTCCAATGGGTCGCATTTGGGTGGTGCGCGGGCATTTCACTCGTTTGAACCAAGGTAGTCGTGCTCTGCGGGCGTTTGTGGGCTTCGGCCTCGGCGGGACAAAAACCGAGGCGAGATTCGAGGTGTTCCGGGTGGGCGCGCGCGGGCAGTTGGAAAAAATCGCCAAGTTCGAAACCACCGGTGGATCGAATGCGGAGCCAGGCGCGCTTTTCAGCAGTCCGTTCGGTGCCGTGCCGAGGTTGGCCACGCAATTGGCGGCCTCGGGGCTGGCTGCCGATGCGAGGCGGACGGCCCGGATGGTGACTGCAGCGATTTCCGAGAAACTGCACTCGCGAGGGGACGCGCTCGCGGGTCGCCCTCTGCGCGCCAAGCCGCTCGGGGATTTTCCCGAGGGATGAGGATGAAAGCGGCTTCGGGAAACAATCTTTACATATCGCCGTATGGCGATATAGAAATATAAGTCGATACTTTATGAAAACCATCACACCAACAGAACTGAATGAAGTGCGCGCCAAGGATCCTTCCGCGGTGCTGATCGATGTGCGGACTCCGGTGGAGCATTCGCAGGCGCATGTGCCCGGGGTGCATCTCATGCCGCTGGACCGTCTCGAGCCTTCCGCGCTGGAAGCGGCGTGTTGCGGGAAAGACACTGCGGTTTACATCCTCTGCCAATCCGGCGGTCGTGCCGCGAAGGCGGCGGCGAAATTGGCAGCGGCGGGATATGGCGGCTGTCAGGTGGTGGAAGGCGGCACGGCGGCTTGGATAGCGGCTGGTTTGCCCGTGAATCGTGGCTCTTCGAGGGTGATATCGCTGGAACGCCAGGTGAGAATCGCGGCCGGGGTGATAGTTTTTGCAGGCGTGCTGCTCGGGCATTTTGTCAATCCGGCGTTCATCTGGCTTTCGGGATTCGTAGGTGCGGGGTTGGTTTTCGCCGGAGTGACCGACTGGTGCGGCATGGGAATGCTCATTGCGAAGATGCCGTGGAACCAGCGGGCGGGGAACGCAACCTGCGCCACTCGCTGAAGGGCTCTACATGTTTCTCAGACAAATTTCCGATGCGGCGCTGGCGCAATATTCCTACATCATCGGCTGCCAGCGCAGCGGCGAGGCGGTGGTGGTGGATCCCGAGCGGGACATCGACCGCTACTTGGAGGAGGCAGCCGCGGCCGGGTTGAAAATCACGGCCGTGGCTGAGACGCACATCCATGCGGACTTTGTAAGCGGAGCCCGGGAATTCGCGCAGAGGGATCCGGCGATCAAATTGTATCTTTCCGCCGAGGGCGGGGAATTTTGGAAGAGTGTGTGGGCGGAGGGGCTGCCCGGCTACCATCCGCTGCGGGACGGGGACAGTTTCAAGATCGGCAACATCGAACTTCGAGCCGTCCACACGCCGGGCCACACGCCCGAGCACATGGTTTTTCTCGTGACCGACCATGGCGGCGGCGCGAACGAGCCGATCGCGCTGCTCAGCGGGGATTTTTTGTTTGTGGGTGATGCCGGGCGTCCCGATCTGCTCGAGCAGGCGGCGGGGTTGGAAGGCACGCAGGAGGCTGGCGCGAAGGCGCTCTATCAAAGCCTGCGCAAGATTTCCGAACTCCCGTGCCATGTGCAGGTGCTTCCGGCGCATGGTGCCGGGAGTGCGTGCGGCAAGGCGCTCGGGGCGGTGCCGAATTCGACATTCGGCTACGAGGAAAAGTTCAACCCGGCCCTGAAGCTCGCGCTTAACTCCGGCGAGTCGGAGTTTGTGAATTTCATCCTGAGCGGGCAGCCGGAGCCGCCCGGGTATTTCGCAAACATGAAGCATGTGAACCGTGTGGGGCCGGCGTTGTTGGGAGCGGTGCCGAAGCCGCCGCTGGTGCGGCTCGGCGAGATCGCTGGAAGGCTGGGAGAGTCGGGGTTCGTGGTGTTGGACACGCGGTCGAGGGAGGCGTTTTTGAAAAACCATCTTCGCGGCAGTTTGTTTGCGCCGGCGCAGAAGTTTTCGGATTTTGCGGGAAGCTATCTGTCGCCCGAGCAGGAGATCGTGCTCGTGGTTTCGAACTCCGGCGGGGCGGAGGAGTTCGTGCGGCAGTTGGTGCGGATCGGGTTTGACCATGTGACCGGGATTTTGCCTGCGAGCGAGGTGGACGCGGCGCCGGCGGAACTTTGCGCCGCGATCGAGACGGTGGATTTCGGAGGGGTGGGGGATTTGTTGTCAGGGGGCGCGAAACCCGCTCTGCTCGATGTGCGGAAGGCGACCGAGTTCGCGGCCGGACATTTGCGGGGTGCGAAGAATATTGCGCACACGAGACTGCTGCCGCGCTTGGAGGAGATTCCCGCAGGGCCGCTTTTGGTGAACTGCCAGAGCGGAACCAGAGCCGCAGGTGCGTGTGCTTTTCTGGCGAGGCATGGCCGGAGGGCCACGGCGATTCTCGACAAGTTTGAAAACGTGCCGAAGGAGTTGTTGGCCTGATTCCGGCTTTTCACGAGTTGGGCGGGGTTATCGGCGGGTTGCTGGTGGGGTTCTCGCTTGGTTTGACGGGTGGCGGGGGCTCGATTTTTGCGCTGCCGATCCTGATTTATGCCTTGGGCGTGCCGGTGCGGACGGCGATTGGATTGAGCTTGGCGGTGGTCGGATTGACGGCGGGATTCGGAGCGGCGATGAGGCTGCGGGCGGGGGATGTGGATCTGCGTGCCGGGGTGGTTTTTTCCATCGCGGGAATGGTCTTCGCTCCACTCGGGTCGTGGCTGGGGGGATTCGTGCCGGGGGTGTGGCTGCTTTCGGTTTTCGCGACTTTGATGGGTTTCGTCGGATGGCGGATGTGGTCCGGGAAGGGTGAGAACGCCGACGTGCCGGGGCCTTGCGTGCTGCTGGGCAACGGCCGTCTCGGGCCGGGCTGCCATGTGCGGCTTTCGCTGGCGGGAGCGGTGGCTGGCGTTTTGTCGGGGCTTTTTGGAATCGGGGGCGGTTTTGTGATTGTGCCTGCGCTTCTTTATGTGACGGGAACGAGCATCCACCGCGCGGTGGCGACCTCACTGATGGTGATTTTCCTGATTTCGAGTTCGGGTGTGGCGGCGAAGGTCGTTCAGGGTTTGGATTTTCCCATGCCGTTGGCGGTGTTGTTTCCGCTTGGCGGTCTGGCGGGGATGCTGGCCGGGGGCGCGCTGAGATCGCGTTTGAGCGGTCCGGCGCTGCGGCGGGTTTTTGCCGCGGCGATGTGGGTGGTTGCCGCCTGGATGCTGTGGCAGCGCGGGGCTTGACGTTTTTTAGATCGAGTAGCTGGAGGAGGAACTGCGGGCGCGGCGGTTCATGCCGTCGCAAACGATGCGGCAGAGTTCTATGACGAGGGGATCGCCGATCGAATAGACCGCATTCGTGCCACGCTGTTCCCGGCGGAGGAAGCCGGCCTCGCGGAGGATGGAAAGTTGTTTGGAAACGTTCGCCTGCGAGAGGGAAACGGCTTCGACGAGCTCGCTCACGGTGCGTTCGCCGGATTTGAGTTCTTGAAGAATGGCGAGGCGCGTGGGCTCGGCGAGTGCACGGAATCGGATGGAGATTTGCTCGAGGGCTTCACGGCTCATCTTTTTGGCCATGCCCAAATATCGCTGCATGCCGATGAAAAGAAATGTGAAAGTGGTTTGGTATGCGGGTGGAGGGGTGAGTTGCTTTGACTTAGGCGCGGCTTTGCTCGGAGCAGCACGGGTGTGATCTCACGGTGTTCGTGAGGGAATTCCTCACCAGCGTGCTTCGAGGTGCGGGTAGTCCAGAAGTTTGCGGTCGGTGGTGAGGAGGACCAAATCTTCAAGACGGGCGGTGGCGGTCAAGATGCGGTCTGCGGGGTCGGCGTGGAAACTGCCGGGTAGGGAGTAGGCCTCTTCCATGACTTCGAGCGTGATGGGTTGAACATCCCAGCCGTTTGTTTCGATCGCTTCGCGGAACCAAGGTTTCCAATGGACGGGTAATTCGATGCGGCGCCGTTCCTGCAGGCAGGCGAGTTCGGCGCTGGAAATCGGTGAAACGAAAATCCGTTCGGCTTTGCGGACCAGGTTGCTCGTTGTTGCAGTGACACAGGAATCGTCAATTCCAAGATAGAGAATTGCGCAGGTATCCAGCAGGAGATTCATCGAAGCATTTCCCACGCGGATTCCGGGAGGGCGGGCTCTGTGAGGTCGCCATTGATGCTGACGCCGCTGCGTTTGGCCCAGCCGATTTTCGTGCGGTGTTTTTTGGCGGGGACTCTTTCGGAATGGGGTGTGAGTTTTGCCACAGGGATGTTGCGCCGGCAAATCACGATGGTGGCGCCCTCCTCGGCTTCATCGACCAAGCTCGAGAAACGCGTTTTAGCTTCGGCGACATTGCAAGTCTTCATGGTCAAAAAGGTAGTCGGAAAGGTGGTCATGTCAACAGGCGCTGTGTTTTTTGAAAACTTCGATTCCGAGTTCGCAGTTCAGGCTCCGAGAATTGATCTGCGCTTGGTGCTGGGCTTGCGGGGGTTTATAGGGGCGGGTAGGTTCGCGCGGCGATGAGGACGATTGTGACCGGGTTGATCGGGCAGTATGCGTTCGGCGGCGTGACTTGGGATTACATCCAATACGCGCTGGGTTTTCGCAAACTCGGGCACGATGTTTGGTATCTGGAGGACACGGGGGCCTGGGCCTACGATCCGGTGAAGATGGAGCCGAGTGCGGATTGTTCGCACAACACGGCCTACCTCGCGCGGGTGATGGAGGAGTTCGGGATGGGGGACCGGTGGCTTTATCGCAACGGGGCGGACGGCAGCTGGCACGGAGCGGTGAGGGATGCGGCGGATGCGGCGCGGGTGTTGGCCTCGGCGGATGTGCTGGCGAATGTCTCGGGGGCTTGCTGGCTTGGTGAGGAGACGGCGGCGATTCCGGTGAAACTCTTTTTGGACGGGGATCCAATGTTCACGCACATCGGTTTGGCGGCGGATCCGGAGAGCGAATATGCGAAGCGTGTGAGGGCTCATGAGCGGCATTTTTCGTTTGGCCTGAATATCGGGGCGGCGGATTGCGTGGTGCCGGTGGCGGGGATCGATTGGAGGCCGACGGTGCAGCCGGTGGCGCTGGAGTATTGGAGTGGGGATGCGGTGGCCGGCGGGCATGTGGCGGAGGGGGCGTGGACGACCGTAATGAATTGGGCGAGCTACGCGCCGAAGGAATTCGAGGGGCGGAAATACGGGCAGAAGGATATCGAGTTCGAAAAATTTGTGGATTTGCCGTCACTCACCCGCGAGCGGTTTGTTTTGGCGATGGGGCAGGGGGTTGGACAAAAGCGGCCCACGGGAATGCTGGAGTCGAAAGGTTGGACGATCATCGAGCCGGATCGGCATTTGCCGAACTTCACGACCTACCAGGAATTTTTGGCGGCCTCGAAGGGCGAATGGAGTATCGCGAAGAACGGGTATGTGCAGTCGCGCAGCGGGTGGTTCAGCTGCCGGAGCGCGTGTTACCTGGCGGCCGGCAAGCCGGTGGTGGTGCAGGATACGGGCTGGAGCGCGCATCTTCCGGCGGGCGATGGGGTGGTGGCGTTTACCACTTTGGAGGAAGCGGCGGCCGGCGTGGAAAGGGTGGCAGGAGACTATGCGGCACATTCGCGGGCGGCCCGGGTCTTTGCGGAACGACATTTCGAGGCGGGGAAGGTCTGCGCGGAGCTGGTGGCGTGAGGGATTTTTCTCGCAGCGCGCTGGTGATCGCCGGTCATGGATCCACGGTGAATCCGGATTCGAGCGCTCCGACGCTGGAGCATGCACGAGCGATTCGGAAGCGGGGGATTTTTGCAGAGGTGGTTTGTTGTTTTTGGAAGGAGGAGCCGGGATATCGCGAGGTGCTGCGAATGGTCGATAGCGAGGAGGTTTTCGTGGTGCCGAATTTCATCAGCGAGGGGTATTTCACGCAGACTGTGGTGCCGCGTGAGATGGGGCTGGACGGACCGGTGACGCAAATCGGGGGGAGGACGGTGAGGTATTGCGAGCCGGTGGGGAATCATCCGGCGATGACCGAGCTTCTGCTGGCGCGTGCGGGCGAGGTGGCGGCAGGCGTTCCAACACGCGAGACGGCGCTTTTGATTGTGGGGCACGGGACCGGCCTGAATGAAAACTCGGCTGTGGCGGCGAAGGAGCAGGTGCGGCGAATTTCGGAGCTGGAGAGGTATGGCGAGGTGATCGCTGCTTACATGGAGGAACCGCCGCTCATCGCAGAGTGGGATAAAATATCCTCGATGCCGAATGTGGTGGTGGTGCCGTTTTTCATTTCGGACGGCCTGCACAGCTATCAGGACATTCCGGTTCTTTTGGGGATTGAGGAAGAGGGGGAGTTGCCTGCGAGCCAGCGAGCCGAATCGCGGCGGGTGAGGCACGAACTGCGTGGGCGGCAGCTTTTTTACAGCATGGCGATCGGGACGGATCCGGGGTTCGCGAATGTGATCATCGATCAGGCGCGGCGCGCGGCGGGTTGAGTCCGGATCAGGCTGGAGAGCGTCTCTACCAGCGTCGGACTCGGGAGATCCAAAAGACGACAATGGCCGAGCCGACGGCCAGGGCGTTGATGAGGAAGAAGGGCCAGAAGAGGCTTTCCTCGGGGAGGGGGAGGGCGACATTCATCGAAAACACGCCGACGACCAAATTTGCGGTCATGATCGCGATGGTCCAGATGGTGAATTTTTTGATGAGGGTATTGAGGTTGTGGCTGACGATGGAGGCGCGGGCGTCCATGAGGCCGGCGATGACCTGCGAGTAAATTTCGGATCGGCGAAGGCACTGCTGGTTCTCGATGATTATGTCTTCGAGGATTCCGGACTGGTCGTGGTCGAAGCCGAGGCGCGCGGCGCTGGTTTTCATTTTGTCGAAGAGCGCGGCGTTCGAATTGATGGCGTTCAGGATGTAGACGAGGCTTTTTTCGAGCGCGAACATGTTCAGGAGGTAGCGGGTTTCCATCGAGGTCATGATGCGGCGCTCGAGGGAGTCGGAGAGCATGTTGATGGCTTTGAGGTGGCCTTCGAAGTGGTTGATGCTTTGGTAGAGCAACCGGAGGATCACATCCTGGATGGAGAAAATGCGGAGCGGGGCGCGGCCTTCGAACAGCGGCGAGTCGTCGGGCATGACAACGACGATGCGGTCCTCGTAGAGGAATATGCCGGTGGAGGTGAGCTTGAGGAGGAAGTTGTCGTCGGCGGAAAAACTTTTCGGGCGCTTGAAGATGATGGCGGCGTGGTCGGTCTCGAATTCGAGGCGGGAAAGTTCGTCGGGGTCGA
Source organism: Verrucomicrobiota bacterium (assembly GCA_018970255.1). GTDB lineage: Bacteria > Verrucomicrobiota > Verrucomicrobiia > Chthoniobacterales > Terrimicrobiaceae > UBA967. The sequence goes on along the minus strand of JAGWWS010000015.1, from coordinate 22,393 downwards.
GAGAGGAATGGAGCGTGTGGTAGTCGATCTTGTAGAGCTCCATGAGGTCGGCTTCGTCCTCGATGGTGGGGGAGTTGAAGACGATGATCTGGGCGTCCTCGGGTTCGCAGCGGACGACGGATCCGGCTTCGGCGGCGACGCGGTAGTAGCTGCGGAGCCCGCCCGTGGTGGGGACCGGGGACTCGGCCGGCGCGGGGGCGGTGGTTTCCGTTGCTGTCGCCATTGCTTCGATAAATCGCCCATTTCCGCGCCTGCGTCGATTCTGATTTTGGTGTCGGTGGCCCGGTGACGGTTTGGAATTGGCCCGCCTACTTTTTGTAAAAGCGGAGGGCTTCGATGGGTGGGGGGAGGGAGGAGAGGAAGGTGGTGCCGCTTTTGCCCCCTTCGCCGGGATCGCGGATGAGGTATTCGAAGCCGTGTTTTCCGACGATTGGCACAAAGTGGGTGATGCCGTTTTCGTAGCGGACGCGGACGATGATGGGGTTTCCACGGAGGAGGTTCCAATCGATCAAAAAGTGGGATGGAGCGTCCTCGTAATGCGGAAGGAAGTTCGCTGTGACGGCGGGATCGATTTCGGGGGCCTTTTCCCAGTAGATCCAGCCGTTCGGCGTGTAGCCGCCGGGGGTGCGGGTTAGAAAGGCGTTGAGGCTCGAGGGGTCTATCTCGAGTCCGCGGGCGGAGAGGACCATGGCGGCGCTGGCGACGGCGCAACCCGACTGTGCGAGGGATTCGGAGGTGGATGCCAGATTTTCGTCGGCCCACTCGGGATCGGCTTGCAGGAAGTGTGGGCCGGGGATTTCGACGTGGAACGGGAAATAGAGTCCGCCGGAGTTTTGGAGCGGGCGGAGGGCTGTCCAATCGAGAATCCACGCTGTGGCGGAGGTGAGAGCGATGACCAGCGTGATGCCGGTGAAAAGGAACTTTGCGCGCGCGGGGGGATGCGGTTTGTTGGAGGTCATGAGGCTCGTGATTCCTATGTTGTTGCTTTGCGGATTAGTTCCGGTGCAGGCGGAGGATTTCAACTCGATAGTGCTCGAGCAAGTGGCGCGGATGCCATCGGGTGGTGGCTATGCGACAACGCGGGAGGCACACACTGCCTTGAACTCAGCGGTGGGCGATGCATTTGTGGTGAGGCCGGAGCGGGCGGTGCCGAGTTATTGCTCCGGTGCGACGTATCTGGTTTTTCTCAATGCACTGACGGCGGCGGCGGGCGGGGGGAGTTTGCCTTGGGAGGCGCTAAGGCCGAGGGCGGTTCCGGATGGTGTGGGGATTTGGGGAAGATGGAATTCGAATGGTCCGGGAACGGCCCGGTTGTTTCACGAGCTGGGACTGGGGGAGAATTTCACCGAGTATGAGCGGGCGCGGCCGGGGGATTTTTTGAAGATTTTTTGGAATGATGCCGTGGGTAAAAAGGAGCGCGGGCATTTGGTGGTTTATCTGGGGCTGGAGGAGAAGGATGGCGTGCCGCATGTGAGGTTCTGGTCGAGCAACAAGCCGAATGGCTACGGGGAAAAGAGCGTGGCGAAGTCGAGTGTGAAGCGGGCGATTTTTTCCAGGCTGACGAAAGCGGAGAACATTCGGAACGCGGGATCGATTCCGAGAAAAGATGATTATTTGGCTGGGCTGCTGACGAGGGAATCGAATTTCGCCGAGGCGCTGCGGATGAGCGGAGTGGGCGGAAACTAAAGCGGCAAGGTTTGGTAATCGATGCAGAGGAAGATGGTGAGCGGGGAGCCGTCGGGGAGCTTGAGGCGGCGCAGGGGGGTGACTTCAACAAAGGCGCCTTTGATGGTTTGCGGAAGCTCGGAGCCGAGGTAGAGGGCGTTGCGGCCGATGAAGGGATTCACGCCTTTTTGCTCCTGGAAGAATTCATCGGCGGGGCGGTCCGTTTCGATGAAGTCGGCATAGGATGGCCAGATACCGAATTGGCTGGTGAGTGCGGGTGACTCGTGGACGAAGACGGGCGGGTAGTTCGTGGGCGAGGTGGATTTGAAGAATGTGGAGAGGATGGAGGCTTGGGCGGCATTTTCCGCAACGAGGAAGCCTCCGCCTTCGCTGGCGGGCATTTCGCGTGTGGTTTCGTGGACTTGTTGCGCGATGGACGACCAGACGGCGCGCATGAGGCCAGCCTCGCGGAGATGGATGAGTGTGGAGAAGAGGGCGACTGCGATGACTATCGAACCGGCTGTGGACATCCAGCGCGAGCGAATCCCGATCGAGGCGATGACCATGAGCAGAGGAACGCAGGCGAGCCAGGCGCCGCTGGAGAGTCCGCGTCCGAGCACGGCATGGTAGAGGGCCCAGATCGCGGCGGGTGCGCAGGCGCAGAGAAGAAAGCGGGAGGCTGGATTTTTTTTGGCGGTGATTCCGAGGACGACCAATCCAGCGAGCAGCAAAATGGCCGAGGGGAAGGAAAACTCGCGCATGTAGGCGAGGAATTCGGTTCCCCAAAATGAGGGGCGCGGGGTCCAGAGGGTTTGAAGTGTTCCGCCGGCAATCGGGATCCACTCGAGTTTGGAATTCCAAAGAAGAGGGAACCAGAGCGCGGCGATCGGTAGGATTACCAACGAGAGCAATGCCAGAAGGTCGGGTGTTTTTTTTCGGAAAACCGGAATGATCAGTGCGAATGCAAATCCGAGCGGGACGAGAACGGCTTCGTATCGGAAAAACGCGGCTAGAGAGAAGAAAAGGGCGGCGATGGTCCAATCTGTGCGGCGGCCTTCGCGGGCGGATTGCGCGGCGAGGATTCCAGCGAGGACGAGTGCCAATGTCGGCATGGCTGGGCCGGGGTTCGTGGCATGCTCGTTGAAGACGGGGAGGGCGTTCAACGCGGCGATGGTCCAGCCGGCCACGGTTTCGCCGTAGAGAGTTCGGGCCAGAAGGTAGGCGAGCCAGGAGGCGAGGAGGGCGAGCACGGGCCAGGCGAGGCGGGCGATTTCCAGCGAGCCTGCGGTGGCGATAGAAAGGCAGTGGAGCAGGAATGCCGTGCCGGGCGGGCCGTCGAAGAATGCGGATGCGAGGCGGTCGCCGCACATCGCGTAGTAGGCTTCCTGCGGTGAGATGCCTTGAATCGAGAGCCAGACGACACGCGCGATGCCAAGGATTCCGAGGAAGGTCAGCGCTTGGCGGGTGTTCATGCGGCGATCAGGTCGGGATGGCGGGCGGTGATGGCCGGGACGAAACGGGCGGCGTGTTTTTTCCAGATGTTGCGCGCGGCTATGACGACGAGCGCTCCGCAGGCGGCTCCGACGAAGGCCCCCGCGAGCACATCCGTGGGCCAATGGACGCCGACATACATTCTGCTGAAACCTACCAATGCGGCGGGGATGAACGCAATCCAGCCGCGTCTCAGGAAAAACGCGCAGACGGTGGCAAGGCAAAAGCAATTCGCGGTGTGCGATGACGGGAAGGAGCGGCCGCGATCGGGTGGAGTGGTGATTTTCGAGGTTTTGATTTGGAGCGGGAGGGCGACCGCCAGGATGCGGGGCGTGGCGGGGGCAAGGTCAATGGTGCGGGCGCCGTCGAGGACTTGGAAGGGGCGAGGGCGGCCGACAAGTTCTTTGAGGTTTTTGCAAACGAGGCCATCCGTGAAACCGACGGCGAGTCCTGCAACGACAACGAGGGCGCGCCCGTGGAAGCCGCCGAAAATCAAGAGGAGGATTCCCGCGATGACGAGTGCCGGCCACCAGACGGCCCAACTCGTCAGCGCGGCCATGGCGGTGTCGAACGCGGGGTGGGCTGGGTTTTGGTTGATGGATTGGAAGATCGCTAGGTCCATGCGCTCGGGGGTGGCTCCTGAGGTAGGATTCGAACCTACGACCAATCGGTTAACAGCCGATCGCTCTACCACTGAGCTACTCAGGAATTGGCAAGGCGGTAAACAAAGACGGGCGGCAGGCGGTTTTCAACAATAAATTCGATCTGGCCTGGGCGGATGCGTCCGTTTGCAGGGTCTCAGAGGCTGGTGAGGAGCTTTTCGTGGATGCCATCGAATCCGCCGTTGCTGAAGACGACGACGATGTCGCCGGATTTGGCGAGGGGCTTGAGGCGGGCGACGATCGCGGCTGCGGTGGGTTCGTAGAAGGCGGGCTTGCCGGTGGCGGCGATGTCGGCCACGACGCGCTCGGGGTCGAGGCGGTCGCTTTCGGGGAGTTGTTCGAGCCGGGCGATGCGGGCAATGAAGGCGCCGTCGGCTTCTGCGAAGGCTGCGGGGAGCTCGTGCTGGAAGACGGCGCGGCGGGTGGTGTTCGAGCGGGGTTCGAACAATGCCCAGATGCGGGCGGCGCCGTATTTTTTGCGGAGGCCGGCGAGGGTTTCGCGGATGGCGGTGGGGTGGTGGCCGAAGTCGTCGATGACCGTGATGCCGTTCACCGTGCCGCGGACCTCTTGGCGGCGGCGGATGCCTTGGAAGGAGGCGAGGGCGGAGCGGATTTTTTCTGCGGGGATGCCGTAGTGGAGCGCTGCGCTGGCGGCCATGGCGGCGTTGCGGATGTTGAATTCGCCGGAGAGGGGGATGGAAAACTTTTCGCCCGAGAGTTCGAACGAGGAGCCCCCGGGGGAGTGCGCGGCGTTTTGGATTTGCCTGGCGCAACCCGCGGAGAAGCCGACTGTGGCGACAGGGGCGGGGCAGTTTTTTGCCACATCGAGGCAGTTCGGGTCGTCGCCGTTGATGAGGACGATGCCTCCTGAGGGGACGATGTTCAGGAGGCGGCGGAAGCTGGTTTTGATTTCGTCGAGGTCGCGGTAGATGTCGGCGTGGTCGAACTCGATGTTGTTCACGATGGCGAGTTCGGGGAGGTAGTGGACGAATTTCGAGCGCTTGTCGAAGAAGGCGGTGTCGTATTCGTCGCCTTCGATGATGAAAAAGCGGGAGTCGCGGATGTTGGCGCCCTGGCCGAGGTTGGCGGGGATGCCGCCGATGAGGTAGCCGGGGGCGAGGCCGGCGTGTTCGAAAATCCAGGCGAGGATCGAGGTGGTGGTGGTTTTTCCGTGGGTGCCGGTGACGACGAGGTTGTGGCGGCCGCGGAGGACGAAGTGTTTTAGCGCCTCCGGGAGGGAGAGGTAGAGGAGCTTGCGGTTCAGGACGGATTCGACGGCGGGGTTGCCGCGGGACATGGCGTTGCCGATGACGATGAGGTCGGCGGTGGGGATGTCGGCGGGATTGAACCCCGGGGTGATGGCGACGCCCTTCGATTCGAGGAATGTCGACATAGGCGGATAGACATTTTCGTCCTGGCCGGTGACGAGGAAGCCCTGGTCCTGCATGGCGGCGGCGACGGACCCCATGGCGGTGCCGCAAATGCCCAGGAAGTGGATGTGGCGGGGCGTGGGGTTCAAGCTCGGGTCCGGCTGGGCGGAGCGGGGACGGCGCGCGGCGGGGTCACTCTTTTTCTTCGGAGGCGGGGAAGTTGCGGAACCGGCGGTCGAGCCAGAGCAGGATGCAAACCTTCAGCGACATCACCACCAGTGCGGCGAGGATGAGCGGGAGCTTGAGGCGCTCGGTGCGCTTCGACATCAGTAGACATCCTTCCGGTAGCGTTTTTCCTTTTTCAGGGCGTCCACATACTCCTTGGCCTGTTCGGGCGTTTTGGCGCCGTGTTTTTCGACGATGCTGTGGAGCGCCGCATCGACATCCTTGGCCATGTTTTTCGCATCGCCGCAGACATAGAAGAAGGAGCCTTTTTCGAGCCAATCGTAGAGTTCGGCGCCGTGCTCGAGCATGCGGTGCTGGACATAGATTTTCTCGGCTTGGTCGCGCGAGAATGCGGTGGTGAATTTCGAGAGGGCGCCGGAGGCGATGGCGGCTTCGAATTCGTCCTTGTAGAAGAAATCGGAGGCGGATTTTTGTTCGCCGAAGAAAAGCCAGTTCGGCCCTTTTGCGCCGGAAGCCTGGCGTTCCTGCAGGAAGGCGCGGAACGGCGCGATGCCTGTGCCCGGACCGACCATGATGGCCGGGGCATCAGGGTTTTCGGGGACGCGGAAATGTTTCGCGGTGTGGACAAAGACCGGCACGGAGGACTCGGCGCGCTCGGCGAGGAAGGTCGAGCAAACGCCCTCGCGGCGGCGCGGGCTGTGTTCCACGCCATAGCGGACCACGGCGATGGTGAGGTGGACCGACTCGCCGACCACGCGCTGGGACGAGGCGATGGAATAAAGGCGCGGCTGGAGCTTTCGGAGGAGTTTGACGAATTCCTCCGGAGTGAAGCGGGCTGCGGAAAATTCCTGGAGGACATCGAGGACATCGCGGCCCCAGAGGAAATTTTCGAGCGAGGCTTTTTCCTCGGGCAGGAGCAGGTTCGCGAGGAAGGCGCCGGAACTGTCGCGCTCCGAGACCGCCTGCAGGAGTTGCTTGGACGGTTCGGTGAGGATGTAGCTTTTCAGCAGGGCATCGCGGAGTGGGGCGGGCGCGCCGTCGGCGGTGGTGACGGGTTCGGCGCCGGTGAATCCGAGTTCCTTGAGGACGAGTTCCACAAGGGCGGGGTTGTTCGACGGGAAAACCCCGAGGGAGTCGCCGACCTCGTAGTCAAGGCCCGAGCCGGATAGGGAGATTTCAAAGTGGCGTGTATCCTTGTTCGACCCTTCGCCCGTGAGTTTGCGGTTTACAGACAGTGTGGCCGGAAAGGGGTTCTTGCGCGAATAACCGGATTCCGTGGATGACATAGGGGGGCGAGTAAAGGGAACGCGGGCGGCGGGTGCAAGCGCGGATCGAATGCTTTGGTCGGGCTGGGGGAGAGCGGAAAAGAAACTGGCAGCGCCTACGGGATTCGAACCCGTGCACCAGCCTTGAGAGGGCTGTGTCCTAACCCCTAGACGAAGGCGCCGTGACTGGAACGAAGATGGCCTCCGTTTTTTGGGGATGCAAGAATGCAGATGGAAAAACTCGTCGCCACTGGCGGGCGCAGGAATGAAATTTTGATTCGTTTTTTCGATTTCCGAAAGTCGGCAGCAGGGCTGCAAAAAAGTTCCGTTTTCCGTCCTCTTATGAAATACATTGCCTCACATGGAGCTCAGAAGCGTCGAGGCGGTGGTCAGTGCGTTGAACGCTGCGGGAGTCCGGTATTTGATCGTGGGAGGTCTGGCGGTAATCGCCCACGGATATCTGCGAGCAACGCGAGATTTGGATATCGTGATCCAACTCGAGACGACAAACCTCCGCACCGCTTTGAACAGTCTTGCTGAGATCGGCTACAGGTTGGCGATTCCCGTGAGTCCTGATGACTTTGCCAATGCTTCGAAGCGCGAAACCTGGCGCGCCGAAAAAGGTATGATTGTTTTGAAGCTGTGGAGTGATGATCACCGCCGCACGCCGATCGACATATTTGTCTATGAGCCCTTTGATTTCGATGCCGAGTATCAAAGATCCATGCTCAGCGAGTTGGGAAACGGCCTATCGGCAAGAGTGGTGGGTTTGGAGGCCCTGATTCAAATGAAGTTCGAAGCCGGACGACCTCAGGATTTGCTCGATATCGAAGAACTTCGTCGAGTGAGGCGCTTGAACGATGAACAACCCTGACCAGAACTGGCGCTGGGGAACCCCGGAGGGAAGCCAGGAGTTCGATCGACTCATGGATGCCCGACTGAGTTTTCGCGAAAAAATCCAGTGGGTCGAAGAAACCGAAACGCTCCACGAGCGACTCGCGAAAAAACCGACAGATGCTTTGATAAAGATTATCGAGATTCGCTCCGTGTAGATTGACACCGCCATTCCTACCAAATGAGCTGCGACGCAAATCGGCCCAAGAACCTGGCGGATTTGCATGCGCTGCAAAAAATCGCATCCCATAGAAATGAACTCTGAGCTGGCTAATCATCCGGGCTGGAAGTTGTGCACTTTTGAAGGTGCGGAATTGAATTCCCTGCTGCTGGGGCAAGAAACTACATTCAGGGAAAAACTATCTGGATGGAGCAGTTGCAAAAACTCCAAAGCCGCATTGCAAAAAATCGAGTTGAAGGTATTTGTGAGTCGAAGGTTGCCGGCCAGCCTTTGAGCGGAGATTGAGCCACTTCTGCCTATCGGCAAGGATTGTTGGTCTGCGGCCTTGATTCAAATGAAGTCCGAAGCCGGACGCCCTCAGGATTTGCTCGATATCGAAGAACTTCGTCGAGTAAAGCGCTGGCACCAGAGTCAGTTGGATTCTCGAAAAAGTTTTCCATCCAGACCGCGCACATCTAAATCAATAACATGTTTGTTGCGGCATACGACGACCGTTTGGTGCTCCCAGATTACGTTCGGCCATTTTTGGACCCATTTCAAAATCGGATAGACAATTCAGTCGGCGTCTCGGGAGTCGATGCTTCTCAGTGACACCAGGCTTTTTTCCCGCGCTGCACGCAAAGCTGAAAATGCCCGCCGCCGCTTGATGCGTTTTTTCCAAGCCGCGGGACTGAAAACCCAAGGAACCCCGGCCTTGCGGATGGCATCGAGATCCTCTTTGGCATCGAGATATTCCGTTAGGCAGGCCGCCAGCTTTTCGAATTCGATCGCTTCGAGCTGGTCCTTTGAAATTATGCCCGATGAAATCCAACGCGGGACGGATTCGCGAAGGGTCCAGTCGGCGCGCTGCTGGAGTTTCGGTTTGAGGTCCTCCCTGCGGGACTGAGGGGGATGAATCAGGAATTTCGAGTGTGTGCCGGGGATTGCCCCCCAGCGGGCCTCGACCGCATGTTGCCAGACCCAACCGCCATCCCCCGCTACTCCCCAATCAAGCGGGAAGGGCCTGTTCCGAAAAAATTCCGTGTGGTAGAGGTTACTCGCCGAGCTGCCGAGCAACGCCGAGTTCGGCCGCCCTATTGCATGCACGATGGCTTCCAAGCCGGAAAAAGCCACATGGGGTCCCGTCCTGCGGTGGTCCTCCAAGATATCATCCAGTGGCCACACATATTTTTTTTTACGGCCCCGGATGTCCTCGAAAATCGGCTTGCCCAGCACCACATCCAGGCGCTCTTGCGAGGCACAATCCATCAGACGCACCACCCCCTCGCGGGTGATGGTGTCTCCAGTGGTGGACATGATGAAAAAATCGGTTTGCAACTGCGCGATCCCGTAGTTCCACGAGGCATACAGCCCCGGCGGGTGCTGAACCACACGCAGGTTCCGGTGGCCGAGCGTTTCTTTAAGAAATTCCGGTGAGCCATCTGTGGATTGGCTATCCACCACGATGATCTCCTGAACCAGATCCATCCAAGGGAGCAGACCTTGCACATGGCGATCCAAATAAGACCGCGAGTCCATTGTGGGAATGATCAATCCCAAAGCCATCTTGCATTCGATACCATCAGCCGCTGTTGTCGGCTGCAAGAAGACATCATTCGCGAGCTTGACCCCGCTTCTTCAAATCGAAGACAAAGGGAGCGTTGAAACCATCACATCAACGCTTGCCTGAACCCTTCGAATGCCTGAGCCTTTTTTGCGAGTCGCGCATTTGATTGACCAGCCGACCGGTGGTGCAGCGGTTGCCGCAAACCGCTTAGTGCAGGGTTTGGCTAAAAATCAGGAGTTTCATTTAGAGCGTTGGAGTTTTGGCAAAAACAGAGATTCTCTTTCCGGTATTGAGTGCTACCCCCTTGAAAGGAGGTTCCCCAAAACTGTCTTGGAGCGGCTTGTTCGCATCCCTTCCAAGAAATGCGCGCGTTTTTTACAGCGCAACCGCCAACGCAGGGCGCTTCTTTCAACCGTCGCCGAGCGCAAGCCAGATATTCTCCACTTGCATAACCTGCATGCATCTGCCCTTAACCACGACGATCTTGCCCTACTGCCGAATTCTGTTCGCCTGGTCTGGACCATGCATGATTGTTGGCCCGTGGCGCCTTGGGCGTATCGCTGGAAAAACATAGATGGCACGTATCATTTTCAGGGTAAGGAGAAACGACCAGAGAAGGAGGCTTTAGGCGCGAGGAAAAGGTTTTTTGCAAAAAGGAATGGGATGTTTTTGGTTAGTCCCTCCCGCTGGCTTAGGTCTGAGGCATTGATCAGTATCAGGGAAGGTATTCCAATTAGGCGCATCCCCTATGGAGTTTCCGAAAATTGCGCTTCCTCAATCCCAAAAAATGCCTCTAAGACGTTTTTTGGTCTGGATCCTGCGAAAATCTGGATTGGGTTGTCTGCATCAAGTTTTGACTGCCGCAAGGGAGCGGATATTATTGCATCTGCTTTGGGGCTATTAAATCGAAGCGACATCGGGATCGTTCTTTGGGGAAAGTATGAAGAGATAAATCTTCCAGGGCATGTGAGCAGATTTTTTGCAGGCTATGTTTCCGATGAGCATAGGCAGGGGCAACTTTACTCGGCATGTGATTTATTTGTTTGTCCCAGCCGAATCGACAACCTGCCCAACACTGTCTTGGAAAGCATGGCATGCGGCACGCCCGTGGTGGCAAGTGATTGCGGGGGAATCCCGGATATGGTCACACCATCTGAAACTGGTTGGCTGTTTCAACCTTCTTCACCAGAATCATGCATGGAAAGCCTAAACAAAGCCTTTTGCTCAAGAGAAGCTTGGTATGATTATGGGCTAAGGTGTCGAAAAAAAATCAAGGAACTATTTTCTTTGGAGCGACAAGCCAACAGCTATTCGGATACCTACAAAGAACTCATGGGCCATGAAGTCCGAACAAGAATCTCCCGCCAATGAAATTTCGCGATGCAGTCAAGCTTTTGTTCTCGCCTCGTGACCTACTGGCGCGGCGCGAGTTGGAAAGAGTTCGCAAACTGCCGCGCTACACACCCGGGCGGACAACATTTTTAGGGCGACCATTGGAGTATCTGGACAGCTCCTCCTACTATTTCCTCCACGAGGAAATTTTTAAGGAAGAGGTTTATGCATTTTCCTCGTTGAATTCCTCACCTCGTATTATTGATGGAGGATCGAACATTGGACTGAGCGTGATTTACTTTAAAAAGCTGTTCCCTGCATCGCGGATTTCTGCGTATGAAGCAGACCCGAGAATTGCTGAGGTTTTGAAAAGAAACCTTTTATATCAGGGAATTACTGATGTCGAAGTCCGGGCCGAGGCGCTTTGGTCCTGTGAAACAGAGCTTTCTTTCCAATGTGAGGGGGCGGATGGTGGGAAACTTGTCAAGTCCATGGAGAAAAGCATCAGGGTGCCAGCAGTGGGTATTTCCGACTTGCTATGCGAGACAGTTGACTTTTTGAAGCTGGATATCGAGGGCGCTGAAATCGAAGTTCTTGAAAGTTGCCAACCTTGCTTGAAAAATGTTGAAATGATTTTTGTTGAGTATCACTCCATCGCCGAGCAAACACAAAGGCTGCCAGATTTGTTGAATCTTCTCAGGGAATCAGGATTTAGATTTTTTATCAGCGCTCCAAGCGTTTTTAGTGGAAAACCATTTCTTCAAACAGAAACCTACTGCGGGTTTGACATGGTGCTTAATATTCACTGCGTCCGTTCCGACAAAAAATGAAGTCCTGCATTTCAATTCAAACCGTTTATTTTCTTGCAAGGGAGTGTCGCAAGATATAGTAATTTCCATCATTAATTAGCCGCTTGAATCTTTCAAACCATAGGTTCCATTTGAACAATCGAGCTATTTCCTTCGGCGTTTTTTTATACTGTAACCCCAGTTCTTTTTCACCCCAAGATTTTAGGAGTTCAATATTCTGGTTTGGCAAAAACAAATGCGGGAAAAGTTTTTCAGGTGGATTTTTAGTTTGCTCTTGTTTTATTGCTTCAATTAAATGTGGAAAATTTAGATATAGGGGCTCTGTCTTCGCCAACAAATCATAGTCCGGCCGGTAAAATGGCGGAAGGTATAAAATTTTGGTGCCGCAGAGTGCCGCATATGCGATATGAGACCCTATTGTGTTGGTGGCGATTGTGGTGAATGATGATAGGATGGTTTTCATTCGCAGAAGAGCGTTCCTATCAAAAATCCCCGCTCCTATCACAATCTCATAGCCGAGGGTGTGCATGAAACTCATATACTCTTCGTTTTCAGAGCAAGATCCAGAGACGCAGATCGAAACTTTTGAAAAAGATTGAAACCTGAGCTTATTTATTGTAAAAAATTTGCTTAGGTTTTCAAGGTCAATATGTTTTGAGTGGGTTGTCTGATGTTGCGGCATGATAAGCAGACTATTTTCTGTTCGAACGGGTGATTTGTCCAAGTTCGCATAAATGAAGGGGAGACCAACTGCAAATGTATTCCTATATCCAACCTCTTGAAGTTTTGAAGATGTCGTAACCGTGTCTACTAATATAGTTCGCGATTTATTTTTTGAATTAGGTGAAAAGTATTCCGGATAATTTATATTTTTGTAAATTAGCCAGCCATGCATCCAATCGGTTTTAGTGCTGGGAGTTTTGCCTGTAATTCCCAATTTACGTGCAATTAAAGTAGCTGCACCATAGTAATCAGCTTCAAAATTTCCCGCGCACTTTACAATTGGTGGCAGTGAAATCATGGCATTACTTTATTCAGAAAATGTAATTCATCTAGAATACCTGAAGTTTCTTTTTCGATTTGTAAAATTGTAGAATGTTTCAGTTCTTCTCTTCCTGTTCCTGCTTTTCCTTTTCGAAAAAATAGAGTGTTTGGCAATGGTGATGTTCCGCTCTTTTCCATTTTTTGAAGCGCTTGGAATTGCATTTTCTTAACAACGCATTCAATCATTTCTTTTTCGATTTTTAAGCCCAGCCAGGAAAAAAATCTAAAAACCTGAAATTCTGTTTCAGTAAGTAATGTCTCGTATTTTATAACTAAAAGACTTTTACTTTTAACTTGTGAGAGAGCCATATGAGAGTGTTCAATCCAAAACCTCAGCTCTTTTAAGCAAAACGCATCCACATCTCTTATCTTTGAATCATTGCATCTCTGAGTTTGATAATGATAATGTGATACCAGCGCATCGAATGGGTCGCGCACTAAATATAGAAATATGATATCGTGCTTTTTGCAATTTCTTTTTATTTTTTCTATATTGTGGTGTGTCTTACAAAAAACCGGCAAATTTTGTTGAGGGGTCAATTGGGTTTCTAAAATATTATTTATGTGGATATCTGGGATTACATTATTGGTGTAATCCGGTATATCAAGCACGTTGATTCTTTCGCCGCGCAAGTTCAGCAATACATCTGTAATTAGATACCTTAGCCATGTATTTCCAGATCTCGGATAAGATGTAATAAAGCAGATATTACCGGAATATTCCTGTAATGTCCTATAATTCTCTTTTTCTATTGAAAATCTGTTTTTATTTAAAAAAGGAATGTTCATTGCTTGCTCTCATATTTTGATGCAATAATTATTTATTGTTTTAAATGCTCTTCCTGCACTTCCTAAGAAAAAACCGCCATTTGCTTGGTTTTGATTATCATAATACTTCATTCCTAACGGAAGTGCTTTTCAGTAAGCGGCGTTCCTCGGTGCAGGTTTCCAGTGGCTTTTTGGCCCAGGACTCGATACAACTCTTTAACCGGCAATCCATGCCCGGGACGGATGGAGCGCACATTTTCGCGGGTGAATTCCTCTCCAGCTTTCATGTCTTTCACCACAAAGAGCGAGCGCCGGAAGACGCGGCTGGCTTGTTCCTTTTCGCTCATCTCGTAGTTTACTTTGCCAAGGGCTTTTTCGGCAACGCGGACGGCATCGACCATCGCGCGGAATTCCTCCGGTTCGAGCGAGAAAGCGCTATCCGGGCCGCCATCGCTGCGGCGTAGCGTGAAATGTTTTTCAATGATGCAGGCCCCAAGCGCAACGGCTGCAACTGGGACCGCAATTCCCAGCGTGTGGTCGGAGAGACCCGCAGGAACTCCGAATGCCTCAGCCAAATGCGGGATGGTGCGCAGATTCAAATCCTCGGGAAGCGAGGGGTAGGCGCTGGTGCATTTGAGCAGGGCGAGTTGGGTGCAGCCATTTGCGCGCAAGATGCGGACCGCTTCGTCAATTTCGGCGAGGGTCGCCATGCCAGTGGACATGATCACCGGTTTGCCAGTGGCGGCGACTTTTTTGAGCAAAATGGTATCGACCAATTCAAAGGACGCGATCTTGTGGGCAGGGACTTCCATTTTCTCCAGAAAGTCGACGGCTGTCTCGTCGAAGGGCGTGGAAAAACAGTGCATGCCGAGTTTCTCAGCCTCCGCCTTGAGCGTCGGCTGCCAGCCCCACGGGGTATAAGCTTCGCCGTAAAGTTCGTAGAGGTTGCGACCTTCCCAAAGAGTTCCTTTGCCGATCAGAAATTCCGGTCGGTGCGAATCGATCGTGAGCGTGTCGGGTGTGTAGGTTTGAAGTTTGATGGCATCGGCTCCGGATTCCTTGGCCGCATGGACGACTTCGAGGGCTTTCTCGAAGGAATGGCCGTGGTTGGCCGACATTTCGGCGATAATATAACAAGGGTGGCTTGAGCCGATTTCGCGGTCTCGAATTTTGAACACACTCATTTGGCTGCTGCGATTTTTAAAATGTAGCGGCGACCATTCCAATCAAAGAAGGCGGGATAACGGTCGTTATCCACCACGCGGAGAAGGTTGAACTGCTCGGCTAGAGACAGGTTCGGGTCCAAACGACTATCTTCTGCTGTGCGCTTTTTGTAAAAAGAAGGCTCACCGGTTTGAATGGCCCCTTTGGTGAGAATATTAGGCCAGTCATTCAGGAATGATTCACACATTTCCAGGATTTTTTCGCCGACAGCATTTTGCATTTCATGAAGAAGCTCGTTTCCTCGGAAATCCAAACAGGCTCTTAAGTAAACCGGCCCCGCATCGATGGCTTCGACCGCTTCGAAAAGAGTAAGTGGAATCCGATTTTTCCCCTCAAGAATTTGCCAAGTGAGAGGAGACATTCCTTTTCCTTTGGGCAATTCACTGGCATGCACAACGATGTTGCTGCGGCTGCGGCGAAGAATCTCTCGAATCACTTTTTTTTCGCAACTGAGAAGAAAGGCGACATCGTTGCATTGAGGTATTTGATTGGAATCTGAAAGCAAATCAACGCTCCCAAATCTTGAGAGCTTTTTCTTTAACTCATCAGCAAAAGGAACAAACCAACTTCTGGGATTATCAACAACGATACAAATTTTCATGCTGCCATTCTTAATATTTGAATTTGCGAAACAATGCGCTGTGCGCCGGGACCATCCACCAATTTTCTACCCAAGTCGGAAACGGCGTGCAGGAAATTGGGATTGCTGGTATGAAAAGACACCGTTTCAGCAAGGTTGTCTTTCCCCAAATCGATACCTTTCCCAAGACAAACTCCAAATCCCGCAGATTCCAATTCCGTTGCGATGCCGACCTGATTTTCCGCAAGAATCACGAACAGGCTCGGCAGTCCCATGAACGCCAATTCCCAAGCAGTGGAACCGCCCGCAGCGATTGCCAAATCCGCCCAAGCCATCAAGCCGGGCATATCCGTTGGGTTCTGGACCAACTCGATTTTGGCAGGTTGGGATTTTAGGCTCTGAACCGCTTCCCGCAAATCCGGCAAGTGGGGGTTGCTTCCGCCGCCGACGACTTTGACCTCGATGTCCAACGAGGCGAGGGCTTCGATGACCTTGCCGGTGACATTATCGGGGTCGGCTCCGCCAAAGGTGACGAGCACCTTGCGAGCAATCTGGGGAATTTGGCGTTGCCATTCCCGGTATTTCAAGAATTCCCGACGCAAGAGGGCGAATTTCGTGCCGAGCAAAAGCTGGGTGTGCGGAGAGCGGTTGGCGTAGAGTTCCTCGCGGGCGGAGATGTTTTGGTTGAGCACCCAGTCTGCATGGTAAAATGCGGCGTGGCCGTAGTCATCCATTACAAGCAAGCGGCATCCTGCCTTTTTCAAGCCGAGTTGGAAATCGGCATCGAATTGGTAGCCATCCAAGGCAACGGGAATGGAATCCAATCCGTAACGGGCGATCGCGGCGGAGGTCGCTTCAAGGTCTTCGCGGCTACCGGGAGAGGCTTGGATTTTTTCCAGCAGGAATCCTTCTTCCTTCAACCGAGCCTCCAAAGATGGAGTGATTTCGGCGCAAAGAAAAACCGCTTCGCCTCCCCCATCCTGCCAAGCCTGAGCAAGCGCAATCATTCGCATAATATGGCCTGTTCCTATCGAGACACTGGCATCCGCGCGAATGAGGAGCATTTTTCTCTTTCCCATTTTCCTATGCAAAAGCAGCCGCAAACATTCGCTCCGCGCGCTCCCAGTCTTCGGGGGTATCGATGTCTTGAACCAAATGTCGAGGGAGGATGACGGGGTAGGACTCGGCAGTGAAAACGCCTTTGGTTTCCAAAAAAGCACTTTTTCGTCCCCAATAAAATTGACCGGCATCGTGCCAAGCCTCGGGCAAATCCTGAGAGCGTTTCATTTGGTTCTCGGGCCAGAACATTTCCACGCGTCCATTTTCTGCGACACGAATCGCTCGAAAAATCGGGAACGCATAACTGGTGACGCTGAATGCGAACTCGGCATCGGGTTTTTCTTTCAGAATCTGGAATCCCTCGCGAAGGAACTCGGCGCGAAGAAATGGTGCCGTGGCATAGATGCAGCAGGCGAATTCGACAGACGCCCGGTTTTGCTCCCACCAGCGGATGGAATGGGCGATGACCGGCAGGGTTGCGGCGTGGTCATTCGACAATTCCGCTGGGCGAAGGAATGGCACTTGCGCTCCAAAGGATTCGGCAATCGAAGCAATCTCCTTGTCATCTGTGGAAACCACCACCGCATCAAAAACCCCGCTCTCGAATGCGGCCTCGATCGAACGAGCAATCATCGGCTTGCCGCAAAACGGGCGAATATTTTTTCGGGGAATCCGCGTGCTGCCGCCGCGGGCGGGAATGATGGCTATGGTGGACATTAGAATTCAGGCTAAACGCTTTATCTTCACAATGGATTGAATGACTTTCTCCACATCGGCATCGGACATGGATGGATAGAGCGGAAGGCTGAGGGCGAGGGTGTAGAATTCTTCGGCCTTCGTGCATTTTCCGGGCGCGTAGCCATAGGTGCGGCGATACCAAGGCTGCAGATAAACGGGGATGTAGAGGACCTGGGTGCCGATGCCTTGTTCCTTCAATTCGTGCATGACCTCTATGCGGGTTTTGCCAAGCCGCGAAAAATCGATCTGGACAGTGTAGAGGTGCAGGGAGAGGTCGGGGAGCTGATAGCTAAAGCTGGAGTCGAGAGTCGAGGGTCGAGGGTCGAGCCGTCGAGAGGCGAGGGCGGGAGTTTGGAGCCAGTCGATGGTGGCGAACGCTTGGTTGTAGCGAGAGGCGATTTCTTGGCGGCGGGCAATGAATTCGGGCAGACGCTGCAACTGGCTGCGGCCAAGGGCGCATTGGAGATCGGTGATGCGATAGTTGTAACTGAGCTCCTGCATTTCATAATACCAGGGGCCTCGCTCCGCGAGGACAGGAGATAGGAGATCGGAGTTAGAAGATAGGGACTGTTCGGCAAGACCGGTGAATTCGGTGGGGTTGCGGGTGATGCCGTGGGTGCGGAGAAGCCGGGCTTTCGCAGCCCATTTGTCATTTTCGGTGAGCAGCACGCCGCCTTCGCCGGTGGTGAGTGTTTTTACCGGATGGAAAGAAAAGGTGGTAATATCGGCCCAGGGATGGCCGCCGAGTTTCCATTTTTGACCATTGGCTTGGAAACCGCCGCCCGTGCCGTGACAGGCATCTTCGATGACGAAGGCTCCATGGCTCCGAGCGATTCGGGCAATCTCGGGCATATTGCAGGGTTGCCCGGCATAGTCCACAGCAACAACGGCTTTGGTATCGGATTGCCAACCGGCCTCCAGAGCTTCGGGGTCGAGGTTGGTCGTGGCTGGATCGATGTCGCAAAAGTCGGGAATGGCGCCGACATAGGCGGCAGCGTTGGCGGAGGCGACAAATGTGATGGGCGAAGTGACAACGCGGTCTCCGGGGCCGATCCCGAGCACCCGCATGGCGAGATGCAAGGCTGCGGTGGCGTTGCAAACTACCACGGCATGCTTGGCTCCCACAAACGCGGCAAATTCCTTCTCAAAGGCTTCAACCTCGGGTCCGCAAGTGAGAAAATCCGAGCGAAGCGAGCGAACGACGGCCGCGATGTCTTCTTCAGAAATGGACTGTCTGCCGTAGGGGATCATGGGAACAAACGAAGAAGTAACGGGTCGCGAGTGACTGGTTGCGGGTTACGAAAGTCAATTAAGCAGCCTCGAAACCAGGATCGACATGTTTTTTGATGAGCGCACGGATTTCCTCTGCGGAAAGCCAGACATTGTTCGCTCCAGAGGAATAGCGGAAGCCGGGGGTGACGGGTTTGGCGGAGTAATGCTTGAGGTAGGTCGCCATGGTTTCGGCAAAATTTTTCTCTGCGGAATTCGGGACGATCACAAAATATTTCTCGGCTTCGATGGTGTTCATCGAGTCGGAGTTCGTGATCATTTCCTCGTGGACTTTCTCGCCGGGGCGGATGCCGACCACGGGATGCTCGCAATTTGGCCCGATGGCTTTGGCGACCTCGGTTATGCGGTAGGATGGAATCTTAGGAACGAAAATCTCACCACCCAAGGCGTGCTCCAACGCGAAAAAAACCATATCGACGCCTTCCTCGAGGGAGATGTTGAAGCGGGTCATTTCGGGATCGGTGATGGGCAGGACGCCGGTTTTCCGTTTTTCCAAAAAGAAGGGGATCACCGAACCGCGGGAGCCCATGACATTGCCGTAGCGGACGACACTGAAGGTGAGATCACGGCTGCCGCGGATGTTGTTGGCGGCGATGAAGAGTTTGTCGGAGCAAAGCTTGGTGGCCCCATAGAGATTGATGGGCGCAGCGGCTTTGTCCGTGCTCAATGCCACCACCCGCTTCACGCCAACTGCCATCGCCGCCTCGATCACATTCTGCGCGCCGAGCACATTTGTCTTAATACACTCGAAAGGATTATATTCTGCTGTCGGAACTTGTTTGAGAGCAGCGGCATGGACAACCGTGTCGATCCCCTCCATAGCCAACTGAAGGCGATCGCGATCACGGACATCGCCGATGAAGAAACGAATATTGGGAAACTTGGAAGCTGGATAATGTTGAGCCATCTCAAATTGTTTCAACTCATCGCGAGAATACACAACGATGCGCCTCACATTCGGGAAGCGTCTAAGCAGTATTTCAATGAATTTTCGTCCGAAAGAGCCTGTCCCACCTGTAACTAGAAGAGACCAATTATTGATGTCCTTTTCTTGGGAGATGTCTTTTGAGAGATTCACGCAACGTTTCCTATCAAGTCATGGAAAGAGATGAAAGAACTGCTTTGAAAATCCTGTTTAAATCGATGCCTAAAATCCCGATTGCGCTTTTCTTTCCAATGACATCAAAGTGTTTTGAGCCTGTTGGTCTCCAGTCAGGGAGGCCGGTGTATTCGCGGAACCAGGTGACCGTGGGCACTCCGGTGACCCAAGGCGACATGGAGTCCGCCGGAGTCGCCGAAAAATCTGGTTCCCCGCTAACTTCCCTTGCGTCATGGTTTGGAAAACAAACTCCAAAATATGACCTCGGAGACGGGATTTGTTGAATGTAAAAACGGTAAGCATAAGAAAATTATCCTGCTGTGTGGAACATCCATGCACCCCCTGATGAAATGGCATCGCAATATTCCAATGCCTCCACCAAGGGCGCTGCACGAATTTTCTCCTCCATTGGATATCCATCCCCCCTCGGCTTTACCACCAACAACTCGTCCAATCCTAGATCATTCTGCGCAATCGAAAGCGATTTCGTCATTCTCGGGGCATCCGCCACCTTGAATTCAAAACCGATCCTTTTTCCATTCGGCTGAATCAATAAGTCCAATTCCGCCCCTCCCTGCGTTCCCCAGAACCATGCGTCCATTTTCGGCAACCTCGCGAGAATCTGCTCCAGCGCAAACCCCTCCCAACTCGCACCGATTTTTGGATTTCCCAGCAAGGATGCATAACTTCCAATCCCAAGCAGGGAGTGAAACAAACCACTATCCCGCACATACAGCTTCGGGCTTTTTACCAACCGCTTCCCGAGGTTTTCAAACCAAGGTCTGAGAAGGCGAATCATAAACGCCCCCTCCAAAAGCTCCAAGTGCCTCTGCACGGTTTTATACGACTCCCCCAGTGCGCGCCCGATCTCCGAGGCATTCAATGTCTGGCCATGATAGTGCGCCGCCATCTGCCACAGCCTGCCGAGGCTGGATGGTGTGGTCCCGAGCCCAAGTGTTGAGAAATCTTTTTCGATAAAAGTCCGTATAAAATCGCGCCGCCAGCCATGGCTGGAATTTTCATCCTCAGCGAGAAAGGATCTGGGGAAGCCGCCTCTTGCCCACAATCGGGAGAGATCCGCCGCTCCGACCTCATCCAACAAGAAACCCTGTAAATCAATAAAAGCCACCCTGCCAGCCAAAGACTCCGTAACACCCCGCACCAAAAACGGCGAGGCACTACCGAGCAAAAGAAACTTCGCCGGGGCCTCGTCACGATCCATCAATACCCTTAAAACCGGAAACAGTTCCGGCCTCCGTTGCACCTCGTCCAGGACGACCAAGCCGCTCAACCCCTCCAGTGCCAACATGGGATTTTCAAGGGCGGCGACATCATCCGGATTTTCCAAATCAAAGAACGTCGCCCCTGCTGCACGAGACACTTGCCGAGCCAGAGTCGTCTTCCCGCACTGCCGTGGACCCAAAAGTGCCACCGCAGGATGGCGTGCAAGCCCTTCGATTAGCGACTTTTGGAGTCTTGCCCTCGCAATCATTGAGGTAAAATAGACATGCCTTAGCTATTTTTCAAGAAATAATCGTAAGCTGCATGCCCTATTTTCTGACGCTTCATGCAAATCCGCCCTCCGCAACCAGCGGCATCTCCACCCCCATTCGAAAAATCCATCGCAATATTCAAAGGCTTTTTAAGATCGCTGAGATCTTCTGGTGGAGTTCGCCTGTTTCGATTCCAACCACGCCGCTTGGAGTTCTTTTGCCAACAACATCCAGATGCTTGGGTCCCAAGGGGCGCCAGTCGGGCAGGCCGCTGTATTCGCGGAACCAGGTGACCGTGGGCACTCCGGTGACCCAGGCGATGTGGAGTCCGCCAGAGTCGCCTCCGATGTGAAGGCAACTGGATTGGACAAGGGCGGCGAGTTCGAGGAGGCCGAGGTCGCCGGCAAAGACGCGCCATGGGGTGAAGTCCAAGGATGCCAAGAGGGAGTTCATCTTCGAGCGCTCGCGTTCATTTGGCGCGCAGGTGAGAACGATCTTTTTATCCGGTTGCTGGCGGTGGAGGCCGCGAAGGAGTTCTGAGAGTTGCCCTGCGGGGAGTTCCTTGTAGTCCGATGTGGCAAAGGGGCTGATGTGGATCCAACCGCCATCGGGGCCGACTTTTTCCGCGATGCCCGCCTTGGCCGCCTCGGGGACCTCGATGTGGATCTCGGGGCTGGAACCGGTAACTCCGGATTCGATCAAACAGCGCCAACGCTGGGTGGAGATGAGTTCTTTTTTGTAGGGATGATCAATGATGTGCGTGAACATCGCGCGCCAGAGGGGCGGGCCGCCATCGTCGGGCACGCGGCCGAGGCGATGCGGTGCACCGCTGAGGCGGGTGAGGAGGCTGGAGCGATCGGAGCCGTTGAGGTTCACGATGGCGTCGAATCGGGTTCGGCGGAGTTTGAGAACGCGGGCGAGGTCTTGGTGCCACTTCGGCCGGCGCGGGAAACGCGGGTAGCCCCAGATTTGATCGATCCATGGGCCTAGTTTCATGATTTCCGCCACATGTTCGGAGACCATCACATGGAGTTCGGCATTCGGGTAGGCTTGCCGCAGGGCCCAAAGCGAAGGGAAGAGATGGATGGAGTCGCCCAGGAAGCCGAGATCCAGAAGCATGATGCGGCGTGCGTTTCTGGTGGCTTCGTAGAAATTCGCGGATTGGGATCGCTTGTCGCGCACGGTGCCGATTAACAATGTGAGTAGTTTCCGATGAAAGATAAAACGCGCAAGCTCCCGATCTCTGTGGCCATGACGGCTCGAAACGAGGCAAAGAACCTTCCGCGTTGTTTGGGTGCTGTGCGTGATTGGGTGAGCGAGATCGTGGTGGTGGCGAATGATTGCACGGATGGAACGGAGGATGTGGCGAGGGGACTCGGGGCGCAGGTTCACGAAAGCGCCTGGTCGGGATTCCGCGATCAGAAGAACAAGGCGGTGGAACTCGCGACCCAACCGTGGGTGCTGGCGCTCGATGCCGACGAGGTGGTTTCCGAGGAACTCAGGGATGAGATTTTCGATTTCTTCGATGGGCGGGATGAAAAGTTCCACGGCGCGAGTTGCCCGCGGAAAGTTTGGTTCCTTGGGCGCTGGATCACGCACGGGGATTGGTATCCAGACCGCGTGACCAGGCTATTCCGGAGGGAATCTGGGGTTTGGGCGGGGAGCACGGAGCATTGCTTCGTCGATGTCAAGGGGGC
>JAGWWS010000047.1 GCA_018970255.1 Verrucomicrobiota bacterium | reverse complement strand
AGCGGAGAACGCCGACCGCATGGCACTCCTGAAAGCAGAAGCTGAACGCCAAAAATCAGCCCTTCCCGACATCCAAGCCAAACAGGCCGAAATCAACCGCAACCTCGCCTTTAAGGGCGAATGGATCGAAGTCGAAAAATCCCCCGGCAGTTTCGAGTGGGAACAAAAGGGCGAGTAGAGCCAAACCCGCTCACCCGAAAACCTCCACACACGCCCGCGCCGTGTTGAGGTGCGCCTCGACGACCTTGCGGATGTCCTTCGAGTAGCCCCCCGCGAGAACCCATGCCACGGGAATTCCCAGTTCCTTGGCGAAACGGAAAACCATCCGGTCCCGCTCCATCAAATCCCCGTGCCCAAGGTCGAGGGGCGAGTAGGGGTCGTCGCGCAAGGGATCGGCCCCAGCCTGGTAGAGCAGAATATCCGGTTTGCCCGCATCCGTGATCCAGCCGAGGTGCTTTTCCAAAGCCCCGAGCATCATTCCACCATCGGAACCGCCCGTCGGAACGAGCGGCACGGAAAAATGGTTCACCCCGTCCTGATGCTGGCAAACCGTCACATCGCGGTAACACACATTCTCCCAATAATCGTTGCCATAGATCGAAAGCGCCCGGAGCCACGGTCTCTCCGCAGCAAGCAATGCGGTCCCGTTGCCATAATGCAAATCCATGTCGAGCACAGCCGCGGTCCGGATTTTCCCCGCTGACCTCAATTCCTCCAGTGCCACCACCAACCCGTTGAAAGTGCAAAACCCCTCCCCATGGTCCGCGCACGCGTGGTGAAACCCGCTTGCCAGCGCCGCGGAAGCACCATCGCGCAAAGCCTGACCCGCCGCGGCAAGCACGCCACCGTTCGTCAGGCAAACGCTCGGATACAGCACAGGGCTCCACGGGAACTTTTGCGACTCCGCCAATTCCTTCGGTTCGCCCGACGCGATGGCATCGATGTAGGCTGCTGTGTGAACCCGCAAAAGCTGCGCGCGCGAAACCGGCGGCGGCGTTTCGATTTCCACGGAAGGCAAGTCCCGCCGGATTCCATCCGCCACCAACTGGAACTTCGCCATCGGCATGATGTGTTCGCCAATCGGCGCTGCGAATCCCGGGTGGTGGAAAAACCTCATGGCTGTGTAGGCGGCAGCAATCCGATGCGGGCATCCGCAGGCGGATAGTTTTCCAGGGAATCCCAAACCACCTTCATGTCGCAGGCACGGAATTCGGTCCCATACATTTTGTAGAGGGATTGCACCAAGAAACGCACCTCGGCACCGGTCAGAAATTCCTCCGATTCTTGCCCAACCCTGCGCGTGACAAGGCAAAGCGGCACCGGGTGCGCGCCACCGCTCCGGTCGATTTCCGCAGGGTCCCGGAAATCGGGCTGCAGGTAATGCACCGCGCCCGGGTCGACCATTTTGAATCCGGATTTTTCATAGGCGATGAGTCGCACCCATGTTTTGGGTTTGGCGGGGTCGTGATGTTCCATCTCCCCGGCCAGCGTGATCGGCTCGCCATCCCCGCGGCCAAGTTCCTTCAAAAACGATTTCGCCGCCGCCACCGCCAAGGCACGCATCCAACCGGCAATCCCAGACCTTCTCCACGCCGGCGCCACCAGGTTGTGGGACAAGTGAACCACCGCACCGGCTTGCCCCTCGAGCACGATCACTGTGTGGTCCCGCACAGCGACAAGCCCGCCATCCTTCACCACCAGCGACAATCCATAGTGCAGGGCCGCCCCGTCCCGGAACTCCGCCGCCCAAGCCATCCTCCGCGCCAACACATCCGCCTGCTCCATCTCGCCGACCGAGCCGAATTCCGACCACAGCGCCCCGAAGGCCATGTCGAACCCGGGCGACCGCGTATCGCGGATATCGTGCAATTCAAACCCCGCCCAGTCGCCCTCGAGGCTCTTGGCGTCGCCCGGCGCCAGATTTGCCGGATCCATCCAAGGCGCGAGGCTCATGCCGCGATTTCGCCGTGGTGGAATTGGAGTTCGTAAATGCTGCGGTAAAGGTCGGACTTCCCGAGCAACTCCGAATGGGTCCCCATCGCCGCAATCCGGCCGTGGTCCATCACTACGATGCAGTCGGATTTTAAAACCGTGGAAAGCCGGTGCGCGATCGCCACCACCGTCCGACCCTCCGAGAGCCGCTCCAGCGCCGCCTGGACCATCCGCTCACTTTCGGAATCCAGCGCCGAAGTGGCTTCGTCCAAAAGCAGCACCGGCGCGTTTTTTAAAAGCGCCCGTGCGATTGCGAGCCGTTGCTGCTGCCCGCCGCTCAGCATGCAGCCCTTGTCGCCGACCACGGTGTCGTAGCCGTTTGGCTGCGCGAGGATGAAGTCGTGGGCAAATGCGGACTTCGCCGCCGCCTCGATCTCGGCATCGGTGGCATCGAGCCTCCCGTAGCGGATGTTCTCGCGGATCGTGTCGTGAAAAAGGAATGTCTCCTGCGTCACCATCCCGATCTGGGAACGCAGCGAAGCCTGCGTCACTTCGCGCAGGTCGTGCCCATCAATCCTCACCGCCCCCCGCTGCGGTTCGTAGAACCGCATGATAAGCGAGAGAATAGTGCTCTTGCCCGCCCCGCTAGCACCCACCAGCGCGTATTTTTTACCCGGTTCGATGTGCAACTGCACATCCTGCAGAGCCTCCTTGCCGGTTCCATAATCGAAGCCGACCCTGTCGAATTCGATCCGCCCCTCGCACCGCGTCAGGACCGCCGCTCCGGGCGCATCGAGAATCGTGGGTTTTCTGCCCATCAATTCAAAAATGTTCATGGCGGAAACCATGCAGCGCTGCATCGTCATGGGAATCCGGCTCAAATTTTTGACCGGATTGTAGAGAAGAAAAATTCCCGCACAGAGGGCGGCGAACTTCGCAAAGCTGATTCCGTAGTAATAAACATAGAGCATCGCCAGAACCACACCGAGAGCCGAGATCGACTCGATCAGCGGCTGAACGATGTCGGAACTTCTGCGAACCCTCATCGAGTTTCCGCACTGTTCGTTGCTTGTTCTTTTGAACTGCTGCGTTTGGTAGTCCTCGCGGGCGAAGCTTTTGATCACTCGCATCCCCGCGAAGGTCTCCTGCAGAATCACCGACAGTTGCACCGCATGTTGCTCCTCGCCCTTACCCGCCCTTCTCACCCGCCGACCGAAAACCACCATCGGCACGATGCAAATCGGAAAGAGAACCAGCGTCGTCAAACTGAACTTCCAATCGATCGCCACCAGCACCGCCACGCCGGTCAGCACCGCAATCGGATCCTTGATGATGTTGCCGGAAATCGAGGTCAGCGCGCTCTGCGCCACGCCGGTGTCACTCATCACGCGCGACATCAACTTGCCCGCCTTCTCGCGGTTGAAGAAATCCAACGACTGCGACATGAGATGAGCGAAAAGCTCCGTCCGCATATCCCGCAGCACCCTCAGGCTCACCCACGCGAGCGAATACATATTCAAATAGGAAAAAATTCCGCGCGCCACCATCACGAGCGGAATCAACATCGCGATCCAAAAAACACTTTCGATGCCCGGCCCCTTGTCCTCGATCGAGCCGGCCATGAGTTGCTGGTGACTCGGCATCTTGGCACCGGGACCCATCAACATCTCGCCCGCTTGTTTGATCACGAGCGGAATCAATCCATTCAACACGCCGGCCAGAACCCCGCAGCCGATGCCGATAAAAAACCGCTTCTTGTAAGGAAGCATGTAGCGCAGGAGGCGCTGGTAGGGTTTCCAAAATGCCCGCACCAACTGCGGGAACGGCAGCTTCTCCTTGTTCGACATCTGCGGGAACCCTACACCGCAAACGCCTCGGCACGCATCACTGAAAAATCAAAACACACCGCGCCAAGCCGAAAAATACCACTGCGCCAATTCCCGCCCACCGAACAGCCACCCGAGCGCCCCCAGCGCAAGGAACGGCCCGAACGGCAGCCTCGCACCCGAGCGATCCTTCGCAAGGAACATCCCGGCCACACCAGCCACCGCGCCAACAACCGATCCCGCAAACAAGACAAACAAGATCGATTGCCACCCGAGGAACGCCCCGATGCACGCCATGAACTTCACATCGCCGAACCCCATCGCCTCGCGTGGGATCACGACCTGCGACATGCGACCCGAAATTCTCGAAATCGAGTCCAACACAAACCCCTCCCCGCCCGCTTCCAACCGGTCGAAACGGAAAACCAGTTCTCCTTCCGCGTAGTCGCGCCCATCGACCTGGAAACCGCCAGCCGCCTTGATCCGCAACACATCCCCCCGCCGCGAAAAAATGTCCTCCCACCGCAACTCCTCGGTCCCGATCCGCAACATGGCGGAATCCCCTTCCCTCACCCACTCGAAAGTTTCCGACTCGGCGAAAGAGTGGCGGATCCTTCCAAACGCCAATTTCCCGGCCTCCACGATTGCCCACACCGAGAGGAATCCAGCAGCAGCGCCGATTAGCGACCAAACCGCAGCCTCCCAACGCACATGTGACCCCATCATTTCGGGAACCAAAACTGAAAGCAAAATCCCGGCTGCCGCCCCGCCCCAGGTAATGGAATCCGGAATGATGAAGTGCTCGAAATCGATGAAGGTCCCCGCAATGAGCAGCGCTGCGAAAACCCAATAGCAAAACGCCAGCGGGGCTCCGAACCAGAACCACAGCCCGGCAAAAAAAACCGCCGTCAGCGCCTCAACGAGCGGATACCGCGTAGGGATCGCCCAACCGCATACCGAGCATTTCCCCCGGAGCAGCAGCCAACCCACGACCGGAAGGTTTTCATGCCAAGGAACCGTCTTTCCGCAATTCGGGCAAAAAGACCGGCGCGGCGACCCCAGCCCGATTCCCCGCGGCAACCGGTGGATGACTGCGTTCAAAAATGAGCCCGTGATCGCCCCGAAGACCGCAGCAAAAACAAGGAATGCGGCATCCATCAGCGCCGCCCCGCAAGTTCCACCGCCAACCGCAGCGCGGCACGCATGCTGTCGCAACGCGCCACGCCCTTGCCGGCGATTTCAAAAGCCGTCCCGTGGTCCGGGCTCGTCCTCACGAATGGCAATCCGAGCGTGGCATTCACGCCTTCGTGGAAAGCAAGCAGCTTGAGCGGGATCAATCCTTGGTCGTGATACATGCAGAGGACCCCGTCGAATTCCCCCTCGGATGCCCGGTAAAAAACGGTGTCCGGCGAATGCGGACCCGAAAACAAACCAAACTGGGAAAGCTCGGCAACCGCCGGCTCCACCACCTCGATCTCCTCGACACCGAGGTCGCCCTGCTCGCCCGCATGGGGATTGAGCCCGGCCACCGCCACCCGTGGAACCGCAATTCCCCTCGCCTTCAGAAAATCCTCCAACAACCTCCCAACCCGCACGATTTCGCCTTTCGTTAAAATCCCTGCCACCTTCGCCAGTGGCACATGCGCGGTGACCAGGGCAACCGTCAGAGGACCGCCGGTCAGGCACATCGCAAAATTCGAAACACCGGCGCGCGCCGCAAAAAATTCCGTCTGCCCGGGGAACTCGAAGCCCACGCCGCGCATCGCATGCTTGCAAACCGGTCCCGTTACCACGCCACACCACGCACCCGATTTCAACCTCTCCGCCGCCAACTCCAGCGCCTGCAACGCCGCCTGCGCGGAGGCACGGGTCGGTTTGCCCGCCTGGTGACCCTTCACGCTGCCGACCACCTCAAAAGAAAACCCCTCTGGCTTTTCCAAACCCGCCAGCGCCGCCTCCACAATCTCTGGACCGACCCCCGCGGGATCGCCCAGCGTGATTCCAATGGTCCGCGGCTTCATTGCAGCAACTCCCGCAAAAGCAAGTCGAGCGCGGCATCCACCGCCATTTCCCTCACCACCGCGCGCTTGCCCGGAAACCGGAATTGCTTCGCAAACGCCCCGCCGCCCTTCCGCGCGAGGCCGATAAAAACAAGCCCCACCGGCTTCTCCGGCGTCCCGCCTCCCGGTCCCGCAACACCCGTCACGGAAAGCGCAAAGTCACTGCCTGCCACGCGCAAAGCCCCCTCCGCCATCGCCTGTGCAACTTCCGCACTCACCGCGCCATGCTTGGAAAACAAATCCGCATCCACGCCGAGCGCCGAAGTTTTCGCCGAGTTCGAGTAGGTCGTGAAACCCTGCAAAAAAACTTCCGAGGAGCCCGGCACGCCAGTGACCGCCCCGCCGAGCAAACCGCCCGTGCACGACTCCGCAACAGCCAGCGTCTTTCCTAGCCGCCCAAGCCTCCCCACCACCCGCCCAGCCAAATCCCCGCCGAATTCCGGCACGAGGAATTCCCCCAGGACCGCCCTCACCCTCGGCTCCACCCCATCAAGGTCCGCCTTCCGCCCAATGAGCCGCAAATCCACCTCGTTCGGGCGCGCGCAATATCCGACCTCCAGCGCAGGATTCGCCGTCAGTTCCAGCCCCACCATCCGCTCCACCGCGCTTTCGCCGAGCCCCACCACCCTGTAAACCCGCTCCTCGCGCACCTCGAGCCCGCCGCAAATTTCCCGCAACACCGGCTCCACGCATTCGATAAACATCGGCTGCAACTCCCGCGGCGGCCCCGGCAGCAAAAACACATGCGGGGATGCGCTCGACGGGCTTTCCACGGGCGCGAAATAAAGCCCCGGCGCAGTCCCGTTGTTGTTCGGCATCACCACGGCGCCCGCCGGCACCATTGCCTGCCTCGCCACGCGCGCCTCCATTTTAAACCCCCGCTCCGCAAACCTCGCCGCGATCCGTTCCCGGATTTCCGCACTCTCCTGCAACTTCATCCCGAGCAACTCCGCCACCACCTCGCGCGTGATGTCATCGGTCGTGGGTCCCAGCCCGCCGGTCACAAAAAGCACATCCGCCCGCCCGCAAGCTTCCAAAATCCCATCCCGGATCGCCGGACCATCCGGCACCGTGGTCTGACGCAAAATGCGCAGCCCCATCGGAAAAACCCGTTTCGCAATCCAACCGGCATGCGTGTTGACCACATCGCCCAGCAGGAGTTCGGTGCCGATGTTCAGGACCTCGGCAGTCATCGCGCGCAGCAAGATTTTTGGTTTTCTTTAGTGGATGCTCTGCCCATTTTTTTCCTTATTCGGGTTTATTTCAGTTTGTTCATTTTCTTGGAAATCCACGATGGATCCCTCCGCAGATCCAGCACGGCACGCACCAAAATCAGTTCACCACGCAGTTCGTAATAGACTGCGTATGGAAACCGGTCCGAGAGAAGTCGATACTTTCCCAAATGCCGCGGATGAATCCCCGCGTAGAGCAAGAGCGAATCAATATCGGAATAAAGGGAATCAAGGAAATAACCGCCAAGTCCACTTTGCTGCCGCTCGTAAAACTCAAATCCAACCCGCAAGTCCTCAAGCGCTGACGGTTGGACCGAAATTTTCACTGCAACTCTTCTCTGAGCTGTTTTTTGGCGGTGTCCCAGTCGATGAACGCCTCTTTCCCGGAATCAGTCAATCGATCGCGCTCCGCAAGGACTTGCCTGTGCCACTCCGGCGAATCCACTTCTGAATCGGCTCTGGAGAGGTCCTGCCACAAAGCCTCCATGAGGCGAAGCTTGTCCGGCGTGGTCATTTCCTGAAGGTCAGTAGTTGTCATTGTTTGAAGTTAGCATTTTCCCAGTAAGGCGTCGCATGCGATGCTATATTGAAGCTGAACGGGCACAGTCAGTGAACGGAACACGGGGATTTATTGGAGGACAAAAAAGAGCTGGCGGCGAACCCAGCCTTGGTTTGCTCGGGTGATTGGATAGACCTTTTCTTCATACCTCTGGGAACCTTTCCCACAGATTACCTTCTCGAATGACCTCGCAGTGGTAGCAACCACTGCTCTTTCCATCACGGTTATACCACTCGTGCATCCCACCTTCCGCCTCACAATCTTTTCCTTTTGCCGCTAAACCTAGATTGATCAAAAACCAAGGGAGTTGTCTCCGGAT
This sequence comes from Verrucomicrobiota bacterium, assembly GCA_018970255.1. Lineage (GTDB taxonomy): Bacteria > Verrucomicrobiota > Verrucomicrobiia > Chthoniobacterales > Terrimicrobiaceae > UBA967. Next base: position 7,994 of record JAGWWS010000047.1, on the reverse strand, counting down.
CGAAGTGCGAAGTCGGAAGGTTTTTTTCATGGACTGCCTACCGCGCGGTGAACCCGCACGCGATGGCGTCCATCCAGGATTTCACCCGCTCGTGTTTGGCGGTTTCCCCGTCGAGGTCGTAAACATACAGGAGGTTCGCGAGGATCCGCATCAGGAACTGCCGCGGCGTCGCTGGCAGAAGGTGCGAGGGCTTCAACTCCAGCCCCTGCCGGTTCAAAATCGAGCGGATGCCCTGCCGGTCGAGGATCCTCCCGCCATGGAACGGGTCGAAAAACACCTCGCCGTGCTTCGCGATGAAATGCCCCGGCAGGTTGATGCCCTCGATTTTCATCGCCGCCCGCGAACCCACCATGATCGCCAGGAGCGTGAGCGAAATCGGAATCCCCTGCCTGCGCTCGACAACCCGCGTCATGAGGGAATTCCCCTCGGCGTAATACCGCTCGGAATTCCCGCGGAAATCCAGTTCGCTGAAAACAAACTTGGAGAGCAAAGCCACCCGGTCCGCATTGCTCGCCGCCCGCGGCAGCCGCGAGAGCAGTTCCCGCCCCCAGGCATTCACCTCGTCCTCGAAATCCACCGTGCAAACATCCGGCTCGATCGCCCGCGCCAAACCCCAAGCCGCCTGCTCGATGTCGAAAGAATCGCCGCCAAGGTGGCACACCATCGAAAAATCGTAGTCCGCGCAGCGGCTGCCCACCTCGTTCATCACATCGCGGGCATGCGAGGAAACAAGCACATCGTCGGCTTCCACGAGCTCCAGGAGCGCGGTGGGGTTGTCTTCGCCAATCGAAACAAGCTGCTCCTTCACGAGACGCACCGTCTCAGGATCATCGTCGCGCAAAAGCTTGGCGAGGGCTTCGGTGGGACCAGCCATCTTGGGTTCCAATAAACGCGGGTTTCGCCCCATTGCAAGCGGGGACTTGCCCCGGAAAGGCTCACACACCAGCCACGCGGAACCCGGCTTTTTCAAAAAACGCCCGCACCCGTTGCGGGTTGTCGCCCTGCAACTCGATCTCGCGTCCCCGCACCGTCCCGCCACATCCGCAAGCCTGCCGCGCCTGCCTGGCGAACTCCTCGATAGCTCCGCCGGAGAAATGACCCTCGAAGCCCGAGACCACCACGACCGTCTTGCCCCCGCGCTCGGCTTTCTCGCGGCGCAAAACCACACGCCCGTTCTTGCGGACCGGCTCCGGTTTTGCAGCCTCGGCCTCCGGCCCATCGGCCAGCCCAGCGATCTCGAGCGAGGCGAATGGCGATTGCATCGCACCCTGGCGCCCGGATGTGTCGATCCTCTCCCGCTTCATTCCAAAAAAATCCCTTAGGGAGCGAAAAAGGGCGGCAACAAATACACGCGCCCCGGCTCAAGCGTGTGCGCCTTGCCGGGCAAACCGATCTGGATCTTCGCGGACCGCGTCTCCCCGAAAATCCGCAGGAACCTGTCGAAACTATAGCTCCTCGCATACCTCACCACTTCGGCGCCCTCGGCATTCCCCAGTTCCCGCGCCTTCGCATAAGCGTCCTCGATATAGCCGAGTTGGTCCACAAGCTTGTCGCGGAAAGCATCCACGCCGCTGAGGATCCGCCCGTCAGCCGGCCCGTCTTTGAGTTTCGCCGCATCGAGCTTCCGCGCCTCCGCCACGATCCCGAGGAACCTGTCGTAGCTTTGCATCACAAGACCCTGGACATATTCCTTCTCCTCCGCGGTCATGTCCCGCGCGCCATTCAGGATGTCCTTGAACTTCCCGCTTTTGAAAACCACCGCCTCGAGCCCGATTTTCCCGAAGAGTTCGCGGTAGTTCAGCGTGGAAATGATCACGCCGATGCTGCCCGTAAAAGTGGTGTCGTTGCACATGACCCAGTCCGCCCCGCACGCCGTGTAGTAGGCGCCGGACGCCCCGATCGCGTTGAAATACGCCACCACCGGCTTGCCGGGGTCGAACTCCTTCAGCGCGTTGTAGAGCACATCGGAGGCCGTGATCTCGCCGCCCGGCGAGTCGATGTCGATGACCACCGCCTTCACATGCTTGTCCTCCGCAGCCTGCCGCAGCGCCGCTTTGAAATCCTCCACCATCGAACTCCCGAGGCTCCCCTCCATACCGAAGGCAATGATCCCTTCGAGCGGGATCACGGCGATCTTGTCGGTCGAATCGGTTCCCTCCTCCAGCGTCTCCTCCTCGAAGGTTTTCGAGGGCAAAACATGCACATGCGACATCGCCGCATTCCCCTTCAATCCCAGCGCCGCGAGCAGCAGCAGGTTGGCGAAAAGGCTCGCGCAAACCGCGACCAGGAGGAACGCCACGAAGCAGCCGGACTTGTTCTTCATCGGCTTGGAATCTGTGCGATCGGCTTCCATTCCACAAGCTCAGCCCGCCGCGCCCGCCACTTCCGCCGCCGTTTTGAAATGCGTCTTCGCGACCGATTCCAGAGCCCCCGCCCCCTGCCGGGAAACAATCTCGCCCGCCGCCGACTTGACCGCCGCCGAAACCCCGCGCGGCAACGCCACTCCCAGCGCCCTGCCCTTCTCCTCCAGCCAATCGATGAACTTTTCTCGCGCCAGGATCGAGGCCGCCGCCACCGCGTAGTCGGACTCCGCCTTCGTGCGCTGGTCGAGTTGGATTTTCCTCCCCTTCTCCATCAGCGCCCGTTCGAGCACCCGCACATCGGCGAATTTGTCCGAGAGCGCCCGCGGGCACTCGGGGCACAGCCCGCAAAGGTCCTCGATCACCCGCGCATGCCCCCAGGCCAGCAGCCGGTTCAGGTTCCCGATCTTGCGGTAGAGTTCATTGTATCTCGGCGGCGCCACCACCACCACCGATGCCGGCACGCGCTCGGCGCGGATCGCTTTCGCCAAGTCGCGGATCACCTTGTCGCTCGTCACCGCTTTGCTGTCCCTCACCCCCGCATCCTTCAACGCCCGCGCGATCCGACCGTCCACATAAACCCCCGCAATCACCAGCGGCCCGAAAAAATCACCCTTTCCGCTCTCGTCCACGCCGAAATGGGGTTCGAACATCTCCGGCGAGCGGACCTCCTCGTAGCCGAATGTCGCCTCGCCGAGCACCTGCGGCTCCAGCGTGAAAGTGATGAAATCCTCGATCCCCCGCCCCTGCACCACCGCCTTCGGGCCCTTCGCGTAAACGCCCACCGTGATCTTCGGCCCCCGCGCGAAATACAGCATGTGCGGCCGCTCCTCGAACTCGAACCCCTGCCCCTCCAGCACCCCGCGCAACGCCGCCGCCTGCAACTCCGTGAGCGCGACCGTGTGGCTGTGCAGCGGTTTTCCGGCAGACATCCCCGAGTTTTGCGCGTAATCCATCCGGCCTGTCGAGATGAATGGCACCACGCCCGCCGAAGCGCTCCGACGCTGGTTCCGCCAACACGGCCGCCGCCTCCCTTGGCGCGACGACCCCGCCCCCTACCGCGTGCTCGTCTCCGAGTTCATGCTCCAGCAAACCACCGTTGCCGCCGTCATCCCGCATTTCCACCGCTGGATGGAAAACTTCCCGGACACCGCCAGCCTCGCCGCCGCCCCCGAAGCCGCCGTGCTGAAACAATGGGAAGGCCTCGGCTACTACTCCCGCGCCCGCAACCTCCACCGCGCCGCCATCGCCATCGAAAAACGCCACTCAGGAAAAATCCCGCGCACCCTCCCCGAACTCCGCGCCCTCCCGGGCATCGGACCCTACACCGCCTCCGCCATCGCCGCCTTCGCCTTCGACCAAACCGTCCCCGTCCTCGACGCCAACATCATCCGCGTCACCGCCCGCCTCTTCGATTTCCGGGAAAACATTTCCACCAGTTCCGCCCGCGCTTTTCTCGAGGGAGCCGCCGCCTCGCTCCTCCCCGAAAAGAACGGCATGCGCCACACCTCCGCCCTCATGGACGTCGGCGCCACCATTTGCAAAGCCGGCGAACCCGATTGCCCCCGCTGCCCGCTCCGCCATTTCTGCCGCGCGAAAAACCCGGCTACCATCCCATTCAAACCCGCAAAAAAAGCGCTGGTCCACCTCACCGACTGGCGTGCGATTTGCATCCAAAAAAACCACATCCACCTCATCCAATCCAACGGTCCGCAATGGAAAGGCCTTTGGCTCCTCCCCCCGGCCGAGCCCGTCGCCAAGCCGCTGGGAACGCTGAAATACGCCATCACCCGCCACCGCGTCACACTCCACACCGTCAGCGCCCACCCGCCAAAAAACGCAACCCCGTTCCCCCTCGACCGCCTCCCCGCCATGCCCACCCCCCACCGCAAAGCCCTCGCCGCCGCGTTAAAATAGAAAACCTAACCGGCTTCAGAAGGCTCACCTTTGAAAAACGAAGCTCTGTTGGCGCCCCAGGCAATTATCCAGCATCAATGATGTTGAACCATCTCATGGGCTGGTTCCGGAGGTGAAATTTCAGATCGCGCAACACAACTGTAAGCACAGGTTTTTGATGCGCATTTTTTCAAACGCAACACCCCCTGCGCTTGCCATTTGCCCAGAAAAGGAAATCCTACATGCCACGTAGCCGACAGCCCCAGATGCTCTTCATTGTAAGAAAAGGCACCGAAGAATTCGGTCCATTCGAACTCCCCGAATTGCAGAAATTCGTGGACGAGGGATTTTTTCGGCTTACCGATTTTTGCCTCGGCGAGGAGTGGACAGATTGGAAGCGGCTGTCCTCGCTAGTGGCCCGAATGCCCGGCGGCGGCAAAAAAGTTGGCGGCGCTGAAAACACAAGCCCGGCGGCACCCCAAACAAAAAACGGAACAAACGGTTTCCACCCCATCCCATTCAATCCGCCACGCGCACCCGCCCACTGCAAACCATCTGTCCCCTGCACGGCAACAAGTTTGCCATCGCCGGCCACCACGATCGATTTGGGCAGGCTGACAAGTATGGCCGCCGTCGGATTTGTGGATCACGATGACGCATTCCGCGGAACGGAAAGCTCGATCCCAGAACCAATGTTCCACATTGCGAGGGGAGCAGAGCAGATAGGCGTTTTCACCGCCGGGGACATCGACGCCCTGGTTTCATCCGGCCAACTCTTGGCAACGGACTGGTGGTTCCACGAAACCCTCGGAGAGTGGATACCGCTCTCGAGTTTCACATGGCTGCCAACGCCCGCAGAGTGACTACCCAGCACGAAAAGCCTGCGACCGAATCGAAGGCGCGCCTCCGCTGAGTTCCGGCTTCGCCACTCAAATAGGACCCCCGAACGCGACTTCCCCCCAAAAATCCGATTCCCCCCGCCGCGCATTTCTGATTCATTTCCGCTGTCAACCCTCCCCTATGAAAAAACTCCTCCTCCCCATCCTCGCGTCCGCATTTGCCGCCACGGCCTTCGCCCAGGAGTCCGGCGACATCCCCGGAACCCCGGTCGGCTACGACCCCGAAGTCGACTCCATGTTCGGCTACTCCCGCTTCTGGTCCTACTACACGCCGCACCCGTCGAACTACATCGGTTCGCGCCAGTGGTGGGAAGGCAACGCCGCCACCGGCGACTGGTGGGGCGTCCGCAATTGGCTCGACGATTCCGGCTACGACTTCGCCCTCACCTACACGAACAACATCGCCGGCAACCCCGTAGGCGGCCGCTCCCAGGGGTTCACCTACACGGACAACTTCGGCTTCGGCCTCCAGTTCGACCTCAAAAAACTCGTCGGCTGGCAGGGCGCCACGCTCACCGTCTCCGGCCTGAACCGCGACGGATCGAACCTCTCCGGCCAGTACATCGGCAACCAATTCACCGTCCAGCAGGTCTACGGCGGCCAGACCGTTTCCTTCTACGGCCTCGTCCTCGAACAGAAACTCCTCGACGAAAAAATCGGCATCAAGCTCGGCCGCTTCACCGCCGGCGACGACTTCGCCTCCAGCCCGCTCTACTGGCTCTACATGAACAACGGCATCGACGGGAACCCCCAGTCCCTGCCCGTGAACACCGCCTTCTCCTCCTACCCAGGCGCCGTCTGGGGCAGCCGCGTGCGCTTCGACCCCTCGCCCGAGTGGTTCGCCATGGCCGGCATCTACCAAGCCACCCAGGTCAACCTCTACCAGGGCCACGGCCTCGACTGGACCATGTCCGGCAACGACGGCGTCTTCATGATCGGCCAGGTCGGATGGACCCCGGAATTTTTCAAAAAACCCGTGCCCGATTCCGAGAAGGCGACCGCCTCCGACGGCAAAACCGCCATCGCCAAGCAATCCCTCTCCGAAGGCAAATCCACCACACCCGTCGAAACCCCCGAGGAACGCGGCCTCCCCGGCCACTACTGGTTCGGCGCCTACTACTCCCCGTGGGAATACGCCCAGTTCGGCTCCACCGAAACCGCCACGAATTCCTACGGCTTCTACTGGCACGCCGACCAAATGGTCTGGCAGGAATCTCCCGGCAGCGACCAGGGGCTCACGCTCTGGGGCGCCTTCGTCCTCTCCCCACAGCAAAACATCGCCAAGCTCCCCTTCCAGGCAAACGCCGGCATCGTCTACCGCGGCCTCGTCCCCACGCGCAACCAAGACATCTCCATGCTCGGCTTCGTTTACGGGAATTTCAGCGACGACTACGCCGACTCCGTCTCCGCCAACCTCGGCGGCACCCCCAGCTACGAAATCGCGCTCGAAGCGGGATACCGTTTCCAGATCACGAAGTTCGCGTATGTCCAACCGAACCTCCAATGGATCATCAACCCCGGCGGCTCCGGCACCATTCCGAACGCCCTCGTGCTCGGCGCCCAAATGAGCGTCACATTCTAAAGCCACTCCCCGCGCCTGCGTTCCCCACCCGGGAGGGCACTGCTCCGCCAGCGCCGAAACTCCACGCCCCGCTGGCGCCGTCCCTCGCCGCCGTCATTTTACTCGCCCTCGCGCCCTTCCTCCACGCCGAGCCCCAAACCACCCCCCCGCCGGAAAAAACCTCCGACGCCGCCGAGTTCATCCACTGGCTGCTCCAGGAAAACCGCGACCTCACCGGCATCCCCTTCTCCGAAGTCCTCGCCTCCACCAGCGGAAAAAAAATCCTCCCCATCGACGCCGAAGCCGATGCCGCCTGGCTCGGCCGCCTCGGCGCCATCCTCGACGCCACCCTCGCCGAACTCAACAAACCCACCCACGCCATCCACACCGCCGGGCGCATCAACGAAGCCAGCCGCTTCATCGAGGACGAACTCCTCGCCCGCTGCAACGCCGAGCCCGGCTGGTCCTGCGGCATCCCCCGCACCGCCGCCGGCGAAGAACAGCGCAGCGGCTACCCCGACCTCCGCCTCGTCCTGGCCGATGGCTCCATCGCCTACCTCGACCCCAAGCTCCACGCCGCAGAGAACCGCACCTCCACGCTCCGCACCTTCTACTACGAACCCAAAACCACCACCGGCAAAGTCCACGACGACGCCCGCCACCTGCTCATCGGCGTCTCCCACAACGGCGGCGCCGGCGGCCTCCTCCGCTTCACCGGATGGGAACTCGTGGATGTCTCGAAAATCAAAGTCCGCCTGAAAGCCGAATTCCAAGCCGCCAACAGCGACCTCTACCGCGAAAGCACCGTCGTCCTCCAAAGCCCCCCGTCGGCGGAGAAAAAGTGAAACACGCCCCGCGCACCGCTGCCATCGCGCTCCAATCCGCCACGCTCCCGGAAATCCAAGCCCTCTTCGCCAACAGCGACCCCCTCGAACTCCGCCAACACTGGCTCCCCTCGCCCGAACCCGGCTTCCAGCCCGCCCGCGCCCGCACTGCCCACGACGGCACCAATCTCCTCGTCCTCGCCGAACTCCAAGACGCCGACCCCTTCACGCTCTCCGACGGCCCCAACCAAAAAACCTGGGAACTCGGCGATGTGTTTGAAGTCTTCCTCCAACCCGCCGGGTCCGAAACCTACTTCGAATTCCACATCACGCCAGCGAACACCCGCTGCCAATTCCGTTTCGCGAAACCCGGCGCACCGCTGGAACCGCTCCCCGACGGCACCTTCGCCAGCCGCGTTTGGAAAACAAAAACCCACTGGCACGCCTTGGCCGA
>JAGWWS010000046.1 GCA_018970255.1 Verrucomicrobiota bacterium | reverse complement strand
GCGGGAGTAGGGGTAGGCGCGCTGGGGGTATTTGTAGTTCCAGCGCATGAACGAGTGCGTGGGCGTGGAGTCGAGGTAGAAATAGTATTCCTTCACATCCTCGCCGTGGTTCCCCTCGTTCGGCGTGAGGCCGAAGAGGCGCTCCTTCAGGATGGGGTCGTTCCCGTTCCAGAATGCGGGGGAGAAACAGAGGAGCTGGTAGCGGTCGCAGATGGCGGCGAGGCCGTCCTCGCCCCAGCGGTAGGCGCGCGAGCGGGCGTGGTCGTGCGGGAAGTAGTCCCAGGCGTTTCCATCCGGGCTGTAGTCCTCGCGGACGCCGGCCCAGGAGCGTTCGGAAACATAGGGTCCCCAAAGCCGCCACGGATGGACCGGGGCGGCGGATTTCTCGTAAAGGCGGGCGCGTTCCTTGGTGGGGGGCATGGGGGCTCGGCGGCCGTGGACCGCCGCGACGGGGCCGCTATTTGACTTCGAGCAACTCGACTTCGAAAATCAGGGTTTCGTCGGGTCCGATGACGCCGCCGGCGCCGCGGGAGCCGTAGGCGAGGTTCGAGGGGATGAAGAGTTTGATTTTGCCGCCGGGCTTGATGAGTTGGAGGCCTTCGGTCCAGCCGCGGATGACGCCGTTGAGCGGGAATTCGATCGGCTCGTTGCGCTTGTAGGAGCTGTCGAATTCGGTGCCGTCGAGCAGGGTGCCGCGGTAGTTCACCTTCACGGTGTCCGTGGGCTTCGGCGCGGTGCCTTCGCCGGGGGCTTCGATGGTGTATTGGAGGCCGCTGGCGGTTTGCTGGACCCCGGGTTTCTTTGCGTTTTCGGCCAGGAATGCCTGGCCCTTTTCGAGTGCGGTTTGTGCCATGAGAGTGGTGGATGCTGTGGATGCCGCGAGCGCTGCGGCGAGGAGTTTCTTGAGCATGGGTGCGACGCTATGCGATGCGGCGGCGGCGGTCATGGATTTTTTCCAAGGCAACCGGCTTTCGGGTAATCGGTGCGAAGTGCACTCGGCAGGCTACGGAACCGAGGCCTCGATTTTGAGGAAGCCGCGACCGGGGTCGGCGGGGAGGGTGGCTTCGAAGCGCTTGTGGGCGGGCGAGGGGAGATTCGTGGTGTCGGGGGATTCGACGGGGCTGGCGGTGCCGTTGAAGCCGGAGGCGAGGTCGGTGGAGGTTTTGACGGTGTAAGCGATGCCGGTGCGGCCGATGAAGGTGACTTTGAAGCCGCTGGTGACATCGGGATTGATAGAGATGGGATTGCCGCCGGGGGTTTGCGGGTCGAGGCCGAAGGCGAATTCCTGGATATTTGACCAACCATCGTTGTCAGGGTCAGCCGTTCGTGTGGCGTTCCCGCCCGCGAGGCCCACAGTGGAAGCCCAGGAGTCGAAGGTGGTTGCGTTGGAAGTCGCGTGGACGGTGAGTGCGAATGTCCGTGTCGTGGAGAGGTCACCGTCTGAGACCGTGAGAGTGATGTTCGCGGTTCCGCCGAGTCCAGGAGCGGGGGTGATGGTGAGGGTGCGGTTCGTCCCGGAGCCGCCGAGCAGGAGGTTGGAATCGGGGACGAGGGTTTGTTTCGAGCTTGTGGCGTTGACTGTTAGCGAGGCAGCGGAAGTTTCGTTGTCAGAAAGAGTGAATGGGATGGCGGCGGTGGGGGTGTCTTGATCGGTGGTTTGCGCGGCAATTTCCGAAATCGATGGAGGGTCGTTGAGGCCCGTGGCGGACAGGTTCAGGAGGAATGGGTTTTCATCGGGATCGTTGCTGGCGATGGCGATGGTGGCGGTGCGGGTGCCGTTTCCGAGAGCGGCGAAGGTGGTGGTAAGAGTGGTTTTTTGACCGGGTGCGAGTGAGGATGCGGCGGGGTTTGGGACGGTGAAGTCGGAGGGGTGGGTTCCGTTTTTGGAAACTGTGATGCCGGAGAGCGTGCCCGGGCCGAGGTTGCGGATCTGGAATGTGGAGGAGGTGGAGTTGCCCGACATGCGGGCTGTGCCGAGATTTGCTGAGGCTGGCGTTTCAAGGGGTTTGAAGCGCTCGAGATTATCGAATCCGAGATTTTCACCGCCGCCTTGCGCGGTTGAGAAGAACTGGACGGAATCCACGGCCATGATTCCTGAGGAAGCTGTGTAGTTGTTGCCGGTCAGGGATTGTGTGCCGCTTGTGATTCGGATGCTGTAGCCATTTTCGGTGTGGCGGGTGAACGAGACGTTCAACGGCGTTCCGGGATTGCCGCCGGCCCAAGAAATGCCCGTGCCGAAGTCGCTGCCGCCATCGTTGAGAATCCACTCCGCACCGCCGCCGACAAATTTCAGGGTGAGGCGGGTGGCGTTTCCGCTGAGGAAGCGGATCCCGATCTCGCCACCGGTGGCGACGCCTGTGTAGCCGAGGGTGGCTGTGAATGTTTCGTTGGTTTCAAGGGCGGGGGCGAGCGGGCGGGTGGCGGAGAAGCCATTTCCAGAGCCGCCGCCCGCATAGATTGCGAGGGATTTTGCGGAGAGGCCCGAGGCGCCGATATAGCTACCGCCGAACCCAGTAGCGGCTGAGGTCCATGTTCCGAAACCGGTGCCGCCGTTTCTTCCAATAAATGTTCCGTTTCCGTAGGTCGCAGATGAGGAGGAGTCCGCTCCGGTGGGGAGTTCGAGGGCGATGTCTGGTGGCTCTGTGACGGTGAGGCGGAAGGTGCTTGTGGCGCTGAATGTGCCATCGCTCACTGTGATCGAGATGGTGGAGTTCCCAAGTTGGTTGGCAGCGGGTGTGATGGTGGCGGAGCGGTTGCTGCCGTTTCCGCCGAAGGCAATGTTGGCGTTCGGGACCAGGGATTGATTGCTGCTGGAAGCGGTTAGGTTGAGGCTTTCCGCGGCGGTCTCGTTGTCGCCGATGGTGAAAAGGATTGGTCCGGCCGAGGTGCTCCGGAATGTGGTTTGGTCGGCGATCTGGCTGATCGTCGGGCTGCCGTTTACAGCGCCAACGGTGAGGTTGAAGGAGTCGATGGCAGTGAGTGCGCCGTCGGAAACCGTGAGTGTTATGTTGGCGGTGCCGCTTTGGTTGGCGGCGGGTGTGATGGTGATGGTGCGGTTGGCTCCGGTGCCGCCGACGGCGAGATTGGAATTCGGGACGAGAGTTTGATCGTTGCTTGATGCGGTGACAGTCAGCGTATCGGCATCCGGGTCAGATACCGTAAATGCAATGGGACCGAGCGAGGTGTTGCCGGGCGTGGATTGGTTGGTGGTGTCGGAGATGGAAGGCGCGTCGTTGACGGGCGTGACGGTGAGCAGGAACGAACGGGTGGAGGTGGAGGTGCCGTCTGTAGCGTTGATGGTGATGGTGGCATTGCCAAATGCATTAGCCGCCGGGGTGGCGGTGATGGTTCGATTGGCACCGCTGCCGCCGAGCACAAGGCTGCTGTTGGGAACGAGGGCCGGATTGGAACTGGCTGCCGTGACCGCTGGCGATGGCGTTTCGGGATCGGTGACGGTGAAATCGAGGGCGGGGGTGGAGGAATCCTCGCTGATGGTTTGGTTGGCAATCGGGCTGATGGTTGGCGGCGTATTGACGATGAGAAGGAAGGTTGAGGATGTATTGAGTGTCCCATCTGAGACAGTGACTGTGATGGTGGAATTGCCACTGAGGTTTGCGGACGGAGTGGCGGTGATGGTTCGGTTGGCACCGCTGCCGCCAAGTATGAGGTTGGCATCCGGGACGAGTGTTTTGTTCGAACTCGAGGCGTTGACAGTCAGGGCGGAGGCTGCGGTTTGCGCGTCGGAGACGGTGAATGGAATCGCTGCGGTGGCGGTGCCGGGAGTGGTGGTTTGGGTCGGAATGCTTGAAACCACGGGAGCGGAGTTTGAGACCGTGCCTGTAAAGAATGTGGCTTCCGAGCCTGTGGTGATTCCGACGCTGTTCGAAGCCACTGCGCGGTAGTAGTAGGTGGTGTTGGCGGTCAGGCTGGCGACGGGGGTCGAAACAGGGAGGGGGGTCTGGCCAGTGCCGGCGAGGAGAGGAGATTGGATCCTGAGGCTGTCGAAGATCAGCGTCTGGTCGAGGCGGCCGACCGTGTTGCCGTTGATGTAGCCGATGGTGGTGAGGTTGAGGTTTGCTCCCGATGCTTTGAGCGAACCGGAGAGAGTTCGGAATGTGGAATCTTGCCGGAATTTCACGGCCAGATTGTAGGTCCCGGCTTTGGTGTCGAAGTTGATGTCAAAATCGAGGATGGCGCCGCGGATTTCCGCGCCGAGATCGAGGTTTCTTTGGCCCGACGCATCGGTGACAACGATCGAGTTGTTTCCGCCGATGGCCCCGTTAAATGGCATGACGCCGAAGGAGAGGAGTTCGTTGGCGCCAAAGCTGGTGCCCGGAGCGGATTTCAAATTCATTCCAGTGAAGCCGACGGCAATGCTGATGTCGAAGCGTGCCGAGAGGAGAACTTCGCCGAATTGACGCGGAGTTGTCAGAGAACGGTGACCGGAGTGTGTGCCGCGGGTGGTGGAGGTTCCGGAGAAAATGCCGAACGACTGTGCTGAGTCGATCTGGCGACCGCCTGTTCCGTTTGCGCTGCTACTTGTCACAAGGCGGATGCCGCCGCGGGAGCTGCTCGTTTGGACAAAACTTGTGAATCGCCCGAAGCCTGTGCCCCCGTTTGTGGAGACGGTCGCACTGGCGCTGGTGGTGGAGTAGGAGAAGGTCGCGTAGCCCTCTGCGTCATCGCTGGCTCCGGCGAGTGTGCTGGAGCCGTAGGATGGGGTGGTGCCGTATTCGAACCAATAGACCGCTTCGCTCGGACCGTTCGGGTTCACGGTTGCAGTGAGGTTGGCGGAATTGGATGTGGCGATAGCAGTGCCGGTGGAAACCGATGGCGGGGGATAGCCGGTGGTGAATGTGCGTTCGGGTCCATATGTAATGCCGTTGGCGTTTTGGGCGACGGCGCGGAAGTAGTAGGCGGCGCCGGCTTGGAGACCGGTGATTGGTTGAGAGAGTGGGACCGTTTGATTTCCCGAACCAATCGCGGCGGCGGTGGTGGAGGATCCGTAAGCCTGGTTGGTTCCGTATTCAAAGTAGACCGTGGTGGCGAAGCCATTCGGATTGACTTCCGCAGAGAGCGTCGCGGCGGTCGGGTCGGTGTTTGCGGAACTGGATGAGGCAATCGTCGGCTTGATGGCTATGGTGTGGAACGATTGGACCGAGCCGCGGACTTCGTTGGCGCCTGATTTGGCAACCATGCGGAAGAAATAGGTGGTATCGGGTTCGAGGCCGGAAATGGCTGCCCATTTATCAATGGGGGCGGTTCCGTTGCCGGCATCCTCGGCGGTGGTGTTCGAGGTGAGGTTGTCCGCGAGCACGCCGTATTCGAACCAGATCGAGGTGGACAGGCCGTTCGGATTTACCGAGCCGTTGAGGTTTGCAGAGTTTGGGGTGACAAAGGTTGCGCCGCCGGTGTTCGGTTGTGGGAGCGGGGTTCCGGTGGTGAATGTGCCATCGGGGCCGAACGTGGTGCCCTGTGAATTCGTGGCAATCACGCGGTAGTGATATTCCGTGCCGGGGGCGAGACCGTTGAGGTTTGCTGTCGCTGTGACGGGCGAGTTTCCGCTGCCGATGCTTTGGGTGGCGGTGGAGGTGCCGTAAGAAGTGGTCGTTCCGTATTCGAAATTTACATTGGTGGACAATCCATTGGGCGTGACGGTGGCCGACAGTGACGCGGTCGAATCGGTGACAGCCGAGGCGGAGAACGAGTTCACCGATGGCCGCGCAAGGCTGGAGGCCGCACCCGTGCGGAACTGGGACTCGAATGGAGCGTGGAAAGCCGTGCCCTGCGAGTCCAGTCCGCTCGAATCGATTTTGACGATGTATGTGCTGTTCCCGGCGAGGTTGGAGGAGGGGGTGTAGGTGAGGACGGTGTTGTTCGCGCTCCAGGAGTAGGCTCCCACGCTGGCGGGCGTGGTGGAGAATGCCGCCTGGGTTGCGTTCGCGGACATGGATTGGCTGAAGGTGATCGAGATTGTGGAGGCCGGGGAAATTCCGCTGGAATCGTGTGCCGGTGATATGGTGTTCACCACCGGGTTTGGGTTTTTCCACTGGGACTGTGCGATGAAAATTTTGAAGGAGGTCGCCGGGATGGACATCGAGGGGATTCCGTCCACGCCAGATGTGACGGTAACGGTTTCCGAGGGGTTCATGGCGTTGAGCAGAACTGTGCCGGCGGGGTGGATGGTCGGGCGGGCGCCGATGGTTTGCGCGGTGGTCGCGGTGTTGATGACAACATAGACCTCTTCGTTGCCGAGGCGGCGGGCGTAGGCAAGGAGACCGGGGCCGGAGAAATTCGCCCAGAGGTTGTTATGTGTTCCAGTGCGGAGCGAGGGGTAGAGGCGGCGGAGGTTGTTCAACCGCGCGACGAGTTTGAATCGCGCCGAGGCCATGTTGAAGTTGTCGCCCAGCGAGGGGCCTTGCTCGTAGAGGCCGTCGAACATGTCCTCGCGGTTGGCGGGGTCGGCACCGCCGTTGAAATCCTGCTCGGTGCCATAGTAGAGGCTCGGAATCCCGCGGGAGGTGTAGAGGAACGCGAGTGCGAGTTCGAGTCGGGCGGGAGTGCTTCCTGTGGCCGCGAGAAAGCGCGGGTTGTCATGGTTGTCGATGTTGAGAACGAGCGAATCGAGGGCGGAGGCGTCGTAGTTCGCTGCGGTGAGGTTTGTGTAGCGGTTTTCGATTTGCCCTGTGTTCCCTGTGGCGGTCGCGAAGACGCTGCCGATTTGGTAGTAGAGCGGGTAGTCGAGGACGCTCTCCATTTTGAAAACGCCCGAGGACTTCGTGCCGGTGTAGGAACCGACTTTCGAGTCCGAGCCGTCGAACACCTCGCCGAATTGAAAAAAGTTTGGGCGGTCGGCGGCTTGGGCGGCGGCGCGTATGGCGGGAGACCAATCGTCCCAGAAGCCCATTTCGACATGCTTGACCGTATCGATGCGGTAGGCGTCGAAACCGACGGTGTTGATCCAATAGGTCCAAATTTCCCGCATTTTTTCTCGGATGTAGGGGGTTTCGGTTTTAAAATCATCGAGAGACATGAGTTCCCCGAATTCGACCTGCGTGGGGTCGCCCCAGTTTTCAGTGCCACCGTTATTGTGGAAAATGTTTGTGAGGTTCGTGTTTCCGAATCGTGAGGTGATAGAGGCGTTGTCGAATGGCGCGGCGTATAGCTGTCCACCGGAGTTGTATTTCAGGTTGTAGCCCGAAGGCGGGTAGCGGAAGGCCGGCCAACCGGTATCGGCGCTGTCCACCCAAGTGCTGCCGTGGTTCACGACGACATCGTTGATGACGAGGATGCCGCGCTTGTTCGACTCCGCGACGAGGCGCTGGAGTTCAGCGAGCGAGCCCATGCGCGGGTTGGTATCGTAAAAATTCGTGGCCGCGTAGCCGTGGTAGTCGCCGTTCGCGTTCCGCAGGACCGGGGAAATCCAAATCGCGGTGGCCCCGAGCGCCTTGATGTAGTCGAGCTTGCGTTCGATGCCCTTGAAGTCGCCGCCGTGGGCTTGCCCGCCGTTCGAGGCGTTGAAGTTCGGTAGCCCCGCGGAATTGTTCGAGGGGTCGCCGTCGAAGAACCGGTCGGTGATGATTTGGTAGATATTCTGGTTGCGCCAGAAATCGGCCGCAAAAACAGGCGAGAAATTCGGATTCGCGGCGAGGATGATGCGGTCGAGGCGGAATCCCGAGTCGTTCATCCAAATCCGGAGTGTGTGGTTGCCTGCGGTGGGGATGTTGAAGGAAACCGGCGCTGAGCCCGTGGTCGTTGCGTTGGAATTCGTCCATTCCCAAGTTCCATAGCGGGCCAGAGAAATGGGGGCGGGTGTTGCGGAATTGACGGCGACGAAAGCGGAGGATTGTTCCGCGGTTTCGGCGAACGCACGCAACCAGACATGGTAGGTGCCCGGGTTGGTGATATTGATGGTGTAGGAAACTTGCGGGCTGTTCGTGGTCGAGTTCGCGGAGGTGGAGTCGTTGGGGGAAGCCTCGATGAAGCCGGTGCCGGTCGAACCCGCTATGTCATTCGCGATGGTCCATTCGTAAATGACCGAGGAAATCGTGGCATTGGTCGAAGAGGTGAAATTTTCCGCCTCGAAACGGGCCGTGCCAGAGATTTCGGAAATTTGTGCAAATGCCGAAAATGCGACAATGGGGAAAATTGCTGTGGAGAACAGCGCCTTGGTGAGGAAGGACACGTGGCCGAAACCTACGCATTGTAACAATCGCATGGCAACCACTCATTGTTGAACAGTTCAAGACTGGTTGACCCTTGGAAGGGTGCCTCGACAGCTGGATCCGAATCTGAGTATCCGCTTGCGGCTTAGACAAAAATTGTTTCATTCAGAAAGACAGAGCATCCCCATGAGTCGGCTTTCCCCAATTCTCAAGTGGCTATTCGCTGCGTTTTCGGCGCTCGTTTTGCTTTTGCCTGCAAGCATCTGTCTGGCTGGCGTGGACGATGCATCTCGTTACTCTGGGACGAATGGCACCGCGGGCTGGATCAGCGGTGGCCATCGGGGCGATGTCGATTTCGGATTATGGGAGTTCGAAGCAAATGCCAACGGTGGCGCTGCCGGCCGATTTCTCGGCAATTCTTCGTTGGGCGGTGCCGATATCAACACCGGTGGTCAGGCTTTCGGGCTTTTCGCCAATCCTCCGCAAGCAACCCAGCCTGTCGCAGCGGCGATCCGCAAATTCGCCAAACCAGCGCTGACCACCGGTGACACGCTCTCTTTCCGGCTTGCGGTCAATTTCCGCAATGGAAGCAAGGGGTTCACATTGCGCAACTCGTCTGGGACGAGCCAGTGGAACTTCAGCGCGGGGCGCGTGGACGGAACGAACGACGGGTATTACATCCGCAACGGTGTCTCGGGCTCCGCCTTTGACAACGGGCAACGCTTCGGTGGATACCACGCCAATTCGATTTTCAATTTCACTTTTATACAAAGGGAAAGGCAGCTCCAGTGGACTGCGGCGCGGTCCGGCGGCATCAACGCGACCGTATCAGGAAACTTGACCCTTGATTCAGGAACGATCGCGGACTTGCGGTTTTTTATCACTGGAACGGACGGTGGCGGACTGCCGCAGAACAATCTTTATTTCAACAATCTTAGCCTCACGACCGAGCCGCGGGGCGATTTGCCCCTCACCATCGGTGAAAGGCGCACGCCCGGTGTCATTCCGTCATACCTCCTGCGCTTCACGGACCCGAATGCCACGAGTGTCACTATGCGCCACGGTGGGGACAACTTTGCCAACAGCTATGTCCTGACAAAAGGCGGCGACGGAGTGTGGTCGATCGATATCAGGAATGTGCTGACGACACCGGGCGGGCAGCCGTTGCAACCTGGTTGGCATGAGTTCAAGTTCCGGCCCAACAGTGTTTTTGAGGACGGCGCCAATCGCTGGCTTTACATCGACTCTCAAGGCCGCATCGCCTCGCCGCCCGCCGTTTACCTCACCTGGCAGCGCGATCCCACCACCACGATGACGGTGCATTGGCACAACAACACTGCCTCACAAAACACGCTTCGCTACCGCGTGCCCGGCGCCACGGAGTGGAACACGATTGTTGGCTCGATCGCCAACGCGCCCACCGGCGAGCGATTGGTTCAAACTGCCGAAATCACCGGATTGAATCCGGGATGGATCTACGAGTTTCAGGTGGATGGTTATTCCGAGACCTTCCGTTTCCGGACAATGCCGGCGGACCTTGCGCAACCGGTGAAATTTTCCGTGGCGGGGGATGCCGACATTGGCCCCGATGCCGATGCCATGGCTGCGGCGATCGCGGCGAGGGATCCCGCGTTTGTTGCGATGGTCGGAGACCATGCGTATGAGGACTCGCGGGCGGAAAACTTCTGGATGTGGGAGCGCTACCTGCAGTCCTACTTCACAAACCTGCGTGCGCCGGATGGCAGGTTCATCCCGGTTGTTGCCGCTGTCGGGAACCATGAGATTTACAATGGCTGGGCTGCGAATCATCCGGATTTCGAAAACACGGCCGACTGGCGGTTGCGCTACGGTTCGTATTTTTTCCGGTATTTCGCGTTTCCCGGCGCCGCGCAGCCTTACGGGGTTTTGGATTTTGGAAACTACTTGAGCCTCCTTCTGCTCGACACCGAACACTCCTCGCCTGTCCTCAGTGGCACCGATGCCCAGACCCAATGGCTCTCAGCACGGCTCAACGAACGGCGCAATGTCAGGCACCTTCTGCCCATGTATCATGTGCCGGCCTATCCCTCGGTGCGCGCCCTGGCCGATGCCCAGCCCACCCGCATCCGCACGCATTGGCTTCCGTTGTTTGAAAATGCCGGCGTGCATTTGGTTTTCGAAAACCACGATCACGCCTACAAGCGCACGAAGCCCATTCTCGGCGGCGTGGCGGACGCGGCGGATGGAATTGTTTTTGCTGGCGATGGAGCGTGGGGGGTCGCACTTCGCACACCTGAGGGTAATCGCACCTACCTCCATGGCGCGCAAGCGAGGCACCATGCCTTTCTGGTCACCATCACCAACACCGGCCGCACGATCGAGGCGGTGGACAAGGCGGGCGTGGTTTTTGATTCCTTCACGCAAGGCATGGACGGAATTCCATCCACTCCGATCGTGCCGACCGTGAGTGCGTTGAGCAGTAATTCCGTTTCCTTCACCTGGGCGCCTGTGACGAACGCTGTCAGCTACCGCATCCTGCGCAACGGCACGCAAATCGCCACCAGCGCCTCGGCGAATTTCACAGACAGTTCCTGGAGTGTTTCCTCCAATGCCACCTATCAGGTAGTGGCCGTGAACCGTTCCGGGAACTTCACCAACGCCGCCACGGCACCGTCTCCTCAGCTCGTTTGGAATGTGTCGAACAATCTGCCTTGGAACGGCGGAGGGGAGGGCGCTCCGACGGCCGACCCCGATGCCGATGGAATTCCCAACCTGCTCGAATATTTCCACGGTCTCGATCCCAAGGGCGCGAATTCCGCCTCACCATTCGAGCTGCATGGGCTCTCCGGTGGAAATGTGCTTTTGCGATACCGCAGGAACAGTGCCGCAACGGATCTGCCCTTCGCCCTCGAATCGACCTCCAGCCTTTCCACTCCGGCTTGGGCACCCGTGAACGCCACGGAGACGAGTTTGACGGGCGACTGGTCGGGTTGGCGGGAAACCGCGGTGCCTGCCGGTTCCGAGGGCGCCAAGTTTTTCCGGCTGAGGGTGGGGCAGTAGGGCGGCGTTTAGCCGAGCTGATCCCGGCAAACCAGGCCGGAGGTCCATTCTTGCGGGAATGGGATTCCCGTGGCGCCGGTGAGGGCTCCGACGACGATGCCGCGGTGGCAATTGTCGCCGCCGAGGTTGGTGTTCGCAATGAGGGCGGACTTGGGGTCGTCCGCGTATTTCCAGGCGAGGAAGAGGGAGGCGGGAAATGAGTCCTCCAAATAACAGGCGGGGCTGAAGACGCCTCCCACGATTTCGTGGTCGGGGCGCTTCGACCAGTCGCGGAGCTTGCGGGGGCCGACTCGGCCGTTGGCGAATTTTTCGATGGATTCGCGGAGGGGCGCGCCGTTGAGCGTGGCGATGAGCATTTTCGCAAGGTCGCGGGCGGCGGTTTCGACTTCGGGTCCGCGGTGGGTCGTGCGGATGTGGGCGTGGATGGCTTCGAGCGCGGCGGATTCGTTATCGGCGAACCACGCGGCGAGAATGGGCACATGGGCGAGCCCGCCGATGTGGATGTCGGTGGCGCCGCAGTCTTCGGGTTTTTTGCCGCGGGCGAAATTCGTGAAGAAATTCCGGTGGCATTCCTCGATGTAGGTGTCGCGGTGGCGGTCCGGGGTGGTCATGAAATCGATGTAGCGCCGGAGGTAGTCGACGTGGTCGTAGCCGCCGCAGGAGCGCAGGGAATCGAGGAGTTCGAGCGCGAGCAGCATGTTGAGCGTGTTCCCGCCGGCGGGGAGGAACTGGTGGTAGTGGATGCCGCGGCGGCCCCAGTATTGGGCTTGGGAATGGAGGATTTCGCCCTTGGGGTTCGGCGCCGTGTAGCTCGAGCGCCAGAGAATGCTGTCCGGGTGCGGGTTTTTCGGGGCGGTGAGCGCGGTGATGCGTCCGTAGTCGCTGGCGAGGGCGGCGCGGTCGTAATACCAGTGGGCCGGCATGGCGAGGGCATCGCCGAGGAAGGCACCGAGGAGGGAGTTGCGCTGGCGGTCGGTGGTGATGGGCATAATCGGAGAGTCGGTTTTTCGCAGGCGGTGCTCAATGTTGTTTGCAGGGGAATGCAAAGCGGGTTTTGAATTGTCGGGATGAAGGCACCCAAGTTCGGTTCGACTTTGGCGGAGGTTTACAAACTGGCGGCGGAGCAGTTCGGCGACCGGCCGGCGTTTTCGAGGAAGGATGCGAAGGGAGTTTTCCAGCCGACCAGTTTTCGGGGGCTTTATGAAAAGGGGCTCGATTTGGCGGCGGCGCTGGTGGCGCTCGGGGTGCAGGCTCGGGACCATGTGGGGCTGATCTCCGACAACCGGCTCGAGTGGATTGTTTCGGACTACGGGATCCTCCTGGCTGGGGCGGCGGATGTGCCGCGGGGATGCGATGTCACGGACGGCGAGTTGGTTTACATTTTGGACCACTCGGACGCGGTGGCGGTTTTTGTCGAGACGCCTGCGATTCTGGAGCGCGTGCTGGCGCTTCGGGCAAAGTTGCCGAAATTGCGCGAGGTGGTGCTGATGTCGCCTGCCGACCAAGTGCCGGAGGGGGTGAAGAGGCTGGGGGATTTGCTCGAAGACGGCGCGGGGCGGAGGGCGGCGGGGGACCGCAGCGCGGAGGACCGGGCGGCGGGCGTGAAGCTGGAGGATTTGTTCACGATTATCTATACTTCGGGCACGACGGGGACGCCGAAGGGCGTGCAGCTCACGCATGCAAACATGTGCTCGCAGTTGCGGAACCTGCCGCTGGATTTGAGGGCGGGGGACCGGGCCCTTTCGATCCTGCCGGTGTGGCACAGCTACGAGCGGGGGTTCGAGATGCTGTGCATCGCGCACGGCGTGGGGACTTCCTACACGAGCCTCAGGTCGATCGGGGAGGATTTGAAAACGGTGAAGCCGACGGTGATGGCCTCGGCCCCGCGGCTCTGGGAGAACCTGTATTTGAAAATCCTTGCGAATGTGAACTCGGCGCCGCCGGTGAGGCGTGGGCTTTTCCACCTGGCCTACCGGGCGACGCGGCATGTGAAGCGGGCGCGGGCGTTTTTCCGGGGGGAATTGCTGGATACGAAGGGGCGGGGGTTTGCGGAGAATGCGGCGCTGGCGTTGCGCTCGGCCGGGGCGTGGCTGGTGTGGGCGTTGCCGGCGCGCCTGCTCGACGGGTTGGTTTTGAAAAAAATCCGTGCGGTGGTCGGCGGCGAATTCCGGGGGACGATTTCGGGCGGCGGGGCGCTGCAGCCGCATGTGGACGAGTTTTTCAACTTCATCGGGATTCCCGTGCTCGAGGGCTATGGCATGACCGAGACCTCGCCGGTGCTGGCGGTGCGGACCTGGGACAACCTCGTAATCGGAACGGTCGGGCGGATGTTTCCCGAGACGGAGGTGCGGATCGTGGACCTGCAAAACGGTGCCGTGCTGTTCCCGGATGCGGCCAAGGCCGGGGGAGGGCGGGGCTTGCGCGGCGAAATCCATGTGCGCGGGCCGCAGGTGATGCGCGGCTACTACAAGGACCCCGAGGGAACAACGCGCGTGTTGCAGGACGGCTGGATGAATACCGGCGACATCGGGATGGTGACTTTCAATGGCTGCCTGAAAATCCTCGGCCGGTCGAAGGAGACGATCGTTTTGCTCAATGGCGAAAATGTGGAGCCGGTGCCGATCGAGGCGAAGCTCGCACAATCGGAGTTCATCGACCAGGTGGTGGTGGTGGGGCAGGACAAAAAAGCGCTGGGGGCCTTGGTGGTGCCGTCCCTTGAGGCCTTCCGCAAGGCGGGCGTGGAGGCGGCGGCGCTGGGGGATTTGGCGGCGTCGGAAAAGGCGAGGGAATTGGTGGATGCGGAGGTGCGGCGGCTGGTTTGTGCCGAAACCGGGTTCAAGGCGTTCGAGCGGATCGCGGCATGGAGGTTTGTGCCGAAGGCGTTCGAGGTCGGGGACGAAATGACAAACACCTTCAAGCTCAAGCGGCATGTAATTGCGGGGAAATATGCCGCGCTCATTGACGGGATGCTGGGTTGAGGAACCGGCTTGCGGCCGCCTGCTGGCAAACGGAATTCCGCTTTTGATTCCATCTTCTTCTTTTTGTGCGGTGCCGATGCCCAAAAAAACTCCGAATGAAATTGCCCGAGCCAGACAAAAAGGCTGAATCCTTCCCGCAAATCAGAAGATCGATGCACGTTCGGCGGCGCGGCCTCCAGATGCGCCGCTTCCTTTCGGCTTTCCCATCGCCCGCCTGCCCCTCCACTTCAATTTCTCTACACTGTGACCAGACCCGAAATGCGATAAAACGCGGGACTGACCCCTTTACCAGAAGGAATCGCAAATCCTCAAATCGGAATTTTCAAATTTTCGGCACCCACTGCATGGAACCGCGAAAGACCCGCCTCCTTCCAGCGTAAAGCCGACTCCCCCTCACGGGTCCCGACCACTGCAAGCCCGCCATTCTCCCGGAAAATGAGTGGTGTTTTTTCGAGGAAGCTCAGAGCCCGGTTGTTGGCGCTTTCCCAGTGGATGAGAAATTCAAAGGCCAACTCGCCGTGCTCGCGGACTTCCGCTCCCCATTTTTGTTTTACGAAAAGCGTGTAGAAAAAATATCGAGTCGGGCAATCACAATGTCCGCTTTGGAACGATACCGGGCGAGAATTCCTGGGATTTGCCATGCCCTGTATCGCCCCAATTCCTCGCGGGTCCATTTTTCCCCGTGGAACCTTTGCAAAAAATAACGCGTCCACCGCTCCTCGCCCGCCAGCAGCAGAGCGCCGCCGGGTCCTTCACAGATTGCAACAGGGATCATCGGCAGGGCGTTGTCCCGGAGAAAATGCAGCCCTTGCTTGATGTATGGCGTCACGGATTGGGGAGTCTATTCCTTAGCAGCCAGCACCGCCGAGAAGTGCCCCGTGATCCCGGCGGTTGGAAAACCCGCCGCCGCCTCCATTGCCAGCATGGCCTGGAGGACCGCGCCCGAAACCGCGGGCAATTTTTGGAGCGCCCGCAACAGGTGCAGGAAAACAACCCGCGGCGCGTGCATCAGGTATCTTTGCTTTAGCACGCGAAATCCCGCCCCGCCGAGCACTGCCACAAGCTCCCGCATCGGAAGCGTTACACCCATGAAATAGGGCACCAGTCCGGACGCTTCAAGCGGGCGTTGGGGAAGGAAGTTCCGGAGCCCGACCATGGGGTTGCGGGGATTGTCGAGGGTGAGGATGAGGACTCCCTGGTTGGCGAGCACCCTCGCCATTTCCCCGATGGATTGTTCGATTTCCGCGCGGGTGGCGAAGTGGTCGATAGTGGAATTTGAAAAAACGAACCCGAACGAAGCATCGTCATAAGGCATGTTCCGAACATCGCCCACAAGCGTTTTGGATTGCGGGTTTCTGGCTCCGGCGGATTCAACCACCTTGGGGGAAATATCAATCCCGTGCACCTCGTCCGAAATCGATTCCAACGCATTGAGGCATCCATTTCCTACGGATTCATCGAAGAGGTCGGTCTTGAGTGAACGTCTAAACCTGCTGCCGCCTGCCCAGCGCGCAAGCAATAGGCGGTGGATCGCATCGCAGTAGTCCCTCCAAGGTTGGCAGCCCATGGTCCGGGATTCTGTCGCGGAAAAATTACTCCACTCTGAGGAATTTATTTCGAATAAAAACCCATGGGTCTTTCCTAGATTAGAGGGGAAGAGACGAGATTTTTGAGTAGGAATTGGTAGAGGTTATCACGCCTATGGTTGAAGCGCCATTCGGTTTCCTTAAGGTGGGAGAAAAAGGCATTGGATCGAATTCCGCGCAGCCTCGCCA
>JAGWWS010000014.1 GCA_018970255.1 Verrucomicrobiota bacterium | reverse complement strand
ATGCGGGTGCGGGCGGATTCGATGACGGCGTGGACGGAGTCGCAGAGCGGCGAGGTGCGGGCGTTGAGTTTGGCTTCGAGCTGGCGGTCGTGCTCGGCGATCTGGGCCTTGAGGATGCGCTCCTCGTCAACGGTGCGGAGGTTTTTGACGAGGCCGAGCTTCGCAAGGAACCAGATGGTCCACTTGGTGGGATCGAACTGCCAGGGTTTCACGCCGTTGCGGTAGTCGTGTTGGAACTCGTGGTGAAAGTTGTGGTAGCCCTCGCCGAAGGTGAAGAAGGCCATGACGAGGCTGTCGCGGGCCGAGCATTTGCTGGAATAGGGGCGGTCGCCGATCCAGTGGCAAAGCGAGTTGATGCAAAACGTCATGTGGTGGACGAAGACGATGCGGGCGACACCGGCGAGAAGGAATCCGCCGAGGGCGCTGACAGGTCCGCCCCAAGCCCAGCCGATGGCGGCGGGGAGAATGAAACCCATGAAGATGGCGATGGGGACGTAGTATTGGTGCTGGAACCAGGCGAGGCGGTCTTTTTGAAGGTCGCGGACCCAGGTGAGCGGGGTATCGAGTGAACGGCGGAAGAGAAGCCAGCCGATGTGGGCGTGGAAGAGGCCGCGGGAGATGTCGTAGGGATCGTCGTCGTGATCGACATGCTTGTGGTGGCGGCGGTGGTCGGCGGACCAACCGAGCGCGGAGCCCTCGAAGGCGGCCGCTCCGAAGAGGAGTGTGTAGATTTTCACCAGCGGGCTCGCGTGGAAAGTGAGGTGCGAGAAGAGGCGGTGGTAACCGAGCGTGATGCTCATGCCGGTGGAGATCAAAAAGAACAGGAAGAGCACGATTTGGAAGGCGTCCACCCCGTAGTGCCAGATGTAGAGGGGCACCGCGGTGCAGGTGGTGAGAAAAGTGCCGATGAGGAACACGCTGTTTGTGACGCGGACTTTTGCGAGGAGTTGTTTCATGAATGAGATATGACGTGCGAAGAAATTTGCGGACGACAAGGGGGTAATATCCCGCATGCCGATGGGAAGGCAAGCGCGGCGGGCTTGGTTTTTTCTGGAAGCGCGCGGCGGGCTTGGATAGTGAGCTTCGCGTTATGCCTTACGACCCATCCGGCAGGGATTCCGAAAATTATCTGAACCTCCAAAACGACGAGGGGGGCGAGTTGGGCGACAAGGTCCAGCAGGTGCGCGCGGAACTGGAAAGCCTCAAGCAAAAGCAGGAGGAGATCGAGCGGGAGAAGGCGCGACTGGAGGAGCTGAAAAAGCGGCAGGAGATGCTTGAAACCGGCCGCGCGGAGATGCAGGACAAACTGACGCGTGCTCTGGTGGTGGTGCAACGCGAGATCGAGGAGTCCCAAAAACGCGCCGAGCAAATGCGGGTGATTCACGGGTCCTTCAGCCAGCATCTCGAGACGATTGAATTGATCAACGCGCGGTCCTGGATGCCGCAGGACATGCCGCGGGAATTGAGCAAGGCGCTGAGCGCGGTGGATGATGCGCGGTCCGAATACACCCGGGCCCAAGCGAAGATTTCCGTGGATTCGACCTCCGAACTCTCGCCCCTTCCCGCCTCCGGCGCGGGCGACTACGGGCCGGTCGAGGAACAGAATTTTGGATATTGGCTGAAAAGCGGTTTCGCCTTCACGCTGCCCTTGCAGATCGTGGGTGTGATTTTTGCGCTCGTTTTGATTTGGGCCACTCTGGCTTCGAGGTAGGAAATGCTGCCTAGGAGGACTCCACCACCGAGCAAAGTCAGCGCCGAGGAGCGCCGTCTGGAGCGCGAGCGGGCCGAGCTTTTGAAAAAGGAGGCGGAGCTGAAGCGGCAGTTGAAAAACCTGCCGAAGCAGATCGAGCAAAAGCGCGCCAAGGATCAAAAGGAATATCTCCTGCGGAATGTGGCCGCTCCGGCGGTGAATCTGCGCGGGATGCGACCCCCTCAGCCAACGCGCCGCAGAAAACAAACTCCGGCCCGCGAACTCAGCACCGCGAAGGTTCGATTCATGGTTCTAATGCTGATTCTGGTAACGATTCTGGTGATGCTTTGGCGGGCGGTTCCGTCTTGATGACTCGCGGCGGGGTGCCGCGGAGGAAGATGAGGCCTGCCCCGGCTTTGGCGGCGTCGGCTTGGTGGCCGGGGCCGAGGGCGAGGATGTTTTTCAGGAGCCCCATTTTTTCGCGGTAGGGGAGGCCGTGGCTCCAGAGGTGGCCTTCGTAGCCGCAGACGACCGGGCGGCCGAGGAGGATGACGGGGTGGTTGTAATCCTGCGCGATGGCAATGCGGGTTTCGGGCGGCACGCCGGCGAGGGCGGTTTCGGCGGCGGCGAGTTCGGAGCGTTTCGCGAGCCCGTAGCCATGGTGCCCGTCGAGGCCTCCGACCAGCGAGACCGCACCGGAGAAGAAGAGGAGGAAACAAAAAATGCCCCGCGGGATTTTGTGCATCGGCGCGAGGACGAGGGTCCAGAGGAACGGCGCGGCGGCGAGCCATGCCCAGAGGAGGAGTTTCGTGTTGTCCCATTCCCACGGGGCGAGGGCGAAGAGGAAGCAGGGCGCGAAGGTGGCAAACGACACCAGGCAGAAGGCGCGGGCGGAGGGGCCGCCGTGGCGGGCGGCGCGCCAGAATAGGAAGGCGAGGAGCGGAAGGGCGGCGCCGAAATTGATGATCCAGAACATCGCGCCGCCGGTTCCTTGCATCCAACCCGGGAGCCAGCGCATGCCGGAGGATGCGGCAAACCCGCCGGTGACGAGCCACACGCAGAGCGTGGCGGGGGGAACGGCGGCGCCGACGAATGCCAAGAGGGTTTTCCGCGATGCGGGCTGCACCAGGAAAATCGAGGCGAGGGCGAGGCTGAGGAAGAGGAATGCATGGACATTGAAAAGGGGCATTGTGGCGTAGAGGGCGAACTGGAGCGGGCGCGGGACGCCGGAGCCCGTGCCGAAAAAATCATCCCGCCACGCGCGGAGGAGCAGGAGCCCGCAAGGCAGTGCGTAGAGCAACCCGCGCTGGGGCACGAGCATGGTGAGAAACAGGTTTTTCCAGGCGAGTTCGGACTGGAAATCCTGGATGGCGCCCGAGCGCAGGATGGCGAAGCCGGCGATGCCGCCGTTGAACAGGAATGCCGCGATGGCGAATGCGCCGCCCCAGCGCCAAAGCAGGAATGCGGAGAGCCCGGCGCCCGCGAGCCCGCACCAGACAAGCCCCTCGCGCAGGGGAACGCCGCAGAGCAGGAGCAGGCTGTTGAAAAAATCCGCACCCGGCGGGTAGCTCAACGGGGCTCCGCTCAAAATCGGGCTTTCGGGCCAGAAGGGGATGCCGGACGCAAAGTATCGGATGAATTGGATGTGGAGCGACATGTCGCCGAGGTTGTAGGGCGAGAGGACGCGCCATTCGTCGCCGACGGTGTAGAGCACCCAGAGGAACGCGCGCAGCGAGGCGATGGCGAAAATGGCGAGGAGGAGGATGTCCCAGGCGTTGGGTTTTTGCGCGGGGCCTGCGCGGACGGAGAGAAATGCGGCGGTGCCGCATGCGAGGCCCGCTGCAAGCGAGGCCGCGGCGGTGCGCGGACCGAGACCCTCGAAGGCGAACGCGAGGATAATCCCGCAAACCACCGAGCCGCAGGCGGCGGCAAGGAGGGCGGCCGCGGTTTTGTCCAGCAGCGCGGATTTCATTGTGCAGGGGCGGGGCGGAATTCGGGTTCGCGGGCCAGGATTTTCCCGAAGCGTTCCGCGCAGAGGTAGGCGGTGCACTCTTCCTGGCCGCTGCGCAGGCGGAACGGGATTTTGAAATACGGCTTGGAGAGATTTTTCTCGATCCCTGCGGAGTCGGCGCTTTCGACCACGATGAAGTCGGCGTGCCAGCGCTGGGGCGGGTTTTCCTCGGTGAAATACCCGATGCGGGTGAAGTCGCCGAGCATCCATGGGAGCGGGTAGTAGCTGTCGAGCGAGATGATGCCTTCCATTTCAAAGCCAGCCGGTTCGGCGCGGGCGGCTTCGAGGACCGGCGAGGTGAAATCGCGGATGTCTTCGTAGGTTTGGACATAGACATAGGGTTCGCTGTCATCGGTGAAGACGAAGAAGTTCAGCCGCACCGAGGCGTAGAGCGAAAATGCGAGGAGCGGGGCGGCGGCGAGCCATGCGATGCGGCGGCGGAAGCGTTCGGCGGCTTCGGCGAGAAGCGTGCCGAGCGCGAGATAGAACGGCCAGAGGATCGAGATGATGCACCAGGGGGTTTTGTAGGGGATGACCGAGTAGGCGAGCAGGATGCCGCATCCCCAGATCGCGGTGAGGCGGATGGGCGCGGGCGAGGGCAGCGCGTAGCGCAGGCACGCGAGGAACCCGGCGAGCGCGGGCCACTCGTAGCGCGCCATGAGGTGGATCCAATAGTAATTGAGGGGGCCGATGAGGTCGTATGCCTTCTTCTCGTGCCCGCCGGATTCGGTGCCGGTTTTCACCCAGGTGAAAAATGTTTCGTAGATGCCGGTGAGTTGGCGGAAGTCGAGGAAGGTGCCGGAGTAGAAGAACACGATGGCAATGGCGGCGATGCCCCCGCCGAGGATGGCATCGTCGCGCGTCCAGAGTTGGCGCGCCCACGGCTGGGCGGGCTGCGACGGGGCGGCCTTTTGCCAAAGCGCGAGGACGGCTGCGGCGATGGCGAGCGAGCCGATGTGGATGATGTAGGTTTCCTTCGTCAGCACCATGCCTGCCACGGCGGCGAAAGTGGTGAAGAGGAAGCGGCGTTCCCCGGTTTTCCAAAGCCCGAGGATGCCCTGGAGGAGCAGGATGGAAAAAAGGACCTGCCAGGATTCGTGGATCGAGTAGCGGCCGTAGAAAACGAATGCCGGCGAGAGCGCCATCGCAAGCGCGGCGAGGAGGGAGGCGGGGCGCCCGAAGAATTCGCGGAAGCGCAGCATCGCGGCGACGCAGAGGACCGAGACGATGATGATGGGCAAGCGCAACGCCCATTCCGAGCGGCCGAAGAGGGTTTGCGAGAGGAACACCGCGTAGAAATGGAGCGGGCCGTGGTAGTTTGTGGGGTCGTAGCGGTAGTAGCCGGTCTCGCGCATTTGGTCGGCGAACCAGCCGTTGATGCCCTCGTCGAAATGGGCGGGTTTGATTTCGATGAGCCAGGCGCGCAGGAGCACCGCCGCGAGGAGGATGGCGATTTCGGGAAAGCGTTTGGCGAGCGGGTGCAGGGGCACGGGGATTGGATAGCCGCGTGCGGGACGGGGGTTCAAGCCCGCGCAAAGGTGCGGCTTGATGGGCGGGGCGGGCGGTTCGATAGTGCGGCGCGTGGCAACACTCGGAGTGAACATCGACCATGTGGCGACCGTGAGGCAGGCGCGCTACCGCGAAATGCAGGGGCATCCCAATGCCGAACCGGACCCCGTGGAAGCGGCTCTGGCGGCGGTGCGCGGCGGCGCGCTCGGCATCACGGCGCATTTGCGCGAGGACCGGCGGCACATCCAGGACCGCGACATTTTTGAACTCAAGGAGCGGGTCGGCGTGAAGCTCAACCTCGAGATGGGCATTTCGGAGGACATCGTGGGCGTGGCGTTGCGGGTGCGCCCGGAGGATGTGTGCCTGGTTCCAGAAAACCGCCAGGAGGTGACGACAGAAGGCGGGCTCGATGTGGCGGGGCAACTCGAGGCGCTCAAGCGTGTGGTCGCGGTGCTGCGGGGGGCGGGGGCGCGGGTGAGCCTGTTTGTGGACCCGGATGGAGGGCAGTTGGAGGCGGCGGCGGAAACGGGGGCGGAGTTTGTGGAATTGCACACGGGTGCGTATGCGAATGCTTTCGCCGAGGCGCGTGCGGTGGAGCTCAAAAAACTCATGGGGGGCGCGGAGTGCGCGTTGGCATTGGGGCTGCGGGTGAATGCCGGGCATGGGTTGAATTACAAAAACACGCAGGCGGTTTTGGCGCTGCCGGGGCTCGAGGAGTTGAACATCGGGCATTCGATTGTTTCGAGGGCGGTGGCGGTGGGGATGGAGCAGGCGGTGCGCGAGATGTGCGCGATTTTGGCGAGGGGCTGAGATGGCGGAGGGCTCGCCGAAGCCGCTGGACGGGGCGTTGCGCGAGGAACTCTCGCGGATCGAGGCGGCGGGGTTGTTGAGGAAATTGAAGGCGCTCGGGGGTCCGCAGGGTCCGAGGGTGGAGGTGGACGGCCGCGCCGTGGCGAATTTTTCCTCGAATGATTACCTCGGGCTGGCGGCCCACCCGGCGTTGAAGGAGGCGGCAATGGAGGAGTGGGAGCGCGGGGGATTCGGGGCGGGGGCGTCACGGCTGGTTTGCGGGACGCTGCGGGGGCATTCGGACCTTGAGGAGGCTATTGCGGATTTCAAGGGAACCGGGGCGGCGCTGTGCTTCGGCAGCGGTTATGCGGCGGCGGTGGGGACGATTGCTGCCTTGTGCGGGAAGGATGATGTGGTGGTGCTCGACAAACTTTCGCACGCCTGCCTCGTGGACGGGGCGCGGCTCTCGGGTGCGGCGATCCGGGTTTTTCCCCACAACGACACGGCGAAACTCGACAGCCACCTGCGATGGGCGGCGAAGGCGAAGCCGGGCTGCAGGGTGCTGGTGGTGGCGGAATCGATTTACAGCATGGACGGGGATGCGGCGCCGTTGCGGGAGATTGTGGAGATCAAGGAGCGCCACGGCGCGTGGCTGTTCCTCGACGAGGCGCATGCGGTCGGGGTGGTCGGGCGCGGTGGTCGGGGTTTGGCGGATGCTGCGGGTGTGGCGGACCGGATCGAGATCCAGATGGGGACACTGGGAAAGGCGCTCGGGGCGCATGGCGCCTACATCGCGGGCAGTTCGGTGCTCCGTGATTTTCTCGTTAACCGCGCGCGGAGTTTTGTTTTTTCCACGGCTCCGCCGCCGCCGGTGGCGGCTGCCGCGCGGAAGGCGGTTGAAATCGTTCGGTCTGCGGAGGGGGATGGATTGCGGGGGAGGTTGGAATCGAATGTGGCGCGGTTTTGCCAAACTCTTGGCATTTCCCGACCGGCGGCGGCGATTGTTCCGCTTTTGGCGGGTCCGGAAGCAGCGGCGGTGGAGGCGGGGGCGCGTTTGCTGGAGGCGGGATTTTTTGTCCCTGCAATCCGCTACCCGACAGTGGCGCGCGGGGCGGCGAGGCTGCGCGTGACCCTCACAGCGACGCAATCCGCGGAGGCCATCGATGCGCTCGGGGTGGCTTTGGGCGAACTGGCGGATTTACTTCCGGGGGCTCGGGGGGCAGCATCGCAGTCATGAAAATCGGCATTGCAACGGACCATGGGGGATTTGCGCTGAAGCAGGAGTTGGTGTCGCGGTTGCGGGCTGCTGGGCATGAGGTGCGGGACTTCGGGGCGAACGAGCTGAACAGCGGCGACGATTATCCCGATTATGTTTTTCCGCTGGCGCGGGCGGTGGCTTCTGGGGAGCTCGAGCGCGGGATTGCGATTTGCGGCAGCGGCGTTGGCGCCTCCGTCTGTGCGAACCAGGTGCGGGGCGTGCGCGCCTGCCTGATCCACGACCATTTTTCCGCGAAACAGGGTGTGGAGGACGACCACATGAACATCCTGTGCATGGGTGGGCGGACGGTGGGATCGGAGGTCGCGTGGGATTTGGTTTCGACTTTTGTCGGGGCGCGGTTCAGCGGCGAGGAACGGCATTTGCGCCGTCTTGGGAAGGTCGAGGCCGGGCGGGATTAAAAAATCCTGAGCGGGGTGCGGGTGTTCGGGGCGCCGCATTGGGGGCAACGGGGGAGTTCGCCAAGTCCGTCGGTGCGGAATTTGTAGGAGCAGATTCGGCAGGCGGTCCAATGCTCGAGCGCACGCGCTTCGCGGCGGCGGCGTGCGATTTCGTAGCCGATCCAAACCACGATGATGCCGATGAGGAAAATGAAGAGCGCCGTGAAGACGAGCCAGGGGAGCGGGAGGCGGATCATTCGGGAATGGCGGGGGGTGGCGGCGTTCCCCAGCGGAAGCGGACGAAACCCCATTCGGTTTGTTGGAAGGCGGAGGGCGTGAAACGGACGCCACGCAGGAATTCGGCCGCGGCGGATTCGAGGGACTCGCCGGTGGCGCCTGCAGATTCGGCAAAGAGGTATCGAACGGTGCCATCGGGTTCCACGCCGGCGAGGAAGACAAGGTCGGGGGTTTGGCGCGTGGGGGCGGGGATGGGGCATTCAAGGGGTTGGGGAAGGCGGGTGGCGAGCGGGGTTTCGGCGATGATGCGCGTGGGGAGCGGCGGGGCGGGGGGTGGTTGCTGGCGCTGCGGGCGGGGGATTTCGGGTGGACCCGCGAACATGGGCCCGGCGGGTTTTTCCCTGCGGATCGAGGGAAGGGCGGTGATGAGTTCGGGCCTCGAGGATTCGAATTGGGGGATGTGGTCGGCATTGGAAATGGCTTCGGTGCGCGGGAGGCCGCGGCCGGGGGCGAAGAGGGCGGGGTCGGACGATGCGAGGAAACCCGCGAGGGGCGCCATGGCGGGATCGCCGGGCGGGACGAAGAAAAGGCGGGCTGGCTTGGGGCCTTCGGATTCCGGGCGGGGGTAGGCGACGGAAAAAACGAAAAAGACCGCGAGGTGGGCCGCCCCGGCGGCAAGGATGGCTGCGGGCAGGAGGAGGTGGATCCGGTGGCGGTGGGGCCAGTCG
Source organism: Verrucomicrobiota bacterium (assembly GCA_018970255.1). Taxonomy (GTDB): domain Bacteria; phylum Verrucomicrobiota; class Verrucomicrobiia; order Chthoniobacterales; family Terrimicrobiaceae; genus UBA967. The sequence continues at coordinate 55,796 of JAGWWS010000014.1, read as the reverse complement.
AAGACGAGGTCCGGGGTTTTCACTGGTCCTCCGAGGTGGCGATGACAGTGGGGTAGCCGAGGCCGAGCGAGATGTTGAGGATTTCGGAAACACGCTCAAAGGGGGCTTCGCGGTCGGCTTTTATGATGATGGTGTTGTTGCGCGAGGGGCGGTCGGCGAGTTTTTTGCGGAGTTGGGCCGCGTCCACGCGCTCGTTCTCGAAGTAGGCCGCCGAGACCGGGGGGGCGAGGACGCTGACGACGAGGGGGTCGCGTTGTGGCGCCAGCAGGAAGGGGGAATCCGGGACATCCACGGAAATTCCGGGTTGGAGGAGGAACGAGGTGCTGAGGACGAGGAAGAAAACAAGGACCAGGACGACATCGAGCGAAGGCGCGATGAACATCAAGGCCGGGTGGGGACCTGGCGTGCGCTCGAGTTTCACTGCTGCGGGGATCCTTCGGGGCGCGGCGGCGCGAGGATTTCGAGCATTTCGATGGAGGCGCGTTCGATGTCGCGGAGGAGTTCGTTCACGCGCGCGGAGAGGTAGCTGTGGGCGACGAAGGCCGGGATGGCGACGGTGAGCGCGGCCGCGGTGGTAAGGAGGCTTTCATAGACGCCGCCGGCGATCTCGGTGGCGGTGGCGTATCCGCCGTGGGCGCTGATTTGCTGGAATGCGGTGAGGAGGCCGAGGACGGTGCCGAGGAGGCCGAGGAGCGGCGTGGTGTAGGCGACGGTGCCGAGGAGGGCGAGGTTGCGCTCGAGGCGGGGGACTTCGAGTTGGCCGGCTTCCTGCGCGATGTCGCGGAGTTCCTGCCTGGGGGCGCCCGGGCGGGTGAGCATGGCGTGGAGCACGCGCGGGACAGGGCCCGGCGAACCGGCGCACTCCTGCACGGCTTCGGCGGTGTTTCCCGCCTTGAGGAGGTTGGCGAGGCCGCGGAGGAAATCGCCGGTTTGGATCGAGGCGCGGTGGAAGAAGAGGAGTCTTTCCAGGAACACGCCCAGCGCGGTGATGCTGCAGGCGAGGATGAGCCACATGAGCGGCCCGCCCTTTTGCACAATCTCCATCATGACCGAGAGTTTCTAACGAATGGCCGGTGGCGCCGCAATGGCATTCACTCCGCCGGCGCCGCCAGCACCGGGCGCCCGAGGTCCAACTCGCGCAGCGCGAGCGTCATTTTTTCCCGGACCCCGGGGAGGAACCCGCCTTCGCGGTGGAAGACGAGCATGGTGAGCGCGCCCTGCTGGATGATGCTGAACGGGCCGCTTTCCGTGTGGAGCGTGAGGCCGGGGACGGTGCCGATGCCCATGCGCTGCGAAGCTTCGTTGAGCGGCTTCAACATCGCCACGGCGTCGCGGGCGTGGGAGTTCAGGAGTTCCATGTCCACGCTGGCGGGGATGTTGTGTTTTGCAATCGCCTCGGTGCCGCAGGCGAGGACGATGGATTGGACGCCGGGGAGCGCGCCGAAGAGTTCCACCACGCGGCCGAGCGTGAGGGTTTCGCCCGTGTGGAAGAGGGCTTGCAGCGCCATTTGGTTGGTGGGCACGGCATCGAGCGGATTGGCGGGGATGGCTGGCTGCGGGGGTGCTGCAGGGGAGGTTTCGGGGTTGCGCTGGAATTTGAAGCGGCCGACGAGCCGCGAGATGCGCTGGGGCACACGGACGGGCGGCAATTCGTCCGCGATATCCGAACGCAGTCGCTTGAGGCTCGAAACGGGCGAAGGGAGGTCCGGGCGGGCGTTCGGCGGTTCGGGGGAAATTCCCTGGGGCTCCGATGGGGCGGGTTCCTCGCCGACCTTGTAGGCGAGGGCAACGAGGGCGGTGGGCACGCGGACGATCTCATCGCCGTTCGACGCGAAGTCGGGTAGGGTTTTTGCCAAAAAGCGCACGGTCACCGTTGGAATAATGTGGCCGAGGAGGTGGTCCGCCGGCAGGTCGATGGTTTCGCCTTCCCGGGCGGGCCGCAACACGCGGCCGGGCGGCATGCATTTTTCCAAATCCGAAAGGCGGAGCCGAATGGATTTCGGCGGGGCGGCGCGGCGTGGGCGCGACGGGGCGGCGGTTTGCGCTTCGGGTGCGACAGTTGTTGTTGTCTCTTCGATTCCGCGAAGGTATCGAGAAACCCGCATGGCAGGCAATCCCGAGGAGTTCGATTTCAAATTCACCGCGGACGGGCTCATCCCGGTGATCGTCCAGGAAGCCAAGGGCGCGGGGCGTCCGGAGGGGAGGGTGCTCATGTTCGCTTGGATGAACCGCGAGTCGCTGAGGATGACGCTTGAGAGCGGCCTGATGACCTATTGGAGCCGTTCGCGGGGCAAATTGTGGCTGAAGGGCGAAACGAGCGGCCACACGCAGCGGGTGGTGCGCTGGTTCGTGGACTGCGACCGAGATGTGCTGCTCTTCGAGGTCGAACAAACCACGGGCGCATGCCACACGGGCTACGAGAGTTGCTTTTTCCAGGAACTCGACCGCTCGGCGAATCCGCTGCCAGTGCAGGAGACGAAGTTTTTCGACGACGGCGCAGTTTACGGGGCTAAGGATTCCCCTGCGGCGCAAACAAAACCTTGACGCTCGGGGGCGCTGAAACGACTCTCGCCGGTCCTAAAAAAGCGCCCGCTTACAAACGGCCGGGAACCACATGGCCGCCGCGGGACTGACCAATCAAATCCCTAAATTCGATGTTAGACAACCTACTCGGCCTTTTTTCGAGCGACATAGGCATCGACCTCGGCACGGCCAACACCCTCGTTTATGTGAAGGACCATGGCATCGTGCTGCGCGAGCCGTCCGTGGTCGCCGTGCAGCAGGGCACCAACCGCGTTTTGGCGGTGGGCAACGAAGCCAAGCGCATGCTCGGCCGCACGCCCGGCAATATCGTGGCCATCCGTCCGCTCAAGGACGGCGTCATCGCGGATTTCGAGATCACCGAGGCGATGCTCCGCCACTTCATCAGCAAGGTCCACAACCGCCGCCGCATGGTCCGCCCGCGCGTGGTGGTGGCCGTTCCCAGCGGGATCACCGAGGTGGAGAAGCGCGCCGTGAAGGATTCCGCCACACACGCCGGGGCGCGCGAAGTTTATCTCATCGAGGAACCCATGGCCGCCGCCATCGGGGTAGGCCTGCCGGTGCAGGATGCCGCGGGCAACATGATCGTGGACATCGGCGGCGGAACGACCGAGGTGGCCCTGATCTCGCTCTCGGGAATTGTTTTTAGCCGCAGCGTCCGCGTGGCCGGCGATGAACTCGACGAGGCGATCACGAACTACATGAAGCGCGCCTACAACCTGATGATTGGCGAGCGCACGGCCGAAGAAATCAAAATCAAGATCGGGTCCGCCTACAAGCTGGAGAAGGAAGTCGGGCTCGATGTGAAGGGGCGGGACCTCGTGGCGGGCCTGCCGAAAACCATTTCCATTTCCTCGCAGGAAATCCGCGAGGCGCTCCTGGAGCCGCTCTCCACGATCGTGGACTCGGTCCGCATCACGCTGGAGCGCTGCCCGCCCGAACTCTCGGCCGACCTCGTCGATCGCGGGCTCGTTCTGGCCGGCGGCGGTGCCTTGTTGCGCGGGCTCGACCGGCTCATCGCCGAGGCGACGGGCCTCCCGGTGCATGTCGCCGAGGACCCGCTGAGCGCCGTGGCCGAGGGCACCGGGCGCGCCCTCTCGGAGCTGAAATTCCTGAGGGCCGTCTCCGCCGAGCGCCCCGTCGGGCGTTGACAGGCGCCTTGTTTCGTAGGGAATCTGGGGCGCCGATTGCCCGATGAACAAATTCCACATCGCCCTCGTGGTGGCCGCCATTGCGGCGGCGGTCTATGTTTCCACGCTTTCGCCGGCGGCATTGCAAACCATGCAGGCGGGGCTCCTCTCCGCGCTCTCGCCGTTTTTGAAAACCGGCACGGCCGTGCAGGAAAACATCGGCGCCGTCGGGAAACGCCTTCAAACCCTCGATGAACTCGAGGTCGAAAACCGCGAACTCCAAAGGGAGAACCGCGAACTCCGGGCAGAGAACAACCTGCTCCGCGATTTGAAGCAGGAGAACGGCCGCCTGCGCATGATGCTCGATTTCCGCGAGCGCTCGGAATTCCAACTCGTGCCGGCCCGCATCGTGGCGAGGGATTCCTCCACATGGTGGAACACCGTGCGGATCGACCGCGGGTTCGAGGACGGCGTCGAGGCCGACCAACCCGTGCTCACCGACTCGGGTTTGGTGGGCAAAACGACGACGGTTTCGAAAAACGAAGCCATCGTGGTGTTGGTGACCGATGAATCCTGCCGCGTCGGGGCGCGCATTGAAGGCACGCGCGAACAGGGGATCGTGACGGGCTTCCGGGTGCAGGAGAACGAGGCCGAAGGGCTTTTGCAAATGAACTTTCTTTCGAAAAACGCGCCGATCGAACCCGGCCAGCTCGTGGTCACGGCCGGTGTTGTCCACGGCTCGTTCCCGCCCGGCATCCCGGTCGGGAAGGTCACGGAATTCAAGCGCCGCGCGCTGGATGGGCAAGCCATCGTCGAGCCAGCCGTGCATTTGGCGGCGACAGAGGATGTCTTTGTCCTCATCGAGAAAAAGTGAAAACCGCCGTCGACTTGTTGGTTTTGTTCGTGGGCGTGTTCCTCGCCTACATCGTGCAGGAGGCGCTGCCGCCCATGCATGACATTTACGGTGCCCACATTGTTTTGATCCCGATGGTTTTTTGCTACGCAGCCGTCGTGCTGCCATTCCCGGCGATGCTGGCCGGCGCGGTGTTCACCGGGTTTGTGGTGGATGTGCTGAACGCGCATGTGGTTGGTGGCAGGATTGAAATCCCGGGTGGCGCGTCTATTGTCTACTTCGTGATTTTCGGTTGTTTGGCCAATGGGTTCCAGCCCGCCATGAAGGGGGGAAACATCCTTCCCTTCGCACTGATGAGCGGGTTGGGGACAAGCGGTTTGTTGCTGATGCAGTTCCTGCTGATCACTTGGAACCGCGGGGGATTTGTTTGGGAAACGGCGGCCGGTTGGCGCATTTTGGCGCCGGGGTGCATGGCCGCGCTCGTCGCCCCGCTGTTCCACCTGACGCTTTCGCACTTGGACCGCTTGATTCCCGATGGCTCCCGGAAGAAGAAGGCCGTCGCGAGATGAAGCGGAGCAAATCGTCGATACGCATTTTCTTCCTGGGTGTGGTGGTCGTGGTCGGGATGGCCGCGCTGGCGGTGCGCCTTTGGGATGTCCAAATCACGCGCGGCGCCGAGTTCGCCCGCAAAGTCAGCACCGGCTCGCAGGTGACGGTCCGCATCCCCGCCGTGCGCGGCGAGATCCTGGACCGCAACGGCGTGAAACTCGTCGAAAACCGCGCCAGCTTCGAAGTGGATTTCTACCTGCCCGACATGGTCCGCGCCTACAAGGAGAGCCGCGGCCGCGTTCCCATGACCACCTACCGCGGCCGCGTGCACAACATGCCGCGCGACCTCAAGGAGGCCGATGTGGTCCGGATTGTTTCCGAAACCGTGATCCCGCGCCTAGAGGAACTGGGCGTGGCGAAGGATTACAATTCCAAGGCCCTCCAGATCCACTACCGCACCAACCGCGAGGTCCCCTACAACTACCGCCAGGACCTGAGCTTCGAGGAAATGGCGCTTTTCTCGGAAAAAAACCTCGGCCTCGCCGGCGTGAATGTGGGTGTGAAGCCGGTGCGCTGGTATGTTTACGGCGCCCTTGCGCCCCACCTCCTCGGCTATGTCGGCCCGCCCAAGGAACTCGACAAGCTCCCCGACCTGCGCGACTTCAATTTTTACGAGCCCGATGTCGAGGGCAAGGCGCAGCTCGAACTTTACCTCGACCGCCACCTCAAGGGAAAACCCGGCGCCCGGATCCTGCGGCGGAATGCCAAAGGCGTGATCGAAGGCGAAACCGGCCGCCGCGAGCCGGTGCAGGGCAACAATGTCCACCTCACGCTCGATGCGAAAATCCAATACATCGTGGAAAAAGCCCTGCGCGCCGTCGGCCGCGGCGCCGCCGTGGTGGTCGATCCGCGCAACGGCGACATCCTCGCCATGGCCTCCGTGCCCTCCTACGACCCGAACATCTTCATCCCCTCGATCACCGCCAGCAAATGGTCCGAGATCAACAAGGATGCCACGAACCCGCTGGTGAACCGCGCGATCAGCGCCTACGCGCCGGGTTCGACCTACAAGATCCCCATCGCCCTGGCCGGCCTGCGCGCCGGCATCGGGGAAAAACCCTTCGGCTGCGCGGGCGGCGTGCAATATGGCGACAAATACATGCGTTGCTGGATCGCCGAAAAAAACCGAACACACGGCTCGCTCTCGCTCGAGGATGCGGTCAAAGTCTCTTGCAATGCATTTTTCTACCAATTCGGCAACGCCGCCGGCATCGAGCAGATTGTCGCCATGGGGAACCTCCTGGGGCTCGGTCAAAAATCCGGCCTACCCCTCTCCGGCGAATCCCCCGGCGTTCTGCCGGGACCGGAGTGGCTCTCCGGCGTGAACCCGCGCGCACGCTGGTCGAACGGCCTCACCGCGAACACCGCGATCGGCCAGGGCGATGTCCTCGCCTCGCCGCTCCAGATGGCCATGGTCACCGCCGCGGTCGCGAACGGCGGCACCGTCTACTACCCCCGTCTCGTTGACCGCGTCGTCGACCAGGATGGGAACACCATCGAACAGGAACAGCCCCGCGTGCGCTCCACCCTTGCAGCCGACGGCGGGCTCACCGCCGAACAGATCGAGCGCGTCAGGAAGGGCATGTGGGAAGTCGTCAACGAAGGCGGAGGGACGGCCGGCCGCGCGAAAAACGAAAAGATGCCCACCGCCGGCAAAACCGGCACCGCCCAATTCTGGCGCTCGGGCATCAAGGACAACCACACCTGGTTCATTGCCTTCGCCCCATACGAGAATCCCGAGTATGCCGTGGTGGTCTTTGTGCAGGGCGCGAAATCCGGCGGCGGCGTCTCCGCCCCCATCGCTGCGGAAATCATCAGCGGAATCGAAAAATACAAATCCGGCGAGGATGTCCAAATGGCCGCCCTGGAGCCCGCGCAGGGCAACTTCCTCTTCACCGAGAGCATCGACTTCCGCCGCGCCGCTGTCGCCGTGACGAAGCTCTCCGACGACGGCGAAACCAGCGACACCGTGGCCGCCCCCGGCCAGGAAAGCGCACCCGCCGCCGCCCCGAATGTCGTGGCCGATGCCGACGAAGCCGGCCGCGTCCAAAACAAAACCGAACCGCCCGCGGCGAAACCCAACCGCAACCCGCTCGGCGGACTCTTCAATTTCATCGGCGGAAAAAAACCAAGGGAAGGCGCGCCCCCCAAGCGCCCCCAGCCGGAAAGGCCCGGCGGCCGTTGAAACCCTGTCAACCGCGCATCCCCCGCTGCGCAACAACCCCACTCAACCCATGTTGGAAACCGTGAAAAGACTCCTAGGAATTGGAAAAAAATCGACCGGCATCAAGCTGGTCATCAGCTGCGAGAAGCTCGAAAAGCGCGTCGCGCTGCTCGAGAACAACAAGCTCGAGGAATACACCATCGAACGCGAAACCGACCGCAACATCGTCGGCAGCATCTTCAAGGGCAAGGTCCGCAACATCGAATCCGGCATCAAGGCGATGTTCGTCGACATCGGATTCGAGAAAAACGCGTTCCTGCAGTTCTGGGACGCCATCCCCGCCGCCCTCGACAGCGGCATCGAAACCATCAGCCGCGGCGGCGCCCAGAAAAAGAAGGCCCCGCGCATCACCCACAAGGATGTGCCGAACATCTACCCCGTCGGATCCGATGTCCTCGTCCAGGTCAAAAAAGGCCCCATCAGCAACAAGGGCCCCCGCATCACCACGGATATCAGCCTCGCCGGCCGCTACCTCGTCCTCATGCCCTTCAACGACCAGTTCGGCATCTCCCGGAAAATCGACGATCCGAAGGAACGCGAGCGCCTCCGGAAAATCCTGCGCGAACTCGAAGTGCCGGAAGGCATGGGCGTCATCATGCGCACCGTCGGGGCCGGCCAGCGCGCGCGGTATTTCGTCCGCGACCTCAGCCTCCTCCTCGAGCAATGGGCGCAGGTCCAAAAAGGCATGGAGGAGAAACAAGCCCCCGCCTGCCTCTTCGAGGAACCAGACCTCATCGAACGCTCCGTGCGCGATTTCCTCACCGACGAGGTCGATGCCGTGATCATCGACGACGCCAAGTCCGCCGAGCGAATGCAGGACCTCGTCGGCCACATCTCGAAGCGCGCGAAAAAATCCATCCAGCACTACACCGGCGTGCAGCCGATCTTCGAATGCTTCGGCGTGAAGGCGCAAATCGACGCCGCCTTCCACCGCCAGGTCTGGCTCCCCTGCGGGGGCTACATCGTCATCGACGAAACCGAGGCCATGATCGCCGTCGATGTGAACACCGGCCGCAACAAAGGCACGAAGGACAACATGGACAAAACCATCCTCCAAACAAACCTGGAGGCCGCCGAGGAAATCGCGCGCCAGCTGCGGCTGCGGAACATCGGCGGGTTGATCGTCGCGGACTTCATCGACATGAAGAACCGCAAGGACCAGCAGGCCGTCTACAACCACATCAGGGAACGCCTCAAGCGCGACAAGGCCCGCACGCATGTCCTGCCCATCTCCCAGCTCGGGCTCATGGAAATGACCCGCCAGCGCGCGAACGAAAGCCTCGCCAGTTCGATCTTCATCCCCTGCCCGCACTGCTCCGGGAAGGGAATGATCAAGAGCCCGATGACAATGAGCGTCGAGCTCCAGCGCGCCCTGCACTCCGTGATGCGCAAGCACCAGGAACTCGTCCACGAAATCCGCATCACCGTCCACCCGGACCTCTTGAACCGGTTGCGCACCGAGGACGAGGAGCACCTGATCGACATCGAGCGCCGCTACGCCGGCCGCCTTGTCTTCCGCGCCGACCCCACCTTCCACCAGGAAAAATTCGTCATCGCCGACGCCAAAACCGGCGAGGAATTGAAATACTGACGGAAAACTACAGGCGTCAGAAAACGCCCGGGAAGCTCAGCGCTTGTCGAGCGTGGCGTTCCAGGAATCGAGGCGGTCTTTTTTCGCCGCGAAGAGTTCGTCGGGGGAATCGAGGATTTCGATTTTCACGATCTTGTCGCCCTTGGCGATGGCGTTGACGACTTCCTGGCCCTTTGTAACGGAGCCGAAGACGGTGTGCTTGCCGTCGAGCCATGGGGTGGGGACGTGGGTGATGAAAAACTGGCTGCCGTTGGTGCCGGGGCCGGCGTTGGCCATGGAGAAGATGCCGGGCTTGTCGTGCTTGAGGGCGGGGGTGCACTCGTCCTCGAAGCGGTAGCCGGGACCGCCGGAACCGGTGCCGGTGGGGTCGCCGCCCTGGACCATGAAATCGGGGATCACGCGGTGGAAGGCGAGGCCGTTGTAATAGCCGCGCTTCGCGAGGTTCAGGAAATTCGCGACGGTGACCGGGGCCTTGGAGGGGTAGAGGACGGCTTCGATGGGGCCTTTGTCCGTGGTGAGGGTGATTCGGATGTCTTGCATGGAGGCGGTGTCTGTCGCCGTTGCGAAGTGGGATGTCAAACAGAGAAGGAGCGCGGAGAGGGTTCGTTTCATGGCGGCGGGAAGATGCCAAAGCGGGGCCGGGCGCGCAAGGGGTCTATGCGGGCGGGGCCGGGCGGACGAGGCGGCGGATGTCGTCGGGGAGTTCAAACCGGTCCTCCTCGATGGCGCGGTCGATGAAAAGGACGCCGCGGGTGTGGTCGAGTTCGTGTTGGACGGCGCGGGCGAGGAGCCCGTCGGCTTCGAACTCGATGGTGGCGCCGTCGAGGCCGAGGGCTTTCACGCGGACGGAGAGAGGGCGGGCGACGCGGGCGGAAATTTCCGGGAAGCTCAGGCAACCTTCGCCCTCGGTGTGGGTTTTTCCGAATGTGGCGGCCTCGGCGTTCATCAGGACGAGCGGCATGAGCGGCTCGAACTCGGCGCGGCGGCCGCCGATGCGCATGGCGCTGGGGCGTTTTTTGAGTTGGGGGACATCGAGGACGAAGAGCTGGAGCGGGAGGCCGACCTGCTGGGCCGCGATGCCGAGGCCGTCGGCTTCGCGCATCGTTTCGACCATGTCGGCAACGAGGTCGCGCAGGCTGGTGTCGATTTTTTGGATGGGCGAGCCGGGCGTGCGGAGGGCGGGGTGGTCGAATTGGGCAATGTCGAGGATCATGGGTTGGCTGGCTCTGGCTGGGTGAAGGCGGGGATGTCCCGGATGCCGGCGGCCTTGAGCGCGTCGAGGACGCCGACGACAACGCCGAACGGGGCTTCGCGGTCGGCCTGGAGCGCGACGGGGCGGGAGGGGTTTGCGACGGTGGCGGTGCGGAGTGCGGCGGCGAGGCCGGGGATTTTGACGGGTTTGCCGTCGAGCGTGATTTCCTCGGCGTTTTTCACGGCGAGGACGAGGGGTTCGTTCCGCTGGGCGGGCGAGGTTTCGGCGGCCTTCGAATCGGGGAGGTTGATTTGCAGCTGGGGCGGGTTTTTTTTGAAGGTCGTGGTGACGATGAAAAAAATCAGGAGGATCGCGAGGATATCGATCAGGGAGACGATATTGACGGCGGGGCTGCGGCGTTTGCGTGCGTAGAAGCGCATGCGGTCAGCGGCGGGTGGCGGGCTGGTAGAGCTTCGCGAGGAGGTCGCCGGCGATGGATTCCATTTCGACGGCGGCCATCTCGATGCGGCGTTGGAAGTAGCTGTGGGCGGTGAGGCTGGGGACGGCGACGGCGAGGCCGACGATGGTGGTGTTGAGGGCTTCGGAAATGCCGCGGGCGACGAGGACCGGGTCGCCGCTGCCGCCGAGGGTCGCAAAAATCCCGACAAGGCCGGAGAGTGTGCCGAGCAGCCCGAGCAGCGGGCCGGCGCCGGTGGCGATCTCGAGGATGACGAGGCCTTTTTCCAAGCGCGCCATTTCGTGGCGGGCGGTGGTTTGGACGGCCTCGAGGTTTTCGGACTTCGACCAATCGGTGTGGGAGAGGAGCGTGGCGAGGATGCGCGAGAGGGCGGAGGGATTTTCGACAATGGCTGCGCGCAGCAGTCCAAGACTCGCTCCCGGTGTGAAATTTTCGGCGGCCTCGGCGACGGGGGAGGGAAGCACCACTTGCGCGCGGAGGCGGCGGGCGCGGAGGATGATCGAGGTCAAAGACAGGATCGAGAGGAGGACCAGCAGGACCATGAAGGGACCCCCGTGGGCGAAGAATTGGACGATTCCGGCGATGGTCGGGTTCGAAAGCATCAATTGGCGAGGACGGTGAAGGAGTAGTCTATTTCGAGGCGGCCGTTGTCGAGGAGTTTGGCGACATCGGGCGGGATGGGCGGGATTTCCGCATTGATGATCGATGCGATGCTGACCGAGGCGAGGCTTTCGTTCGAGGTGTTGCGAAGAACGCGGGGGGCGCGGACTTTTCCAGACGACTCGACGGTGAAACGGATTTCGACCGTGCCGAGGTTGAGCAGACCGGTTTGGGACTTCACATAGTAATACCAGCGCGAGCCGATGGCGTCGGAGACTTGTTTTTTGAAACGACCGAGCGGAGTCGCGTTCGCCTCGACAGAGGCGCGGCCGCGCGTGCTGACATTTCCACGAAGGCGTGTCACCCGGGTTTCGGGCCGATAGCCGGTGGCTGTGGGCGGGGCGGGGCGGGCGGTTTGCTCGGCGGGTTTCGGTGTGGCTTGGGGGGTCGGCCGGGGTTTCTCAAGAGGGGCGGTTTTTTCCTCGGGACGCGGTGTGGAGGCGGCTTGAGCCGCGGGCTTCGATTCCTGGGGAAGGGCAGGCGCGGCGGACTGCTCGGGTCTTCCGGCCGAGTAGGCCTGGTCGCGCAGGGTTAGGGCATTTTCCTCGCGGCCATCAACACTCGGGAGTGGATCAGCACCGGTGGGCGCGGTTTCACTAGCTGCGATGGAATCGCGATCCGACTCGAACGGGGTATCCTCGCGCGGTTTTCTTGCCGGAGTTTCCGCGGATTGGCTCGGAACAAAAACCGGTCGCTTCGCGGGCTTCGGTTCCGGCGGCAAAATGACCAGGCGGACAGGCTCCGGTTCCGCCGCGGCGGGTTGGAATGGAATTTTGGCGGCGAGAACAAAAAACCACCCCGCACCGAAAACGAGGGCGAGATGGATCAGGAGAGCAAGCGCCAAGGCGGCCAGCGCTTCGCGCCGCCATTCGCGCCGTTCCTGCACGGTTGCCTGCATTCGCGCAAGAATGGCAGAGGGTGCGACGGCGCGCAAATGCGGGCGCTGAATTCCATAGCTTGACCCCCCGCAAAAGCGCGTGAGAGGATTTCCGACGCAGTTCAAAAATTACTACCCGTGGACCTCAAAGAAATTCGCACACTCATAGACCTGATGAAGAAGAACGGCGTCGCCGTCTTCAAAATGGAGCGCGAGGGATTCAAAATCACCCTCAAGACCGATTCGGCGGGGGCCGTGCGCATCGCGCAAGCCCCGCAGGTGGTTCCGATCCTCGAAGCGCCCGCCCCGGCGGCATTGCCCGCGGCGGCACCCCAACAGGCGCCAGCAGCCGCGCCGGCCAAGTCCGGCGGACCGGAAATCAAATCCCCGATGGTCGGGACTTTCTACTCTGCGCCCTCGCCCGACGCCGCGCCGTTCGTTTCGGTGGGCCAGGACGTCACGCCGGAGACGGTGATTTGCATCATCGAGGCCATGAAGGTCATGAACGAGGTGAAGGCCGAGGTCTCGGGGACGGTCGCCGAGGTTTGCGCCGAGAACGGCAAGCCCGTGCAATTCGGCCAGGCGCTCTTCCGGCTCAAATAAATCCCGCGGCCCCGTCGCCCACATGTTCAAAAAAATCCTCATCGCCAACCGCGGCGAAATCGCCCTCCGCATCATCCGGGCCTGCAAGGAACTCGGCATCCAGTCGGTTGCCATCTACTCCGAGCCCGACCTCGAAAGCCTCCATGTGCAACTCGCCGACGAGGCGATTTGCATCGGCGCCGCGCCCAGTTCCGAGAGCTACCTGAAAATCGACCGCATCATCAGCGCGGCCGAGATCGCCGATGTGGACGCCATCCACCCCGGCTACGGGTTCCTCGCCGAGAACGCGCATTTCGCGGAGGTCTGCGCGAGCTGCAACATCAAATTCATCGGCCCCACGCCCCAGGCGATCCGGCTCATGGGCGACAAGAATTCCGCCCGCGACAGCGCCCGCAAGGCCGGCGTCCCCGTTTCGCCCGGCAGCGACGGCACCGTGGACAACGAGTCGGAGGCCATCAAAATCGCGCGCAAGATCGGCTATCCCGTCATGATCAAGGCGGTGGCCGGCGGCGGCGGCCGGGGCATGCGCATCGCCAGCAACGAGGGCAGCCTCGTGCAGGGCTACCGCGCCGCCCGCATGGAGGCCGAGAAGGCGTTCGGCAACGGCGCGGTCTACATCGAAAAATTCATCGTCAACCCCCACCACATCGAGTTCCAGGTTTTCGGCGACGAGCACGGCCGCATCGTCCACCTCGGCGAGCGCGATTGCTCGCTCCAGCGCCGCAACCAGAAAATCGTCGAGGAATGCCCCTCGCCGCTCATGACGCCCGACCTCCGCAAAAAGATGGGCGACGCCTCGATCAAGCTTTGCGAAAGCGTCGGCTACACGAACGCCGGCACGATCGAATACCTCGTCGACGACGACGGGAATTTCTACTTCATGGAGATGAACACCCGCATCCAGGTGGAGCACCCGATCACGGAGGAGGTTTACGGGTGCGACCTCGTGAAGCAGCAGATCCAGGTCGCCGCCGGCGAGCACCTCAGCAGCTATGTCGTCGAGGCCCAGCCCCGCGGGCACGCCATCGAATGCCGCATCAACGCCGAGGACCCGGACCGCAATTTCCAGCCCTGCCCCGGCAACATCGGGCTCTACTACGCGCCCGGCGGCCGCGGCGTCCGCATCGATTCCCACGCCTACGCCGGCTACCCGATCCCGCCGAACTACGATTCGATGATCGCGAAGGTCATCGCCACCGCCTCGAGCCGCACAGCCTGCATCGGCCGGATGTCGCGCGCCCTGAACGAATACATGATCACCGGCATCAAGACGACGATCCCGTTCCAGCTCGCGATCATGCAGAACTCGAATTTCCGCCGCGGCCAATACCACACCGGTTTCGTGGAGCAGCTCCTGCGCGGCGGCGTCCCCGTGGTCCGCTGACGCGGCCGGGGGCATTTGTGGCGGAATTGTAACATTCGCGGGGTTCCCATCCGCCCGCGGATGGCGTGGGATTCTTTTCCCAAGATGCAATACCGCACCGGTTGGATTTCGGATGTGCACCTCGGGACGCGCGGCAGCAAAGCGGCGGCTCTGTTGGAATTCCTCAGGGACTCGGAATTCGAGACCCTCTACCTCGTCGGCGACCTCATCGACATCTGGGCGCTGCGGCGCGGGATTTACTGGCCGCAGGAGCACAACGATGTGATCCAAAAACTCCTCCGCAAGGGCCGCAAGGGGACCGAAATCATCTACATCATCGGGAACCACGACGAGTTCCTCGGATCCTTCCACGGCCACTACGCCAGCGTGGACCTCCGGAAAAACGCGGTCCACACCACCGCGGACGGACGCCGCATTTTGGTCATCCACGGCCACGAACTCGACACCGTCGTGCAAAACCTCGGGTGGCTCGCGCATGTGGGAGACATCGGCTACGTGCTCCTCATGCGGTGCAACGGACTCGTGGATTTTTTCCGCAGGCTCTTCGGGCTCGGGCACTGGTCGCTCAGCGCCTATGTGAAGGCCGAGGTGAAAAATGTGGTCAGCTTCATCGGCAAGTTCGAGGAGTCCGTGGTGCGCTACGCGCGCGACTATGGGGTGGACGGCGTTCTGTGCGGGCACATCCACACCGCGGCCGTGAGGGATTTCGGCGGCGTGGCGTATTACAATTGCGGCGACTGGGTGGAGAGCTGCACTGCGATGGTCGAGCACTTGGACGGCCGCATGGAGTTGCTGGAACTCCCGCAACAAGCGCGCCCCGCGGACGAGATCGAACTCCTCCGCGACACGGAGGAAGCTTTGGAAACATCGGGCCGGAGAGATTCGAACTCTCGACCTCTTGAACCCCATTCAAGCGCTCTACCAAGCTGAGCCACGGCCCGGAATCCGCCACCAATCTGGTTCGGCGGCGGCGGGGATTCAAGAACGATTATGACAGGCGCAGGCGCACCCCGATTTCATCGACCACACCCGGCTCCAAAACGCGAAGGCCAATTCCGTTGTGAATCGCATTCGGGAGTGCGCTCCAGGGTTCGATGCAGAAAAAATCGGAGCCTGCATTTTCGGTCCAGGTGGTGGTGCAATGCCACGCTCCCGGCTTCGGCGAGGTGTCTTCAAATCGGATTGCCGGACCGCCCGGCGGTGTGAGCCGGATGGACGCGATGGACGGTTTGATGTGGAAACGGTCGACCCATGCCGGGTCGGAGACGGGCGCACCGGCATGGGCGGGCTTGGAGAGACGGATCGAGCCGTCCGAGAAATCCTGGGAGCCCCAGTTTTCGCAGGGGAGGTCGAGTCGCCACGCAGCGCGTTCGGCTGCGGGAAGGTGGAAATAAAAGTGGTGCCCGGCGGACCAGGGCATCGGTTTGTCGCCTTTGTTCGAGACGCGGAAAACGGTTTCGAGCGAGCCGGGGGCGATGCGGTGGATGACTTCGAAACGGAAGGCAAACGGATAGCAGGAATTCGTGGTGTCGTTGGACTCCAGGCCGACCCGCAGGAAATCGGGCCCCGCTTCCGCGATGCTGAATGCCGAGTCGCGGGCGAAGCCGTGCATCGGCGCCGGGCGGACCGTTCCGGCCGCGTCCTTCCAAAACCCGATGCGCCCATCCCAAAATGTGCGGGCGATGAACGGGAACAGCACTGGGTCGCCGCCGCGGACCTTGGCGGGTCGGCTCCAATCGGCATCCACGGGCCAGCGGATGACGGGCTTTCCACCGACCGACCAGGAAAGGAGGCGCGCTCCGTGAGCCGGCGAGAGCAACGCCGTGGAATCCCCGGATTGGATTTTGATGGTGGGTTGGTTTTGGAAAATTTCGGTGTTCACAGGTTTTTTTGGGCGATGGCGAGGAGTCCCCGCAGCGTGAGCAGGGGATCGACGGTGTCAAAGATCGGAACCTTCCCGGCGATCAGCGCGGCATCGCCGCCGGTGGCGACAAGGAGCGGTTTTTTGCGCGGAAAGGCCTCGGCGGAGATGCGGGCCGCGATTTCCTTCACCAGCCCGCGGTAGCCGTGGACGGCGCCGGAGAGCATTGCATCGCGCGTGGAACGGCCGACCGCCGAGCGCGGTTCGCGGAGGGTGATGTTCGGCAAAAGGGCGGTCTTCTCATGGAGGTAACCGGTCATGGCGCCAAGGCCGGGAGCAATCACGCCGCCAATGTATTTCGAATCCGCGGAAACCACATCGAATGTCACCGCGGTGCCGAAATCGACCACGATGGCCGGGGCGCCGTGGAATGCGACGCAGCCGGCGGCGTTGGCGAGCCGGTCTGCACCGATGGCGGCGGGGTCGGGGTAGTCGATCCCGATTCCCATTTTGCAGCCGGGACCGACAACGAGCGCCTTCGGGAACGCGCCGAGGACAGCCCGGTTTTTTTTTGGAACCACCGAGGCGAGGACAACGCCAGCCAGGGGCTTGGAACCTGCGGCGCGGCGGATTTGCACGGAATCGAGGGCAGGTGTCGGGAACCGGTGCACGCGGCCGATTTTCCCTCCGGAGGCCACGGCGGCTTTCGTGTAGGAATTGCTGATGTCGACGAGCAGGTATCGCTTCATGCCGGACCGGGGTTTTTGGAAACGATCGTGGCGACGACAAGGTCGCCGGTCACATTCAGCGTGGTGCGGCACATGTCGAGGAAGCGGTCGATCCCGAGGATGATGGCGATCGCATCGGGCGGCACATCGATCGCGAGGAGGACGCCCACGACAAGCGGCAGGGAGCCGCCGGGCACGCCGGCCGTCCCGATTCCCGCCATGATGCACATGAGGGCGACGGTGAATTGCTGGCCGAGGGTGAGTTCCACGCCAAAAACCTGCGCGAGGAACAACACGGTGATGCCTTCGTAGAGCGCGGTGCCGTTTTGGTTGGCGCTCGCGCCGATCGTGAGGACGAACCGTGCGATGCGTGGCGGGATTCCAAGCCCGGCCTCCGCCACGCGGATGGAAACCGGGAGCGTGGCGTTGCTCGACGAGGTGCTGAATGCGGTGGCGATGGCCTCTCGCGCTCCGCGGAAAAAATCCAACGGCTTGCGCCCGGCGAAGAGTCGGAGCGCAAGCGGGTAGACGAGGAATTGTTGGATCGAAAGCCCAAGCAAAACGACGCCCACATAGGCCCCAAGCGTCCGGAAAAGGTCGAGCCCGAGGCGCGCGGCGATCACGAACCCGAGGCAGGCAACGCCGAAGGGCGCAAGCCGCAGCGCAAAGCTGATGATGACCATGGAAACTTCGAACATCCCCTCGAAAAACCCGCGCAAGGTGCTGGTTTTTTCCCTCGGCGCGACGGTCATTGCCACGCCGACGAATAGGCTGAAGACCATCACGGCGAGCAATCCCCCGCCGGTGTTCGCGGGGTTGAAGGCATTCACCGCCTCGGCGAGCGGGTTCTCGGGGATGAAATTCAGGAGCGTGGTGGAGAGCGGTTGGGATTGGCTGCCGCGCTCGATGCTTTTTTGCGAAGCGCCCGAGTAGGATTCGACCAAGGCGTCGCGCTTGTCGGCTGGCAGCGAGGAGCCGGGCTGCAGCAGGTTCACGATGCCGAGCGCCACGCCCACACTCACCGCGGAGAGGGCAATGCTTGCGGCAAGCGAGCGCCAACCAATGCGGCCGAGCGTGCGGATGTCCCCCATTTCCATCGTGCCGACTACGATCGCGGAAATGATCAGGGGCACGACGACCATGAAAATGATCCGGAGGAAAATCCGCCCTGCGGGTTGGATAACGCCGTCGATCCACCAATCCAGCGCGGCGCGACCCTCCGGCGGAACAAGGATTCCTGCGGCGAGCCCGAGCGCCAAGCCGATCCCGAGCCCTGCCAGGATGCGCGCGGCCAATCTGCTGGAGGCCGCGTCCCCGGGCATCTTCAGCGCGAAAGGTCGCCCTGGTTGAGGACCTTGAAGCCCTCGCCGATCAGCACCGAGGAGGCGCACTCGATGTCGTCAACATGCATGGCGAGGACGGCCCGCGCCCGCGGGCGCACGAGGAGCGGATAACTGTAATGGATGTTCACCTCGGCCATGAGCAGGGCCGCAAGGACCCCGGAAAGGTCGCCGGGCCCCTGTTTCATTTCAACAACGAGGAGGTCGGTTTCGCTGTGGGCGATGTCGCGCTCGCGGAAAATCTCCGCGGCGCGGTCGGGGTCGCTCACGATGATCCGGCTGATGGCAGACTCCGAGGAATCCGCAATGCTGATGGCCAGGACAACGATGTTGCTCTCGTCGAGCAATCGCACGAGTTCGAGGAGCGCACCGACCTTGTTTTGGAGGAAAACGGAAAATTGGCGGACTTGGGGGGTGTTCAACTTCTCGGCGGTGGCGGCTTTCATGGCAGCTACTTGAAGAAATATACCATGCAGGTTTCGGCCTTGTCACCCTCGGTCATAAGGAGGCGGACAAAGAACCGCCCGTTGCGGACCGGCGTAACCGAGGCGGTGGCGCCCGGGGAATCCAGCATGGATTCCGATCCCGCCGGCTGGCCGTCGCCATCGAAAACCGAGACCCGCAGCCTCACCGAAGGGTCGAGCGCGGCGGCGGAAAACCGGTAGGAATTCCCCGCGAAAAGGTCCACCGCGACGAGGACGGGTTTTTGTTTTTCCAATGTTCCAAGCCAATACCCGTCGCGTGCGATGTAGCCCGTCCCCTCGCCCGCACCGGCGATTTCGATCGCACGCGAGCGCGGGCTCTCGGCGGCCGGGTTCCAATCCAGCGGCGAGGGCTGGGATTTTCCCGGCGATGCCATGAGGCCCGGCACGGCAGCGAGGAAAATGGCGGCGGCGAGGGATTTCATTTCTTCGGCTCCCCGAATGCGGCACGCGAGACGCCCCGGGCCGTGGAGGCGATTTCCAGCACTTGCTCTTTTTTCGGCTGCCCGCGGCGCCAGGAACCCATGATGCCGTGGTAGCGCGCCAGCGCGGCGGAGAGTTCCGAGACGAAAGGAGAATTCCGGGATTTTTCGGGGAGCCCGTCGAGCCGGTCCACGAGGTGCGCCGCGGTCGGCGAAAGGTCGAGGACCGCCGCGCGCCGGGGCGACCAATCCTCCGCCAGCACCTCCGCCGCCACTTCGACCTGGCGGTTGAAGGACCCCACGGACGCGATGACCCGGAGGTCGTCGTCGCGCTGGGCGAGCATGGCGAGGCGGAGGTCGTTGCGCATGGCATCGAGTTCCTGCCGCAGGGAGTTCCAATCGGCCGAATCGGCAAGGTCGTCGATGCTGCCCAACCGCGCCACGGTGTCTGCCCCGATGTTCAATTTCTTGGCGACAGCGGCGAGGTCGCGCACGGAATTGCTCACGGACTGTGCATCGCCGGCCTCGATCGCGATGTGGCAATCCGCGTAGAGCATCCCGAGTTGCGCCGCCATGTGCTCGCGGTCCGCGGTCGGCACGGGCGCGGAGGGTTTGTTGTGCTTCGCCCAGTTCGGCTCGCACTGCTTGTCCACCGCGATGAGGAATTCCGAAGGCGAGGGAATGGCAATGGTTTCCACGACAACGGCCGAGGCGATTTGATCCGAGGTCAGCTTTTCCGCGCGGGCGGTGGAAGCGGCGAGCAGAACGACCAGCGCAAACCTGAGGCTCATGGAAGAAGGGTAAACCCCTGTTCCCGGGTTTTCAAAGGTTGAACGCCGCGGGTTTTAAGAGTTCGGCTTCTCCACCACGACAAGCTCCCCGGCGAATGGGGTTTTCCCCCACATCGGCGAGATGGCGACATGCAATCCCCGGGACTCAAATGCAGCGATGAGCTCGCGCCTGTCGGGGAAATTGATTTTCCCGCGCGGAATCCAGAATGCCAGGCGGCGGCGGTATTCGTTGAGGAGCGTTGGGTAATATCTCAACCCGGATTTGCGGAGCGCAGTGCGGATGAGCACCAGTGAGCCTGAGTCCGCTGCATCCGCGAGACGCGCGAGGAGTTTTTTCTGAGCATCATGCGTCAGGCAATGCAGGACATCAAAAACGCAAACCGTGGCTCCCTGCGGAATCGGTGTGGTGAGGGCATCATTCACCTCGTAGCCGACTTCCTCGAAGCCGAAGTAACGCATGGCCTGCTTTGCCTTGTTTACTTTCCAAACGCTCATATCCGCCCCGCGATAGCGCTCGATGAGACCCGCCGCCCTCATCGTAATGCCAAGCAGGCCGACCCCGCAGCCGATGTCCACCACTTGCGCTCCGCGGAAAACGATGAGCTTCCAGGCGGTCTCGAAAATCGGATCCATCGCGAGCTTTATCGCGACATACGCCCTGAGCCATCGCGAGCGCCCGTAGGCCCGGGAGATTTGAAACACCGAAAACGACTTCGCCATCCTGCCTTAGATCCCTTTGAAAACTTTTTGTCTGATGGATGACGCGGCAGAAGCCTCGTTTCCCTTCGGAATACGGCGCTCCTCGCTTGTGGCTATCTGAGCGGCGGCGAGTCCTGAAGCCTGACCCACTGCCATGCAAGTGCCGATCACGCGAAGTGCAGCCTGGGCTTCATGTGTCGAGGAAATGCATCTGCCGGCCATGAGAAGATTATCGATCTCTGCAGAAAGAAGAGCGCGAAGAGGAACATCGCAAGCGCGGTTTTCAGAAGGATAGCGCATTCGCGGATCACCCGCGTTTTCACGGAGTTCAATCGGCCATGCGGAACGGCAAACCGCATCGCGGAATTCGGCGCCGCAAACAATATCCGCGCCAGTGAGTTGATACCGGCCCAGCACGCGGCGGCTTTCCCGCACGCCAATTCGCGCCGGGAGCGTGGCAATGCGGCATTTTTCAAAACCCGCCAGCGAAGTCCGAAGATAGTTCTCCAACTCGAAGGCCAATTTCTTTCCGAGAATTTGAAGCCTCGTCAGGCACTCGGGATTGAGCGGGCTGTAATGGTCGCCCTCGGCATCGAGGTCGATCGTGACCCTGACCTTTCCTGGCACGACCGAGGGGCGCATGACGGCAGCCGCGAGGCGCGGGTCAAGGTCACCGTGGCGGATTCCACTGACCACTTTTCTGGAAAACTCCAGGCCCGAATTGTCGTCGGTCGCATTTGCCGCGACATCGATGATGGAAAAAATATAGGCCGGTCGCTGGAGAATTCCGCCCGGTGTGGTCTCGCAGGTAGCTCCAGCGAGGAACGCCAAGTGCGCGTCGCCGGTGGCATCGATGAAGGCCGAGGCGAAGACGGGTTCGGCTTGTGTGCTGGTCCGGACCCAATCGATGTGGGAGTCGCTACCGCCCACCTCGAGGAGGTCCGTGTTGCAGGCGAGCTCCAGGTTTTTTTCCCTGCGGCAGATGTCGAGGCAGAGTTCCGAAAACGCAGCCGGCTCCTGCAAGAGGACATCCAGACGGTCCATTCGCACAGGGCCGGTCGCCGCACCGAGTTCGCGCAAGCGGTCTGCGAACTCCATCGCAAAGCCGCCGTTCGCAGGCCGAGGGATCGCATCAGGGCTGATGAGATAAAGCCCGCAGATACTGTGCACGAGAGCCCCTGCGACATTTCCTCCCGGCGACCCATCGCGCTCGACCAACAGAGTTTTCAGGCCTTCCCTCGCACAGGAGACCGCCGCCGCCACGCCAGCCGAGCCGGCGCCAGCCACAACAACATCGAAATGGTTGTCGGAATTCGGGGAGTCTTTTTCTTCCAAAATCGGTGAGCGTTCCTAGCGCAGTGTGTCGAATCGTGCGCACTCTGGCAACCAAGCGAATTTGGCTAAAAAATGCCAAGTCCTTGAAAATGGCGCGATGCCGAATAGCTTCTCCGCGCGATGATCCTCACAGCCCGCAAACCATCCACAGCCGGAGGGCGCCCTTGACGGCCGTCGAGCGCAAGCGGCTCGTCGAAGAACGCAAGAGAAACTCCCCGCTCTGGCGCGTGGTCCATTGGCTCGGGTCCCTGCAGCTCGCGCTGGTCTTGTTGGCGACGATTGCCGTTGCGTGCGCCATCGCGACCGTGGCCGAGTCCGAGTTCAACAGCAAAATCGCGCAGGCTTACATCTACAAGGCGCCGTGGTTCATCGTTTGGCTCGCCGTCCTTTGCATCAACCTTTTCGCGGTCACCCTCACGCGCTGGCCGTGGGAAAAGAAGCACACCGGCTTCATCATCACCCACTACGGCATCATCACGCTGCTCATCGGCGCGATGGTCGGGCTCCACACCGGTTTCGAAGGGAATGTCACGCTCCACAAGGACAAGCCGCCCGTCCGGAAAATCACCGTGAACCGCAGCATCATCCAGGTCGAGAGCCCGAACGATTCCGCGCTGTATGTCATGCCCTTCGACGCCTCGACCGCGCTCCCCAGCGAGAAACGCCCGCGCACCTTTGCGGTCCCGCACACCGATTTGGAAATCATCGCAGACGGGTTCAGCGACAACCTCGCGAAGGAGGAGCGCCTCGTGCCGGCCGAACCGGGGTTCCCCGGCGCCATGCTCCGCTTCAACAGCGCGCGGATGGGGCAGGAATCGAAAATCCCGCTCCTGTTGGAAAATGGCACCGCCCAAGAGCGCGATTTCTTCGGCCTCGCCACCGTCTCGATCGAGCCGTCCCTGCCGGAATCCGCGGAAGCCGGCAAAACCGAAACGCAAATGGTCTTCGGCCGCTTCGCCCCGGTGACGCATGCGGATGGCGGCGCAAGCGGCGTCACGGTCGCGCTTTCCCCGGATGGCGAACGGTTCACGGTCACCGCCGCGGAGGGGACATCCGCCACCTACTCCCGAAAGGAAGCCCTCGGGAAACCGATCCCCGTGCCCGGCGCCATGGTAACCATCGAGGAATACTGGCCGGATTTCGAGATGGCCGAAGGCAAGCCCATTTCCAAATCCGGCCAACCCAACAATCCCGCCGCGCTGGTGAGGATCCAACCCCTCGGCGGGGAACCTTCGGACAACAAACCCAACCTCGTCATCGCGCCGGCGCCCGAAGGGTTGCGCTACCAACTCCGCCGCGGGAAGACGGCCTACGCGTCCGGCGAAGCGAAGCCGGGCGATTCGTTCTCCACCGGCTGGGCGGACTGGACCGTGCAAGTGGAATCCTTTTTCCCGAAAGCCTCGATTGCCACCACGATGAAGCCCGGGCCGCCGCTTCCCAAGGGCGAGCAGGGCATCCAGGGCTTCCGCGCGCGCTTGTCCTCGCCGGAGCGGCCGGATGCCGAAAAACGCTGGGTCGCGAGCGGCGACATCACCACGCTCACCGATGGACTCAAT
Organism: Verrucomicrobiota bacterium; assembly: GCA_018970255.1. Lineage (GTDB taxonomy): Bacteria > Verrucomicrobiota > Verrucomicrobiia > Chthoniobacterales > Terrimicrobiaceae > UBA967. The sequence goes on along the minus strand of JAGWWS010000014.1, from coordinate 32,440 downwards.
GTCGTGCGGATCGGCTACGGCCTCGAACTGCGCCCGGTCCCCTTCACCATCCGGCTCGTGGATTTCGAGGTGCCGCGCTACGAGGGCACGGAAACGCCGTCCAACTACATCGCCACCGTCGAATTCCGCGACCCGGCCACGGGGGAAACCAAGACCGGCACGGCAAAAATGAACCACCCCGCGAGCTTCCCGGGCACGCTCCTTTCGAACTTCACCGGCATCAACTACAAATTCTCGCAGGCCGAATGGAACCCGCGCGACCTGGGCGAAACCACGCTGCAGGTCCTCTACGACCCAGGCTGGCTGCTCAAGTGGGTCGGCTCGCTCGCCATTTGCGTCGGCATCGCCACCATGTTCTACATCAAACCGAGATCCTCCAACGCATGAGACACATCCGCATCCTCGCCGCCATCCTGCTGGCCGCCGCGTGCCTGCCCGCACGCGCGCTCGACCTCTCCGGCCTCGAATCCATTCCGATCCAGGAAGGCGGCAGGAAAAAACCGTTCCTGGTTTTCGCGGAGGAATCGGTCCTCGGGATGACCGGAAAAAAACAAGTCGTCCGCGACGGGAAAAAACTCGGCCCGATCGAGGCAGTGGCCTCGCTCTGGCTGTCGCCGGTCGGCTGGGAGGACACTCCGTTGATCCTGATCGCCAACAGGAAATTCAAGGACCTCATCGGGGTCGACCCGAAGAAAAAACTTTTCACCTACCGGGAGCTCGCCATGAGCGAAAACCTGCGCGCCGCATTGCAAGAGGTTTCGAACATCCGCGCGAACACCCCGAAGGCCCGCCTCGACACGCTCCAGCAGGAGGCATCCACCGTGGGAATGCGCCTCGCGCTTTTCGAGGGGCTCGTGAGCGGGAAGCTCGTCACGCTTTTGCCAACCGGCGCATCGGCCTGGAGCGCGCTTTCCATGGACGACCCCGCCCTCGCGAAACTCCGCAAGGGATTCGACGCCGGCGACCAAGCCGAATTCGACGCCGGGCTCGCCCTCCTGCGCGAGGAGCAGGCCCGCGAACAGGAAAAATACCAGGCGGACCCCGGCAAAATCGCCGTGGAACTCGCCTACCAAAAACTCCACCCCTCGCGCTGGGCTTGGATCCTCTACCTTGCCGCCGGGCTCAGCATCCTCGCGCTGCCCGGCCGCGCCGGCTACACGGCGGGCTGGGCACTCGCCGTGGCGGGCTTCCTCATGCAGATCGCCGGATTCGTCCTGCGCATCCTCGTCTCGGGGCGCGCGCCGGTGACGAACATGTATGAATCGGTCATCTGGGTCGCATTCGGGACGATTTTCTTCGCGCTCGTGTTCGAAGCGCTTTACCGCAGCCGGTATTTCCTGTTGGGCGCGGTGCCGGTCGCCGTGGCTTGCCTCATCCTTGCGGATTCGCAGCCTGTCATCCTCGACCGCTCCATCACGCCGCTCGTGCCGGTTTTGCGCGACAATTTCTGGCTCACCACGCATGTCCTCACGATCACCCTAAGCTACGCGGCATTCGCCCTGGCCCTCGGGGTCGGGCACATCGTCCTCGGCAAGGAAATCGCAGGGCGCAAAGCGTCGCCGGCGCTGAACAACTACCTCTACCGCGCGCTGCAAATCGGCGTCCTCCTGCTCGCCGTGGGCACGGTGCTCGGCGCGGTGTGGGCGAATTATTCGTGGGGCCGCTTCTGGGATTGGGACCCCAAGGAAACCTGGGCGCTCGTGGCGCTGCTGGCCTACCTCTTCGTTTTGCACGGGCGAATCGCCGGGACCTGGGGAGGGTTCGGCACGGCCGTCGGCGCGGTGCTCGCGTTCCAATGCGTGATCATGGCGTGGTATGGGGTGAACTTCATCCTCGGCGTGGGCCTGCACAGCTACGGCTTCGGCACCGGCGGACTGCCCGGCGCGGTCGCATTCGTGCTGGCGGAACTCGCGTTCGTCGGAGTGGCCGTCGCACGCCGCTTTGCCTTGAGGAAACGCCCCGCGCCCGCGGCGGCCTGACCTATTCGTCTTCTTCGTCCCCGGACTCGCCCTTTTTATAGGTGAGCCCGCGCAGCTTGCCCTCGATGAAGGCGTCGATCTCACCATCCATCACCGCCTGGATGTCGCCGGTCTTCACGCCTGTGCGCAGGTCCTTCACCATCTGGTAGGGCTGGAAAACATAGCTGCGGATTTGGTTTCCCCAGGCGACATCGCCCTTCTCGCCGTATTGGCGGTCGATCTCCGCGCGCTTCTTGTCGTTTTCGATTTGGAAAAGTTTCGCCTTCAGCATTTGCATCGCCATCTCGCGGTTCCGGCCCTGGCTGCGCTCGGCCTGGCAGGCAACCACGATCCCCGAGGGCATGTGCGTGAGGCGCACCGCGGTTTCGACCTTGTTGACATTCTGCCCGCCCTTGCCGCCGGAGCGGAAGGTGTCGATTTTCACATCCGCTTCGTTCACCTCCACCGGCGCGTCTTCAATTTCGGGAACGACATCCACGCCGGCAAACGAAGTGTGCCGCCGCTTGTTCGCATCGAACGGCGAAATGCGGACGAGGCGGTGGACGCCCCGCTCGGTCTGGAGGTAGCCGTAGGCGTTCTCGCCGCTTACGCGGAGCGTTGCGGATTTGATTCCCGCCTCTTCGCCGAGCTGGATATCCACAATCTCGCTCCTCAAGCCGTGCCGCTCCATCCAGCGTTGATACATCCGCAGCAGCATGTCCGCCCAATCACAGGACTCGGTGCCGCCCGCCCCGGCATTGATGGAAAGGAACGCCGGGTTCCCGTCGTATTCGCCGGAGAGCAGCGCGGAGATTTCGAATTTATCGATGTCGGCGTTGATCGAGGCGAATTCCGCCGCGACTTCGGCCGTTGCCGCGGCGCGGTTTTCGGGGGGTTCCCCCTGCGCGAGTTCGATCAGGATATCCAGGTCCGAGGCGCGCGATTCCAGCGATTGCATTGGCTGGATTTTCCCGCGCAGCGACGAGACTTCGGCGACATCCTTTTGGGCCCTCTCGCGGCTGTCCCAGAAATCCGGTGCGGACATGCGGGCCTCGATTTCGGCGAGGCGCCGGTTCAATTCGGGCAAGTCAAAGGAACCTCCGCAGCGAGGCCAAGCGCCCCTTGATTGCGGAGGTGTCCATGTTTTGGAGTTCGTCGGTCATTCGAAGGGCGGGAAGCTACCAGCGCACTGCGCGCCGGCAAACGAAATCAATTTTTTCCGGGCACAGGCGCATCAAGATTGATGATGCTTTCGCCCTCCTTCATCAGCCCGATTTTTTCACGCGCGATGATCTCGAGGTATTCGGGATCGGTTTTTAAAAGATTCAGTTCCCGGCTTTGCTCCGCCCGCAACTTCTCCTCCCTCGCCAGAGTCGAGAGTTGTTTCTCCTTCTCGGCGGACAGCCGCGCGACCTCGCGCGTTTCCGGAAGAAATGCCGAGACCAGCACCATAAGGATTCCGAAGCCAATCAACCCCGCGACCATTCGATTGGCCTTGTTCCATGCCTCGGCCTTGCGGCGGCGTTGGGAGCGGAGTTCCTGCACGCGACTCTCATATTCCAGCCGCAGTCCGATTCCAACCAAGACTTTAAAAAACCCGCCCGATCTTGCAAAGCGCCCCCTCCTTGCCTACGAAGCAGCCGATGGGGAAAAAACGGACCAAGTGGTTCTTGGGTTTGGTCACACTGATCGCAGGCTGCCTGCTCTTCGTGGCGGGCGCGGCATTGGACGACCTGATGCGCTTCGCCTCGGAGCCGACGGTCCACATTCCCACCACCGTCGAGGTGCGTGCCAAGCCGCTCTACCGCGATCGCGAATTCCCCGTTGAGATCCGCCCATGGCTCCAAGCGCGCGTCTCCGCGGAAGTTCCGGGCAGAATTCTCGAGACGCTGGCGAAGCCCGGCCAGTCGTTGAACAAAGGCGATGCCATCCTGCGCCTCGATGATGGGACTGCACGCATCGCGCTCGACCTTGCCATCGCCCGGCACATGGAAACTTCCCGACTTTTGGTCGAGACCGAGCGTTTGCTGAAAAGCAATGCCGTCCCTCAGAGCGCCTACGATGCGGCTCTCGAGCAAGTTCGCACTTCCCGCCTGGAACTCGATGCCGCCCGCGACACATTTGAAAAACACACAATCCGTGCTCCGTTCACCGGAATCCTGGATGGAATTCTCGTGAACACCGGCGATTCGGTGAAACCGGGCGATCCAATCGCTCGAGTGGTGGATCTCGGAAAACTCCGCGCCTATGTCGATATTACGGAATCCGATCTCTCCGCCTTCCAACGCGGATCGAGAATTCCGCTGAAATTGAATTCTTTCGCCATCACGGGTCTGGAAGGACGAGTCGAATATGTGAGTCGTTCCGCGGATCCTTCGACTGGGCTCTTCCGCGTCGAGTCAATCATCGACAACGAAGAATCCCAACTTCCCGGAGGCATCACAGCCACGGCGGAAGTCCGAGTCCTCGCCTATCCGCGCGGTCCGGTCGTGCCTGCCGAAGCGGTCGAGTTTTCGATCGGCGACGCCGTGGTTTTCAAGGAACGCTCTGGCAAACACGTTCCCGCCCTCATCCAGGTCGGCCCCGAAATCGACGGACTCTTTCCCGTCCTTTCCGGCCTCTCAGAAGGAGAGAAAATCGTCATCCATTGAAAAAGACCGCCGCCAAGGTCGAGCGCATCCTCTCCGCGCACGATGTGAAGTTGACGCTCGGGGCCGAGCCGACCTGCGTTCCCGAAAACCCCAAAGGCGCCGAGTGGAGCATTACCGCCACGGGCCCCACGAAACTCCGCTTCGCGGAAGCGCTGGCGGAAGCGTTTATCCGGCAATCGCTCCCCGGGGCCATTGCCGTCTTCGCACCGGGGAAAACCTATCCGGGCGAAACAAACCCCCGGTGGGCCATCCACCTCGTCGGCCGCCGCGATGGGCGCCCGATGCTTCCGCGGGCAAAAGCCGCTCCAAAAAAACCAAAAGTTTCGCCGCGCAGTTTCCTGGGGAAATTGGCGGGCATCCTCGGGGTGGGGCAAAAAAACATCCTCTCCCTCCCCGACCCCGCCGCGCCGGGGGCTCCGGCATTCGTTCTGCCGCTGGATGGCGACGGCGATTCGTGGACCTCGCCGAAATGGATTTTCCCCGTCGGCGCGAAGCTCGTGCCCACCGAAGGACCGGCCGGGTTGCGCCTTCCGCTCCACCTCCTCGAGACCGGTGGACCGCGGCGTGCGTTGACGGTGCAGCAAACCCCGCGACGCCTCGAGATTTTCCTGCCTCCCTTGTTGCAAAAACCGTGGACCGCCCTGCTGGAGGCGATTGCCGCCGCGCTGCCGGCCGGCGCTGCCTGCGGATTCACCGGGCATGTCCCCGCCGACGAGGCCGGGGAATGGCGGCAACTCACCTTGGCGGCGGATCCCGGCGTCATCGAAATCAACCTCCCGCCTTGCGCGGATTGGGAGGAATACGATTACCACCTCCGCTCGCTCGGGGCGGCACAAAAATCCGCCGGTCTCCGCCCCTGGAAACAGCCGGCGGGCGCGCGCGCCGAAGGCACCGGCGGCGGCCACCACATCCTCTTTGGCGGCCCGGCGCTTTGGGAAAACCCGTTCTTCACGCGGCCGGAGTGGCTCGTTTCCATCCTGCGCTATTGGCAACACCACCCCAGCCTCTCCTACCTCTTCACCGGCTGCTATGTCGGCCCGACCTCGCAGGCCCCGCGGCCGGACGAGTCGGGGAAAAGCCTTTGGGACCTGGAGATGGCCTACTCGTGGCTGCAGGGGCTTCCTTCCGGCACCGACCACCGCGCCGCGATTGCGGGAACACTCATCCACCTGCACAGCGACGCGGGCGGCAACACCCACCGCTCGGAAACCAGCTTCGACAAATTCTGGAACCCGTCCCTGCCGGGCGGCGCACGCGGCTTGGTGGAGTTCCGCGCCCTCGAATCCCTGCCCCGCGCCGACTGGGCGTCAGCCTTGGCTCTGCTCTGGCGGGCACTCGCCGCCATGCTCCTCGATTCGCCGTTCCGCAAGCCGCTGCGCGATTTCGGCGAATCGCTCCACGACGGGTTTTTCCTTCCCTCTGCCCTCTGGTGGGACCTTGAAGCCATCCTCGCGGACCTCGCCCGCGCTGGAATTCCCGCCGATGAAAAAAAACTGCGCGCGATTTTCGATTGGCGCTTCCCGGTCCTGCTCCGGACCCGCGACGGGCTCACGGTGCGCCCCGCCTTGGAAAGCTGGCCGCTGCTTTGCGAAACGCCGCTCGAGGGCGGCAACACCACGCGCTTTGTGGACACCTCCGTGGACCGGTTGGAATTCCTCGCCGGCACCGAGTTCGCGCGCTCCCACCGGATCCGCATCAATGGCCGGGCGCTTCCATTCCGCGCCTGGAAACGCGGGCTTTGCCTCTCGGGTTTGCGCTACCGGCGCTCCGCGCTCCACCCCTCGCTCCATCCGGGCATCGGCGTCCAACTCCCGCTCGTGTTGGAGATCGAAGGCCGCGGAACCACCCGCCGCTTCGAACTCGCGCAGCATTCCAGCGTTTTCAAGCCTCTCCCCGCGAAAACCCCATCGCCCGCAGCCGGACCGCCGTGCCGCGCCGCGAACCCGGCCCACCGGTCGTTCGACCTGCGGATTCCCTGAATGCCGGCGGCGCTGGATTTGGGCGAAAGGAAACCCATCCGCGGTGTTGCGGGAAGCGCCCCGCTTCGACACTCTCCCCGCCCATGACGCCGGCGCGGATGACATTTTTTTTGAGGCTCGGGAGCACGCTCGGGCTCTGGGCGCTCATGCTGGCCACCGTCTTCGCCGGATGGGAAGCCGGGTTCTTCGCCCTCATGGCCGCGATGGCCATGCGCGCCCTTTGGGAATACTACCACATGCTCGAGGCCGACGGCATCGGGGTGTTCACGCTCACCGGGCTCGTGTGCGCGGCGGTGCTGCTCATCGGCGGTTTCCTCATCGTCCGGCACGAGGGCGCGGAAAACAGCCACGACTTCGAACTCCTCGTCCTGGTCCTTTTCCTCATCACGATTTTCGCGCGCCAAATGTTCCGCGGCACTGCGAACGACCCGCTCCGCGCGATGGCCTACACGGTTTTCGGCCTGCTCTACATCCCGTGGCTTTTCAGCTTCATCACGAAAATCATCTATGTCGCCCCGCGCGCGGAGGACGGCATGACCACGGGGCAATACTATGTCCTCTACCTCGTCGCCGTGACGAAGTTCAGCGACATGGGCGCGTATGTGTTCGGCAGCCTCTTCGGGCGCCATCCGTTCGCCCCGCACATCAGCCCGAAAAAAACCTGGGAGGGGTTCGCCGGCGCAATGGTCTCCTCGCTGCTCTGCAGCTACTGGATGTTCGCGCTCATGCCCGGCCGCCTCTCGGCGTTCCGGTTCGACGACCTCACCGTTCTCGGCTTGCTGCTGGGATTCGCCGCCGTGGTGGGCGACCTCGCCGAGTCGGTCGTCAAGCGCGGCGCCCACACGAAGGACTCCAGCACCGTGCTGCCCGGCATTGGTGGCACGCTCGACCTCATCGACAGCATCCTTTTCACCGCGCCGCTCCTGTATTTCTACATGAGGTTCGCGCTAGGGGTCGGCTGATCAAGCCGCCGCGCAACCGCCGCACCCGTCGCGGTAGCCATCCTGCAGGTAGGATGCAAACCCCGCTCCGCCCCGCGCGGCCACGGAAACCGTGAACGCGTCGCGCTCGGCGGGCGTCATCGGCGTCTTCGCGCTCGCGAGAACCGCCTCGTCGAGGAATTCCATTTTGTCGATGCCCACCACATGCGTGCAAACCTGCGGGTAGCTGAGGCTGTATCGCATCACCGTTTCCGAAGTGACCAGGCCGTGCAAATGCGCCCGGCGGCTGCCGCCAAAGCCCTTCATCCCGAGGCAAGCCACATTCCGCTTCGCGAGTTCCGGCATCACGGCCTTCTCGAACGCGCGCGAACTCAGCGCCCCGAGCGCGGAAACCGGCATCAGGCTCGCATCGAACTCATACCCGCCCTCGAGCATTTTCACATGCGCCTCCGGGTCGGTGTGGCCGGTGAAACCCGTGTATCGCGCCTTGCCCTGTTTTTTTGCGAGTTCGAGCGCCTCGATCACGCCGCCGGGCCCATATGCCTTCTCGACCTCTTCGTTGTTCTCCAGTTGGTGGATCATCCAAAGGTCGAGGTGGTCGGTCTTCAACCGCCGCAGCGACTCCTCGAGCATCTGCATCGCCCCCTCGCGCCCCCCGCGCGGCAACGGGTGCCCGTGCGTGCAAACCTTCGTCATCAGGAAAACCTTGTCCCGCGATCCCTCGAGCGCATGCCCCATCCACTCCTCCGCCCGCCCGCCGTGGTAGTCCCAGGAATTCTCGAAAAAATTCACCCCGCATTCGATCGCCCGCTGCGCGATCCGCCGGGCCTCTTCCGCGCTCTCCGCCGAGCCAAGCGTCTGCCCGCCGATGCCGAGCACGCTGACCATTTCGTCATGCCTGCCGAATTTCCGCTTTGGCACCGACCCCGGCTCCGCAGCCCGCGCCTGCTTCATCCCGAAAAGCGGCACGGCCGCCGCTGCGCCTGCGACCGACTTCAAAAAAACGCGCCGGGAGAGGTTCATGCCCCCTTTGATCCACCCGATTCCACCGCGAGTCAAGCAGCCGGAAATCGCTTCACCGCCCGCGCCCCCCCTGCTTCAATCCGCATCCCATGACCGCACTGCTGGCACTTGAGGACGGCCGGGTTTTCCGCGGGGAATCCTTCGGCGCGACGGGCACCGCCACCGGCGAGGTGTGCTTCAACACCTCGATGACCGGCTACCAGGAAATCCTGACCGACCCCTCCTACCGCGGGCAAATCGTCGCCATGACCTACCCGGAAATCGGCAACTACGGCGTCAATTCCATCGACACCGAGAGCGCCGCCCCGCAGGTCCGCGGGTTCGTCATCGAGGAACTGAGCCCGGTCGTCAGCAATTGGCGCTCCGACTCGAACCTCTCCGATTACCTCCGCCAACAAGGCATCCCCGGCATCCAAGGCATCGACACCCGCGCGCTCACCCGCCACTTGCGCACCCGCGGCGCCATGCGCGCCTGCATCACCACGGAATTTTCCGACGAAAAGCAGGCGGTCGAAGCGGCGCGGGGCGCTTCCTACGAGGGGGTCGATTTCGTGCGCGAAGTCACCGTCGGCGCCAAAACCGCCTGGGACCCGAGCGGCAAGGAAAGCGCGCAATGGATCCTCCGCCGCGGAAACACGGAGACCGAATCCGCCGATGCCAAGGGGAATGTTTTCGAAAAGCCCGTGCCGGCTTCGCTCAAACTCGCCGCCCTCGATTTCGGTATGAAGAAAAACATTCTGCGCCGCCTGCGCAGCCACGGTTTCGATGTCACCGTCCTGCCCGCACGGTCAACCGCCGCGGACGTCCTCGCCCTCGGCGCCGACGGGGTCTTCCTTTCGAATGGTCCCGGCGACCCCGGGGCTCTCGACTATGCCCACGAAACCGTCCGCGGCCTTGTCGGGAAAAAGCCCATCTTCGGGATTTGCCTCGGCCACCAAATCCTGGCCCTCGCCCTTGGCGGCCGCACCTTCAAACTGAAATTCGGCCACCGCGGCGCGAACCAACCGGTGAAGGACCTGCGCACCGGAAAAATTTCCATCACCTCCCAAAACCACGGCTACGCCGTCGATCCCGCATCGCTCCCCGAGGGCGTCGAGGTCACCCACATCAACCTCAACGACGGCACCGTCGCCGGCCTGCGCCACCGCACCGCTTCAGCTTCCAGCGTGCAATACCACCCCGAGGCCAGCCCCGGACCCCACGACGCCGACCACTTCTTCGCCGAATTCGCCAAAGAAGTTGCCGCTGCCAAGGCCCGCGGATAAGAAATCCCCCCCATGGCGAAGCTCCAGATCTTCCTGCCCGGCGGCGAAGAAATCATCCACGACCTGCCCGAGGAAAAAACATCCGTCGGCCGACTGCCGGAGAACATGCTGCAGCTCGACGACCCCTCGGTCAGCAGCCGCCACGGCGAAATCCTCTTCGAGGACAACAGCTTTTTCGTCCACGATACCGGCTCCACGAACGGCACCTACCTGAACGGCGTCAAAGTGGACACCGCGATCCTTGCCCACGGGGACGAACTCCGCTTCGGCTCCGTGGTCTGCATGTTCCTAAGCGCATCCGGCGGCGCGATCGCGCTCGAAGCGGGCTCGCAGGACAACGCCGCAGCCACCACCAGCCGCCGGCCGGCCGATTTCCAAAGCACATCCCCGCTCCCGCGCGGCGCCGCCCCCGACGGCAAAGGCAACCTCATCTTCGCCGCCGCCACGGCCGTTGGCGTCCTTTCGGCAGCAGCCGCCCTGTTCATTGTCTTCAAACCCGCCTGAGCCGGCGCACGCCGGCAGTCCCATGGAAGAAACATCCCAAAGCGAACTCCTCGCCATCCGCCGCCGCAAACTCGACGCCCTCCGCGAACTCGGCATCGACCCCTTCGGCGCGTCATTCGAAACCACCGACTCCCCCGGCGCCCTGCGTTCCGGTTTCGCGGAAGGCAAAAAAGTCCGCGCCGCCGGCCGCGTCACCGCCCACCGGAACATGGGCAAAAGCCACTTCTTCGACATCTCCGACCACACCGGCCGCATCCAGGTTTACCTCAATTCGAAGGAAGTCGGTCCCGACGCCATGCGCGTGTTCGACCTCGTGGACATCGGCGACTTCGTCGGCGTCGAGGGCGAGACCTTCACCACCAAAACCGGCGAACCCAGCATCAAAGCCTCCTCGCTCGCGGTCCTCTCGAAATCCCTCCGCCCGCTGCCGGACAAATGGCACGGCGTCACTGACACCGAAATCAAATACCGCCAGCGCTACCTCGACCTGGTTGCCAACCCCGAATCGCTCGAGATGTTCCACAAGCGCATCGCGGTCGTCCGCGAAATCCGCCGCTTCCTTGAGAACCGCGGGTTCATCGAGGTCGAGACGCCCATGATGCAGGCGGTCCCCGGCGGCGCCGCGGCCCAGCCCTTCAAGACCCACCACAACGCCCTCGGCGTCGACCTCTTCCTCCGCATCGCGCCGGAACTCTACCTGAAGCGCCTGCTTGTCGGCGGCTTCACGAAAATTTTCGAGCTCAACCGCAACTTCCGCAACGAAGGCATCTCCCGCCGCCACAACCCCGAGTTCACCATGCTCGAAGCCTACTGGGCCTATGCGGACTTCGAAAAAATGGCGGCCCTCGTCGAGGAAATGGTCTGCCATGTCGCGCAGGCCGTTTGCGGAACGCTGCAAATCGAACACAAGGATGCCGAAGGCAACACCCTCCGCACCATCAACCTCGCCCGCCCCTGGCGCCGCGCGCGCTACGAAGACCTCATCCGCGGCATCGTCCCCGATTGGTTCGAGCGCACGCCGGAACAGCGCCGCGCCTGGTGCGCGGAAAACCGCATCGACGCCGGCCACTGCACCGAGGATTTCGAGGTCACCCAGCACGTGTTCGAAAAGCTGGTGGAGGAGAAAACCATGGACCCGCTCTTCGTCACCCATTGCCCGAAGGAACTCGTCCCCCTCGCGAAGCAAAATGCCGCCGACCCGCGCCTCGTCGATGTCTACGAACTCGTCATCAACGGCCAGGAAATCTCGCCCGGTTACTCCGAGTTGAACGACCCCGTCGTCCAGCGCGCGCGCCTCGAGCACCAGAGCGGCGGCGAGACCCACAAGCTCGACGAGGATTTCCTCACCGCCCTCGAGCACGGCATGCCCCCGGCCGGCGGGATCGGGATCGGGATCGACCGCCTCGTCATGATGCTCGCCGGTGCAGAAAGCATCCGCGATGTGGTCCTTTTCCCGCACCTGCGGCCGCGCCCGGCGGCGCATTGATGCCGCCCGCAGCCGCCCCAGAAATCCCTTGCGCGCATCTTGCGCCGCCAGCACCTTCACGCTCCGTGCGCGCCCTGGCCACACTGGTCCTCATCGTTGTTTTCGCGGCCGAAGCCGCGGCGTCCCCGTGGAATGTCGTCCTCCATGGCGGCCGGCGCTATGTCCCGATCGAGGATGTCTCGCGCTTTTACAAACTCAACCCGCCCGTCACAAACAACCAATCCTTCATCCTCTCGGGCCCCACGAAAAGCATCCGCGGCCGCGCCGGGACCCGCGAAGTTTTCATCAACAATGTGAAATACATCCTGTGCTTCCCCATCGTCCAAAAAGGGAAGGACATCCTCGTCTCCGCCATGGATGTGACGAAAATCATCGAGCCGGTCATGCGCCCCGGGCAAATCCGCAACGCGGGCGCCGTCCGCACCGTCGTCCTTGATGCGGGCCACGGCGGCCACGACAGCGGCGCGAAGGGGCAGCGCGGCATGGAAAAGGAAGCCGCCCTCGATGTGGTCCTCCGCGCGAAGCGCCTCTTGGAGCAGGCGGGCTACACCGTCCGCCTCACCCGCGGCCGCGATGTGTTCATCCCCCTCGAAAACCGCGCCGCCTTCGCGAACCGCTTCCCGAACGCCATTTTCGTCAGCGTCCATTTCAACAAAAGCGCCAAGGGCTGCGCCTCCGGCATCGAAACCTTCGCCCTCGCCCCCCGCGGCGTCCCCTCGATGGACGAGGAAAATTTCAGCTACAGCGACCTCAAGCAGCACCCCGGCCACGCACGCGACCCCGAGAATATCGCCCTCGCCACGGCCCTCCACTCCTCGATGCTCCGCCACATGCGGCTCCACGACCGCGGCATCAAGCGCGCGCGCTTCGTCGTCATCCGCGACATCCGCATCCCCGGCGTCCTGCTCGAGGGCGGTTTCATGAACCACCCCGTGGACGGACGCCTCATCGCCTCCCCCGCCTACCGGGACTCCTTCGCCCGCGCGATCCTCGATGGCGTGAACCGCTACCAAAAAGCCCTCGCCGGCACGATGTCGTTCCAAAAACCCTCGGCTGTGGCCGGCGGCGCCGACCCCACTTCGGTGCCGGACATCCGTTCGCGCTTGTCCACGATCGGAATGGCACCCACGCTCAACGAAGCCGTCCAGCGCACCGCACAGGACTTGAAAAAGAAAGCCAAGGAAAACGCATCCACCCATGCAAACTGACCGGCCGCTCGACCCCATCGGCGTCTTCGATTCCGGAATCGGCGGCCTCACCGTGGTCGCCGCCCTGCGCGAAATCCTGCCCTCGGAAAACATCTTCTACATCGGCGACACCGCCCGCGTCCCCTACGGCGGGAAAAGCCGCCGCACCGTCGAGCGCTACGGCATCGAACTCGGCGGCCTCCTCCTTGCGGAACACGCGAAGATCATCGTCGTCGCCTGCAACACCGCGTCCGCCCTCGCCGTCCCGCGCATGCGCGACATGTTCAAGGTTCCCGTCCAAGGCGTCGTCGCCCCGGGTGCAGCCGCCGCGGTCAAATCCACCCGCAACAAAACCATCGGCGTCATCGGCACCCGCGCCACCATCGCCAGCGGCGCCTACGAACACGCCATCAAGGCGCTCGACCCCGAAGTCCGCGTGGTCAGCGCCGCCTGCCCGCTCCTCGTCCCATTGATCGAGGAAGGGATGTTCGAGGACGAAGTCACCGACCGCATGCTCGCCCGCTATCTGGACCCCCTGCGCTCCGCCGGCGTGGACACGCTTGTCCTCGGCTGCACGCACTACCCGCTCCTGCGCACCGCCATCGCCCGCGCCGCCGGTCCCGGCGTGTCACTGGTGGACTCCGCGGAAAATTGCGCCCTGGCCGTCCGCGAACTCTTGGCAAACTCGGGTATTGCCGCCCCGCCCTCCCGACTCGGCAAACTCGATGTCGCCCTCACCGACGCCACCGAAGGGTTTCTCCGCACCGCCGCAAAGGCGCTCGACCTGGAAATCGGCGATGTCGCCCTGCGCTCGGTCCAGGAAGTCCAGAAAGCCTGAATTTTCAGGGCAATTTCCACTGCCCCCGCAAACGCCGGTATTCCCCCGCCGGCAAAAGCACATACACCGGATTTTTCGCGGGATCGATTGCTGCAATCAGCCGCCGTAGGTTTTGCTCCGCAACCACCGTGCAGCCCGCGCTCGCCTTCGCGCCGCCCGCCCTCCAGATGTGGAAAAAAATCGCGCTCCCTGCGCCGGGCACCACCGGCTCCGCATTGTGGGCGATGAAAAGCTTGAGCGCGTGGGCGCTGTCGCCCTGCTTCATCTGTTGCTTTTTCTCCCAAGCCGTCACGGGCGCGCGCGCCAATCGCACATGGCGGTTGTAATCCGCCGAAACGGGATCCTCGACCCACAGGTCGTTCGGGGTGATCCGTGCATAGGGCAGCGTGGGATTCCTCTCCAAATCGACCTCATAGCCCCACGCGCCCCCGATTTTGAAAACCCCTGCCGGCGCCCGCCCATCGCCCTCCCTCTTTGTCGCCACCCCCTCCGGCACGGGGTGCAAACCCAAACCCCAAACGAGCCCCTTCTTCCCCAGCCTCGCCGCCCATGGTCCCGCAGTCCTTTCCCAATCCCCGCCCCGCTTTTCCCAAAGCGACACCTCGGCATGGGAGGAATCCCAGTCCGGCGCCACGCCCACCACGCACTGGCGGCAATCCCCCGGCAATTCAAACCCGCGCGCACAAGCCGCAAACAAAACCAAAACCGCCAGTGCCGCCCTCATGTCCCGCAAAAAGTCCTGTGGCCCCTCCCTCCATCCAGCGGCGGCACGGCATAGGTGCGCGACCTTTCGGTTTCGGAGAACGGATCGGCCAGCACCTCCATCAATTCCCGCATCACGGAAAAATCCCCCTGCGCCGCGGCGGCGAGCGCTTCCTCCACGCGGTGGTTCCTCGGAATCACAAAAGGATTCGCTCGCCGCATCAATCCCTGCGCCCGCTGCTCCCCACCCGGTTGTTCCGAAATCCTCGCCAACCAACGCGCCCACCAATCCCCCAATCCCGCCGGAGCCGCCTGCGCCCCGGGGTCCAGGGAGCGGAACCCATTCGTAAAATCCACCCCCTCCCGGTGCATCCACTCCAAATAATCCCCGATCAGCTTTTCATCATCTCCACCCGGCTCCGCGAGCCCGAGCTTCGCGCCCATCACCTCCAGCCACCGCGCGCGGAATTCCTCCGGAAAAATCCCCAGCGCCTCCTTCGCGGTTTCCACCGCCTTTTCCCCGTCCCCATCGAAGAGCGGCAGCAACGCCTCCGCCAACCGCGCCAGGTTCCAATGCGCAATCGACGGCTGGTTCCCATACGCATACCGCCCGTGCCGGTCGATGGAACTGAAGACCGCCCCCGGGTCGTAGGTGTCCAGGAAAGCGCACGGCCCGTAGTCGATCGTCTCGCCGGAGAGCGCCATGTTGTCGGTGTTCATCACCCCGTGGATGAAACCCACTCCCATCCATTTCGCCACCAGCGCCGCCTGCCGCCGCACCGCTTCGCCGAGCATCGCGAGCGCCGGGCAAGCCGCCCCCGCGCATTCGGGAAAATGCCGCTGCACCGTGTAATCCACCAGCGCCCGCAAATTCCCCACATCGCGCGTGAGCGAGGCGAATTCAAAAGTCCCCACCCGGATGTGGCTGGCCGCCACGCGCACCAGCACCGCGCCCGGCAGCGGCTCGTCGCGTTCCACCACCTCCCCTGTCGCCGCCACAGCGAGGCTCCGGGTTGTTGGAATCCCCAGCGCATGCATCGCCTCGCCCATGATGTGTTCGCGCAGCATCGGCCCGAGAGCCGCCCGACCGTCGCCACGCCGCGAATACGGCGTCCGCCCGCTTCCCTTCAATTGCACATCCCGCCGCACGCCTCCTGTCCCCACATGCTCGCCGAGCAGCAGCGCCCGCCCGTCGCCCAAAACCGTGAAGTGCCCGAATTGGTGGCCCGCATACGCCTGCGCGACCGGGTCCGCCCCGGGCGGCACCGCATTCCCCGAAAAAAATCCCGCCCCGAGCGGCGAATCCAGCGCCACGGCATCCAGCCCCATCTCCCGCGCGAGCGGGGCATTGAACGCCACAATCGCCGGCGCCCCCACCTTCTCCGCCGCCACGCGCGAAAAAAACACGCCCGGCAGCCGCGTGTAGGTGTTGTCGAACCGGAATCCCGCCGTCTCCATCCCGCCACACTACCCCGCCGCCGAACCCGCCGCACGCCCCAAACCGCCGCCGCAATTTGTTTTGACACAAAACCCCGACCCGTTAGCTTTTGCGGTCCCGTTGGAACTGGAGGACGACGCCAACCGCCCGGCCGAACGAGCTGTGCGGTCCGCGTTTTCGCCTTCCGGCGGGAAAAACCATAACGCTGGCAAGTGTGCACACCCGCGGCTCCAAGCCGCCAAATGCCCATGTAGCTCAGTCGGTAGAGCACGTCCTTGGTAAGGACGAGGTCACCGGTTCAATCCCGGTCATGGGCTCCACCGCACACCCCGGCACCAGAAACCCAACACACATCTAAGATGGCTAAAGAACAGTTCCAGAGAAACAAACCGCACGTCAACATCGGCACGATCGGCCACGTTGACCACGGCAAAACCACCCTCACCGCCGCGATCACGACCGTCCTCTCGAAGTCCGGCAAGGCCCAGGCGAAGAAATACGACGAAATCGACGCAGCCCCCGAGGAAAAGGAGCGCGGCATCACGATCAACACCGCCCACGTCGAATACGAAACCGAGAAGCGCCACTACGCCCACGTGGACTGCCCCGGCCACGCCGACTATGTCAAAAACATGATCACCGGCGCAGCCCAGATGGACGGTGCCATCCTCGTCGTCAGCGCCGCGGACGGCCCGATGCCGCAGACCCGCGAGCACATCCTCCTCGCCCGCCAGGTCGGCGTGCCTTCCATCGTCGTCTTCATGAACAAGGTCGACATGGTTGACGACAAGGACCTCCTCGAGCTCGTCGAGATGGAAATCCGCGAACTCCTCAGCAAATACGAGTTCCCGGGCGACACCATCCCGATCGTCAAGGGCAGCGCCCTCAAGGCCCTCGAAGGCGACGCGAACTACGAGAAGTTCATCCTCGACCTCATGGCCGCCGTGGACGACTACGTCCCGCAGCCCGAGCGCCTCACCGACCTGCCCTTCCTCATGCCCGTGGAAGACGTGTTCAACATCGAAGGCCGCGGCACCGTTGCCACCGGCCGTGTCGAGCGCGGCATCCTCAAGAAAATGGAGGAAGTCGAAATCGTCGGCCTCAAGGACACCGCCAAGACCACCGTCACGGACATCGAAATGTTCCGCAAGCTCCTCGACAGCGCCGAAGCCGGCGACAATGTCGGCGTGCTGCTCCGCGGCGTCAAAAAGGAAGACATCGAGCGCGGCCAGGTCATCGCCAAGCCCGGCTCCATCAAGCCGCACAAGAAATTCAAGGCCGAGGTCTATGTCCTTTCGAAGGATGAAGGCGGTCGCCACACCCCGTTCTTCACGAACTACCGCCCGCAGTTCTACTTCCGCACCACGGACGTGACCGGCACGGTCAAGCTCCCGGACGGCGTGGAAATGGTCATGCCCGGCGACAATGTCTCGATCGAGGTCGAACTCATCACGCCCATCGCCATGGAGAAGACCATCCGCTTCGCCATCCGCGAAGGCGGCCGCACCGTTGGCGCCGGACGCGTCGCGGACATTCTCGACTAAATCCGCCAACAACGCCCGCAGGGGCCGGACGAAAAATCCGAAGGTCAGTAGCTCAATTGGTAGAGCAGCGGTCTCCAAAACCGCCGGTTGGGGGTTCGAGTCCCTCCTGGCCTGTGCCCCCGCGAAGCGCCACCCGCGATGTTCAAAAAACTCCGCAAATTCACCGCAGAGGTCCGCTCGGAACTCGTCAAGGCCCAGTGGCCCTGGGACCCGAACGAGAAAGGCTTCAAGCGCTACAAGGAACTCACCGACTCCACCGTCGTAGTCCTCGTGGCCATGGTCATCCTCGGCGGCTACATCGCGTTTTTCGACTTCATCCTCATCAATGTCGTTGGCTTCCTCACCCGCCCCTGAACCCGCTTTCCAGAAAACCAAAACAATGCCCGTAGCCCCGAAAGACCAATGGTATGTCGTGCACGTCCTCTCCGGCCAGGAGCAGAAGGTGCAGGAAAACATCCGGCGACGCATCGCCACCGAGGAAATGGGCGACCATGTCTTCGAAGTCCTCATCCCCACCGAGCGCGTCCAGGAAATCAAGCGCGGCAAGAAGACCGAAAGCACCCGCAAGTTCTTCCCCGGCTACATCATCGTCAACATGCACCTCCTCGACGACAACAACCAGCTCGTCGAGAAAACCTGGTATTTCATCAAGGACACCGCCGGCGTGCTCGGTTTCGCCGGCACCAAGGACCGCCCGATCCCCATGCGCCCGAAGGAAGTCGAGGCTCTCCTCGCCCAGGTCCGCGACCGCGAGGATTCCGTCAAACCCAAGATCCAGTTCGAAGTGGGCGACAAAGTGAAAGTCGCCGACGGTCCGTTCCAAAACCAGAACGGCATCGTCGAGGAAATCGACCCCGAGCGCGGCAAACTCCGCGTCTCCGTCAGCATCTTCGGCCGCGACACGCTCGTGGACCTCGAATACTGGCAGGTCGAAAAAGCCTAACGCCCCATTCGGACTGAACCCTAGCGCAGGCGTCCCGCCTGCGACCCTTGCAATAGTCCGGCTCCGCGGGCTTCACATCTTGTCCCCATCGAGGCCGCAGGGGCTTTTTTCATGAGGTTTTCCAATCGCCTCGGTTGGGAAAAATCTCACGCGAATTGAATTGCTCCTTTTCCGCCTTTCGCGGAAAGAAAACGGCTTCCGCAAATCCCCGAAACCGCGCCATTCCATGCCTAAAATCTTTCTTCTTCCGCTAGTTCTTTTTTGTGCAATTCCCCACCTCACCTCGGCAGGGGTTTTCGAGTCCGATGGCGCGGGTGACTCGAATTACAAAATTGAACGACCCACCGACGGCGGCCTGAAAGTTTCTGCTTCCTTCAAAAAAGATTCCGAAAAACCCCAAGCCCTCTATATCGCCATCGGAGCGCGGGACGGTTCGATCATTGTTCCGTTTGAGAAAGGCATCGAGGGCTCGACGGTTTTCCTTCCCTTCAAGGCGGGCACCATCATTGCGGCGGTCCCGGATGGCACGGGCTACAGCACCACCATCCGCCGCTGGAACAAAACGCAATGGGGGCCGCGCGAAGCGGCGCCGGCGGGCATCGCCGCCTCGGGCGATGCGGAGTCCACCTCGCTCACGGTTCCCGCAGACATCCTCGGCGGGGCGCAAAAATTCAACCTCCTTGCTTGGACGAAGGACATCTCGGCCGATGGCGGTTGGGGACTCTTCACCGGTTGCATCGACCCCCACGCGCCGCTGGGCGCCGGCGAGACCACGCTCCGCCGCTACCTCGCGGTCGATGGCTCGGGCGAGGCCGCCCGCTTCGCCATGCACTCGCGCGCGGACAAAGACCTTTCGAAAGTCCGCATCTACCAAATGCTCCCTCGCCTATTCGGCAACACCAACGAAACCCGCAAACCAAACGGCTTCCTCGAGGAAAACGGCGTCGGGAAATTCAACGACCTCAACGAAACCGCCATCGCCGAAATCAAAAAACTCGGCGCCACGCACATCTGGCTCACCGGCGTGCACCAGCAAGCCACTTCCACCGACTACACCGATGTCGGCGAGCCCGCCGACGACCCCGACCTCCTTAAGGGTCTTGCGGGAAGCCCCTACGCGATCCGCGACTATTTCGATGTCTCTCCCGACTACGCCACCGACCCCTCGAAGCGCCTCGACGAATTCAAGGCCGCCGTCGCCCGCATCCACGATGCCGGCCTGAAAGTCCTCATCGACTTCGTCCCGAACCATGTCGCGCGCAGCTACAGCTCCACCGTGCGCCCGGACCTCACTTTCGGCGCCACCGACGACCGTTCGAAATTCTTCAGCCCGGAGAACAACTTCTTCTGGCTCGCCAAATCCGAAGACGGCCCGCCCCTGCGCCTCCCCACGGTTGACGAAAAGGGCAACATCACCAGCCCCACGAGCAAGGTCGCCCGCGCGAAAAGCGACGGCCTTTTCAAGCCCGAACTCGAGCACGGCCGCGTGACCGGCGACAATGTCGCATCCTGGCGCCCCTCGCAGGGGAATTGGTATGAGACCGTGAAGCTCAACTACGGCTTCGATTTCACAGACCCCACGAAGAAAACCCGCGAATACCCGCACGGCGACCAGCCCGGCAAAGCGATCCCGGACACCTGGAAAAAAATGGATGAGATCGTCGCTCATTGGCAGGCGATGGGCGTCGATGGCTTCCGCGTGGACATGGCGCACATGGTCCCGCCGGAGTTCTGGCATTGGATGATCACCCGCGCCCGCGAGCGGAACCCGGAAGTCTTTTTCACCGCCGAGGCCTACGACACCGATCCCTCGAAAGTCCCCGGCGGCGACCCGCTCATCGCGCAAATCGGCGGCGGCAATATCATGTTCGACCTCCTCGCGGCTGGCTTCGACTCCGTTTACGACGATGCCACCTACGACATGATCAAGGAGATCTACGATGGTGAACGCTGGGCGAACGACATCGACCGCCAGGCCGTGCGCCAACTCGTCTTTGACAACTCCCTCCGCTACGCGGAAAACCACGACGAAGTCCGCCTCGCCGGCAAGGGGCATTGGGCGGACCTCGGCCCGAATGTCGGCCGCCCTGCTTCCGCCATCCTCTTCGGCCTCTCGCGCGGTCCTGTGATGCTCTACCACGGCCAGGAGGTCGGCGAGCCGGCCCACGGCACCGAGGGCTTCGGCGGCGAGGATGCGCGCACTTCGATCTTCGACTACTGGTCCATGCCCGAATTCACCAAATGGGTGAATGGCGGGAAATTCGACGGCGGCAAGCTCTCGCCGGAACAAAAAGACCTCCGCGCCTTCTACACGCGCCTCCTGAACCTCGTGGACGAACCCGCATTCCGCAGCGGGTCGTTCATTCCCTTCAGCGAAACCAACCTGGAAAACCCCGCCTACGGCCGGCTTGGCGGCGAGAAGGCGAGCGGGCATTGGCTCTATTCCTTCATGCGCGTGGACCCCTCCACCGGCCAGGCATTCCTCGTCGCCGTGAACCTCAACCCCACGCAAGCCATGCACAATGTCCGCATCCGCTTCCCCGCAGCCGCGCTGCAGGCGCTCCCGGGGAACAAGGTGGTTTTCACCGACCGCCTCGCCGCCGAAGACCCCCTCCGCATCGAAGCGGAAACGTCCGCGATTGGAACGACCGGCCTCGAAATCGAAACCATTCCGCCGCTCACCCCGCTTTACCTCGAAGTCTCGAAACCCTGACGCCGCTGCGCCAGCTGCACTTCCCACCCCATGAAAAGACAAACACTCGCCGCAGCATTCGCCATCCTTCTCATTCTCCCGGCTGCCTGGGCCGCGCCGTTCATTGGTTGGATTCCGCTCCAGCACGCCACCGCTGGCGAATCCCTCGCCCTCGACATGCGCCGCTTCTACGAGCCCGCCGCCGGCCACAAGCTCGACTTCACGGTGGAAGGGAAAAACTACTCCGCCTCGCTGGACCCGAAATCGCTTGTCCTTACCATCGCCCTCGCGCCGTCCGCCACCGGCCTCGTGGAAATCCCGCTCCGCATCGTCCCCGAAAATGGCGGTCCCGCCGGCATGCAAGCCGTCCTCTCCATCGCCGCCCACCCGCGCGACGGCACGGACTTCCGCTACAAAGCCGATGGAAAAAAACCATCCACCGTCGCCATTGCAGGTTCGTTCAACGGCTGGAGCGCCACTGCAAACCCGCTCAAGGAAACCTCGCCGGGGGTTTTTGAAACCTACCTCGAACTCCCCTCCGGCCCGAACGAATACAAATTCGTCGTCGACGGCGAATGGGTGCTCGACCCCTCGAACGCGCAGAAAAGCGCCGATGGAAAAAACTCCCTCCTTGATGTCCCCGCCCGCCCCGCCCCGCAAGCGCCCACCGTTTTCGTGGAATCCGTATCGAACGGTTCCGTCGCCTTCCGCATCGTCCCCGGCTCCGCGCCCGTCACCCAAATTTCCGCCGTGCTCCAAACGCCGGATGGCTCCAGCGCCGCCATTCCGTTCGAGCGCGGAGGCGATGTCGCCACCGTCGATGTCTCGAAAACCCCCGCCCAATCCTGGGTGCGCCTCGTCGCCGCCGATTCCGCCGGGAATTTCGCCAACGCCGCACGCGCACTCGTCCGCCCCACCGGCGAGTTCCTGTGGCAGGACGGCATCCTCTACTACGCGTTCACCGACCGCTTCGTGGACGGCGACAAATCGAACACCCGCCCCGTGGACGACGGCCGCGTGCTGCCGCAGGCGAACTACTACGGCGGCGACTTCGCCGGCATCCAGCAGCGCATCGAGGAAGGCTACTTCCGCGACCTCGGCATCAATATCCTCTGGCTCGCCCCGCTGAACCGCAACCCCGATGGCGCCTGGCAGGAATACCTCCCGCCCTACCGCTTCTACACCGGCTACCACGGCTACTGGCCGGTCTCGGATACCGAAGTCGAACCCCGCTTCGGTGGCGAGGAGGGTTTGAAAAACCTCGTCGGCGCCGCGCACAAAAACGGCACGAAAATCATCGCCGACCTCGTGCTCAAGCATGTCCATGTCGAAAACCCGCTTTGGAAAAACAAACGCGAATGGTTCGGCACCGTGGACCTCCCCGACGGCACGAAAAACCTCCGCCGCTGGAACGACCACCAGTTCACCACCTGGTTCGAGGAATGGCTCCCCGGCTTCGATTTCGACAACCCCGAAGCCGTCGCCTATCTGCTCGGAAACGCCGAGGATTGGGTCGAGCGATTCGACCTCGACGGCTACCGCCTCGACGCCGTCAAACACATCCAGTTCTCCTTCTGGCCCGCCTTCCGCACCTCGATGCGGAACCTCCAGGCCCGCGAATCGAAGCCGCCCGGCTCCATGTATTTCGTCGGCGAAACCTTCATGGACCGCCAGGGCATCATGTCCTTCGTCGGCCCGAACATGCTCGACGGCCAGTTCGACTTCCCGCTCTACGACACCATCATGGATGTGCTCGGCCGCCGCAGCCACGGCTTCCAGGATTTGGAAAAATCCCTCGCCGCATCCGAGTCCGTTTACGGCAAGGAAACGCTCATGTCCCCGCTCGTCGGCAACCACGACAAATCCCGCTTCATGGCCTACGCCGACGGCGACATGCCCGATGCCGCCATCCCCGACGAAGAGGAACTCGGCTGGGCCAAGCCCCCGCAGGTCGACAACGCCGAATCCTACGAATACCTCAAGCTCGCCACCGCCTTCATCCTCGCGATCGATGGCGTGCCGATGATCTACTATGGCGACGAAGTCGGACTCACCGGCGCGGGCGACCCCGACAACCGCCGCATGATGCCGCTCGAGGCCGAATTGAACGACGCGCAAAAAAGCGTCCGCACCCATTTCGCGAAAGTTGCGAAGGTCCGCCACGCCCACCCCGCCCTCCGCTACGGCAGCCGCCGGGCGCTCATTGCCGAAGGCGACCGCTACGCCTTCGTCCGGCGCCACCTCGGCGATGCCGTCCTCTGCGCGTGGAACCGGGGCAAAACCCCCGCCGAATTCGAAGTCGAAACCGCCCCCGAATTGCCCGACGGCAAATACACCGACGCCCTCAGCGGCCTCGAAATCGAAATCGAAGGCGGAGACGTCGAATTCGAACTCCCGCCACTCAGCTCAGCATTTTTCGTCAAAAAATAGTCGGATCACTTTTTAGGCTTTCATGCGGGTTAGGATCATTCGCGTGAGTGTGTGTGGAGTGGCAGTTTTTCATTTGCGCTATAGGCCCAAGCGCTAATCTTCCAGATTCGCTGAAATGATTTCCGCCACGGAAAAAGCCCTGCGCGACCTGCTCGCCGAACGCATCCTGCTCCTCGACGGCGCCATGGGCACCATGGTCCAGCAATACAAATTGCAGGAAGCCGATTACCGGGGCGGCCGCTTCGCCGATTGGACCGGCCAGGACCTCAAGGGCAACAACGACCTCCTCGTGCTCACCAAGCCGGAGGTCATCCGAGAAATCCACGCCCAATACATCGCCGCCGGCTCGGACATCATCGAAACGAACACCTTCAACGCCACGACCATCTCGCAGGAGGACTACGGCCTCGGCGAAATCGTCCCCGAGCTCAACCTCGCCGCCGCCCGGCTCGCACGCGAGGCCGCCGATGCCTGCACGGAACGGCGTGTTTTTGTCGCCGGCGCCATCGGTCCCCTTAACCGCACGCTCTCGATCTCCCGCGATGTGAACGACCCCGGCAAGCGCGAGGTGACCTTCGAGCAGGTGGCCGCCGCCTACACCGAACAAATCGAAAACCTCGTCGCAGGCGGGGTGGACATCCTGCTCGTCGAAACCGTTTTCGACACCCTCAACGCCAAGGCCGCCCTCTTCGCCATCCGCCGGTTTTTCGAAAAGACCGGAAAAAACCTGCCGGTCATGGTCTCGGGCACCATCACCGACCTCAGCGGCCGCACGCTCACCGGCCAAACCGTCGAGGCGTTCCTGAATTCCCTTTCCCATTTCCCGCTCCTCTCCATCGGGCTGAACTGCGCGCTCGGGCCGAACGAAATGCGCCCCTACATCGAGGAACTCTCGAACATCTCGCCGTTCTTCGTCAGCACCTACCCGAACGCCGGCCTGCCCGACCCGCTTTCGCCCACCGGATTCCCCGAGACCCCCGAGTCGCTCGCCCCGCAGCTCCGCGAATGGGCCGAGCAGGGTTGGCTCAACATCATCGGCGGGTGTTGCGGCACCACGCCCGCGCACATCGAGGCGATTTGCGAAGCGGTCCGCGGCCTCCCGCCGCGAAAAATCCCCGCGCGCACCACCACCCTCCGCCTCAGCGGCCTCGAGCCGTTCACCGCCCGCCCGGAAATCCCGTTCATCAACATCGGCGAGCGCGCGAATGTCGCCGGCTCGAAAATTTTCAAAAAACTCATCCTTGGCGAGGACTACACCGGCGCGCTCTCGGTCGCCCGCCAGCAGGTCGAGGCCGGCGCGCAGATCATCGATGTGAACATGGACGACGGCATGCTCGACGGAGCCGCCGCCATGGCGAAATTCCTCAACCTCGTCGCCGCCGAGCCGGACATCTCGAAGGTCCCGATCATGATCGACTCCTCGAAATGGGAGGTCCTCGAGGCCGGCCTGCGCTGCGTGCAGGGCAAGTGCGTCGTCAACTCGATCAGCCTCAAGGAGGGTCCCGAGAAATTCAAAGAACAAGCCCGGCTCATCCGCGCCTACGGTGCCGCCACCATCGTGATGGCGTTCGACGAACAGGGCCAGGCGGATTCGTTCGCGCGCAAAACCGAAATCTGCCAGCGCGCCTACCGCATCCTCGTCGACGAAGTCGGCTTCCCGCCCGAGGACATCATTTTCGACCCCAACATCCTCACCGTCGCCACCGGCATCGAGGAGCACAACGAATACGCGAAGGCCTTCATCGACGCCACGC
Source organism: Verrucomicrobiota bacterium (assembly GCA_018970255.1). Lineage (GTDB taxonomy): Bacteria > Verrucomicrobiota > Verrucomicrobiia > Chthoniobacterales > Terrimicrobiaceae > UBA967. Next base: position 7,105 of record JAGWWS010000014.1, on the reverse strand, counting down.
GCTGGATCAAGGAAAACCTCCCATTTGCCCGCGTCAGCGGCGGCGTCAGCAATATTTCGTTTTCGTTCCAGGGAAACAACCCGGTGCGCGAAGCCATCCACGCCGCATTCCTCTACCACGCCATCAAGGCCGGCCTCGACATGGGCATCGTCAACGCCGGCCAACTCGGCATTTACGAAGAAATCCCGAAAGACCTCCTCGCGCTCATCGAGGATGTCCTCTTCAACCGCAGCCCGGACGCCACCGAGCGCCTCGTCGCCTTCGCCCAAGGTTTCAAATCCGAAAAAACCGGATCCGGCGCGCCCGCGCAGGACCTCGCTTGGCGCAACGAGCCCATCGAGCAACGCCTCGCCCACTCGCTCATCAAAGGCATCGCCGACCACATCGAAGCCGATACCGAGGAAGCTCTGAACAAATACGGGAAGCCCCTCAGCGTGATTGAAGGCCCGCTCATGGACGGCATGAAAACCGTGGGCGACCTCTTCGGCGCCGGGAAAATGTTCCTGCCGCAGGTCGTCAAAAGCGCGCGCGTGATGAAAAAATCCGTCGCCTGGCTCACCCCGCTCATGGAAGCCGAGCGCGCCGCCAACCCCAATGCCCGCACGCAAGGCCGCATCCTCATGGCCACCGTGAAAGGCGATGTCCACGACATCGGCAAAAACATCGTGGGCGTCGTCCTCGCCTGCAACAACTACGAGGTCATCGATATCGGCGTGATGGTCCCCTGCGAAAAAATCCTCGCCACCGCGAAGGAGAAAAATTGCGACATCATCGGCCTCTCCGGGCTCATCACCCCCTCGCTCGACGAAATGATCCATGTCGCGAAGGAAATGGAACGCCAGGGCTTCACCATCCCGCTCCTCATCGGCGGCGCCACCACCAGCCGCGCGCACACCGCCGTGAAGATGGCGCACCATTACAGCGGCGGCGTTGTCCATGTCCTCGACGCCTCGCGTTCCGTCAATGTCGCCAGCGCACTGCTCAACCCCGAGCAAAAACCCGCCTTCCTCGGGCAGCTCGCCGACGACTACGAAAAACTCCGCACCGAGCACGCCGGCCGCCAAACCGCGAAAGCGATGCTCCCACTCGCCGAAGCCATCGCCAATGCCCCGAAACTTTCCCATGACGGCATCGCCGTCCCCGAAAAAACCGGCGTCGCCATTTTCGAATCGGGAAAAAACATCGCCCTCCGCGACCTGGTCCCGTTCATCGACTGGTCTCCGTTCTTCCACACCTGGGAACTGCGCGGCCGCTACCCGGCGATTTTCGGCGACCCGAATTGCGGCACCGAGGCGAAGAAACTTTTCGACGACGCCCAAAAGCTCCTCGCCGAAATCGTCGAAAACGAATCGCTCCAGCTCCGCGGGGCCTGCGGCCTCTTCCCCGCCAACCGCGACGGCGAGGACATCGCGGTCTTCACCGACGAATCGCGCACCGAAATCGCCGCCCGCCTGCACTGCCTGCGCCAGCAGATGAAAAAACCGGCCGGCCAGTTCAACCACTCGCTCGCCGATTTCGTCGCCCCCGCACCCGCGAAGGACTATGTCGGAGCCTTCGCCGTCACCTCCGGCCACGGTCTCCCCGAACTCGCCAAAAAATTCAAGGCCCAGCACGACGACTACAACCTCATCATGGCCGAAGCCCTCGCCGACCGCTTTGCCGAGGCGTTCGCCGAGTGGATGCACAAGTTCGCCCGCGACCTCTGGGGCTTCGGAAAAACCGAAAACCTTTCGAATGACGACTACATCCGGGAAAAATACCGCGGCATCCGCCCCGCGCCCGGCTACCCCGCCCAGCCCGACCACACCGAGAAACACGCGATCTGGAAGCTCCTCGATGCCGAGGCGGCGACGGGAATCACCCTCACCGAAAGCCTCGCCATGTTCCCCGGCAGCAGCGTGAGCGGGCTCTATTTCGCCCACCCCGAGGCAAAGTATTTCGCCGTCGGAAAAATCGAGCGCGACCAAATCGAGGACTACGCCGCCCGCAAGGGAATGTCCGTGGCCGAAGCGGAAAAATGGCTCATGCCATATTTGAACTACGACCCCGACAGCACCCTCGTCCGCCCCTGCCAGCCCGGCGCCGTCACCGCCGCATGAGCGCGGTTTTTTTTAGACAAAACCGCCGGCGCCGCCCGTCTGAGTTTTGTCCGAAAATGCCAAAGTCCGCCCTCGCCCTCCTCCTCGCAACCCTCATCCCGGCTGCTGGCATCCGTGCGGAAACCCTCGAGGCCGAGGCCATCGTTCTCCCGTCCCGTTCGGTTTCGCTGAGCCTGCCCGTCGAAGCCATCCTCCGCGAGGTGAAGGTCACCGAGGGCTCGCCCGTGAAAAAGGGCGATGTTCTGGCGACCCTTTACTCGCCCGTCGAATCCCTCGAAAAGGAACGCGCCGCCAAGCAACTCGAACTCGCCGAGTTCCTGCTCGCAAACAGCGAAAAGCTCCGCGCAAACGCGATCATCAGCGAGGAGGCCGCGCGGGAAAAGCTCATCGATTGCGACATTGCCCGCATCGAGGCGCGCCGCACCCAGGCCGTGATCGAGGACAAAACGCTTTTTGCGCCGTTCGACGGCTTCGTCCTCCGCATCCACAAAGAACCCGGCGAAACCGTGGGCCGCGTGGACAAGATCGTGGATATCGTCGACCTCAAGACCCTGCATGTCGACGCGTTCCTGGATGGCGCCGTGATCGGCAAAATCGGAAAATCCACCGCTGCGGCCGTGGAAATCCCCGCGCTCGGGCTCTCCGGCGTCCCCGTGGCGATCGGCATGGTCGATCCCGTGGTCGATCCGGGGAGCGGGCTTTTCCGCGTTCGCCTCGTCCTCGCGAACCCCGACCTTTCGATCCGCTCCGGCGTGCCGGCGAAAGTGGTTTTCGACATTTAAAACCCCATGCCGAACCGCGAGCGCCCCCGCCTGGTCCTGTCACGCTCCGATGCCGCCAAGCTCGAGCGCATTTGGAACGGGCACTCCACCGCCGTCCTCGGAATGCTGAAGGCGTTTTGCGCCTGCCCCGAGGACGCCAGCGACGCACTGCAGGAATTGTTCCTACGCGTCGGGAAAAACCCGGCTGTTGTGGAATCGGCGAAATCCCCACGCGCATTCCTCATCGTCGCCGCCCGCCGGATCGCCATCGACGCCGCCCGCAAACGCGCCGCCGACCAGCGCCGCCACGAATCCCCCGAGGCCGCCGAAGCCGTCCACCCATCGCCCTCGCCCGCAAAAAACGACACTGACACCGCCGCCGCGATTTCGGCGGCCGTCCGCGAACTCCCGCCCGAACAGCGCGCCGTCTTCGAAGCAAAAATCCTCCAAGGCAAAACCCTCGCCGTCATCGCGGCCGAGCAAGCCATCACCCTGAACACCGCCGCCAGCCGCCTGCGATATTCTTTAGACAAAATCCGCGCGCGGCTCCGTCCCCACTACACAGCCATGAAAAACCAAACCAACAAACCCAACACCCTTTCCGATTCCCCCGAACGCCTCATCAAGCCCCTCGAACCCAAACGCGTCCCCAGCGTCGTCCCCGGACTCGAAGGCGCCGCCGCCCTTGCGGTGGATGATTTCCAGCATGACGCCGAACCCGAGGCGGTGGCATGCGAACTTCCTCCTCCCATGGTTGAAAGTTTTGAAGAGCCGATCCTCGTTGTTTGCGGGCCCTTCATCGAGCCCCCGACCATCGACCTTCCCGCGGAGGATCAAGAGCCAATCGACCTCTCCGAACAGCCCGTCGACGAAATTCTCAGCGAAATTTTCGAGGGCGAGGGGGAAGTCGCCGTGGTCGATGTGTCCTGGGAGATCGACTTGGGCGAGTTCTACAACCAACTCCTCAGCGAATACGACAGCTTCCTCGCCGAGAACCCTGATTGGATCACTGAACACTCGGGTGGCGAAACGCATGCACAAGTTGTTACGCCCAGCGTTTATACGGGTCTTGAACTTGCCGATCCCGGCGCCGCCCGCGCTTTCGATTTCTGGTATTACAAGTCTTACATCGCTCCCTATGAGCTGGAAACCACGGATGGAGGCTCCGATGCCACAGGTGAAGATGCCACCGCTATCGATGACTCTTGGGAATTCGATCTGGGTGAATTTTACAATCAACTCCTTCGCGAATACGACAGCTTCCTCGCCGAGAATCCGAATTGGATCACGGAAAACTCGGGTGGCGAAATGCACGCCCAAGTCGTCACTCCCAGCTACTACACCGGGCTTGAACTCGCCGACCCCGGCGCCGCCCGTGCATTCGATCTTTGGTTCGAAAACACATATCTCTACTGCAATTACCCGGAGGACTCCGGCTCCGGATGGGATGATGGGTCTGGTGTGGAATTCGAAACACAGCCACTTGATCCGGAGGAATTTAACAACGACCTCTTATCTGAATACAAAGCCTTCCTTGAAAGTAACCCCGATTGGGTCGCCTCACACACCGGTGAAATTCAACTTCAAGTGCTTACATCCAGCGAGTATGCGCGAATCGAGTTTGGGAATCCCGGCGAGGCCGCCGCTTTCGACCAATGGTTTTATGACACCTACATTGCCCCCTATGAGAAGTATCAACTCGACTCACCCGAAGTTCTCCCGGTCGAGGGTGGTTCTTTGAATGTTGGCGGAGGGTCTTACGACTACGGCACGCTACTGACCACCGACAAATCGGGTGGCGTTCCGCAAGAATGGTGGCGCGGTGGGGTGCAACTTTCCGGAGGAGGCACGATCGCCGTGAACAATGGCGTCGGACTTCTTAACCCCGAAAACCTTTCCCTCAACCAAGTGCCCACGCCGGTTCTTGGCGGCACCGGCCAATCCATTGTCACGGGCGGCACCTTGGTCTCCAACCAGCCTCTGGAAGGCAATTTTACCGTGCAAAAGGGCGGAACCATTACCGCTGGCGATCAAACATTCGGCGAAGGGACCTATCAATTCTCCGCCGAAGAAACTGTCGCTTCCCGCGAAACCAACGCCACCGCAGCCCCAGTTGCCGCGGAAGTCGTTGCTGCCGCTTCAACCGACCAAGGTTCCGCGACAAACGGAATCCAGGCGCCGACAGGAGTCTATTCATCGGTCACGCCCATCATTAGCGGATCGGACTCTGTCGCGGAATCTGTGGCTGGTCCCACACCACTCACCCAGCCAGTGCTGGACTCCGTGGAACTTCCCAAGTTGGTCGAGGCGCAATCGGTCTCAGCATCGGAAGAACCCTCTTTCTCCGATGATATTGCTTTCACGGATGATGACTCGTTCATGCCTGTATCCACTGAGCCCCAGGCAACCGCTTCGGCTGCCACGCCCGCACCTGCCAAGGACGATGTGACTGCGGCCGTGGGCGGAGCCTTTGTCGCCGGAACCGCCGCCCAAGCCGCGCCTGCGAAGGCAGCCTCGATTCGCAAGGCAATCCCGCTGAAGGGCTGATACTATGGATTTTTTGCGGGCCGCCACAGATGGGTGGAGCCCGCAGTTTCCAAAAAAAAGCGTCCTTAAGACTTCGGCAGTCGTTTGTTCAAGTGACGGAATTCGATTTCCGTCAGGCATCTTTTTCGATGACCCGACCACGGGAATCCAAAAATGCCATCAACCCCGAAAGGAAATACAAATGAAAAATACTACACTTATGACCGTGGTCGGATGCATAGCCTTTCTTGCCTCGACGACCGCGTTTTCCCAAACCGCCAACCCACCCGACCTCGATAGGGACGGCATTCCAAACATCTCCGACCGGGATGTGGACAACGATGGCATCCTGAACGGAGTCGACCGCAACATCGACGGCGGCACCGCGCGCTCGGGTCCCCTGCGCGGCCGATACATCGGCGACAACCTCCCCAACGATTCCTCGCAGGAACTCGACATGGACGCCGATGGCCTCGCCGACATCGCTGTGGCGGAACTTGATATCGATGGGGATGGTCTCGCCGACAGTGCAGCCAATGAAACCGATATCGACGGCGACGGTCGCTTGGACGGCGAGCGCCAAGAGACCGATATCGACGGCGATGGTCTGCTGGACAATGCGGCCACCGAAACAGATATCGACGGCGATGCGCGTGCCGACGACGCGGCCAGCGAAACAGACATCGACGGCGATGGCTTGGCCGATGGGGTGTCCGGCGAAGTCGATACCGATGGCGACGCCTCCACAAACGGTTTTGACGGCGATGTGGACGGTGACGGCTTGGCCAATAATTCCGATGCCGACATGCACGGGACGGGGGTCATCAATGACTATTTTCAAACCGTCGGAGATGCAGCCTACGCTCCCGATGCGAGCGTGGCACCCACCATTGCCTACGTTAGCGGGGAAGTCCGCCGGATATTGCAGATACCGGCCACCGACAACGGTCTTCGCGTCAGGGTCAGCGCCTACCCGTTCGGAACATGGGTCTACGGAGATTGGCGGTATCTCAGTGCCGACAACATCCAAATCTACGCGAGTTGGGCCTACCCCTCCTCGGATCCATCACAGCTGAAGGTCTTCGTTAAATGGCAATACACAGGACCTTATTCGGGCATTGTGGAGGACTACTCCAATCCTGCCAATTATGTGATCTCCGAGGAGAGTAGAGCCTCTGCGCAGTTCCCGGGCGGGGGCTTCACCTTCGTCAGCTGGGTGCCATCCCAACCGGCCGGTTTTTATTACATAGCGCCAGATCAGCAGGCGACCGGGTTTGCGCCTCCCTACGAGTCTTTGAGGGCTGCGCTCAGTTCATATCCGGGATTCGAATCCAGCCAATATTATCTTACTTTCTCCGGTTTCTTCAGCTCAACCCCCGGCCTCCCCGGCGTCCAACCCATCGTCAACCTCCAGCGAACCATCATGCAGGTGAACAGGGCTTGGTATGGGCAACTGGAAGCGCAGCAGCTTCGGTAAGCGACCAGAGAAAGCGAGCGAATTCAATCAAATCCAAGGTCAAACATGAAAGTATTTAGGCTCCTAATGGTCGTAAGCGCTGCACTGTGTTTCATCATTCTCGACACCGCCCAAGCCCAAGTTGCTGTCGCTGATCTTGACCGCGACGGAATCGCCAACATCTCCGATCTCGATGTGGACAACGACGGCATACTCAATGGAGCCGACCGCAACATCGACGGCGGCACCGCGCGCTCGGGTCC
>JAGWWS010000068.1 GCA_018970255.1 Verrucomicrobiota bacterium | reverse complement strand
CAACGCCGTCGCGGACTTTTTGCCAGGGGAGTTTGAGGAGGTCGGCTTCGTAGCGGCTCAGGCGGCCTTTGGGGGTGCCGACGAGGTATTGGACGGGGGGCTTGCTGGCGCGCATTTGATTCGGTCGGCTCCCGCCTCCCTCACCCCTTCGGGGCTGCCTGCGGCAGTCTATCTCCGGGCCGCCCGGCCTTCCGGTTCGGCGAGGATTTCCTCGGTGGGGATGCCGCGGTCCATGACCCAGATGCGGCGGGCTTTGCCGTAGCGGGTTTCGATTTTTTTGAGGAAGTCGCGAAGGGTGGATTTGTCGGAGGTGTTGCCGGGCAGGACTTCGTAGGCGAGCGGGAAGCCCTCTGGAGTGACGACGAGGGCGATGACGACTTGGACGCAATCGGGGCGTTTGTCGCGGGAGTAGCCGAAGCGTTTTTTGGTGCCTGCGGGGTCGGGGGCGTCGATTTCGAAATAGGTGCTGGTGAGGTCGTAGAGGAGGACATCGAATTGGGCTCCGAAGAGGTCGCTCCATTTTTTGGCGAGGTGGCTGAAGAGGTCGTCCTTGTGCGCGAGGATGCGGTCATGGACGCGGTAGAGGGCGTTTTTTTCCACGAGGGAGAGGTCGTGGCCGAGGAGGTCGCCGATCGCGCTTTGCTCGAACCATTGGCGGTGGAGTTTCCATTCGCTGCCGGGGGCGATGAGGCGGTAGGTGACGAGGGTTTGGAGGATGTGGCTCCAGGGGGTGCCTTCGCGGCTTTCGGGCAGGCGCTGGTGCCAGAATTCGTCGAGCCCGAGCTGGCTGTAGAGTTCGCAGGCGAGCCAGCAGGCTCCCCACTGGCGGGGGCGGTGGAGGCTGAAATCCTTGAGACGGACGCCGACGCCGATATCGGCGGCGTGGGCGGGGATTTGGCGGTCCCAGGCGAAGAGGGCCATTTGGCGGGGCTCTCCGGCGGTTTCGTCGAAGCCTTGGAGGACGCGGCACCAGGCGGCTTTTTGGCTGTCGTTGATTTCGCCGAGGTAGAGGACGGGGCGTTGGAGGATTTTCCCGCCGACGCAGCGGCGGTTTTCCACGATGGACCAGTAGCGGTGTTCCTTGCCGTCTTTGAACCGTCGGGTGCTTCGTAAAAACATGACGGTGCATGAGAGTAGTCAAATTTTCCGGGGTGTGAAGAGGGTGGGTCTTCACTACAACGACTTTTTCGGAGGGGGCCTAGTGTTTATGCGGGTTGGCGGGCGGCGGAGGGGTGAAAATCGCGGATTTTCGGGTTGGGTTGAGAAAGTCGGGCTACGCCGCCTACGAGAGCTTCGCCGCCAAGCGCCCCGGCATCCAACTCGTCGGGTGCTGGGCCCACGCCCGGCGCCACTTCTGCGACGCGGGCGAACACACCCCCGTGCGCTCCGGTTGGACGCTCAAGCAAATCGCCAACCTCTACGCCATCGAAAGCCGCCTGCGCCGCACCACCGCCTGCCCCAAGCTGCGCGAAATCCAGCGCACCGCGCAAAGCCTTCCCATCCTCGCCCGCATCCAACGCGCGCTCCAGAAAATGGCCGCCAGCGGGCTCCACCTCCCGCAAAGCCTCTTCGCCAAAGCCATCGCCTACACCCTCGACAACTGGAAGGAACTCACCGCCTACACCGCCAACGGCCGCATCGAGATCGACAACAACCTTGTGGAAAACGCCATTCGGCCCACCGCGCTGGGCAAGAAAAACTGGCTCTTCATCGGCCACGCCGACGCCGGCCAACGCAGCGCCATCATCTACACCGTGATCGAAAGCTGCCGCCGCCGCGGCATCGACCCCCACGCCTATCTGCGCGATGTCCTCACCCGTTTGCCCGCAGCCACCAACACAATGATCCCCGAGTTCACCCCCGCCGCCTGGGCCAAAGCCCGCCAACCCCTTCCCAAGGCCGCCTAGTTGGAGATGCTGGAGATGTCGAAGCACGCGCCCACGACTCTTCCACGATCTCCAGCGCAGGCAATAAGGCACCCCGCGTGACGCTTACCTTGGAACGGCGACCCAATCCATCAACGCCACCGTGCCCGCCGCCGGTTCGCCGTTGGACAAAGGCTTCTTCCGGATTCGCGTTCTCGAATAAAACCCGTATCCGGTCGGCCCTGGAGGCTCATGTTTCCTCGCGCTGGCGGCGCGAGAGCCACAGGGCGAGAATGAAGATCGCCAGCAGAACCGTCCCCAGCGCGGCGCCGAAGGGTTGGTTCCGGCCCGAGGTGAATTGTTTGAAAATGACTTCGCCGATGGTGGGATTCGCGCCGCCGCCCATGAGCGTTGTAATGGCGAACATGGCGATCGAGGGGACAAATACCAGCATCGCTCCCGCGGCGATGCCCGGTTTGGTGAGGGGAATGATCACTTGCGAAAACGCGCGCAGCGGCCCGGCGCCGAGATCGTAGGCGGCCTCGATCATGGCGTTGTCGAGTTTTTCCACGCTCGTGTAGATCGGAAGGATCATGAAGGGCAGGAAATTGTAAACGAGCCCGAGCACGATCGCGAAGGGCGTGTAGAGCATGGCCATCGGCTCGGTGATCAGCCCGCTGCCGAGCAGAATCGCGTTCAGCAAACCATCCTTCGCGAGGATCGTGATCCACGCGTAGGTGCGGATGAGAAAACTCGTCCAGAACGGAATCATGACGAGCATGATGAGG
>JAGWWS010000067.1 GCA_018970255.1 Verrucomicrobiota bacterium | reverse complement strand
GAGGCATCGACATAGTCCAGCCCGCTGGCCACGGGATCGAGGCTGTAAACGACCGGGCCCCGGGCGAGGGCTGCTTTCCCTTGTTGGGTGCGGATCCCGGTGATCCAGCGCCACTCCATCGGAAAATCCAGCTCCACCATGTCCCCCGCCGCCCACTCCCTTTCGATGGCGAGGAAATTTCCGGCCTTGGGTTCTTCCTTGGCCGGCGTGCCGTTGAGCAGCACCGCGGGACGATGACACCAAGCGGGTATGCGGAAGGAGATTGCCTGTTTGACCGGGGAAGATGGCTCGACGCGGAAACGGATTTTGCCCGTGGCCGGATAATCGGTTTCCTGCACCAGCGAGATCGCCGTGCCGTTTGGCAGCTTGAGCTTCGCTTCGGACTCGCCGTAGAGGTTCACGGTGATCCGGCCGTCTCCGACCGTGTAGAAATAATACGGCAGATAGGCAAAGGCGCGGCGGAGGTTGCCGGGACAGCAGTAGGTATCCGAGGGCCAGTAGCTCCGCGTGCCCTCGATGCTCAGGCTGTAACAAAGCTGGCGGCCCTCCGGGGACATGGCGGCGAAAAGGCCGTTGTAAAAAGTGCGTTCGATCACATCGGAGTGGAAGGCTTCGGGCTTCGAGCGGTTGAGGCGGTCAAGCAAATGGACGACATAGAACTTGGCGCAACTTTCCCCGCACTTGGTCGGCAGCAGGGGTTCCGAGGTTTCCGGCTCCGCGCTTTTGTTGCGGGTGATTTGGCCGCGCGTCCAGCGCTCGGTCTCGCAAAACTCGCCGGTGGGGACCGATCCGCCGTCCTTCAGCCAATCGATCATTTGTGGCCACGCCGAGTTGAGGGTGGGATGCGGGTGATGGCGATTCAGATCCAACATGCTGATGTTGGCGTCGCACCAGTCGTAAACGTGGCCCATCATGGGCAGGGTCACCCACGACCACTGTTTGTTCAGCTTGTCGCCGGGAAAAAACCGGGTGCGGACAAATTCGGTGTATTTCGGCTCGCCCGAGATTTCGGACAGGCGAATGAGCGGGTATTCGACCGTCCAAAGGAGCAATTTTTGCGGCAGGAGCATGTCCTCGGGCCACTCGGCGAGCATGGCGTCGGCGATCCGCCGGGCCGCGTCCAAGGATTTTTGATCGCGGAAAAACCGGTAGTTGTTGGCCAGCGCGAGGATGATCGGCCCTCGCTCGTGAAACCCGAACTTCGACCATTCGTGGGGCGCGCCGCGCGGGCTGATCCCGAGGTAGCCGTCGGGATCCATGGTGCCGATCGTCTCGGCGATCCACTTGTCTTTCCAGGCGGTGATCTCCGGGTCGCCGGTGAGCGCCGCAAAATGCACACCCGCATCCAGGGTCTTGCCCAGCCCGATGTAGCGTGCGTTGGGAGTTTTTCGCTGGCGGAAAGGGGCGAGAAAATCCTTCTCCATGTCGAGTTGGAGGAGGTTGCCTTTCATCATGGTTTCCGCGTGGCGTCCAAAGACGCCGCCCAAGCGGAGGGATTCGAAGCCGAAGGCCGCTTGGCAGGGCGGGAGGGGTGGTGCGCCCGGGGTTTCCGCGCCGCGCAAAGTGAAGAGCGGCACGAGGAGCAGGGCGGTCACGAGGTGAAAGATGGGGTTCACTCCATCGTAGGCTTTTGTTTTTTGAGCGCGGCATCGCGGGCATTGAAGAGGGGATCGGTGGGATCGTAGTCCGGGTTGGGGGTGAGATCCTTCGCCCCGACCTTTTTCATCCACTCCTCGTAGAGTTTCTGCAACTCGGCCACCTTGTCCGGCATCTTCTCCGCGAGATTGTGGCGTTCGGCGGGATCCTCGAGCAGGTCGAAAAGCTCGATGCGGGGCTTCGCCACATAGCGCATCGTGCGGTCGGAAATCTTGTCCCCCTCGATTTCGATGTGGTCGTAGGGATGCCAGACCAGCTTGTAGCGGTTTTGGATCACGGTTCGCACCGGGGTCGCGGCGGATTCCCTCATGTAGTGTGGATAGGTGAGGAAGAGGGTGCGGTCCGGCACAGCGCCTTGCGCAAAGAGGGGAAAAAGGCTGATGCCGTCCAGCGGGTGGCCGGGATCGGGCCTCACGCCGGCGGCCTCGCAAAACGTGGGCAGGAAATCGGCGAATTGTACCGGGACATCGCAGCGCGTCTCGGGCGGAATGTGGCCGGGCCAGCGGATGGCCAGCGGCACGCGCACCCCGCCTTCGTAGTGCGTGCCCTTACCCTCGCGGAACGGACGGTTGGCCTCGGAGTAGCGCGTCTTGGCGACCCCGCCGTTGTCGGAAGCCAGGACGACCATGGTGTTTTCTGCCAGGCCAAGTTCCTTCAGCGCATCCAGCACGCGCCCGACCGAGGCGTCCACGAATTCCAAGCCCGCCAGCATGTCGGCCGGGATGCCCGGGTTTTTGCCTTGGAGTTTTTCCTTCCAGCGCGCTTTGTCCTCCGGCGGGACGATGTGGGGTCCGTGCACGGCGACGGTGGCGAGGTAGAGGAAGAAGGGATGATCCCGGTTCTCCCGCATGAAGCGGATCGCGTCGTCGGTGAAGCGTTGGGTGTCGCGGTAGGGGCGGCTGCGGTCGGCCGATTCGTTGCAGAAATCAAAACCCAGCTCCCGCGCCTGCGCGGGGGTGAGATGGCCTTCCTCCAAATGCCACTTTCCGGAGATGGCGGTTTTGTATCCGGCGGATCGCAGCGCCCGCACCACGGTGTAGGTATCGGGCCGG